>NZ_SOHH01000028.1 GCF_004403515.1 Cryobacterium fucosi | reverse complement strand
GGCGCGCCCGCGTCGGCCGGGGCCGCCCGCGGCGCGGCGGTCGGGGCCTTGGACGCCGTCGCCTTGCCGGTCAGGCTGTTCCCCACGCCTTCGGCCCTGGCCGCGGAGGAGGGCTCATCGTCGCCGATGGCGGCGACCGCCGCCGTTCCGGTGACAAGGCCGCCGAGCACCATCACGACTACGCCGATGCGGAAACGCCGGGTCAACAACACAAATGCCTCAATTCGTTCGGGGGGGATACATCCAGACAATCACACTCTGCCGGGAATTTCACTGTGCGGGCCGAGGGTCCGAGCCGCTTCCGGGACTTACTTGACGTTCCAGAACGAGACCGTCCCACCGCCGTTGCGGAGGGACTCGTCCACCGACTGGTAGTCGGTATTCGACGTGTGACCTGCGTAATAGATTGCGACCGAATGCCCGTTCTTCTCGACCCTGGTCACGATCCCGGTGTGGTCCTCGTCGCCGGAATCGTTCCAGTCAAATTGCACGATGTCGCCGCCCTTGACCAGGCTGCCAGGAGGGATTGACTGGTGAAGTTGACACAGTCATTGCCGCTGATGGAACCGAACTCGTCGGTGTTGCAGTCGTCCCAATGGGCCAGCGCGTAGGCACGAGCGGCTTGGGCTGCTCGACGGGCATCGCAGGAGATCAGTTGTAGCCGGGTGCTGCGGGCAGCCCGAAAAACTCCTCCAGGGTGCTCACTCCGGTGTTGTGCATTTCGGCCGCCAGGTCCGCTCCGAGGTACCGGAAGTGCCAGGGCTCATAGCCGTAGCCGGTGATCGGGACCTTGTCGGCCGGATACCGCAGCAGGAAGCCGAAGCGCCAGGCGTTCTGGGCCAGCCACTGGCCGTGCGGGGTGGCGCCGAAGCACGGATCGAGCGAGCAGTTTCCCGGCAGCGCGCTGATGTCGATGGCCAGCCCGGTCTGGTGCTCGCTGGTTCCCGGGCGCGCGGTGCTCGTGTCGGCGAAGGCCTGCCCGTTGCCCGCCACGTCCTGGTTGTAGACATCAACCTGGGTGCCGTAGCTGCGGTAGGAACTCTGAGATTGGAGTTGCAGCCCGGTCTCCGCCGTGAACGCAGCGAACATCCCGACGACGGCGTTCGACGCCTCCGCGCGCAGCCGCGGATTCCAGACGTGCGGAACCGGCACGTCGACCAGGTCGGGCGGGGTGTAGTCGGCCGGCCGCAGCGGCCGGATCTTGTCGACGACTGCCCACAGGCTGGTGGGGTCGTCGATGGAACGAGCCGACCGGTTGAAGGTGGGTACCGCGGCCGGATGCTGCGAACCTGTCGGCGCCGGCCGTGCAGGCCCGGTCGAGGAGGGCTGGGGAGAGGGCGGCAGCGGCAGCGAGGTCGGAGCCGTCGGCGCGCCGGTGCTGGCCACCACGGCCACCAGAGACGTTGCCGCCCGGCCGGAGATCGTGCCGATCGCGAGCGCGCCACCGGCGAGCACCACGACCACAACTGTCAACGCAACAGTGCGCCGCCTCCGCACCGACCGCGACACCACTGGTTGCTGTTCTTGCCCCACATCGCCGAGCATAGACCCGGGAGATGAATCTGACTCTCTGGACGGGCCGCACGACGGTTGAAGATTGATTGCCCGTCGTGTAACTTTGCACACGATGCAAACTCCCGCCCCCGCCTCCGCCGCCCCGCTGATGAACCATCGGCAGATCCTCTTCGTCATCTTCGGCCTGATGGCCGGGATGTTCCTCTCCGCACTCGACCAGACCATCGTCGGAACATCGATGCGTACCATTGCCGACGACCTCGACGGGATGGCCCTGCAGGCCTGGGTGACCACCGCCTACCTGATCGTGTCGTGCATCAGCACCCCGATCTACGGCAAGCTCAGCGACATTTTCGGCCGCCGCCACCGACCCCGCCGTTCAGGCCGACCCGGCGAACGCGGGCATCCTGGGGCTGCTGGCGAAACCCAGCGGCATCGGCGGCGCCCTCGACGGGGACACGTCGTTCCTCACGGCCGCCGACCCGCGCCTGGCCCAGCCGTTCCTCGTGGGCTTCAACGACGCGACCCTCACGGTGTTCTGAGTGAGCCTCGTTGTCGTGCTGATCGCGTTCGTGCTCAGCTTCTTCCTCAAGGCGCCGCCCCTGCGGAAGACCTCCGCACTCCTGGAGGCAGCCGACGACCACGCGGCCGAGCAGGCCGAACTCACCCGGGACGCACATCGCGCCGCCCCGTCGAATTCGACGGAGATTTTGCCTCCGGCGCACGGATTCGGTGCGGTTCCGGACACTCTGAGCAAAATCTCCGTCGAATCATACCGGGGCAGGGCTGCATGTGATTGAGCGGATGTCTGTCGACCGGCTGTGTGAGAGCGCTCTCACACATGAGAGGATTGAGCCCTCTCCTGCCGGAGCGTCCGCCGGGTTGACTCCACTGGAGGTTCGCATGCCCTTCGAGACCATCACCGAGCACCCCGCACCACACGGCGCCGCACCACACGGCGCCGACGCACTCGTCGAGGGCAGCCCCGTCGACCTGGACGGACGCCGGTTCTATCGGATCACGGCATACGATCAGATGCCGCCATTCTTCATGACCCTCGTCGGCGCGAGCGATGTCTGGCTTTTCGTCTCGAGCACGGGAGGCCTGACCGCCGGCCGAGTGGATGCCGAAGGTGCCCTCTTCCCCTATTACACCGATGACAAGGTGACGGAGAGCGGCGGCCGCACGGGCGGACTGAGCGTGCTGCTCGTCGGGCAACCCGACGGGTCGACCGCCCACTGGCAGCCGTTCACGGAACTCCGTCCGGGCGATCGCACGGTGCAGCGCACGCTCTACAAGGACAGTCTCGGAACGACGCTTGTCTTCGAGGAAACCCGCCCTGATCTGGCCTTGCGCCTCCGGGTGACTTGGCAGACGAGCGCCCGATTCGGCGTCGTGCGCAGTTGCGCCCTGACCTCGCTCTCACCCGAACCCCGCACCATCGAGCTACTCGACGGCCTCGTGAACATCCTCCCCGCCGGGGCGGGGCAGAAGATCCAGAACGAGTTGAGCGTGCTCCTCGACGCGTACAAGCGGGCCGAGGTCGACGCCCCGACGGGCCTCGGGCTGCTGACGCTCAACGCGACGCTGACCGATCTCGCCGAACCCAGCGAGTCCCTGCAGGCCAACGTCGCCTGGCAGGTCGGCCTGACATCCGAAGGGCACCTGCTCTCCATCGCGCAGGTGCCGGCGTTCGCCCGGGGCCACGGCATCGTCGCCGAGACCGACGTGCGCGGCCAGCGTGGCGCCTACCTGGTGCACGCGCAACTCGCCCTCGCCCCGGGCGAGGAACGCCGGTGGCAGGTCGTCGCCGACGTGAACCAGGATGCCGCCGACGTGGTCGGACTCCGCTCCCAGCTGCGCCATCCGGACGCCCTCGCCCGGGAGCTGGAGGCCGACCTCGCCCGCACCCGGTCCGACCTTGAGACCATCCTCGCCGCCACCGACGCCGCCCAGCACACCGGCGACGAGCTGGCGACCATCCACCACACCGCCAACGTGCTCTTCAACACGATGCGCGGCGGCGTGCCGGCCGAGGGCTACACGGTTCAGGCGCGCGACGTGCGGGCGTTCATCCTGCAGCGGAGCGCGGCGACCGCACGTCGCTGCGCCGCGGTCCTGGACGCTCTGCCCGCCCGGCTGCGCGCCGACGAACTCGTCGCGATCGCCGAGGACCACGGTGATGCCGACCTGTGGCGCCTCTGCATGGAATACCTTCCGCTCACGTTCAGCCGGCGGCACGGCGACCCGAGCCGGCCGTGGAACCAGTTCAAGATTCTCCTGACCGACGACGCAGGCGCTCGCCGCCTGGAATATCAAGGCAACTGGCGTGACATCTTCCAGAACTGGGAGGCGCTGGCCTGGTCCTTCCCCGAGTACGTCGAGTCAATGGTCACGATCTTCCTGGACGCGACCACCGCCGACGGCTACAACCCGTATCGAATCTCCCGCGCCGGAGTCGACTGGGAGGTCCCGGAACCTGGGGACCCGTGGTCCAACATCGGCTACTGGAGCGACCACCAGATCGTCTACCTGCTGAAGCTGCTCGAGACTTCCCACCGCTTCCACCCCGGGCGCCTGGGCACCCTCGTCAACCGACGGGTGTTCACGCACTCGGATGTGCCCTACCGGATCGCGCCGTACCAGGACATCCTCCAGGATCCATACAACACGATCGTCTTCGACGCGGAGCGGCACAGGACGATCCTCGAGCAGGTCGCCGCCGAGGGCTCGGACGGGCGGCTCGTCCACGACGCCGACGGCGGGCTGGTTCGGGTCACACTGGCCGAGAAGGTGCTGCTGCTCCTGCTCGCCAAGCTCGTCAATCTGGTGCCGGACGGTGGCATCTGGATGACGACCCAGCGCCCGGAGTGGAACGACGCCAACAACGCGCTCGTCGGCAAGGGCCTGTCGGTGGTCACCCTCGCCTATCTCCGTCGGTACCTGGTCTTCCTACAGGGCCTTCTGACCGTCGACGTCGAACTCAGCAGCGAACTCACCGGGCTGCTGACCGGCGTGCGCGACGTGCTCGCCGGCCACGCGGACGCCCTGGCCGACGGATTCGACGAAGCCCGTCGCAAGGTCGTCATGGACGACCTCGGCGCGGCGGGCACCGTCTACCGGGAGGCCGTGTACGCCGGTCGGCACGGGGTCGGCACGACAGTCACCGCCGGCGACGTCGCCGAGCTGCTCGACCTGGCGCAGCGCTTCGTCGAGAGCGGCCTGCGCGCCAACCGGCGCGACGACGGTCTCGTGCACGCGTACAACGTTCTCGAACTGGGCGCCGAAGGCTCAGCGGTTCACCGCCTCTCGGAAATGCTCGAGGGTCAGGTGGCCATCCTGTCCAGCGGGATGCTCAGCGCCGAGGAATCGCTCGACCTGCTGAACGCCCTGCGCGCCAGCCGGCTCTACCGCGCAGACCAACACAGCTACGTCCTCTACCCCGACAAGAACCTGCCCTCCTTCCTTGAACGCAACGTCGTCAGCGCCGAGCGGGCCGCCCGCTGCCCCCTTGTCGACGTCCTCTCCCTGGCCGGTGACCGCAGCATCGTCGTCCGGGACGCCCAGGGTGACGTGCACTTCGCCGCGCAGATCCGAAATGCACGGGGCGTGGCAGGCGAGCTTGACCGGCTGAGCGCCGACCCTGCATTCCACGACGCCGTCGAGCAGGGCCGGGCAGAGCTCCTCACGATCTTCGAGGAGGTCTTCAGGCACTCGGAGTTCACCGGTCGCTCCGGCACATTCTTCGCCTACGAGGGCCTCGGCAGCATCTACTGGCACATGGTGTCGAAATTGCTGCTCGCCCTGCAGGAGACGCTCGAACGAGCCGTCGTAGACGGGGCGGCGGATGCCGCGATCCGCGGCCTCGTCGACGCCTACGAGGATGTCCGCGCGGGCCTCGGCTACGCGAAGGACCCGCTGACCTATGGCGCGTTCCCGACCGACCCCTACTCCCACACGCCCGCCGGCCACGGGGCCAGGCAGCCGGGGATGACCGGCCAGGTCAAGGAGGAGGTGCTCACCCGCCTCGGGGAACTCGGCCTGCGGGTCGAGCGGGGCCGGATCGTCCTGCGCCCCACACTGCTGCGGGAAAGCGAATGGACCATGGCGCCCTGCACCTTCGCGTACCTGGACCTCGCGGGCCGCCAGCGGACGATCATGCTGCCCGTGGACGCGCTCGCGTTCACGTTCTGCCAGGTCCCGGTGGTGTTCCACAGGGGCGGCCCCCTGGCCGAGTTCCTGGGCGGCGGCGCGCACATTGACGTCGTCGCACACCTTGCCGACGGAACGGAGGTGCCCGGATCGGGCGGGGTGCTGGGCGCGGATCTGAGCGCCAGCATTTTCCGCCGGGACGGCCGGGTGGCGTCCCTCACCGTGATCGTTCCGCGGGAATGATCCGGGCCGGGTCGTGGTTGTCATCCAGATGCGCATTGTTATTGCAGGTGGACATGGAAACATCGCTCGTAAACTGACACGGGAGCTTTCGAGGGGCGGCCACGAGGTCGTCGGGCTGATCCGCAAGGAGGAATACCGGGCAGATCTGGTCGCCGACGGGGCGGTTCCGGTGGTGATCGACCTCGAGCAGTCCTCGGCTGCCGAGGTCGCATCCCTCCTGGCCGGCGCCGACGTTGCGGTCTTCGCGGCGGGAGCCGGGGCGGGCGGCAGCGACGAGCGCAGGAAGGCCGTCGACCTGGGAGGATCCGTGCTTCTGGCCGACGCTGCGGAGATCGCCGGCGTTCCCCGCTTCGTGCAGATCTCCTCGACCGGCGTCGATTCGGTACGAAACAACGCCCGTCCTTCGGACGTCCCCGAAGGCTTCCTGTCCTACCTGCAGGCCAAGCTGGCGGCCGAAGAAGACCTCTCGCGCCGGTCCCTCACCTGGACCATCGTGCGGCCGGGTGGCCTGACGGACGACATCGGCACCGGCCTGGTCCACCTGGCCCGCACCGGTCCGGAGCACACCGAGACCCGCGGCACGGTCCCCCGCGCCGACGTCGCCACCGTGCTGGCCGAGCTGATCCGAACCGGGGCCGGCGAGCGCGAGACGCTGCACCTGTTGTCCGGAGCGGTTCCGGTGCAGGCCGCCGTGGCGGTCTTCGCCTAGCCCCTGACTGAAACGACCCCGGACGAATCGACCCTGCCCCTGCCGTCCGGAATCCCCGGCCGGCAGGGGCTTTTTCGGCGCCCGTGCGACACCGGCGGCCTGCCACCGCAGCGACCTCGGCGCCGGCTCTCGCGGCTCCTGAGAGCGCTCTCTTGACAAACCACCGGCCCGCCGCTAACGTAAGCATCACACCGTGAGAGCGCTCTCACAGCTTTGAGAGCGGACTCGCATCCACCCATCAGCACGCACACAAGGGAGTGACCGTGAAGCGTTTCCCGCGCAGCACAATCGCAGCAACCGTCGCCGGAGCAGCGACCTTCGCACTTGTCCTGGCGGGCTGTTCCGCCGGCGCCGGCTCGGAGCAGTCCAAGGACGAGAAGGTGAAACTGACCGTCGCCACGTTCAACGAATTCGGCTATGACGACCTGTTCGCCGAGTACGAGAAGGCGAACCCGAACGTCAAGGTAACGCACAAAAAGGCGGCGACCTCCAACGAGGCCCGCGACAACCTCACGACTCGTCTCGCCGCCGGCAGCGGCCTGAGCGATGTCGAGGCCATCGAGGTCGACTGGCTGCCGGAGCTTCTGCAGTACTCGGACAAGTTCGTCACCGTGAGCTCCTCAGAGGTCAAGGGGCGCTGGCTGGACTGGAAGGAGAAGGCCGCGACGGATGCCGACGGCAACCTCATCGCGTACGGCACCGACATCGGGCCGGAGGGCGTCTGTTACCGCTCAGACCTGTTCGCCGCCGCCGGACTGCCGACCGACCGGGCCGAGGTCGCGAAGCTCCTCGGCACCAGCTGGGAGAGCTACTACGCCGCCGGCGAGAAGTTCGCGGCCGCCGGCACGAACGTGCCCTGGTTCGACTCGGCCGGAGCCACCTGGCAGGGCGTCGTCAACCAGATCCCGAACGCCTACGAGGAGAAGGACGGCACCGTCATCGCGACCGAGAACCCGGAGGTGAAGAAGGCGTACACGAGCGTGCTCGACGCCAGCAGCACCCTCTCCGCGCACCTCGGCCAGTGGAGCGACGACTGGACCGCAAGCTTCCAGAACAACGGCTTCGCCACGATGCTCTGCCCGGGCTGGATGCTCGGCGTGATCTCCGGCAACGCCGAAGGCGTCACCGGCTGGGACATTGCCGACACCTTCCCCGGCGGCGGCGGCAACTGGGGCGGCTCGTACCTGACCGTTCCGAAGCAGTCGAAGAACCAGGCCGAGGCTCAGAAGCTCGCCGCTTGGCTGACCGCCCCGGAGCAGCAGCTCAAGGCCTTCGCCTCGAAGGGCACCTTCCCGAGTCAGGTCGACGCTCTCGCGAGTGACGAACTGCTCGGTGCGGTGAACCCGTTCTTCAACAACGCGCCGACCGGTCAGATCCTGGCCAACCGCGCCGCAGCGGTCGACGTGACGCCGTTCAAGGGCGAGTCCTACTTCGCGATCAACGACGCCATGCAGCAGGCGCTCACCCGCGTCGAAGACGGCACGATGACGGCCGACGAGTCGTGGGCGCAGTTCACCACCGACGTCAAGGCACTCGGCTAACCAGCCGACCCCGACGGTCGAGCTTGTCGGTGGTCGAGCGTGTCGCGGTGGTCGAGCGTGTCGAGACCCTGGTCTCGACAAGCTCGACCACCGCAGCTCGACCACCGCAGCTCGACCACCGCAGCTCGACCACCGCAGCTCGACCACCGCAGCTCGACCACCGCAGCTCGACCACCGGGTCTCGACAAGCTCGACCACCGACTTAGCAAGGACTGTTCATGACTACCGCCGCCGCCATCGAGGTGAATGCCCGCAGCATCCGCCGCATCGCCCTCAGCCATAAGCTCAGCCGCTGGGACGTGCGCTTTTCGCCCTACCTCTACATCTCCCCCTTCTTCCTCCTCTTCGGCATCATGGGCCTCTTCCCGCTGCTGTACACCGCGTGGGTGTCGGTGCACGACTGGAACCTCATCGGCGGCCAGGGCGACTTCGTCGGACTGGAGAACTTCGCCACGGTGCTGTCGCAGGGGTACTTCTGGACCTCCCTCCGCAACACCTTCAGCATCTTCCTGCTCTCGAGCATCCCGCAGGTGCTGATGGCGCTCGGCATCGCCGCCGTTCTCGACTTCAACCTGCGCGGCAAGACCTTCTGGCGCATGGGCGTGCTGCTGCCGTACGTCGTGGCTCCGGTCGCGGTCGCGCTCATCTTCAACGACCTCTTCGGCGACAAGTACGGCCTCATCAACAGCGCAATCACAGGCCTCGGGCTCGAACCCATCCGCTGGCACGTCGACGTGATCCCCAGCCACGTCGCCATCGCCACGATGGTGAACTTCCGCTGGACCGGCTACAACGCCCTCATCTTCCTGGCCGCCATGCAGGCCGTCCCGCGCGACTACTACGAGGCCGCGATCATCGACGGCGCCAACCGCCTGCGCACCTTCCGGTCGATCACCCTGCCGCTGCTTCGACCGATCATCATCTTCGTCATCCTGACCTCCACGATCGGCGGGCTGCAGATCTTCGACGAGGCACGCATGTTCGACAATGTCGGCCAGGGCGGGGCCAGCAGGCAATGGCAGACCCTCACCCTGTACATCTACGAACTCGGCTGGAACCAGCGCAACTTCGGCCGGGCGTCCGCCGTGGCCTGGCTGCTCTTCCTGATCATCATCCTCATCGCCGTCCTCAACTTCGTCATCACCCGGCGCATCGCGGGCACCGCAGACCGCAAGCTGCGCGTCCGTGCGAAAGGCATCTCATGAGCAAGACCATCATCGGCGGCCACGACCGCCGCCCCGCACTCTGGGTCTACGGCATCCTCATTGCCGTTCTCCTCGGCTCGGCCTTCCCGATCTGGTGGTCGTTCCTGATCGGCAGCCAGGACGCGTCCGCCCTGAACCAGAACGGCATGATGTGGATCCCCGGGGGTAACTTCATCGCCAACGCGCTGACCGTCATCGACAGCATCCCGTTCTGGACGGCCCTCGGCAACAGCATCATCGTGTCGTCCGCGGTGTCGCTCAGCGTCGTGCTCTTCTCCACCCTGGCCGGCTACGCCTTCGCCAAGCTGAGGTTCCGCGGCCGTGAGGGCCTGCTCATCTTCGTGATCGCCACGATGGCCGTGCCGACTCAGCTGGGAATCGTGCCGCTGTTCATCGTGATGTCCCGGCTCGGCTGGACCGGCAGCCTCTGGGCAGTCATCGCACCCGCCATGGTCACCGCGTTCGGCGTTTTCTGGATGACCCAGTACCTGCGCGACGCTCTTCCGGACGAACTGATCGAGGCCGTGCGGATGGACGGCGCCTCGATGATCCGCAGCTTCTGGCACATCGGCCTCCCGGCCGCGCGCCCGGCCGCCGCCATGCTGGCCCTGTTCACGTTCATCGGCACCTGGACCAACTTCTTCTGGCCGTTCATCGTGCTCGGCCCCGGCAATCCGACCCTCCCGGTGGCGCTCCAGCAGCTGCAGGCCGCCTTCTACGTCGACTACTCGCTCGTGCTCGCCGGCGTGGTCCTGTCGATCATCCCGCTGATCCTGGTTTTCATCCTGCTCGGCAAGCAACTCGTTGCCGGCATCATGCAGGGAGCCGTCAAGGGATGACGCCGTACGCACAACCCCCGATCGTGACCGAGAATATGACTGTGACCAAGAATACAGCTGTGACCACGACGAATGGGCGCTCGTTCCCGCCCACGTTCCTCTTCGGAGCGGCGACGGCCGCCTATCAGATCGAAGGCGCGGCCCATGAAGACGGCCGCACGGACTCGATCTGGGATGCCTTCAGCCGGGTGCCGGGTGCCGTGCTGCGTGGCGAGAACGGCGAGAACGCCTGCGACCACTACCACCGCTATCGCGGCGACGTCGCGCTGATGAAGGACCTCGGCCTGCAGACCTACCGATTCTCCACCTCCTGGTCCCGGGTGCAGCCCGACGGCGGCCCGGTCAACCCCCAGGGCATCGACTTCTATTCCCGTCTGGTCGACGAGTTGCTCGAGGCGAACATCAAGCCCTGGCTGACCCTCTACCACTGGGACCTCCCACAGGCACTCGAGGAGAAGGGCGGCTGGACCAGCCGTGACACGGCGGCCCGGTTCCGGGACTATGCGCTCCATGTGCACGACGCCCTCGGCGACCGCGTGGGCGTGTGGACCACCCTCAACGAGCCGTGGTGCTCCTCCTTCCTGAGCTACACCGGGGGCAACCACGCACCTGGGCGCCAGAGCCCACGAGAGGGCCTCGCCGCGGCGCACCACCTGCTCCTCGGCCACGGTCTCGCCGTCGAGGCGCTCCGCGAGCGCAACTCGGGCCTCGAACTCGGCATCACCCTCAACCTCACGGTCGCCAAACCGGTCGACCCGGCCAGGGCCGGCGATGTGGATGCCGCGCGCCGCATCGACGGGCAGTTCAACCGGGTCTTCCTGGACCCGATCTTCCGCGGCGCCTACCCCGAGGATCTGCTGGCCGACGTCGCCGAGTTCGGACTGACCGACTTCATCGAGGAGGGCGACCTGGCGCAGATCAGCCAGCCTATCGACTCTCTCGGCGTGAACTACTACCACGGCGAGCTCGTCAGCGACCGGCCGGCCGAGCATCCGTTGCACGGCGATGCTCCGACCGACCGCGCCACCAGATCGCCGTTCCCGGCGGCAGAGGGCGTCTTCTTCCACCCGCAGGGCCTGCCGCTCACCGCCATGGAGTGGGAAGTGCAGCCGGACGGGCTGCGTGAACTCCTGGTCCGCGTGAACAGCGAGTACGCCGCCCCGGCCGGCACCAGCCTGTACATCACCGAGAACGGTGCGGCCTTCGACGATGCCGTCGCCCCTGATGGGAGCGTTCCGGATGCTCCGCGCACCGAGTTCCTGAACGCCCATCTGGGCGCCGTCCTCGACGCCATCGACGAGGGCGTCGAGGTGAAGGGCTACTTCTACTGGTCGCTGCTGGACAACTACGAATGGGCCTGGGGCTACGAAAAGCGGTTCGGAATCGTGCGCGTCGACTACGAGACACAGGAACGCACCGTGAAGGACAGCGGCCTCGCCTATGCGGAGATCATCCGTAATCGCGCACTCTCTGCACCGGGCGGGCGTGATGTATTGCGGCAAATAGAATGACGCCATGACATCGATTGTGCGCCCGGCGCGACCCCCGCAGCCCACCCTGGAGATGGTGGCCGAGGTGGCAGGGGTGTCCAGGGCGACGGTGAGCCGGGTGGTCAACGGGTCGACAAAGGTGAGTCCGGAGATCCTCGCCTCGGTCACCACCGCGATCAAGGAGCTCAACTACGTTCCGAACCGGGCGGCGAGGTCGCTCGCCAGCCGGCAGACCCAGGCCGTGGCCCTGGTCGTGCCCGAGGATTTGACCCGGTTCTTCGGCGACCCCTACTTCGCGGCGATCGTGCAGGGCATCACCCGCCGGCTCGAACAGAGCGACTTCACGCTCAACCTGATGGTCGCCTCGAGCGATCCCCGGCACAAGACCCTGCGCTACCTGCGGTCCGGCAACGTCGACGGCGCCCTGATCGTGTCGCACCATGCCGGCGACGAGTTCGTGGCCGAGCTGGAGACCAGCATGCCGGTGGTCTTCGGTGGTCGGCCGTCGAACGCCGACGACCTCGGGGCCTACTTCGTCGACGTCGACAACGAGGCCGGCGCCGTCACCGGCACCCAGCGCCTGATCGACATCGGCCGCCGTCGGATCGGCTCGATTACCGGGCCGATCGACATGCCGGCCGGCATCGACCGTCTGTCGGGATTCGTGCGCACGCTCGAGCGGGTGGAGATGCCGGCGGATGCCGTCGAGCACGCCGACTTCACGGCGTCCGGCGCCGCGGCCGCCACCCGCAGGCTGCTGGGACGCTGCCCCGAGGTCGACGGGATCTTCGTGGCGAGCGACCTGATGGCCACCGGCGCCCTGGACGTGCTGCGCGAATACGGCCGATCGGTTCCCGGAGACGTAGCCATCGTCGGCTATGACGACAGCCCGGCGGCGACAAGCGGGCCGATCCCGCTGACCACCGTGAGCCAGCCCTCCGAGGAGATGGGGTACGCGATGGCGGACATCCTCCTGCGGCTCCTCGCCGGCGACGAAAAGGTGCCGCACCGCACCATCATGCCGACCCGTCTGGTGCTGCGCGACTCCGCCTGACCTCGCCGCGCCCGTTTCGGCCGGCCGCTACCGTCGGGCGGGGTCTCGACAGGCTCGACCACCGGTGATCGAGCTTGTCGAGATCAGGTCACGCACGCCCAGACGCCGTGATCAGCTAGCTCAGCTGTGGCATGACCTCGCGGGCGATGAAGTCGAGGTGGTCGAGGTCGGTCAGGTCCATGATCTGCAGGTAGGCGCATTCGATGCCTTCGGCGGCGAGCCCGGCGAGGGTGTCGTCGTAGCTGGCGCCCTGTTGTGGTTCGGTGAAGATGCGGAGTCTCATGGTTCAAGTGTTTCAGGTCTCGGCAGGCCAGGTCTCGGCAGGCCAGGTCTCGGCAGGCCAGGTCTCGGCAGGCTCGACCACCGGTGATCGAGCCTGTCGAGATCAGGCGGCGGCGACCGTCGGGCCGAGGAACTCCCCCTCGGGCAGCGGCGCGAACCGGCCGGTGTTGAACGGCGGGTCGAGGTAGATCAGCGTGAACGCCTCGTCCGGCAGCACGGGCAGGATCTCAAGGTTGTCGGCGTGGATGACGCGGCTGGGAGAGGACTGGGACCACGCGGTTGGCATTCCCTCATGGTGTCAGGCGGCCTAGCCTATTGAAATGACTACTGACTCAGCGACCACCGGGCCGACGCCGGATTCGGCGCAGACGACTGCCGCGACCACGAGTGCCGCGTTGCCCGTCTTCCGGCACGAGCCGGCCCTCTCCCGCTACACGCTCCGAATCGGGGAGGAAACGGTGGGCCTCGCCGACTACGAGACCGAGGGGTCCCGCGTGTTGTTCACGCATGTCGAGATCGACCCTGCGCATCGCGGCGAGGGCCTGGCCGGCACGCTCGTCGAGCAGGCCCTCGACGACGTGCGCACCCGCACCGAGCTCACCGTCGTCCCGGTCTGCCCCTACGTCGTCACCTGGATCGACAACCACGCCGAATACCAGGACCTGCTGACCCGCGGCCGCTAGCCCGCCCGCGACCAGGTTCCGCCCGCGAGAGTGACCTGCCGGGCGAGCGGGAGAGCTACGGGACGCGCCCGATCCAGTCCGCGGTGCCGAACTTGCTCTCCACGAGCGCCTCGGCCTTGGCGTACTCGTCCTCGGTGACATCGCCTGAGACCGCGCCGTAGAGCCCGGTGAAGGTCTGCTTCATCCGCTCGATGATCTCGGCCCGGCTGAGTCCGGTCTGGCTGCGCAACGGGTCGACGCGCTTGGCCGCGCTGGTGATCCCCTTGTCGCTGAGCTTCTCCCGGCCGATGCGCAGCACCTGCACCATCTTCTCGCCGTCCATGTCGTAGCTCATGGTGACGTGGTGGAGCACGGCGCCGCTCCCGAGGCGCTTCTGGGCGGCCCCGCCGATCTTGCCCTTCGGGCTGGTGATGTCGTTGAGCGGCTGGTAATAGGCGTCGATTCCGAGCGACTTGAGCGCTGTGAGCACCCACTCGTCGAGGTAGGCGTAGGAGTCGGCGAAGGTCATTCCCTGCACCAGGTCGGTGGGCGCGTAGATCGAGTAGGTGATGACCGAGCCGGCCTCCATGAACATGGCGCCGCCACCGCTGATCCGCCGCACCACGGTGAAGCCGTGCTTCTCCGCGTTGACCGGGTCAACCTCGTTCTTGAGCGACTGGAAGCTGCCGATCACCACGGCCGGTTCGTTCCACTCCCAGATGCGCAGGGTCGGGCTGCGGCGACCCTCGCCGACCTCGATCGCGAGCACCTCGTCGAGCGCCATCTGCATCACCGGCGGAACGGGACGCGGCGAGTGGATGAGCTGCCACTCGTAGTCGCGCCAGCTGCTGGCCCTGGCAAGGGAACGGCGAATCGCGACGGCCACTGCCTCCGGGGAGAACCCGAGCAGGGTGGCCTCGGCCGGCAGCGCTCCCCGCACAGCGGCGGCGATGCTCACCGCGTCGCTGTCGGCAGACAGCCCGTTCACGGCGGCGTTGATGTCGCCGAGCGCGCTGTCGGGCTCGAGGAAGAAATCACCGGCCAGGCGGAAGTCGGCGATCGCGTT
Source organism: Cryobacterium fucosi (assembly GCF_004403515.1). Taxonomy (GTDB): domain Bacteria; phylum Actinomycetota; class Actinomycetes; order Actinomycetales; family Microbacteriaceae; genus Cryobacterium; species Cryobacterium fucosi. Next base: position 13,900 of record NZ_SOHH01000028.1, on the reverse strand, counting down.
GTCGACGACGTCGAGATCGACGACGACGAGCTTGCCGCCTGGAACCTTGTATTCACCGTGCATGACGCAAGCCTAATCGGCGCGCGGCTGGTCGCCGCGCGGCGGAAACCGCTCGTCCAGCCAGGCGATCAGGTCGGAGACGACCTGTTCCCGGTTGGTCTCGTTGAAGACCTCGTGCCTCGCCCCCGGATAGACGATCAGACGGATGTCCCGCAGCCCCGACCGCTCCGAGTATGCCTTCGAGAGCATGCGAGCGCTCCGCTCTCCGCCGACGGTGTCATCGCTGCCCACCAGTATCAGCAATGGCAGCCTCGGCGGCAGGCGCCGGGCCGGGCGTCCGAAGAGCCGGGCCGCGTCCCGGATTCCGAAGAGCTTCGCCAGCGGCACGGACGTGGTCAGCGGGTCGGCGACGAACGCGGCGGCGACGGCCGGGTCCCGGCTGAGCCACTCGACGCCCGTCGTGCCCAGGTTCTTGTGCCTGCGGTTCAGGTCGCCGCCGTCGAGGTAACCCGGCATCCGGTAGGCGGTGCCGCTGAGCACCACCGCGTCGTAGTCGTCCGGGTAGCGGTTGAGGATCATCTGCGCCATGAAGGAACCCCAGCTGTGGCCCAGCAGCACGACCGGAACGCCCGGCCGTTCGGCGCGGATGATCCCGCTGAGCTGGTGCACGGCGGCGACGGCGGCCCGCAGCCCACCCTCGCCGAGTCGGCCGAGCCGGGACAGCTCGCCGCGGTGCTGGTGCACCCCGGTCTGGCCGTGGCCGCGGTGGTCGTCGGCGTAGACGGTGTACCCGGCGGCGTTGAGGTGGCGGACGAGCTCCTCGTAGCGGTGCGCGTGTTCGCCCACGCCGTGGACGAGTTGCACGGCCGCACGCGGGTCAGGCACAGCCCAGACGTAATAGGTGATCGAGACGCCGTAGTCATCCGTGTAGGTGGGCACGGGGCCAGTCTGTCAGGTCGACCCGGGCCGAACCGAAACCCACCAGGAATCGTTGACCGGAACCGCCCGAAGGGAATACTTAGCGTTGCTAAGTGGTTATGGTTGGTATCTATGGAATCTGCAACGGCATCCGCTTCGACCGTCTCCGGCTCGACCTCCGGATCGACCACCGGATCGACCTCCGGCTCGGCTCCCGGTCGCCGTATGACCGTTGCCGAGTTGAGCCATGATTTCCGGCTGGCGAACGGGCGACTGGCCCGGCGCCTGCGCCAGGAGAAGGCGGACAACGAGCTGAGCGGCAGCCAGTTCTCCGCGCTCGGCACCCTCTTCTTCTACGGCCCGTTCACCCTTCGCGAACTCAGCGAGCACGAGAAGGTGACGCCGCCGTCGATGAACCGCACCGTGAACGCACTGGTCCAGGCGGGGCTGGTGAACCGAACAGCATCGGCAGACGACGGCCGCAAGGTCGTGCTCACCGTCACCGAGACCGGGCGCACCATGATGCGCGACACCCGGAAGCGCCGGGATGCCTGGCTGGCCCAGCGCATCGTCACCTTCAGCCCCGAGCAGCGCCGGGTACTCGCCGAAGCCATCGTGATCATGAAGGAGCTCACCGACAGTTGAGTGCAATGTTCCGCTCCCTGAGCGTCCCGAACTATCGCATCTGGTTCGCAGGCGCCCTGGTGTCGAACATCGGAACCTGGATGCAGCGCACCGCCCAGGACTGGATCGTGCTCACCGACCTGACCGACCATAACGCCACCGCCGTGGGCGTCGTGATGGCGCTGCAGTTCGGGCCGCAGCTCCTGCTCATGCCGTGGACCGGTCTCATTGCCGACAGGTACAACCGGCGACGGCTGTTGATGGTGACCCAGGGCCTGATGGGCCTGCTCGGCCTCGGGCTCGGCCTGATCACGGTCACGGGCGTGGCCCAGCTCTGGCAGGTCTACCTGTTCGCCCTCGGCCTCGGGATCGTCGCCGCGATCGACGCCCCGGCGCGGCAGACCTTCGTCTCCGAACTCGTCTCCGACGACAAACTCTCCAACGCGGTGGCACTCAATTCCGCGTCGTTCAACGGCGCCCGCCTGATCGGCCCCGCCGCCGCGGGTGTGCTCACCGTCGCCATCGGCGCCGGGTGGGTCTTCATCATCAACGCGGTCACCTTCGGCGCGACCGTTCTCGCGATGGCCATGCTGCGCACGAAGGAGTTGCGGACGCAGCCGCGGGCGTCGCGCAAGCGGGGCCAGCTGATGGCCGGCCTCCGCTACGTGTCACATCGGCCGGACATCGTGGCCGTCCTGGTCACGGTCTTCCTGGTCGGCACCTTCGGCTTCAACTTCGCCATCTTCACCGCAACGATGGCCACGGTCGAGTTCGGGATGGGCGCGAGCGAATTCGGCTTCCTCAGCTCGATCATGGCCGTCGGGTCGGTCGCGGGCGCGCTGCTGTCCGCCAGGCGCAGCCGCCCGCGCCTGCGCCTGGTGGTCGCCGGGTCCGCGGTGTTCGGACTGTCCTGCGCCCTGGCCGCGGTGATGCCGAACTACGCCACCTTCGCGGTCTCGCTGGCGCTGGTCGGCTTCGCGTCGCTGACCCTGATGACCACGGCCAACGCCTACGTGCAGACCACGACCCGGCCGGCCATGCGCGGCCGGGTGATGGCGCTGTACATGGCCATCTTCGCCGGCGGCACCCCGCTCGGGGCTCCCCTGGTGGGCTGGGTGGCCGATCGGTACGGTCCGCGCTGGGCGCTGGGCGTCGCCGCGCTCTCCGGAATCCTGGCCGCCGGGTCCGTGCTCTTCTGGATGATCAGGTACCGGAGCCTGCGCCTGCGCTACCGGCCCGGCCGCACGCCCCGGCTGCTGCTGCGCCACGACGGCGACGGCCGCGACCTGGTGGCCGGCACGCCGGAGACCGCCACCCGCGAGATCGCGATCGTCGAGGCAACGGCCGGCCGTTAGGCATCCGTCAGCGCGGCGACATCCGTCAGCGCACGCCGCCCATCAGGCGCAGGATGGGCCGCGAGATCAGTGCGAGCAACAGGCCGAGCGCGATGGCGACGCCGCCGATCACACTGAAGTACAGCGTTTCCGCCACCGTCGTGTACCACTCGGCCAGCCAGCCCGAGACGGCGGTGCCGAGCGCGACGGACAGGAAGAACAGCGCCACCATCTGGGTCTTGAAGGGCTCGGGGGCCAGCTTCGTGGTGATCGACAGTCCGACCGGGCCGATCAGGAGCTCCGCCACCGTGAGCACGAGCAGGATGCCGACCATCGCCGCCATCGGCGTCGAGTTCGCGCCGCCGCCGGCGAAGGGCAGGAACAGCAGGAAGGCGACGCCCATCACCGCGGTCCCGATCGCGAACTTGACCGGCGTCGACGGCTGGCGGGAACCCCACCGGGTCCACAGGGCCGCGAATGCGCCGGACAGCAGGATGATGAAGATCGGGTTGAACGACTGCACCCAGGAGACCGGCAGCGCCCACCCGAACAGGTCGCGGTCGAGTCGCTCGTCGGCGTAGATGGTGACCACGGTGAACTGCTGCTGTGACAGCGACCAGAACGCGGCGCTGGCGATGAACAGCGGGATGAACGCATACACCCGTTTGCGTTCGACGGCGGTGATCCGGCGGTTGCGCAGGATGACGACGAAGTAACTGATCGTCGCGATCACGGTTAGGCCGATCACGATGGTGACCAGGCTGGTCGGCGTGATGACACCCACCATCACGAGCAGCACGATCGCGGCGACGACGGCCAGGGCCGCGGCGAGGTAGGGCATCACGCGTTCGGCTGGAAGCGGGTTGGGCACGTGGTGCACGATCTCGGGCAGGCGCTTGCGCCCGAAGGAATACTGCACCAGACCGATCGCCATTCCCACGGCCGCGAGGCCGAAGCCGAAGTGGAAGCCGAGAGTGGACTGCAGCAGCCCGGTCAGGATCGGCCCGAAGAAGGCCCCGAGGTTGATGCCGAGGTAGAACAGGGAGAAGCCCGCGTCGAGCCGCGGATCGTCACGGCGGTACAGCGCGCCGACGACGGAGGTGGCGTTGGCCTTGAGGCCACCGCTGCCGAGCGCGATCAGGATCAGCCCGACCGTGACCCCGGCCACCCCGGGGATGAGCGCGAGCGCGAGGTGGCCCACCGCGATGACGATGGCGCTGAAGAACAGCACACGCTCCGAGCCGACCAGGCGGTCCGCGATCCAGGCGCCCAGGATGGTCGACAGGTACACCCCGCCGCCGTACGCGCCGACGATCCCGGCCGCCGTCGCCTGCGGGATTCCCAGGCCGCCCCTGGTCGCCGAGTAGTACAAGTACAGCAGCAGGATGCCCTGCATCCCGTAGAAGGAGAACCTCTCCCACATCTCCACCCCGAAGATGTTGGAGAGTGCACGCGGCTGCCCCAGAAAGCTGCTGTCCTCATGGGTGGGGGTTCGTTCCGCGACCGTGCTCATTGCTTGACCTTACCGCGCGCCCCCCATTCCGGGGGCATCGGCCAGGGTCCGGCCGCACACGATACGATCGGGAAAGCAGCACTGCTTCTGCCGGAGGGGCCGGATTGGACATACACTCACTCACGTCGCTCATCAGCGAGGTGCTGTCCGTGGTCGGCCTGGTGTTCGGCGTGGCCCTCTATCTTGCGGGGGCATTCGTACGCGGGATCAAGGGCCGGTGGATCCTCGTCGACGGGGTGATTGCCTCGTCCGGCCAGGGCACCGTCATCCGTTGGTTCGACCAGGACGGCGAGGTGCACGAGTGCCCCGCGACCACCGAGGAGACCCACCGGCTTGCGCCCGGGCAGGATGTCCCGCTCTGGTTCAATTCCAGAACACCATCGCACTGCCGCACCCACTCGCCAGAGACGGAGGGCAGGGGGTTGCGGCTGACCGGCCTCATCCTGCTGGGCACCGGAATTGCCGCGGCCGTGCTCGGCTTCGTGCTGATGTTCGTCTGATTCCCCGAGCGGATCATTCGATCTGCGGGCGCCGGCCTCGGCCATCCGGGCCACCTGGTGCCGCATCACGTCGGTCAACCCGAATGCCTCGTGCACAAGCACCAGGCCCGGCCACGGGCCGCTCCCCGCCCGCACGCCCCCCCGCCTGTTCACCGCGGAGACAGGCCGACGCCCCTGCCCGGCCACCTCCGGTTCCTAGCGTGGACGGGTGGGCGGCGCACCGCCGCCCCGGCACCGGCTCCACCAGGGGGACCCCGCAATGCGCTCAATCCTTTTTTCAACCGCCGTCACGGTCGCACTCTCCGCGGCACTGGTCACGGCCACGCCGGCCATGGCCGCCGAACCTCGCCACGACGACGGCCACGACGACGACCGACGCTCTTCCTTCGACCTGCAGGCCCACCGCGGTGGCCGTGGCGAGTGGACAGAGGAGTCGACGGCCGCGTTCGCCCGATCCCTCGAGGTCGGCGTGTCGACCCTCGAGCTGGACACCCACCTGACCCGGGACGACCAGGTCGTCGTCTGGCACGACGACATCATGACGGCCGCCAAGTGCGCGGACACCGCGCCTGTTTTCGCCGGCGACCCGGCGTTCCCCTATGCGGGCGACCGCGTGCGCGACCTCACCCTCGCCCAGATCCGCACGATGGACTGCGGTTTCCAGCAGCTTCCCGGCTTCCCCACCCAGACCGCAATCGCGGGAAACCGGATAGCGCTGCTCCAAGACGTCTTCGGACTGGTCGACGACTACGACGCCGAAAGGGTTCGCCTCAACGTCGAAACCAAGGTTGAGGTGGCCGGCCCCGACGGCGCCGACGAGATGGCGGCCCTGACCCGGGCGGTCGTCGGCGAGATCGAGGGGTCCGGCCTGGCCGAGCGCACCACCGTGCAGAGCTTCGACTGGGCATCCCTGAACCTCACCCGGGAGATCGCGCCCGATCTTGCCCTGGTCGCCCTGTCGAGCGGGGACGACTGGCTGGGCGTCGGCGCCCCCGGCGTGAGCCCGAATCTCGGGGGGATCGACATCGACACATTCCACGGGTCCCTCGCGCAGGCCGCCGCCGCCCAGGGCTACGACGTCATCTCGCCGAGCTTCGCTTCGGCCACCCCGGCGATGATCGCGGAGGCGCATTCCCTCGGCCTCCCGGTCATCCCGTGGACCGTCAACGAGCCGGCCGACGTCACCACCCTGATGGACGAGGGCGTCGACGGCATCATCACCGACTACCCCACCCGGGTGCGGCAGATCATGGCAGACCGGGGCCTCACGCTGCCCAGCCCGTACACCCGGTAGACGGATGCCGGCGGCGGCATGGACTCGGTCCCGGCCGAGGGGTTGGACCGGCCCGGCCTCTCCGTGTACTGTGGTCAGACCACACCCGTCGCCGGCCCCGGCGCGGCTGCCGCCCCAATGCCGAGGAGGACCCTGTGCCAGGCACCGACCGCCGCGCGTGGGAAGTCGTGCTCGAAAGCATCGAAGCCGACCTCTTGTCCGGCCGCCTGTCCCCCGGAGACCACCTTCCCGCCGAGCGCGCCCTCGCCGCCGGTCTCGGGGTCGGGCGGTCCAGCGTGCGCGAGGCGCTTCGCGTGCTCGAGGTGCTCGGGTTGATCCGCACGGCGGCGGGGTCCGGCCCCTCGGCGGGCGCGATCATCGTCGCGCTGCCGGGCGGCGGGATGTCGGCCCTGATGCGGCTGCAGGTCGCGGCGCAGGGGTTCCCGGTCGCGGACGTCGTGAAGACGCGACTCATCCTGGAGGCCGCGGTGGTGGCCGAGCTGGCCGGGGCAGCCGGGGCAGCCGGCCTCGCCGGGTCGGCCCAGCTGCTCGACGCGATGGACGCCCCCGGCCTGACCGAGGCCGAGTTCCTCGCACTCGACACCCAGTTCCACCTCTCGCTGGCCACCGCCTCGGGAAACCAGGTGATCACTGCCACGATGGCCGGGCTCCGGAGCGCCATCGAGGGATATGCGCGGGCCGGGGCGCTCGGCCTGGCCTCCTGGTCGGAGACTTCCGCCCGCCTCAGGGGCGAACACCGGGGCATCGTCGCCGCCATCGACGCGGCCGAACCCGAGTTGGCCCGCGCGCGGGTCGTCGCCCACATCGAGGGCTACTACGCCGAAACCCACGACCACCCGCTTCACGCCTGGCCGCCTGCGCTGGGACCCACCTGACCCCCCACCGAACGGATACCCACTCATGGTTCAACGACGAATCCCGAAGATCGCAGACTTGGCCCCGCTGATGAAGTTCAAGGCGCCGGAGCTGAACGCGAGGAAGCGGCGGCTCGAGGCCGCGCTGACCATCCACGACCTGCGTGCGATCGCGAAGCGCCGCACGCCGAAGGCCGCGTTCGACTACACCGAGGGCGCGGCGGAGTCGGAGATCTCACTCGCCCGGGCTCGCCAGGCCTTCGAGGACATCGAGTTCCACCCGGCGATCCTCCGCGACGTGTCGGCGGTCTCCACGGGCTGGGACGTGCTCGGCGCCCCCGTTGCCCTGCCGTTCGGGATCGCGCCGACCGGTTTCACCCGGATGATGCAGACCGAGGGCGAGACCGCCGGGGCCCACGCGGCTGCGAAGGCCGGCATCCCCTTCTCGCTCTCCACCATGGGCACCACGTCGATCGAAGACGTCAGGGCGGCGAACCCGACCGGGCGCAACTGGTTCCAGCTCTACATGTGGAAGGACCGCGACCGGTCGATGGCACTCGTCGACCGGGCCGCGACGGCCGGCTTCGACACCCTCCTGGTGACCGTGGACGTGCCCATCGCGGGTGCCAGGCTCCGCGACAAGCGCAACGGGTTCTCCATCCCACCCGCCCTGACGGTGGGCACGGTGCTGAACGCGCTGCCGCGGCCGGAGTGGTGGATCAACTTCCTCACCACCGAGCCGCTCGCCTTCGCCTCCCTCGACCGGTGGAGCGGCACGGTCGGCGACCTCCTCGACACCATGTTCGACCCGACCGTCACGTTCGAGGACCTGGCCTGGATCAAGGCGCAATGGCCGGGCAAGATCGTGGTCAAGGGCGTGCAGACCGTGGCGGATGCGACCCGGCTCGCCGAACTCGGCGTGGACGGCATCATCCTCTCCAACCACGGCGGCCGACAGCTCGACCGGGCCCCGATCCCGTTCCACCTCCTGCCGCAGGTCGTCCGTGAGGTCGGCGGCGAGCTGGAGGTGCACCTCGACACGGGCATCATGAGCGGCGCGGACATCGTCGCCGCCGTGGCCCTCGGCGCCAGGTTCACCCTGGTCGGCCGCGCCTACCTCTACGGCCTGATGGCCGGCGGCGAGGCCGGCGTCGACCGCGCCATCGAGATCCTCAGCGGCCAGATCACCCGCACCATGCGCCTGCTCGGCGTGAAAACCCTCGAGGAGCTCGAACCGGGCCACGTCACCCAGCTCGCCCGGCTCACGCCGATCGCGCGGCCGGCCGGCATCCCCGCCACCCGCTGACCGGCGCCCGGAGCCGCCCGGATCCGCCGCCGCAGCCGCCCGGATCCGCCGCCGCAGCCGCACCTTCCACCCGTCGTCCTCCGCCGAGATCTACCCTTCCGGTCGAAACCGACCGGCACATCGGTCAACCTCGACCGGAAAGGGCGATCTCGGCGGAGTAGAGCCTGTGTCGCGGCGAAGCTAGGGTTCCGGGCGCGGGGTCGTGGCGACGAGATGACGCGCCAATGTCCCGGCGATCTCGGCGAGCTCCACCTGGCCTTGCGCCACCGAGATCACGAAGTCGAAGGCCTCGTCCGTGGGCATGACCACCCGAAAGCCATTGAGTCGCAGGAATGCAAGGGTAAGTATCCAGGACAACCGCTTGCTGCCGTCGAACAACGGATGATTCTGGGCGAGCGAGGACATCAATGCCGCAGCCTTAAGTTCCAGGCTTACATACGCATCCTCACCGAACACGCTCGCCGACGGGCGGGAGAGCGCGGAAAAGAGGAGTCCCTTGTCGCGCACTCGCAGTCCAAGGTGGGCTACCACGGCGAGGGCCTGTTCCGGTTCCATGTAGTCGACCACGAATGCCATCGAAACAGGCGCCTACGCGTCTTCCAGCCGGGTGAGCAGGGCTGCGTACTCCGTGGCTATCTCATCGACGCTCGCGAGCACTCGCTCCGTCCTGGACTCCTGCCGCATGAAACGATCTGCCGCCTCGATGAGCAGGGCGTGCTTCGAGGTGTGGCGCTGACGGGCCAGGGCCTCCAGCGCGGAGTCAATTTCTGGGGGGAGTCTGACGTTCATGGCCAAGCCGCGATGGTACCACCGTGGTACCACGGTGCGAAAGCGCCCGAATGCCCAGCTGAGGGCGCCCGACTCCGAACCCAGCTAGGCGGCGGCGAAATCCTCGAGCACAGCGGCGAGCCGGGCGACGGCCCAGTCGATGTCCTCTTCCGAGACCACGATCGGCGGGGCCAGTCGCACGGTCGATCCGTGGGTGTCCTTGGCGAGCACACCCCGCTCAAGCAGGGCCTCGCAGACGGCACGGCCAGAGGCCAGGGACGGGTCGATGTCGATCCCGGCCCAGAGTCCGGCGCCGCGCACTGCGACGACGCCGTGGCCGACGAGGCCCAGCAGGCCGGCGTGCAGTCGGGCACCGAGAACGCGCGCACGCTCCTGGTACTCGCCGGTGGCGAGCAACTCGACCACGGCGAGCCCGACGGCCGCGGCGAGCGGGTTGCCGCCGAAGGTGGAGCCGTGTTCGCCCGGGCGGAGCACGCCGAGGACATCCTTGTTGCCGACCACGGCGGACACCGGGACGATGCCGCCGCCGAGCGCCTTGCCGAGCAGGTAGAGGTCGGGCACGACCCCGACCAGGTCGCAGGCGAACGTGGCACCGGTGCGGCCGAGGCCGGACTGGATCTCGTCGGCGATGAACAAGACGTTGTGACGCGTCGTGATCTCGCGCACGGCGGGGAGGTAGTCCGCGGGCGGCACGACTATTCCGGCCTCGCCCTGGATCGGCTCGAGCAGCACGGCGACCGTGTTCGCGTCGATCACGGCCTCGAGCGCCGCAGCATCCCCGTAGGGAACCGTGCGGAACCCGGGCGTGAACGGGCCGAAGTCCTTGCGGGCGGACTCGTCGTCGGAGAAGCTGATGATCGTGGTGGTGCGGCCGTGGAAGTTCTCGCCGGCGACGACGATGTTGGCGAGGCCCGCCGCGACGCCCTTCACCCGGTAGCCCCAGGCCCTGGCCACCTTGATGGCTGACTCGACCGCTTCGGCGCCGGTGTTCATCGGCAGGACCATGTCCTTTCCGGCTAGCTTCGCGAGCGCGGCGACGAACGGGCCGAGCTGGTCGTTGTGGAAGGCTCGGCTGGTGAGGGTGATCCGGCCGAGCTGGGCGCGCGCGGCCTCGAGAAGCACCGGGTTGGAGTGCCCGAAGTTGACCGCGGAGTACGCCGCCAGGCAGTCGAGGTAGCGCTTGCCGTCGACATCCGTCACCCAGGCGCCGTCGCCGGACGCGACGACGACGGGCAGCGGATGATAGTTGTGCGCCGCGTGCTCGTTCTCGAGGGCGATGTAGTCGCCCTGGCCGAGCTTGCGGCCGGCCCGCACGTCGGTCATCGGCGCAGCTCCAGCGTGCAGCACTTCACGCCGCCGCCGCCGAGCAGCAGCTCGGACAGGTCGACGCCGATCGGGTTGTAGCCGCGCTCGCGCAGCTGGCGTTCGAAGTCCTTCGCCCGGGCCGCAATGACCACGTTGTAGCCGTCGGAGTAGGAGTTGAGGCCGAGGATGGCGGCGTCTTCCTCGGTGACGATGATGGCATCCGGGTAGCGCTCGCGCAGGATGGCCAGGCTGGGCTCGTCGAACGCGCTCGGAAGATAGGCGATGTCGCCGGTCCCTGAGCCTGCGCCGGTCCCTGAGCCTGCGCCGGTCCCTGAGCCTGTCGAAGGGTCGAGCACGGCGATGGCCGTGTCAAGGTGGTAGAAGTTCGGGTTGACCAGGTTGAGGGTGATCACCGGACGGCCGTAGAGCGCCGACACCTCCTCGTGGCTGTTCGAGGCACTGCGGAAGCCCGTGCCGGCCAGGATGACGTCGCCGACCAGCAGGAAGTCGCCCTCGCCCTCGTTGATCTCCTGGGGCACGCGCACGTCGAAGCCGTTGTCGCGGAACCAGTCCATGTAGGCCGGTCCCTCCGGCTGGCGCTGCGAGTAGGTGAAGGCAGCGCCGTAGGCGATGTTGTCGATGACGAAGCCGCCGTTGGCCGCGTAGACCATGTCGGGCAGGCCGTCGATCGGGTCGATCAGGTGCACGTCGAAGCCGAGGCCGACGTACGTGTCGTGCAGGGTCTGCCACTGGGCAACGGCCAGCGAGGTGTCGGTGGGCACGGCCGGGTCCATCCAGGGGTTGATCCGGTAGACCACGGTGAAATAGCTGGGCTTGCACATCAGGATGGTGCGCTTGAGCGCTGTGCGCACGGGTGCCTCTGGCGAGACGAGCGCGTCGAGATTGGTCGACATTGGGGCTCCTTCGTCTGCGTTCCGCCACGGCGGGCGAAACGGAACGCGGGGGTGGATGGCGGACCAGGTCACTCACGAGAGCCCTGCCCGGCTGAAACCGAACACCATGCAGGGACGCCGGTCCCAGTCTCACACAGCATGAATCGGTATTTCCTGCTAATTCACGCTCGATTCCTGCGCGCTCGTCGGTCGCAGCGCACGGATCGGCGGGCACGGGGCCGTGCCGGGCAGCGGCTGGATCGGGGCCAGCCCCGATACGGATGCCCGCAGCGGCCACCGGCAGGCGCGGAACACCGCGCAGGTATCCAGTGATTCCCGCTGTTGGGCGCAAATTTGCTGCGCCGAAACCCCCGCAAGCGCAACGATTTCACCTAGACTCGCGGAATGGACAACCTCGACCGCGGCATTCTCGACCTGCTTCGCCAGAATGCCCGCGCCGGCTACGGCGACATCGGCTCGGTTGTCGGCCTGTCGGCGTCGGCCGTGAAACGGCGGGTCGACAAGCTCGTGGCGGACGGCATCATCCGTGGCTTCACGATCCAGGTCGATCCATCCATCGACGGCATGAGCACGGAGGCCTACGTCGAGCTGTTCTGCCGGGGCACGGTCGCCCCCGAAGAGTTGCTGCGCATCCTCTCGGGCGTGCCAGAGGTGGTCGACGCCGGCACGGTGACCGGCAGCGCCGACGCGATCGTGCATATCAGGGCGCGCGACATCTCGGGACTGGAGGCCGCCCTCGAGAAGGTGCGGCTGGCTCCGAACGTGGACCACACCCGCAGCGCGATCGTGCTCTCCCGCCTGATCCACCGCGCCGCCGAGTAGCCCCGCCCCGCCCGCGAGAGTGGGAACTGGGGCGGTCGGCTAGACGAGCGGGACCGGGCGCCGGGTGGCCGGGGCAAGGAACCGGATCAGGCTGACCGCGGCGATCGACCCGGCGCAGAGGATGCCGGCGAGCACCACGATCTGGAACCGGCCGGCCTCGAGCGGGCTCGCCCCGCCGAAGATCGCGCCGACGAAGGCCCCGGGCAGCGTGACCAGCCCGGTGGTCTTCGTCTGGTCGGTCGACGGGATCATCGCGAAGTACACGGCCCGGCGGGCGAGTTCCCTCGTCGACTGGCGGGGAGTGGCCCCGAGCGCGAGCCAGCCCTCGACCTCGTCCCAGTGCTCGGTGACGGCCTCCCCGAACCGGCGGCCGGAGAGCGTGGCGATCGACATGGCATTGCCGATGACGATCCCGCCGAAGGAGAGCACATACCGCGGGGAGAACTCGATCGCACCCACGAAGAAGACCACGCCGAGGGTGACCAGGATTCCGAGGCCCATCGACACGGCAACCCACCCGAAATGCCGCCGGGTGGCGCCGATCCGGCGGTTGACCGTGCTCACCGCAGCGACGAACATCACGGTGAGTCCGACGCCGACCCAGAACGGGTCGGAGATGATCCCGCTGAGGATCAGGCTGATCGCCGCGAGCTGCAGGGCGCCGCGCAGCACGGCGAGGGCCGGGGCGAACGGGTGCGGCACCCGGTAGGCCTTGAGAACCAGGGAGACGACGGCGATGAGCAGCAGGATGCCCACGAGGCTCGGCAGGAGCCCCGCCAGTTGGGCGGGCAGGTCGCTGGGCCAGGTCACCCTCAGAGCCTACCGACCGACGCGGCTCGCCTCCCGCGCCACACGCCACGCCGTGCCCGCGCCGCCCAGCGTCCCCGCGGTCTGGTCAGGCCGACGGCGAGGCCCGTGCCGCCCAGTTCGAGCACGGTCGTGAATTTCATGACTCGAGTATGCCCGCCGCCAGGGCCGCCGGCCACCCTTGCATCCCGGCGCACCGGCGACTACCGTGGATTGCTTGGTACATAGTTCGCACAAAGGAGTCCTCGTGCCCGTGATCCTGACGCTTGATCCGCACTCGCCGACGCCGCCGTTCGAGCAGCTGCGCATTCAGGTGATCGAGGGCGTGCGCAGCGGGACGCTCTCCCCCGGCGACAAGCTGCCGACCGTGCGCCGTCTCGCCGAGGACGTCGGCCTGGCCGCGAACACGGTCGCCCGGGCCTACCGCGAACTCGAGCGCGACGAGGTGATCGAGACGCGGGGCCGGCTCGGCTCCTTCATCGCCGCGACCGGGGATGCCACGCACAAGCAGGCGCAGCTGGCCGCGATCACGTATGCCGAGCGGGTGCGGGCGCTCGGGCTGGACGACGCCGACGCGCTCGGGATCGTGGCGGCGGCGCTGGGCGTCCGCCCGTAGCATCATTCGCAGGTGACGGACGAGCGCTGCGGACGGCGCATCCGTCCGCAACGGAACGGACCGCTACCGGTACGACGCCGCGAGTCGCCGGAAGCCCTCGTCGAGGGTCACCTCCGGCACCCAGTCGAGGTCGGCGCGGGTGCGGCGCTGGTCGAACCAGTGCGCGGTCGAGAGCTGCTCGGCCAGGAACCGGGTCATCGGCGGTTCGTCCGCGCCGGGCCGCACCCGCCAGGCCGCCTCGATCAGCGATCCGGCGCCGCGGGCGAGCGCCGCGGGCACCCGCCACGCCGGGGCCGGCACCCCG
>NZ_SOHH01000062.1 GCF_004403515.1 Cryobacterium fucosi | reverse complement strand
CCGGACGCCGTCCGCCCGGCTGCGGCGGTCCCTGGCCTGGCCGGGCGCCGGGGGCCGCGGGAGCGGGCGGGCGGGCCGGTGGGTTCGGGCTGGGGTGCCGCGGGTTGGTCGAAGCCCTGGGGCCGCTTCATGCCGAGGTGCGGGTCATCCGCGGGCAGCTTCGAGCGAGCCGAGGAGCTGGGGGACGATGCGGTACACGTCGCCGCAGCCGAGGGTGACGACGAAGTCGCCGTCGCGGGCGATCCCGGCGACGTAATCGGCCGCTTCCTGCCAGTCCGGCACGTAGGCGACGTGGGACGGGTCGTGGAACTTCTCGGAGACGAGCGCCCCGGTCACTCCGGGCTCCGGGTCTTCGCGGGCGCCGTAGACGCCGAGGACGACGGTCTGGTCCGCGAACTTCTCGAGGGCGTCGGCGAATTCGCGGGCGAACAGCCGGGTGCGGCTGTACAGGTGCGGCTGGTGCACGGCGATGATGCGCCCCGTGCCGACCACGGTGCGCGCGGCGGCGAGGGCCGCGGCCACCTCGGTCGGGTGGTGCGCGTAGTCGTCGTAGACGCTGACCCCGTTGACGGTGCCGTGCAGTTCGAACCGGCGTTCGGTGCCCCCGAAGTCGGAGATCGCGGCGAGGGAGGCTGCCGGCTCGAAGCCGAGGCCGACGAGCACCGCGAAGGCACCGGCCGCGTTGATGGCGTTGTGCCGGCCGGGGATCCTGAGCGTGGCGTAGTAGTCCTGTCCTGCCCAGGCGACGGCGAAACGAACCGGCCCGTCGGTGACAACGGAGTGCACGCGAACATCGGCGTCGGCGGCCTCGCCGAAGGTGATGACCGGTTTGCCCTCGAGCTTGCCGGTGACGCTGACGGCCCCGTCGTCGTCGGAGGAGATGACGACGAGCTCCGAAGACTTCTGGGCGAATTCCACGAAGGCGGCCTCGAACGCCTCCAGCGACCCGTAGTGGTCGAGGTGGTCGGGGTCGACGTTGGTGACGAGGGCGACGGCGGTGTCATACAGCAGGAACGACCCGTCCGATTCGTCGGCCTCGACGACGAAGAGGTCGTCGGTGCCGCTGGCCGCCGACACTCCGAGCGATTCGATCACGCCGCCGTTCACGAAGCTGGGGTGCTGGCCGATGCCGAGCAGGCCCGTCACGATCATGCCGGTGGAGGTGGTCTTGCCGTGCGCGCCGGCGACGGCGACGAGGCGGTGCTTCTGGATCAGCCAGGCGAGGGCCTGCGACCGGTGCAGCACGGGGAGTCCGCGCTCCCTGGCCAGGACGTATTCGGGGTTGTCCTGCCAGAGCGCCCCGGTGACGACGAGGCTGTCCGCGGCGCCGACGTTCTCGGCGGCGTGCCCGATGGCGATGCGCGCGCCGAGCTTCCGCAGGGTGATGACGTTGTCGGACTCGCGCACATCGGACCCGGTCACGGTGTGGCCGGCGTCGATGAACAGGCGCGCGATCCCGCTCATCCCCGACCCGCCGATGCCGACGAAGTGCACCGTTCCGAGGTCCTGGGGAATGGTGAGGTTCAGGTCGGGCTTGATCACGGTTGCTGCGCTCTTCTCGGTTGGAGACAAATGCTCGGTGTGCGGGAACTACGTTACGCGCCGTCGCCGCCGATTGCCGGATTGGCGGCGGCCGGGGCGGCGACCGGCGCGGCGACCGGCTCAGACGAGGGCGCGTCGGATGAAGTCGACCATCCGGGCCGACCCGTCCCTGCCGCCGACGGATGCCGCCGCGGCACCCATCTGCGCCACGCGCGCCCGATCGGAGAGCACCGGCAGGAACTCGGACCGCACCCACTCGGGGACGAAGGCCGCGTCGTCGACGAGGATCCCTCCGCCGGCCCCGACGACGTCGGCGGCGTTGAACCGCTGCTCGCCGTTGCCCACCGGGTACGGCACGTAGACGGCGGGGATCCCCAGGGCGCTCAGCTCGCAGACCGTCCCGGCGCCGGCCCGGGAGACGGCGAAGTCGGCCACCGAGAGGGCAAGGTCCATCCGGTCGCAGTAGGCGATCATCCGGTAGTGCTCCAGCCCGGGGTCGGCCACCTCCGACTTCTCCCCGGTGATGTGCAGCAGCTGCCAGCCGGCCGCGATCAGGGCGGGCGCCGACTGCAGGACGGTGGTGTTCAACCGGCGGGCGCCGAGCGAGCCGCCGGTGACGAGCAGCGTCGGCCGGTCGGGGTCGAGCCCGAAGTTCGACAGCGCCTCCGGGCGTGCCGCCGCCCGGTCGAGCCGTTCGATCTCGGGGCGGAGCGGCATCCCCACAACCTGCGCGTGGCGGATCCGGGTGCCGGGGAAGGCCACCCCGACGAAGCGGGTGAGCCAGGCGCCGAGCCGGTTGGCGAGGCCGGCCCGGAAGTTCGCCTCGTGGATGACGATCGGCACGCCGGCCCGGCGTGCCGCGAGGTAGGCCGGGGTGGCGACGTAGCCGCCGAAACCGACGACCACGTCGACCTGGCGGCTGCGGATCAGGTCGGTGAGGGTCGTGACCGCGTGGTTCAGGCGGCCGAGGAAGGTGAGGGCCTGGCGGTTCGGGCGCCGCGGGAACGGCAGGCGCGGGACGATCACGAGTTCGTATCCGCGGGCCGGAACCAGCCGGGATTCGAGGCCTTCGCGCGTTCCCAGCACGATCACGACGGCGTCGGATTCCCGGCTCCGGATCGTGTCGGCGACCGCGAGCAGCGGGTTGACGTGGCCGGCGGTGCCGCCGCCGGCGAGCAGGTAGGTGGTCACTCGGGGCTCACTCGTCCTCGTCAGATGGGGCGGCGGCGTCCTCGTGGTCGCCGCGGGCGAACGACAGCACGATTCCGATCGCGACCAGCGTCGACAGAAGCGCGGTGCCGCCGGCCGAGACGAGCGGCAGGGGCACGCCGAGCACGGGGAACACCCCGAGCACCACGCCGATGTTGACCAGGGCCTGGCCGATCACCCAGACCAGGACGGCCGCGGTGGAGACCTTGGCCTGCACGCTCGGGCTGGTGCGCATGATCCGGATGAACGCGAAGGCGAGCAGGATGAACATGCACAGGACGACGACGGCGCCGATCAGGCCGAGCTCCTCGCCGATGATCGCGAAGATGTAGTCGTTGTCGGCGGCGGGCAGCCAGGACCACTTCGCCTTGGAGTTGCCGAGGCCGACGCCGAAGATGCCGCCGTTGGCGAGGGCCCAGGTTCCGTGCAGCGGCTGCCAGCAGGCCGCGGAGATGGTGCCGTCCGCCGCGTCGCAGCCGGTGCCGAGGAAGCTGAGGATCCGGGTCATCCGGTTGGAGCTCGAGATGGCGACGAGCAGGGCCAGCACGGCCGCGATCACGAGCGGGATGGCCAGCAACCGCAGGCGGACCCCGGCGAAGAAGAGCGCCCCGAAGAGGATCCCGGCCATGATCATCACGGTGCCGAGGTCGCCGCCGATCAGCACGAGGAGCACGGCGCCTCCGCCGACTCCGAAGACCGGGATGTACACGTGGCGCCAGTCGTCGAGCCTGTCCTTCTTCTGGGACAGGATCATCCCGAGCCAGATCACGAGCGCCAGCTTGATCGCCTCTGACGGCTGGAACTGGATTCCGCCGAGGGAAAGCCAGTTGGTGTTCCCGGCCACCGTGATGCCGAGAGGGGTGAAGACGACCAGGCACTGCATCAGGCAGGAGACCACGAGCATCGGCCAAGCGATCCGTCGCCAGAACTTCAGGGGCAGCCGGCTGACGACGAGCAGGAGCGGGACCCCGATCAGTGCGAACCCGCCCTGACGCAGAACCGTCCCGAAGAACCCGGTGTTCTCGAGGTAGGAGTCGACCGAAGACGAGGAGAGCACCATGACAAGCCCGAAGACGACCAGGAACAGCGTGGTGCCCAGCAGCAGGAAGTAGCTCGCGGACTCGGCCTTGAACACCCGGCCGAGGTGGATCCGGGCCGACGAGCCGTCGCCCGGTTCACCGGCCTCCGCGGGTGCGACCGGCCTAGGCGGGCGGAGTCGAGGCGGACTCGTCACCCGCCTCACCTCCCAAGTAGTCCCGCACGGCTTCTGCGAACAACCGGCCACGCTGCGCGTAGTCGGTGAACTGGTCCATGGATGCGGCCGCAGGCGCGAGCAGCACGACGTCGCCGAGTTCGGCGAGATCGGCGGCCAGTCGAACGGCGTCCGGCATCACCTGACCAGTGTCCTGTGCGTTGATCTCGAAAACGCGGAGCCGGGGCGCGTGTCGCCGGAATGCGTCCCGCAGCGCCTCCCGGTCGGTTCCGATGATGATGGCGCCGCGCAGGTGACCCACGTGGCTGGCGACCAGCCGGTCGATGTCGACGCCCTTGAGCAGCCCGCCGACCAGCCAGACCACGGATTCGAACGCGGCGAGGGAAGCGTCGGCGGCGTGCGGGTTGGTGGCCTTCGAATCATCGATCCAGCGGATGCCGCCGGCCTCGGCGACGACCTCAATCCGGTGCGCGTCGAGGTGGAAGGCCTCAAGGGCGTCGTGGATGACCTCGGGCTGCACGCCGAAGGAGCGGGCGAGCGCGGCGGCGGCGAGGATGTCGGCGAGGAGATGGTGGGCGGCCAGTCCCCGTGCCCGAAGCTCAGGCACGGTGCTGAGTTCGAGGGCGGTCTCGAAGCGGTCCTCGTGGAAGGCCCGGTCGCAGAGGATGCCGTCGACGATGCCGACCTCGCTGGGGCCGGGCACATCGAGGCCGAACCCGATCGCCCTGGCGCCGTCCACCACCTCGGCCTCTTCGACCATTCGCTTCGTGGCGGCATCCGCCTTGTTGTAGACGCAGGCGACCCGCGTGTTGGCGTAGACGGCGGCCTTGGCAGCGCGGTAGGCGGCTGCCGACCCGTGCCAGTCGAGGTGGTCGTCGGCGATGTTGAGGCAGACGCTGGCCCACGGGACCAGCGCGCCGGGACCGCGGCGCGGCAGGTGGTGCAGCTGGTAGCTGGACAGTTCCACGACGAGCACGTCCCACCCCTGAGGGTCGCGCACGGCGTCGAGCACGGGCACGCCGATGTTGCCGCACGGGGCGACGCGGAGCCCAGCGGCCGCGAGCATGGTGGCCGTGAGCTGCACGGTCGTGGTCTTGCCGTTGGTGCCGGTGACCAGGATCCACTCGGCCGGGGCGCCGACCTTGTCGCGCAGGCGCCACGCGAGTTCGATGTCGCCCCAGACGGGGATGCCGTTCCGGGCTGCCCAGAGGAGAAGCGGATGGTCGGGGTGGAAGCCGGGCGAGACGACCAGGAGTTCGGGGCGGTGATCGACCAGGTCGCGGAGCACGGCCGGGTCGGCATCCGGGTCGGCGTTCAGGTCGGCCTGCACGAGGCGCACCCCGATCACGCCGAGCAGCCTGGCGCGGTCGGCGGGGGTCCCGTCTGCGGCGACCGGGCCGGCCACGACGAGCACGTCGGCGCCCAGTTCGGCGAGGGTGTCCGCGGCGGCGAAACCGGTGACCCCGAGCCCGAGCACCGCGACCCTGAGGCCGCGCCAGTCGGCGTGCCAGCCGGTCAGGTCGTCAAGACGGCTCACCGGGGCACCGCCGACAGCCATTCGAGGTAGAACGTGCCGACACCCGCCGATACGAGCAGTCCGCCGATGATCCAGAACCGCACGACCACGGTCACCTCTGCCCAGCCCTTGAGCTCGAAGTGGTGGTGGATCGGACTCATCAGGAAGATTCGTTTGCCGCGGGTCACCTTGAAGTAGGCGCGCTGCACGATCACGGAGCCGGTCTCGATCACGAAGATCCCGCCGAGCAGCACGAGCAGCAGCTCGGTACGACTGAGGATCGCGAGGGCGGCCAGCGCACCGCCGATCGCGAGCGACCCGGTGTCGCCGAGGAAGATCTTCGCCGGGGAGGTGTTCCACCAGAGGAAGCCGATCAGGCCGCCGACGATGGCCGCCGCGACGATGGCCAAATCGAGCGGATCGCGGGTGTCGTAGGACCGGTAGAGGTCCGCGACATCCGCCCCGCCGAACCGGGCCTGGTTGGACTGCCAGAAGCCGATCACGATGAAGGCGCCGATCGCGAGGATCGAGGACCCGGTGGCGAGGCCGTCGAGGCCGTCCGTCACGTTGACGCCATTGGACGTGGCGGCGACGATCAGGCAGATCCAGACGATGAAGACGGCGATGCCGATCACGGTGCCGAGCTTCATGAAGTCCAGTGGCAGGTCCCGGATGAAGGAGATCCGGGTCGAAGCCGGGGTGAGGCCGTGCCGGTTGGGAAACTGCAGGGCGAGGTAGCCGAAGGTTCCGGCGACGACGACCTGGCCGACGACCTTGGCCCAGCCGCCGAGACCGAGGCTGCGCTGGTTGCGGGTCTTGAGGAAGTCGTCGACGAAGCCGACCAGTCCGAGGCCCACCATCATGAACAGCACGAGCAGGGGGGAGGCCGGGATCGCCCGTTGGGCGATGAACATGGCCGTGAAGTAGCTGACCAGCGTGCCGACGATGATGATGATCCCGCCCATGGTGGCGGTGCCCCGCTTGGCGTGGTGGCTTTGCGGGCCGTCGTCCCGGATGAACTGGCCCCAGCCGAGCCTTTTGAACAGCCGGATGAAGAGCGGGGTGAAGGCCAGGGTGAAGACGAGCGACATGGCTCCGGCGCTCAGCAGTGCAATCACGAGAAGAACTCCCCTAGTCGGTCGCCGAGGAATCGCAAGCCGGCCGAATTCGACGACTTGACCAGCACGGTGTCCCCCGGCCGCACAGTGCTGCGAAGCAGGTCGAAGGCTTCGTCGGGTGTCTCGACGAAGGCCGATTCGCCGTCCCAGGAACCCTCGTTGATCGTGCTGATGTGCATGCGGCGTGCGGCTCGCCCGACAACGACGAGCTGCGAGATGTTCAGGCGAACGGCGAGCAGTCCCACCCGGTCGTGCTCCTCCCCGGCGAGCTCGCCGAGCTCGCTCATCTCGCCGAGGACGGCGATCGTGCGCTGGCCGGGACGGCGGATCTGGGCGAGGGTCTTCAGCGCCGCGGTCATCGAGTCGGGGCTCGCGTTGTAGGCGTCGTTGATGACGGTGACGCCGTCTCGGCCGCCCATCACCTCCATCCGCCATCGCTCGGCGGTGTGCACCGATTCGAGGGCGGACACGATCAGGTCGATGTCCACGCCGAGCAGTTCGGCGGCGGACGCGGCGGCCAGCGCGTTCATGACGTGGTGCTCTCCGAGCACCCGGAAGGCCACCGGCCGGGTCTCCCCCGAGGCCAGGTGCAGTCGGAAGGTCGTGCCGGTAGCGGAGGCGACGACGTCGGTCGCCCGCACGCCCTCGGTTCCGTTCTGGCCGAACCAGGTGATCCGCGCCCGGGTCGCCCCGGCCATTCCGGCCACCCGCGGGTCGTCGGCGTTGAGCACGGCGACATCCGTCTCGAGCAGACCGGTGACCATCTCGGTCTTGGCGCGGACGGTCGCGTCGATTCCGCCGAATTCTCCGGCGTGGGCAAGGCCTACCTTGAGCACGATCCCGATGTCGGGCCGCGCCATCCGGACGAGCCGGGCGATTTCACCGACGGCGCTGGCGCCCATTTCGGCGACGAGGAACCGGGTCTCCAGGGTGAGCCCGAGCATGGTCAGCGGCGCGCCGACCTCGTTGTTGAAGGATTCGCGGGCGGCGACGGTGGGGCCGACCCGTTCGAGCACGGCCTTGAGCAGGTTCTTGGTGGTCGTCTTCCCGTTGGAGCCGGTGATGCCGATGACCTTGAGGCTGCCGGCGGCCCTGACCCTGGCCACGACGTCGGTGGCGAGGTCGCCGAGGGCGGTGACCGCATCCGGGACCACGATCTGGGCGACCGGGAGGTCGAGAAGGTGTTCGACGATCAGGAGGACGGCTCCGCGTTCGACCGCGGTCGGAGCGAAGAGGTGCCCGTCGGTGACGTCGCCGGGCTTCGCCACGAAGACCGCCCCCGGTCCGATTTCGCGGGAGTCGGTGGTGACCGCGCCGTCGATCCGCGATTCAGGCGTGAGCGTGCTGCCGTGCAGGTGCAGTTCACCGCCGACTGCCTGAGCGATCTCCCTGAGGTTGAGCGCGATCACTTACAACCACCCGGCTTCGCGGAGCGCCGATCGGGAGTCGTCCCGGGCGGAATAGGGGATCTTGACACCGGCGACCTCGTGGTAGTTCTCGTGGCCCGGCCCTGCATAGAGGATCGCGTCCCCCTCCTCGGCGAGGGACAGGGCCTTGCGGAATGCCGTGTGCGGGTCGGCGACCTCGTAGAACTCGCCGTCCGGGACGGCATCCCTGGCGGCGGCGAGGAGGGTGGCACGGATTGCGGCGGGATCCTCGAACCGGGGGTGGAAGTCGGTGACGACGACGACGTCCGCTCCCCGGGCGGCGATGGCGCCCATGTCGGCTCGTTTCGTGGTGTCGCGGTCGCCATCGGCGCCGAAGACCATGATCACGCGGCCGGGAGTGAACTTGCGGATCGCGCCGAGGGTGTTGAGGAAGGCGTCGGGGCTGTGGCCGTAGTCGATGTAGACGAGCGGCCCGCGGTCGCCGGAGATGCGCTCGGCGCGGCCCGGGATGTACACGTCGATACCGCCGTCACGGTCCAGGGTGTGGGCGATCGCCTCCAGGTCGTAGCCGGATTCCACCAGCAACAGGATGGCGAGGGCCGCGTTGGCGGCCATGAACCAGCCGAGCAGCGGCACGCGCGTTTGCAGACGGCGGCCCTCCGGGCCCTCGAGCAGGAATTCCGTGTACAGGGCGCTCTCGGAGACGATGGTCATCTGCCAGTCGGCCGGGACGTCGGGCCGGCTGCTCAGGGTGGTGACCGGGATGCGGCATTCGTCGACGATGCGACGGCCCCAGTCCGAGTCGACGGTGACCACGCCGCGGCGGGAGCGGTCGGGCTGGAAGAGTTCCAGTTTGGCCTGGAAGTACTCGTCCAGGCTGGCGTAGTCGTCGAGGTGGTCGTGGCTGAGGTTCGTGAAGCCGGCGACGTCGAAGACGAGGCCGTCGACCCGGTGGCGGGTCAGCGCCTGGGCGGACACCTCGATGGCGACGGCCCGCACCTCGGCCTCGCGCATGCGCGCCAGGAGGGCGTGCAGCTCTGTCGCCTCCGGAGTGGTCAGGGCGCTGACGACGGCGAGGTCGCCGATCCGCCGCTCCGCGGTCGAGGTGAGCCCGGAGACGACGCCGAGTTGGGTCAGGATGGCGAAGAGCAGGTAGACGACGCTGGTCTTGCCGTTGGTGCCGGTGACGGCGAACAGGGTCGCGGGGTTCTCGTCGGTGCGGTAGATCCATGCCGCGACCGCGCCGAGGGCGGCACGGGCATCCGGGGTGACCAGGATGGGCAGACCGCTGCCGGCGGCGAGGAGCGCACCGGCCTCGTCGGTCAGGATCGCGACGGCGCCGCCTTCCCTGGCCGCTGTCGCGAAGGCTGCGCCGTGGCTGGCGCGTCCGGGTACTCCGACGTACAGGTCTCCGGGTTGGACCGTGCGTGAGCTCAGGCTCACACCGGTCACCTCTAAGCCATCGATGTCTCCGCGCAGGAACAGTTCAAATTCATCGACCAGGCCCGACAACGATCGCGGGACCGGATGCTGAGGACGGAGAGCCGAGGGTGCCAATTCGGTCACGGGGCTCGCTTTCTTACCAGGTACCGGGAAGCGCAGGCGCGGCGGCGCCCGATGGGACTGCCCGGTACTTCTTCAGCACCTGGCTCATGACCTCTTGGAAGACCGGAGCAGATGCAGCAGAAGAGTTCAGTTTAACAGGATCCGCGAGACTGACCGAAACGACGTACTGAGGATCGTCGGCCGGAGCGAAGCCGGACACGGAAACCAGGTAGCCGCGGGTGTAGCCGCCCTGGCCGTTCGGCATCTGCGCGGTGCCGGTCTTGGCGGCCACCCGGTAGCCGGGAATGTTCCACTTCGCGGCCAGCCAGCCCTTCTGGTAGACCATCTCGAGCATGTCCGCGGTGTCGCGGGCGGCCGTGGGAGAGACCACCTGGCTGCCGGCCGTGGCCGGCACGTCGGTCATCGTGCCGTCGGCGTGGCGGCACCCCTCGACCAGCTGCACGGGCAGCCGCACCCCGTTGTTGCCGATGGCCTGGTAGATGCTGGAAACCTGCAGCGCCGTGGTGGTCAGCCCCTGGCCGAACATGGTGGCGTATTTGGTCTGGCTGTCCCAGTTCTCCCATGCGTGCAGGATCCCGCTGTCTTCGGCGGGGAACTGCGCCTCGGTGGCCTTGCCGAGACCGAACCTGGTCATGTAGTCGTAGCGCTGCTGGTCGCTGAGAAGCTCGCCGAACTTCGACATCCCGGTGTTGGAGGATTCGATCAGCACGCCGGTCATGGTGAGGTTCAGGTCGGCGTGCCCGGAGCTGTCGTTGACGTTGGCCCCGTTCGACGGGAGATATCGGTAGGGAGCCACGATCTTGCTGCCGGGAGAAGCCAGTCCCGCGTCGAGCACGGATGCCGCGGTGAGCGCCTTGAAGGTCGAGCCGGGTTCGAAGGATGCCGTGAACGCACGCGAGCCACGGTCATCCGGGTTCTCGGTCCCGTTCACGTTGTTGGGGTCGACGGAGGGATAGTCGGCCACCGCGACGAGTTTCCCGGTCTTCACCTCCTGCACGACGACGTTTCCCCAGGCGGCGCCCGTGGCCTTCGCCTGCTTGGCGAGCACCTGCTGCACGTACCACTGCAGGTCGGAGTCGACGGTGGTGACGACGTCACCGCCGTTCCGGGCCTGGCTGGTGGTGACGGTGCTCTGCGGAAGGCGCACGCCGTCGGCGCCCTTCTCGTAGGTCTCGACGCCGTTCGTGCTGGCCAGACAGGAGTCCTGGCCGAGTTCGAGGCCGGCCTGCGCCTCTCCCCCGGACGAGACGAACCCGACCAGGTTTCCGGCGACGGCGCCGTCCGGGTAGACCCGGCTCGGGTTCTTTTCGAAGTAGATCCAAGGGATCTCAAGCTTGTCGACCGCACGGAACACGTCCACGTCGACGGCCTTGGCCACGTACGCGTAGTCGGAGCTCTTGTCCTTGGCGAGGGCGCCGGAGATGACCTGGAGGATGGAGTCGCCGGTCTTGCCGGTGAGCGCGCCGACCTCGGCAGCCGCCTGGGCGACCGTCACGGTGACCTCGCCGGCGTCGGTGGTGCGGGTGAATTCGACGGCGTTGCGCGGCGACAGAGTGATGTTGTAGCGCATGACCGTTCCGGCCAGCACGACGCCGTTGGCGTCGAGGATGTCGCCGCGCGAACCGTAGACGGGCTGTTCGACCGAACGGTTGCCGAGCGACTCCGCGTTCAGGGTCTCGGCGCGCACGATCTGGATGTCGACGAGCTTGACCACGAACAGGGCGATGATCGCGAATAGGAGCACGATCGTCCCCGCGATGCGGCGCCTGCTTGACCGGGTGCTTGTCGCCACCGTCTGATCCTTACTGAGGCCTGGGCCACGGGTTTGGCGGGTGCTGTGGTGGCTGGTGCTGGGTTGCCTGGTGCCGGACTAGCGGGTTGCGGGGGTCGGGATACCGTTCGGCGCTGGCGTCGGCACGACGCCTGCGACCTTCGCCGGGGAATCTGCCGCGGCACCGCCGACGCTGGCACCCTGGCCTGCGCCCTGCGGCAGCTGCGTGACCAAAGGTACGCCGGCGAGCAGCGCATTCGGCACGAGACTCGCCGCGCCGCCCTGACTTCCGGTGGCCGAGGCCGGCGCTCCGAGCACGGCGCCGTCGGACAGGCGGAGGTAGACGGGGTTGGAGTTGCTCACCATGCCCAGCGCCTCGGCGTTGGCGGCGAGGTTCTGCGGGGAGGAGATCCGCACGAGGTCTTCGGTCACGCTTTCGGCCGTGCGTCCGAGCTCGACCTGGCTGGCCTGCAGCCGGGATACCTCGTAGGCACCCTGGGAGATGCCCACACTCAGCAGCAGCTGGATGATGACGATGGTCGCCATTCCCGCCACCGCGGAGAGTGCGTAGACGATCCGCGGCCTGGCCCGACGCTGGCTGCGCGTCGAGACGATCTCGATGTGGCGGGTGTCGTGCGCCTGGGCCGTGTCGGGGGTGTTGTCCCAGTTCGGCCGCGGGACGCGTGCGAGGTTGTCACTCATGCGGCTCTCCTCAGTCGCTCGGCGGCGCGAAGTCGGACTGACGTCGCGCGCGGGTTACTCGCTTTTTCCTCTTCGGAGGCCAGTTCCGCGCCTCTGATGAGCAATTTGAACAGTGGTGTGTGTTCGGGCAGTTCGATCGGCAGCCCGGCGGGGGCCGTTGAGCCCGATGCGCCTGCCAGCAGCTTCTTGACGATGCGGTCTTCGAGCGACTGGTAGGCCATCACGACGATCCGGCCGCCGACGGCGACCGCTTCGAGGGCGGCCGGGATGGCCCGTTCGAGAACGGCCAGTTCCTGGTTGACCTCGATCCGGAGGGCTTGGAAGACCCGCTTCGCCGGGTGCCCGGTGCGCTGCACGGCGACCGGGGTGACCGCGGTGATCACCTGGACCAGCTGGGCCGACCGGGTGAACGGCGTCGTCGCCCGAGCCTCGACGATGGCCTTCGCGTAGCGGGCGGCGAGTTTCTCTTCGCCGTAGTCGTGGAAGATCCTCCGCAGGTCGGCTTCGCTGTAGCTGGCGACGATGCGCTCGGCGGTGAGCTCGCTGGTGTTGTCCATCCGCATGTCAAGCGGCGCGTCCTTCGAATAGGAGAACCCGCGCTCCACCCGGTCGAGTTGCAGCGATGAGACGCCGAGGTCGAAGAGGATGCCGTTCACCTCGCGGATGCCGAGGCCGTCGAGCGCCTCACGGATGCCGTCGTAGACCGTGTGCACCAGGTGCACACGGTCGCGGAACGGCCTCAGTCGCTCCTCGGCGATCGCGAGGGCTTCGAGGTCACGGTCGAGGCCGACGAGGATGAGGTTCGGGAATCGCTGGAGGATGGCCTCCGCGTGCCCTGCCATGCCGAGGGTGGCGTCGACGAGCACGGCTCCGGGCTGCTCCAGCGCCGGCGCGAGCAGCTCGACGCAGCGGTCGAGCATGACGGGGGTGTGGATGTCATTGATGGCCATATCGTCCCGGGAGTAGTTCCTGGGTCCTGATCCCCATCCATTCCTTCCTGGCACCGGGGAAGTGTGTCAGGGAGAACGGCTGGGAGTCAGGCGCCAGGTGCTAGATGAGTCCCGGAATCACCTCCTCCGAAGTGTCTGCGAATGAGGTTTCCTGTTCGGCGAGGTAGACGTCCCACGCCGCACTGTCCCAGATCTCGACCCGGGTTCCGGCGCCGATGACCGTGAGGTCACGGTCCAGGCCGGCATAGCTGCGCAGGTTGGCCGGGATGGTCACCCGGTTCTGCTTGTCCGGCATCTCGGCACTCGCACCGGACAGGGTCATCCGCGCGTAGCTGCGGGCCGACTTGTCGGTGAGCGGGGCCTGGCCGATCTTCTCGGCGAACGCCTCGAACTCACGGGTCGTGAAGACGTAGAGGCAGTTCTCCTGGCCACGGGTCATGACGATTCCCGGCGACAACTCGTCGCGGAACTTCGCGGGAAGGATGACGCGTCCTTTTTCGTCGAGCTTGGGGGCATAGGTCCCGAGGAACATTCATCACCCCTTCCGGCCAGGTTCAGGTGTTACTCCACTTTACTCCACTTCGCTCCACTAAACAATAAAAATACACCCCCTTTCGGGCTTTTTCGTCTCAATTGCCCCACCATGACTGGCAACCAGAAGTGGAGGGAATATCCACGCCTGCCGCGGGGACGCCCGCTTTCGGGCACAAAAAAAGGGCCGATCGGATGATCGGCCCAGGTTTCGGGTGAAAAGTCGCTAGGTGCGGTTATGGGGCCAGCCGGACGTGCGGCTCGGCCGGGGGCGTCAGGCGGCCTTCTGGCCGGTGGCTCCTACTGGCCGTCCTGTCGACGATCCCAGCGTTCGTTCAGACGGTCCATGAAGCCTTTGTCCGTGGTCCCCTGGCTGGGGCGACGAAGCGGCGTCGCGGCCATCCGCCGAGCGGACTTGCCTGGCGTGGTGGCGATGAGGACGCCGGCGAACATGACGACGAATCCGAGGATGCCGATCCAGAGCTGCTGAACGGCAACACCGGCGATCAATCCCCCGATGCCGGCGACTGCGGCGAGGACGCCGACCGCGATTGAGCGGTAGTTGGGTCGGAGCGGCGAACCGCCGACGGTCGACACGAAGTCGGCGTCGTTGTGGTATAGACCGCGCTCCATTTCTTCGAGGAGTCGCTGCTCTTGTTCCGAAAGCGGCATCTCATTCCTCCTACTTGGACCGGCGGCTTGGCTCCCAATTCTAGCCCCGCTGGGGTGGCTAGGCTAGGGAGGTGGCTGAAAGCAATCAACTGGTCGAACTGGTTCATTCTCGGATCGACGAATTCATCGAAACCCGTCAACCAATTGTGACTACCATCAGCCCGGATCTTACGCCGCTGGTGGACTTCTCACGGCAATTTCTCAGCGGTGGCAAGCGCTTCCGGGCCCTCTTCTGCTATTGGGGTTGGAAGAGCGTCGAGGGCGCCGGCTCACCCGCCGAACCGGCTCCGGCAGACGAACCCCTCGCGCGGTTGTTCCCGGTGGTCGCCGTCGCCGCAGCGCTCGAGATCTTCCATGCGGCGGCGCTCGTGCACGATGACATCATCGACAATTCGGACACCCGGCGAGGCGAGGCATCCGCCCACCGGCTCTTCGAAGCCATGCATGCGTCGAGCGGGTGGGCCGGCAGCCGCCAGGACTTCGGACGCGCTGCCGCGATCCTGCTCGGCGACCTGCTGCTGGGCTGGAGCGACGAGCTCCTCGACGAGGGGCTGGCCGGCGTGCCGCGGGCCTCGGCCCAGGCCGCGAGGGCGGAATTCAACCGGATGCGAACCGAGGTCACGGCGGGACAGTACCTGGACATCCTGGAGGAACGGGCCTGGCTCACGCAGCCGGAGTCCGAGCTACTGGACAGGGCCATGCGGGTGATCGTCTTCAAATCGGCGAAGTACAGCGTGCAGGCGCCGCTCGTGATCGGCGCCGCCGTCGCCGGCGCCGGCGCGGAGCACCTCGACGCCCTGCGCGCCTTCGGGCTGCCGCTCGGCATCGCCTACCAATTGCGCGACGACCTCCTGGGGGTCTTCGGCGACGCGTCGGTGACGGGCAAGCCCAGTGGCGACGACCTGCGCGAGGGCAAGCGCACCGTGCTGGTCGCGCTGGCGAGGCAGGCCCTGGCCGAGGACGACCGGAACCTGCTGGACACGCTGCTCGGAGACCCCGCGATCACCCCGGGGCAGATCACCCGCCTGCAGCGGCTGATCCTCGACAGCGGGGCGGTTCTCCGGGTCGAGACCCTGATCCAGTCACACGTCGCCGAGGCCCTTGCCGCACTGGGCGGCTCGCCGATCGGGGCCGAGGTGACCGGGCAGCTCGGCCTCCTCGCGGAGACCGTGACCCGGAGAGTCTTCTAGCCTGGCGTGCTGACCCGGAGAGTCTTCTAGCCTGGCGTGCTGACCCGGCGAGTGCCCGTGCTGCCTAGGCGAGTGCCTGGGCGACGCGACGTACTTCGGCCTTGCGGCCGGCCAGGAGCGCGACGATGGGCGGAACGCCCAGGCTGCTGTCCACTTCGATCAGCCAGTCCATGGCCTGCTCGTCGGTGAAACCGTCGTCACCGAGCACGATCAGGGTCCCGCGCAGCTCCGGAAGGGGGGCGCCGTCTTTGATGAACTGGGCCGGGACCTGCAGCGGGCCGCCACCGCGGCGGATGGCCAGCAGCTGCTTGTCATCGATCAACTGGCGAACCCGGCTCTGGCTGACGCCGAGGAGCTGGACGAGGTCGGGGATGGACAGCCACTGCTGATCTGAAGACGAGTCGGTCACGCCTCCAGCATTCCACGATTCCCGAACGCCGACAAACCCCCTGTCAGGTTTCCCGCGTGTTGACGCCCACAACAGGGGACACGCTGGTTGACTCTCTTAATCATCTGTGTCAGCGTTGGGCGTTGTATGCAATCTGGACGGGGAGTGCCATGTCGGCTAAAGGCAGCAGAATCGGAACACAGACGGGGCCGCCGACGGATGGCGGGCGACACAGCACCGGCCGGTCAGGGGAACGCCGGTCGTTCGGACGCCTCGCCACGATCCCCCTCGTGATTATCAGCACCATCGCCATCACCCTGAACCTGGCCTCGCCGGCGGATGCCGCGACCATCGCGAAGAAGCCGCTGAAGAGCCGGAGCACACTTCCGGGCACCGCCCCGGCCACAGCTGCCCGCGGCCAGGTTGCGCGCGCATCCGTTGAGGCGGCGCCGAACCAGTACACGGTGGTCGAGGGCGACACCGTCA
Source organism: Cryobacterium fucosi (assembly GCF_004403515.1). Taxonomy (GTDB): domain Bacteria; phylum Actinomycetota; class Actinomycetes; order Actinomycetales; family Microbacteriaceae; genus Cryobacterium; species Cryobacterium fucosi. The sequence goes on along the minus strand of NZ_SOHH01000062.1, from coordinate 10,302 downwards.
GCGCGGTGGCCGGCCGGTTCGGGCTGTCGACGGCATCCGTGCTCGCCTTGAACGGCCTCGGCTGGTCCGCCGTGATCTTCCCCGGCCAGACTCTCATCCTCTCCGGCCAGGCCGCGCCCGTCGCTGCCGCGCCGACCCCGGTCGCGGCCGAGATCACGCGGTACATGATCGTGGCCGGTGACACCATCAGCGGCATCGCCGCCGCCCACGGGCTGTCTGTGGGCGACATCCTGAGCGCGAACGGCCTCGACCGGGGCAGCATCATCTTCCCCGGCCAGGCCATTGTGCTGCCCGGGGCCGCGGCGCCCGCAGCGGCGCCCGCAGCTGCTCCTGATCCTGCTCCTGCCCCTGCCCCTGCCGCCGGCTCGCACACGATCGTCGCCGGCGACACCATCGGGTCGGTCGCGGCAGCGGCCGGGGTCTCGGTGCAGGCGGTGCTGGACGCCAACGGGCTCGGCTGGTCCAGCATCATCTACCCGGGCCAGGTCCTGGCCGTGCCGTCCCTCGCCATCGCCCCGGTGTCGTCGGTCGCCGCGGCACCGGCCGTGCCGGCCACCGAACCCACGCGCGCCGAGGCCACCGCCACCGCAGGGGCCGTCACCGCACTGACGGACGAGATGCGCCGGAACGCGCGGGTCATCGTCGCCGTGGGGCGGGCCGCCGGCGTCGGCGATGCCGGCCTCGTCGTGGCGCTGGCCGCCGCCGCCCAGGAATCCGGGCTGCGCAATGTGCAGTACGGCGACCGGGATTCCCTGGGCCTGTTCCAGCAGCGGCCGAGCGCCGGCTGGGGTTCGGCCGAGCAGGTCATGGACCCGGTGCGCGCCAGCCAGGCCTTCTTCGGCGGCGTGGGCAACCCGAACCGTGGCATCACCCGCGGCCTGCTCGACCTCCCCGGCTGGGAGGCGATGAGCGTGACCCAGGCGGCGCAGGCCGTGCAGATCTCCGCCTTCCCCGACCACTACGCCAAGTGGGAGACGTCCGCTCGGGCATGGCTCCCGGAACTGGGCTGACCCGCCCTCCAACCTGCACGGACCTTGCCCGCGAATCCCCCGACTTCCGGGTGTCCTGTCACGGGGAACGCCGCATCCATCCCTAGACTCGGATGGTGAGCGATACCCCTGCCGATCCGATGATCGGCCGTCTGATTGACGGCCGCTATCAGGTGCGCTCGCGTATCGCCCGCGGCGGCATGGCCACCGTCTACCTCGCGACCGACCTGCGCCTCGAGCGCCGGGTCGCGATCAAGATCATGCACGGCCACCTCGCCGACGACAACGCGTTCAAGGCCCGTTTCGTGCAGGAGGCCCGGTCGGCCGCCCGGCTGGCCCACCCGAACGTCGTCAACGTGTACGACCAGGGCCAGGATGCCGACATGGCCTACCTGGTGATGGAGTACCTGCCGGGCATCACCCTGCGGGACCTGCTCAAGGACTACGGCAGGCTTACGAGCGAGCAGACCATGGACATCCTTGAGGCCGTGCTGTCCGGGCTCGCCGCGGCGCACAAGGCGGGGATCGTGCACCGCGACCTCAAGCCGGAGAACGTGCTGCTCGCCGACGACGGCCGGATCAAGATCGGGGACTTCGGCCTCGCCCGCGCGGTCAACAACAACACCGCCACCGGGCAGGCCCTGCTCGGAACGATCGCCTACCTCTCCCCCGAGCTCGTGACCCGCGGGATAGCCGACGCACGCAGCGACATCTATGCACTCGGGATCATGACCTACGAGATGCTCACCGGCGAGCAGCCCTACGTCGGCGAGGCACCCATGCAGATCGCCTACCAGCACGCGAACGACACCGTGCCGATGCCGAGCACCCGGGTGCCGACGATCCCCTCCGAGCTCGACGAGCTCGTCAGCTGGGCCACCGCCCGGGACCCTGAGAAGCGCCCGCGGGACGCCAGGGTCATGCTCGACCAGCTCCAGGACGTCGACAAGATCGTTCGCTCCTCCTCCTCAGACGAGACCGCCCTCCAGCCCACGATGATCCTCTCCGCCGGGCTGCCGAGCGCGGTCGCCGACGCGGAAACCCAGATCCTCGGCGCCAGGCCCCTCGCCACCGCGGCCAAGCCCGCGACCCCGCCGACACAGCCTGACAACGCGGCGAAGCTCACCGACAAGGCCCGCAAGCGCAAACGCACGGGCTACTGGCTGTTCGCACTGGTCATGCTCCTCGCCGCACTGGCCGGCGGCACCGGCTGGTACTTCGGCTCGGGACCCGGCTCGCTCATCGCCGTTCCGCAGCTCGTCTCGGACTCTCCGGAGGAGGCAACCGCGCAGCTGACCGAACTGGGCCTGAAGACCGAGCTGGGCGTCCAGTACAGCGGCACGATCGCGGCCGGACTCGTCGCGAGCACCGATCCCGGCGCGGCCGCGCGCGTCGCCAAGGGCAGCACGGTCACGCTCCGGGTCTCCCAGGGACCACAGCCGATCACCCTGCCTGTGCTGGCAGGCCTCTCTACGGATGCCGCGACCTCCACGATCACGGAGTTGAAGGCATCCGTCGGCGCCACCGACGCCATCTTCGACGCCGACGTCGCTGCCGGCACCGTGATCTCGGCCAGCCGGGCGAGCGATGCGGGCGACGTGTCACAGGGTGGCGGCTATTTCGAGGGCATGAACGTGAACCTGGTCGTCTCTCTCGGCGGCGTCCCCGACGTGGCGGGCAACTCCGTCGACGGAGCGACGGCGATCCTGAAGGAGAAGGGGTTGCTCGCCACCTCGGGCGAACAGGTCTTCAGCGATGCTGTGCCGGAGGGCGACGTAGTCTCGGCCAGCGCAACGAAGGACGGCCCCGTGCGCGAGGGCGATACCTTCTCCCTCACCATCTCCAGAGGGCCGGAGCCTGTGCAAGTCCCAAACGTCGTGGGAATGGCCTGGGGGGACGCGAAGAAGGCCCTCTCCGACCTCGGCTTCAAGCTGAAGTACAACGCCCTCTGGGATGCACCGTTCCCCATCGTCGTCCAGTCGACCGACCCTGCCTCCGGAACGTCCGCGCCAAAGGGAAGCACGATCACCCTCGTCGGAACGCCGGCCTAGTTTCGACCGCTCGGCGCCGGCGGTGATACGACCTCGGTTGCTCCACCGAGCGCACCCCACTCGCCGAGATCGACCTTTTCGGTCGAACCCGACCCGCACACCTGTCGACCTCGACCGGAAAGGTCGACCTCGACATGGGCGACCGCACGGCTTCCGTCGCCCAGGCCGGCCGGCGTTTATGCCCGCCAGCCGCCGACGGCATCCGTTGCCCGGTGTCGCCCGCCAGGACGGATCTCACGCCCGCCGTGCGGACATGCGCGCAGGTAGTGTCGAATTCGACGGAGATTCTTCTCGAGCCGATCGTCTTCAGAGCCGAAAGACCGATTTTCGGGAAAATCTCCGTCGAATTCGACGGGCGCGATGCCCGGGAACCGCAGCGCTAACGGACGGCGAGTTCCTCGGCGACCAGGAACGCGAGCTCGAGGGACTGCATGTGGTTGAGGCGCGGGTCGCAGAGAGACTCGTAACGGGTGGCGAGGGCGGCCTCGTCGATGTGCTCCGAGCCGCCGAGGCACTCCGTGACGTCGTCTCCGGTCAGCTCGACGTGCACGCCGCCGGGGTGGGTGCCGACGCTGCGGTGGGCCTCGAAGAAGCCGCGCACCTCGTCGACCACGTCGTCGAAACGGCGGGTCTTGTAGCCGGTCGGGGTGGTGACGCCGTTGCCGTGCATCGGGTCGGTGACCCAGAGCGGCTTGGCGTCACTCGCCTTGATCGCCTCGAGCAGGGGCGGAAGGGCGTCGCGCACCTTCCCGGCGCCCATCCGGGTGATGAAGGTCAGGCGTCCGGGTTCGCGGTTCGGGTCGAGCTTATCGACCAGGCGCAGCATGTCGTCGGTCGACGTGGTCGGGCCGAGCTTGACCCCGATCGGGTTCCTCACTCGCGACAGGAAGTCCACGTGTGCGCCGTCGAGTTCACGGGTTCGCTCGCCGATCCAGATGAAGTGCGCCGACGTGTTGTACGGGGTGCCCGTGCGCGAGTCGATCCGCGTCATCGGTCGTTCGTAGTCCATCAGGAGACCCTCGTGGCTGGTGTAAAACTCGGTGCGACGCATCGCCTCGAAGTCCGCGCCGCACGCGATCATGAACTTGATGGCCCGGTCGATCTCCTTGGCCACCTTCTCGTAACGCTGGTTCGCGGGGTTCGCCGCGAAGCCCTGGTTCCAGCTGTGCACCTGGCGGAGGTCGGCGAAACCACCCTGCGTGAACGCGCGGATGAGATTGAGGGTGGATGCGGCGGTGTGGTAGCCCTTCACCAGGCGGGCCGGATCGGCCTCGCGCGATTCGGGCGTGAAGTCGTAGCCGTTGACGATGTCACCGCGGTAGGCCGGCAAAGTGACGCCGCCACGGGTTTCGAAGTCGCTGGAGCGCGGCTTGGCGAACTGGCCGGCCATCCGCCCCATCTTGATCACGGGCATCGACGCGCCGTAGGTGAGCACCACAGCCATCTGCAGCACGGTCTTGACCCGGTTGCGGATCTGCTCAGCGGTGGCGCCGCTGAAGGTCTCGGCGCAGTCGCCGCCCTGCAGCAGGAAGGCCTCGCCGCTGGCGGCCTGGGCCAGCCGGTCGCGCAGGATGTCGACCTCGCCGGCGAAGACGAGCGGCGGCTGCGTGGACAGCTCGGCGGATGCCGAAGCGACGGCCTCGGCGTCGGGCCAGGTCGGCTGCTGCTTGATCGACAGTGTGCGCCAATAGTCCAGGCCAGCGATCACAGATCGATCTGCGACGACGACTGGTTCGGTAGGGTCTACCACTGGGCTAGTCCTGTTTTCTCTTAGGCGGCACGCGGGAATCCCGCATGCCGGGGGTGGGTTCATGGCCGGTTGCGGCCTCGGAATCTGGGCAAAACCAATGACGCGATCTTATCGCGAAAGGCTTGCCCGCTTTTCTTTCACGCTGGTGGCGTAGACGTCCACGTAGTCCTGCGTGCTCAGCCGCTGCAGTTCGTACATCAGCTCATCGGTGATCGAGCGCAGCACGAACCGGTCACCCTCCATGCCCTCGAACCGGCTGAAGTCGAGTGGCGTGCCGATGACGACGCCGATCCGGCGCACCTTCGGGATGCGGGTGCCGGTCGGCATGGCCTTCTCGGTGTCGATCATCGCGACGGGGATCACCGGCACCCCGGCCTCGAGCACCATCCGGGCCACACCGGTGCGGCCGCGGTACATCTTCGCGTCGGGGCTGCGGGTGCCCTCCGGGTAGATTCCGAGGACGCCGCCGCCGGCGAGGACGCGCAGGCCGGTGTTGAGAGAGTCCTCGGAGGCCTTCCCGCCAGAGCGGTCGATCGGCAGCTGCCCGGTGGCCTTGAAGAACTGGCGTGTGGCCCAGCCCTTGAGACCCTTGCCGGTGAAGTACTCGCTCTTGGCCAGGAAGACGACCCGCCGCGGCACGACCAGCGGCAGGAAAACCGAATCGATGAAGGACAGGTGGTTGCTGGCGAGGATCACGCCGCCCTCTTTGGGGATGTTCTCCAGCCCGACCACCCAGGGCCGGAAGATTCCGAGCACCAGCGGGCCGATGACAATGTTTTTCATGATCCAATAAAACATTGGGCTCCCTCCGTTGGACTCCCTGAGCCTACTTCGTGAAAACGTGCTTCCGCGCGAGGTCGGCCGCGCCGACAACGCCTGCATCATTCACGAGCTGGGCGATGGCGAACTCCGCTTCGGGGTGGAAGCCCCTGGCCGGGAGGTTCTCCAGGTAGGCGGCGCGGATCGGCTCGAGCAGCAGGTCGCCGGCGTCGGCGACTCCCCCGCCGAAGACGAAGATCTGCGGGTCGAGCACGGCGGAAAGGCTGGCGCAGGCCTGGCCGAGCGAGCTGCCCAGCTGGCGCAGTGCGGCCAGCGCGCCGTTGTCACCATCCTGGATCAACCGGCCGACGTCCTTGCCGGTGAGCTTGCCCTTGCCCTTCCGGGCGGCGGCGAGACCCTGGCCGATTCCGCCGGCATCCGCGAGTTCGTTGGCGATCCGGAGCAGGGCGCGGCCCGAACCGTACTGTTCGATGCAGCCCTGGGCCCCGCAGCCGCAGGAGCGGCCGTTCGGGACGATCCGCAGGTGCCCCAGTTCCGCGGCGCAGCCGAAGCCGCCGCGGAAGAGCCGGTTCTCGGAGATGATGGCGCCACCGACGCCGGTGCCGACCGTGAGCATGACCATGTCGCTGTACATCTGGCCGGCGCCGAAGCAGAATTCGGCCCAACCGGCGGCGTTGGCGTCGTTCTCGATCAGGATCGGGATGTCGAGGCGCGCTTCGAGGGTGGCCCGGAGAGGTTCGTGGCGCCAGTTGACGTTCGGGCCGTAGTAGACGACCGACTGGGCGGCGTCAATGAACCCGGCGGCGGCGACTCCGGCGGCGACGACCTCTTCGCCTTCGGCGAGGCCCGTGATCATCTCGACGACGGCGTCTTCGATGCCGCGCGGGTCGCTCGCTGTGGTCGGGCGGCGATCGGAACGGATGATCGTTCCGAACTCGTCGACGAGGGCTGCGGCGATCTTCGTGCCACCGATATCAATCCCAATCGCGTGCACAGCGAACTTCTTTCTTAGGTATGGCCGGGGGAATTGCGCCGCAGAGTGAACAGAAATGCCGGGGCGTCCCCTCTAGAGTGTAGTGAACCAGCACCCTGCCGGACGAAACGTCCACGGCCGCCGTCCGACGCGGATAGAGTGGGCGCAAACCCGTCCGGTGCCAAAGGAGTTACCGTGAAACAGTTCGACCAGACCGCAATCGTTCCCGCCGACCCCGAAGCCAATGTCACCGACCTGCTGGCGGCTCGCGTCGCGGCCACGCCGGACACAGTGCTCTTCTCACTTCCCGCCAATGGGCAGTGGGCGCCGGTCACAACGGCCGAATTCCACCGTCGGGTGGTGGCCCTGGCCAAGGGCCTCGTCGCCGGCGGGATCAAACCCGGCGACAAGATCGGCCTGATGTGCAAGACCAGGTACGAGTGGACGCTGATCGACTTCGCGGCCTGGTACGCCGGCGCGGTGCTTGTCCCCGTCTATGAGACCAGCTCCCCCACCCAGATCCAGTGGATCCTCGGCGATTCCGGCGCCACGGCTGTGATCGTCGAAACGGCAGACCACTTCTCCCGGTTCGACGAGGTGCACCCCGACCTGCCGAGCATCCAGACCGTGTGGCAGATCGGCCTGGGCGACCTCGACAAGCTCGCCGCCTCCGGCGCGGGCGTCACGGATGCCGAGATCGAGCGCCGCCGCAACCTCGCCGTGGGCGACGACATGGCCACACTCATCTACACTTCCGGGTCGACGGGCCGCCCGAAGGGCTGCGTGCTCACCCACTCCAACTTCGTGGAGACGACCCGCAACGCGTCGGTCGCCCTCAAGGAAGTGCTCGAGGACGAGCACGGAGCCTCGACGCTGCTCTTCATCACGACCGCGCACATCTTCGCCCGCTTCATCTCCGTGCTGTGCGTGCACGCCGGCGTGCGCGTCGGCCACCAGCCGGACACCCGGCAACTGCTGCCCGCGCTCGGCACGTTCAAACCGACCTTCCTTCTGGCGGTCCCCCGCGTCTTCGAGAAGGTCTACAACTCCGCCGAGCAGAAGGCGGAGGCGGCCGGCCGCGGCAAGATCTTCGAAGCCGCGGCGCAGATCGCCGTGGACCACTCGATCGCCGTCGACCAGGGCAAACCGGTTCCGCTGATGATGAAGGTCAAGTTCGCCATCTTCGACCGCCTCGTCTACAGCAAGCTGCGCGCCGCGATGGGCGGCAACGTCAAGTACGCCGTGTCGGGTTCCGCGCCGCTCGGCGCCCACCTCGGCCACTTCTACCACAGCCTGGGCATCAAGATCCTCGAGGGCTACGGCCTCACCGAGACGACGGCCCCGACCAGCGTCGGGCTCGCGACCAAGTTCAAGATCGGCACCGTCGGCCCGCCCCTGCCCGGCGTCTCCGTGCGCATCATGGACGACGGCGAGATCGAGGTGAAAGGCGTCAACGTCTTCAAGGAGTACTGGAAGAACCCGGATGCGACCGCCGCCACGTTCCACGACGGCTGGCTCCGCACCGGTGACATCGGCGACTTCGACAGCGAGGGATTCCTCACCATCACCGGGCGCAAGAAGGAGATCATCGTCACGGCCGGCGGCAAGAACGTCGCCCCGGCCGCCCTCGAAGACCCGATCCGGTCCAATCCGCTGGTCGGGCAGGTCATCGTCGTCGGTGACCGCAAACCGTTCATCGCGGCCCTCATCACGCTCGACCCTGACATGCTCGCGGTCTGGTTGAACAACAACGGCGAGGATGCCGGCATGTCGCTGGCCGAGGCGGCCGTGAATCCGACGGTGGTCGCCGAGGTGCAGCGTGCGGTCGACCACGCCAACGATCACGTCTCCCGGGCCGAGTCGATCCGCAAGTTCATCGTGCTCACCACGGAACTCACCGAGGACAACGGCTATCTCACGCCGAAGATGAGCATCAAGCGGGACCTGATCCTCAAGGACTTCGCCGACGTCATCGAGGGCATGTACGCGGGTGCCCCGATCACCGAAAGCAACCCGTTGCCCGGCTGAGACGGGACGCCCCGGTAGCTCGACAGGCTCTGGTCTCGACAGGCTCGACCACCGGTGGTCGAGCCTGTCAGAACCAGGTGGACTGGCGGATCTCCTTCATGGCGGCCCGGCGGTTCTCCTTGTCGAGCCGATCGAGGTAGAGCAATCCGTCGAGGTGATCGGTTTCGTGCTGCAGCGCCTGCGCCATGATACCGGTCCCGGAAAGCTCGACCGGGTTGCCCTCGAGGTCGATTCCGGCGACCCGCGCGAACGGGTAGCGACTGGTGGGGTACCACAGGCCGGGCACCGAGAGGCAGCCCTCCTCGACCAGCCCGGGCTCGCCGGTCACCTCGACAACGACCGGGTTGAGGATGTAGCCGACCACGCCGTCGACGTTGTAGCTGAAGGCCCGCAGGTTGACGCCGATCTGCGATGCCGCGACGCCGGCCCGCCCGGGCAGGAGGACGCTGTCGACCAGATCGTCGACGAGTCCCCGCACCCGGGCATCGATGATGCCGATCGGGTCGGAGACGGTCTTGAGTACGGGATCTCCGAATAGTCGGATCTGGCGCTCGGGCACGGGGAAGACTCCAAGTCGGTTCGTGCGGTGATTGCCGCGTGACGGTGGCGCTGATGAGGGCGGTGCGCCCGGTTCAGATCGGGCGGTCGGCAGGCAGGCCCTCGACCACGAGTGCCGCGAGGGTCCTGGCCGCGAGCCGGGTGATCGGCTTGAGGTCGTTGTAGGAGATGACGCTCCCTGCGGCCAGCTGGGGGTCGTACGGGATCCGCACGATCTCGCGCACCCTCGACCGGAAATGAGACTCGATCTCCTCGAGCTTGACCAGGTTGGTGCCCTGCGTCGCCGTGTTCAGGGCGACGATGGCATTGCGCACCAGGCCGCCGTAGCCGTTGGCCTCGAGCCAGGTCAGGGTCTCGGAGGCGAGGCGGGCCTCGTCGACGCTTCCGCCGGAGACGATGACGATCGAGTCCGCGCGCTGCAGGGTGGCGCGCATGACCGAGTGCACGATCCCGGTGCCGCAGTCGGTGAGCATGATCGAGTAGTACCGGGCGGCCAGGTCGGCGACGACGTTGTAGTCGTTCTCGTCGAACGCCTGGGAGAGCAGCGGGTCGGTGTCGGAGGCCAGGATGTCCAGCCGGGTGGCGTCGCGGGAGACCAGCGCTGAGAAGTCGGTGAAGCCTCCGATCGACGCGGCCTTCGACACGACGTCGCGCACCGTCGACCTGGTCTGTTTGCTGACCCGTTCGGAGAGGGTCCCGCGGTCGGGGTTGGCGTCAACGGCGATGATCCGGTCCTCGCGGGCGTCGGCCAGGGCCATGCCGAGCAGCGCGGTGACGGTGGTCTTGCCGACGCCGCCCTTGCGGGTGAGGATCGGCACGAACCGGGTGCCGCCCTCGAATTCCCGGCGGATGCGCTCGTCCATCGCGTTGTGAGCGCGCACTTTCGCCGAATCGCCGAGGTTCACCAGGTGCAGCGTCGCCGCGTAGACGAAGCTGTTCCAGGTGCCGTGGGGCGGCGGTTTGGTCTTGCGGTTGACCGCGAGCAGACGGTCGGAGGTGAGCATCGACGCCGACTCGGGCGCCGGGCCGTTCTCGGTGCGCAGGCGCTCACGACGGGAGTGCACGGCGGCGGAGTCCGCGGCCAGGACCGCAACGGCCGCAACCGCGCCCGTCGCCGGCCGGGCGGCGCGGGGCACCCCCGGCGTGCTGATCTCGACCGTGTGCGTGGTCGGG
>NZ_SOHH01000070.1 GCF_004403515.1 Cryobacterium fucosi | reverse complement strand
TCCGTGCCGGCTGCCGGGGCATCCTTCACGGGCGCGGCCTCGGCGGCTGCTGCGGCTGCCTTGTCGGCCGCTGCGGCCTTCTCTGCGGCGGCGGCCTTCTCGGCGGCCTGGGCCTGGCGCTCGGCGACCGTCAGCGGAGCGGACGGCATCGGCGGTGCGTCAGCGGCGGGAACCTCAACGGCGGCCGACTCGACCGGGCGTGCGCCCGGCTTGACGGCGAGCTTGGCCGGCGACGGACGTGCGCCACCCGGCTTCGCAGGTGAGGCGGCAACCGGCGTGGTGCCGGCGGGAGCCTCTGAAGTGGTGGATGCCGCGGTACCGGTTACACCGTCGGCCTGAAGTGCAGCACGCAAACGGCGCGCGACCGGGGGTTCAACGCTACTGGACGGTCCTTTGACGAACTCGCCCATCTCTTTCAATTTCGCAAGGGCTACCTTGCTGTCGACACCGAGCTCTGTTGCGATCTCGTGTACGCGTGGTTTCGCAGCCACAATTCTCCTGTTCCGGGCCTGCACCCGGAAAGGGGCAGACCGTTAGTAACGGACGGGTCTCATTTCGAGCCGCTCATTAGTTATCCATTAGCCAGTTCAGCCTGTTCTCTAGTTGTTTCGCGTCCAAAGACCTGGTCACGCGAAGGGCACGCCCGAAAGCATGTCGCCGCTGTGCGTCCTGGAAGCACGCGGCGGTGGGATGCAACCACGCACCTCGCCCGGGCAGAGTGGCGGTTTCATCCACCACGAGTTCCGATTCCCGAGCTACAACCCTCAGAAGTGAGGATCGAGGGGCGCGCGAACGGCATCCAATGCACGTTCTAACGGGTTCCATCGTACCCCCTATTCGGTGTCCTCCAGGATGCTGTCCGGCTGAATGTCAATTTTCGCGCCCGTGAGCTTGGCCGCGAGGCGTGCATTCTGGCCTTCCTTGCCGATCGCCAGCGAGAGCTGGTAGTCGGGCACGAGGGCGCGGACGGCCTTGATGGACTCGTCGATGACGTAGGCGCTGGTGACCTTCGCGGGCGACAGGGCGCTCGCGACGAAGGTGGCCAGGTCGGGCGAGTAGTCGACGATGTCGATCTTCTCGTTGCCCAGCTCGGCGGTGACGGCGCGCACGCGCTGGCCGAGTTCGCCGATGCACGCGCCCTTGGCGTTGACGCCGGGCTCGGTGGCGCGGACGGCCATCTTCGTGCGGTGGCCGGCCTCGCGGGCGAGCGACACGATCTCGACGACTCCGCTCGCGATCTCCGGAACCTCGAGGGCGAACAGGCGACGCACCAGCGACGGGTGAGTGCGCGAGACGGTGATCTGCGGACCCTTCAGGCCCTTGCCGACCGCCGTCACGTAGACGCGGATGCGGGAGCCGTGCACGTAGCTCTCGCCCGGCACCTGCTCCTCGGGCGGCAGGATCGCTTCGATCGTGCCCAGGTCGACGTGGATCATGCGCGGGTTGGGTCCCTGCTGGATGATCCCGGCGACGATCTCGCCCTCGCGGCCCTTGAACTCGCCGAGCACTGCGTCGTCAGCCAGGTCACGCAGACGCTGGTTGATGACCTGCTTGGCGGCGTAGGCCGCAATCCGGCCGAAGTCGGTGGGGTTGTCGACGGCTTCGCCGATGACATTGCCCTCTTCATCGTGTTCGGGCACAAAAATGTCGACGTGGCCGGACTTGCGGTCGAGTACGACGCGCGCTTCCGGCACTTCCTCGACGGCCTGCCTGGAAGATTCACCCTGGTGGGTGTGCTTCTGATAGGCCGTCAGAATTGCTTGTTCAATGATCTGCACGAGCTCCTCGAAGGGAATCTCTTTCTCGCGCTCCATTTGCCGCAACACGCTGAGGTCGATGTCCATGGCCGGCCTCCTCTATTCAGATCTTGCCGCCGCGAAACTGCGCAGCGGGCTCTCCTCTACGGTACCCGACTCCACGGCCTCGCGGCGCACGGTATGGAAGCGGGCGCACGTTCCGCCGTGCGCCCGCTTCCCGAAAGTGCGCCGCGAGCCTAGCTGAAGCTGGCGGTGACGTCCGCGACGGCAACCTGGCTGCGCTCGCCCGTGCGGCGGTCCCAGAGCTCGACGATGCCATCCGCCGCCCCGCGGCCGACGATGACGATGCGCGGGACGCCGATCAGCTCCGCGTCGCCGAACTTGACGCCGGGCGACACCTTGCGGCGGTCGTCGTAGAGCACCTCGCGGCCCGTGGCCTCGAGCGCGGCGACCACGGTCTCCGAGGTGTCGAAGACGACCTCGTCGCGGCCGGTCGCGATCACGTGAACGTCGAACGGCGCGACCGTCGGCGGCCAGATCAGTCCCTTGGCGTCGTTGTTGTTCTCGGCGATGATCGCGAGGATGCGGGTCACGCCGATGCCGTACGACCCCATCGTGACGGTGACGAGCTTGCCGTTCTCGTCGAGAACCTTGAGCCCCAGCGCCTCCGCGTACTTGCGGCCGAGCTGGAAGACATGGCCGATCTCCATCCCGCGAGTGAGTTCGACCGGGCCGGAGCCGTCGGGCGCCGGGTCGCCGGCGCGCACGTCGGCGGCCTCGACCATGCCATCGACCTGGAAGTCGCGGCCGGCGACCAGCCCGAACACGTGACGGCCCTGTTCGTTGGCGCCGGTGATCCACTCGGTGCCGTCGACCACGCGCGGGTCGACCAGGTAACGGATGCCGGTGGCCGACTTCTCGCCGAGCACGGCGCCGCCCGTCGACCACGGGCCGATGTAGCCCTTGACAAGTCCGGGGTGCCGGGCCAGGTCGGCTTCGTTGGCAGCCTCGGCCTCGGCCGGGGCGAACGCGACCTCGACCCGCTTGAGGTCGACCTCACGGTCGCCCGGCAGGCCGATGATGACGAGCTTGCGGGAACCATCGGGGTGGGTGAGGGCGAGAACGACGTTCTTGAGCGTGTCGGCGGCGGTCCACGCCCGGCCGTCCGGGCGCGGGTGGGCGCTGTTGGCCCGGTCGACGAGGGTCTGGATCGTGGGCGTGTCCGGGGTGTCCTGCACCTCGGCGGCCGGGATCGCGTCCCAGGCGATGGCGGGAGGGGCAAGCGTGGTGAACGCCTCGACGTTGGCCGCGTAGCCGCCGGCCGAGCGCACGAAGGTGTCTTCGCCGACCGGGGTCGGGTGCAGGAACTCCTCGCTCCGGGAGCCGCCCATCGCCCCGGCATCCGCTTGGACGATGACGTACTCGAGGCCGAGCCTGGTGAAGATGCGTTCGTAGGCGTCGCGCTGGGCCTGGTAGCTATGGTCGAGGCCGGCATCCGTGTAGTCGAAGGAGTAGGCGTCCTTCATGGTGAACTCGCGGCCGCGGAGGAGTCCGGCCCTGGGGCGTGCCTCGTCGCGGTACTTGTCCTGGATCTGGTAGATCGACAGGGGCAGGTCCTTGTAGCTGTTGTACAGATCCTTCACGAGAAGAGTGAAGACCTCTTCGTGGGTGGGGGCGAGGAGCAGGTCGCTGCCCTTGCGGTCCTGGAGCCGGAACAGACCGTCGCCGTATTCGTCCCAGCGTCCGGTGACCTCGTAGGGTTCACGCGGCAGGAGGGCGGGGAAATGCACCTCGAAGGCGCCGGCCGCGGCCATCTCCTCGCGCACGATGGTCTCGATCTTGTTCTTCACCCGCAGGCCGAGCGGCAGCCAGGCGAAGATGCCTGGAGCCTGACGGCGGATGTAGCCGGCCCGCACGAGCAGTCGGTGGCTGGTGACCTCGGCATCCGAGGGATCTTCGCGGAGGGTTCGGAGGAAGTAGTTGGACATACGAATAGGCACCCCCCTACTTTACGGCGCGCGCCACTTCGCGACGCGCGCCGCTGCAGGCGGCGGGACGGGCTAACTGGAGACGGTGACGACCGGGGCGCCGAGGGAAACCTCGCCGGCGGGCATCTCCGCGGCCAGTCGGTTGGCCTCTTCGATCAGGGTCGCGACGATCTCGTCCTCCGGCACGGTCTTGATGACCTCACCGCGCACGAAGATCTGCCCCTTGCCGTTGCCGGATGCGACGCCCAGGTCGGCCTCGCGGGCCTCACCCGGTCCGTTGACGACGCAGCCCATCACGGCCACGCGCAGCGGCACGGTCATGCCCTCGAGCCCGGCGGTGACATCGTTGGCGAGCTTGTAGACATCCACCTGGGCCCGGCCGCAGCTCGGGCAGGAGACGATCTCGAGCTTGCGCTCGCGCAGGTTGAGCGACTGCAGGATCTGAAGGCCGACCTTCACTTCCTCGGCCGGGGGCGCGCTGAGCGAGACCCGGATGGTGTCGCCGATGCCCTCGCCGAGCAGGATGCCGAAGGCCGTCGCGCTCTTGATGGTGCCCTGGAACGACGGGCCGGCCTCGGTGACGCCGAGGTGCAGCGGCCAGTCTCCGCGCTCGGCGAGCAGCCGGTAGGCCTTGACCATGATCACCGGGTCGTTGTGCTTGACCGAGATCTTGAAGTCGTGGAAGTCATGCTCCTCGAACAGGCTCGCCTCCCAGACGGCACTCTCGACAAGCGCCTCCGGGGTGGCCTTGCCGTACTTCTGCATCAGGCTGGGTTCGAGCGAACCCGCGTTGACGCCGATCCGGATCGAGACGCCGGCGGCCTTCGCCGCTGCGGCGATCTTGCCGACTTGGTCGTCGAACTTGCGGATGTTGCCCGGGTTGACCCGCACGGCGGCGCAGCCGGCGTCGATCGCCGCGAAGACGTAGCTCGGCTGGAAGTGGATGTCCGCGATGACGGGGATCTGGCTCTTCTTCGCGATGATCGACAGGACCTCCGCGTCGTCCCTGGTCGGCACGGCCACGCGCACGATGTCGCAGCCGGATGCCGTGAGTTCGGCGATCTGCTGGAGCGTCGCGTTGATGTTCGTCGTCGGCGTCGTCGTCATCGACTGAACGCTGACTTGAGCGTCACCGCCGACGAGCACCTTGCCGACCTTGATCTGGCGACTCTTGCGTCGCGGAGCGAGAACCTCGGGTACTTTGGGCATTCCCAAATTGATAGCAGCCACGGCCATATCCTAAGTGAGGCAACTGGGAGATGGTCCCTTTCGGCAGCGGGAACGAACCCCGGTGGTGGCATGACTCCCGGGCGGCGCGGCTACGCTCGGTGGAGGACGTACGGCGACGGCCCCACGAGGGCGGTTGCGTGAAGACGGTTACACGAAGACGAAGGAGTCATCATGAACTCGATCGAAGTGGTCATCCTGGCCGGGTCCCGAACCCCGCAGGGCAGGGTGAACGGCCAGCTGGCCGGTCTGAGCGCGGTGGAGCTGGGCAGCGCCGCCATCACGGGGGCACTTGACCGCGCCGGGATTTCCCCCGGCCAGGTCGACGCCGTACTGATGGGCCAGGTGCTGCAGGCCGGCTGCGGCCAGAACCCGGCCCGGCAGAGCGCGATCGCGGCCGGGATCCCCTGGAACGTGCCCGCGATGACGCTCAACAAGGTCTGCCTCTCCGGCCTGGCCGCCGTGGTCGACGCGGCCAGGCTCATCCGTCTGGGCGAGGTCGACGTTGTCATCGCCGGCGGTCAGGAATCGATGTCCCAGGCCCCGCACCTGCTCCCCGGGTCCCGCCAGGGCTGGCCGTACGGCAGCGTCACGGCGCTCGACCACGCGGCGCACGACGGGCTGACGGATGCCTTCGACGGGCTCTCGATGGGGCTCTCCACCGAGCATGTCAACGGCCGGCTCGGCATCGACCGCGCCGAGCAGGACGCGATCGCGGCGGCCTCGCACCAGCGCGCCGCCGAAGCGGCCCGCAGCGGCATCTTCGCCGACGAGATCACGCCCTTGAGCGTGCCGCAGCGCCGCGGGGACCCTCTCCTCGTCACGGCCGACGAAGGCGTGCGCGGAGACAGCACCACCGAGACGCTCGGCCGGTTGCGCCCGGCGTTCTCGAGTGACGGAACCATCACCGCCGGAAACTCCTCGCCGCTCAGCGACGGCGCCAGCGCGCTCGTGCTGTGCGGTCGGGCGTGGGCCGAGGAGCGGGGGCTGGACTGGCTCGCCACGGTGCTGGCTTCCGGGCATGTCGCCGGGCCGGACAATTCGTTGCACTCCCAGCCGGCGAACGCGATCAGGCACGCGCTCGACCGGGAGGGCTGGGCGGCGGCCGACCTCGACCTGGTCGAGATCAACGAGGCATTCGCGGCAGTCGCGCTCGAGTCGACCAGGGAACTCGGGCTCTCTCCCGAGCTGGTCAACATCCACGGCGGCGCCATCGCGATCGGCCATCCGATCGGCGCCTCGGGTTCGAGACTGGCGCTGCACGCGGCCCTGGAACTCGCCCGCCGCGGCAGCGGAAAGGCGGCCGTGGCGCTCTGCGGCGGCGGCGGCCAGGGTGAGGCGCTGCTGCTCTCGCGCTGACACGCAGGCGCCCGAGTGCCGTAGCCCTCGCCGGGGCGGGGCGCGGCATCCGCCCGCGGGGCGTGATGCGGCCACTCCCGCCGGGAGTAGCCGGGTCAGCCGAACAGGCTGATCGGCTTGACGATGTCGGCGTAGATGAGCAGCAGGCTCATGCCGCCGAGGAGGACGACGACGGCGAAGGTGAGCGGCATCAATCTGGCGGTGTCGACTGGCCCCGGGTCGGGACGTTTGAACAGCCGGGCGACCCAGCGCCGCAGGCCCTCCCAGAGCGCACCGGCGACGTGACCGCCGTCGAGCGGCATCAGCGGGATCAGGTTGAAGACGAACAGGGCGACGTTGAGCGAGGCGAGCAGTCCCAGCATGCTGGCGATCTTGCTGTTCACCGGGATGCTGTCGATGCTCGCGATCTCGCCGGCGACGCGGCCGACGCCGACCACGCTGATCGGTCCGTTCGGGTCTCGTTCCCCCGGACCGAAGGCGGCGTTCGCGATGTCGACCATCCGTTGCGGAAGGTTGGCGATCATGTGCACGACGGCGCCGATGTTGTCGCCTACGGCGGGCAGCACGGCCGTGGCCGGCTGCTGCACGAGTTCGCCCGCCGGGCCGATGCCGACGAAGCCGACCTCCTGGGTGAGTGATGTGCCGGACTGGTCCTTCTCGACCTTGCCTGCGGCATCCAGCACGTACCGCTCGGTGAGCTTGGGCGTGATCGTGAGGGTCTGCTTCGCGCCATCGCGATCGACGACGACGGTGAGCGGGATGCCGGGCGAGCTGCGGATCAGCTCGGTCGACTGGGCCCAGCTGTCGATGGCCGTGCCGTTGACGCTGACGAGCCGGTCGCCGGGCCTCAGCCCGGCCGCGGCGCCTGGCGCCTTCTCGTCGGACGATTCGCAGGCCTGCCTGGCGCTGGTGGCCGGGAGCACGCACGCGGACACGCTGCCGACCGTGGTGCTCGCCTGCGCGGTACCGAAACCCATCAAGAGCACGGCGAACAGCACGAGCGCGATGAGCAGGTTCATGGTCGGCCCGCCGAGCATGATGATGATCCGTTTCCAGACCGGGAGCCGGTAGAACGCGCGATGGTCCTCTCCCTCCCCGATGGTGTCGGCACTGGACCGCCTGGCGTCGTCGACCATGGTGGCCAGGGCGTTCGGCTTCTTCTCCGGCGCACCCTCCTGCACGAGCTGGTTGAAGAAACCGGTGCTGGACGACTGGACCTTGCCGCCCTTCTTCGCCGGCGGGAACATCCCGATCATCGAGATGTAGCCGCCCAGCGGGATGGCCTTGACGCCGTATTCGGTCTCGCCCTTGCGGCGGGACCACAGGGTCGGGCCGAAGCCGATCATGTACTGGGTGACCTTCACCCCGAAGGCCTTGGCGGGCAGGAGGTGACCGATTTCGTGCAGGCCGATGGACAGGGCGAGCCCGATGACGACGATGACGACGCCCAGGAGATACAGCAGCACGGTTTCCACAGTCGTAGATTACCCACTCCAAGCTGCGAGGGCGCTGGCCGTTTCCGGCCCGAGGTATGGTTTGCTTGGTTGTTGGACCTACAAGGAGGACCCCTCTGTCTGAGCCTCGCATCCCCGGCCCGATCGGCCTTCGCCTCGCCGACCGGTTCCGCATCGACCGACTGATCGGCGCGGGCGGCATGGCGGTCGTCTATGAGGCGACGGATGTCGTGCTCGGGCGCACCGTGGCGGTCAAACTCTTCCGCATGGACACCGCCGACGACGCCGGCCCCGAGCGTCAGACCGGCGAGGTCGCGGTGCTGGCGAGCCTGAACCATTTCGCCCTGGTCACCCTGTTCGATGCGGGCACCGCCGTGATCGAGGGTGTCCCCCGCGCGTTCATCGTGATGGAGTTCGTCAACGGGCGCGATCTGCGCAGCCGCATCAGCGACGGGCCGGTGCTGCCCGCCGAGGTCGCCGAGATCGGCGCTGATCTCGGCGAGGCCCTGCATTATGTGCATTCGCAGGGCATCATCCACCGCGATATCAAGCCCGCGAACGTGCTGCTCGCGCCGTCCGGCTTCCCCGGCAGGGGCATGCACGCCAAGCTCGCCGACTTCGGCATCGCCAGGCTGTTCGACGCCACCCACCTCACAAAGACGGGCGCCCTGCTCGGCACCGCCGGCTACCTCAGCCCGGAGCAGGCCATGGGCGAACCGATCGGGCCGCCCAGCGACGTCTACTCGCTCGGCCTCGTGCTGCTCGAATGCCTGACCGGCGAGCGCGCCTTCCCGGGTTCGGCAGTCGAATCCGCGATGGCCAGGCTGCAACGTGACCCGGTCATCCCCGACTTCCTCGACAGCGGCTGGGCCGAGGTGCTCGGCGGCATGACCAGCCGGGTCGTCGCGGAGCGGTTCACCGCTGAGCAGGCTGCCGTGCGGCTCCGGAGCCTCGTCGCCGAGCCTGGGCCGGCCGCGGCCGCGGCTCACTCCGTCCTCGACGACGTCGACGGGACCGAGCTCCTCGAGCCCACGGCGCAGACCGCGCTGCTCGAGAAGACCGCCCTTCTCGAGAGCACCGCGCAGCTCGACAAAACCGCCGTGCTGGAGAATACCGCCCTGCTGGAGGGGTCTGCCCCGCCCGACAAGACCGCGCTGCTCGACCGGACCGCCGTGCTCGAGTCGGCGCCGGCCCCGCGGCAGAGCGCCGCGGACGATTGGGCCGCCGGACGCGCGGACGCGCAGACCGAGTTCCTCCCCGTCGGCGTCCGAACCGGCGGCACGCCCCTCCCGCCCACGTCCGCGACCGCGGGCAGGAGGCCCACCCGCCGCACGATGGTGGTCGTCGCCGTCGCCGTGGTGCTCGTTGCCCTGGCCGCCATCCTCTTCGCACCGCGGCCTGACGCGCCGGCGGCCACGCCCCCGAGCTACCCGGCCGTCGACGGCACCCTCGGCACCCACCTCCAGCAGCTCCAGGAAAGCCTCAGGCCATGAACATCCGCTCTCGCCTCGCCACCCGGGTGGCCGCCGCCCTCCTCGTGGCCGCCACGCTGACCGCCTGCTCCGGGCCGTCCCCGGACCTGGCGACCCCGACCGTCGAGAAGCTGCAGTCCGGCGTGCTGGGCGTCACTACCGCCGCAGCGGCCGGCGACTTCACCGGCGCGCAATCCGCGCTCACCGCAGTGCAGGCCGACCTGCTGACGGCCGCCGCGGCCGGGCAGGTCTCGGCGGCGCGCGCCGCGGAGATCCAGTCCGCGATCAACCTCGTGACCGGTGACCTCGCCGACGCGATCGAGGCCAGCATCCCCACGCCGACGCCCACCGAGGACCAGTCGCCGTCTGTTGACAAGGGCGACAACAAGGACAACGGTAAGTGCAAGAAGAGCGACGACGAATGCGACGACTGATCGCCCGGAGGATGCCATGCCCGCCCAACTCGTCGTCGGCGCCGGCCTGATCGGACGCCCGTTGGCCGAGCGCCTCGCAGCGCGCGGCGACCAGGTCACCATCGGCACCCGGTCTGGATCCGCGGCCGCGGCGGCCACGGCGCTCGTGCTCAACGCCGGCGACCGGGAGGCGTTCACCCGCGCCGCCGCCGGTGCAGCGACGATCTTCCTCTGCACGAATCCGCCATACACGGACTGGGCCACCCAGTGGCCGCCGATGGTCGACGCGGCGATACACGCGGCATCCGCCACCGGTGCCGCACTGGTCGTGATGGGCAACCTGTACCCCTATGGTTCGCCGACCGGCCCGATGACCGAGCACTCACCGGAGACGACCACCGAGGCCAAGGGCCTCGTGCGCAAGGAGGGCTGGCGGAAGGTGCGCGAGGCCCACGAACGCGGCGAACTGCGCGGCGTCGAGGTGCGAGCGAGCGACTACTTCGGTCCCGGCGCCACGGGCACCGCACACCTGGGCGAGACCTTCTTCGCCGCGATCCTGGCCTCGAAGACCGCCCGGGTCGTCGGCAGGCCCGGCCTCCCGCACAGCTGGAGCTACCTGCCCGACATCGTCAGCACCCTGATCGCCGCCGCGGACCACGGCGGCGACTGGGGCCGGCTCTGGCACGTTCCGAGCGCCGCCGCGAGCCGGATCGAGATCGCGGACCAGGTCAACCGACGCGTCGGGACGCACGGGAAGGTGGCCGCGTATCCGCAGTGGCTGCTTCGGTCGCTCGGCGCGGTGAACCCGATGATGCACGAGATCTGGGCGTCGAGCCACCAGTTCGCGGTGCCGTACCTGATCGACTCTGCCGAGACCCAGCGCGAACTCGGGGTCGCCGCGACGCCGTGGGCGGATGCCCTCGCCGCCGCCGCGGAGAGCTACCACCGCTGAGCACCTCCCTCCCATCCAGACCGCGGTCTAGCGCGTTCCGAATTCAGGAGAACCGCGCGAATACAAGGCGCCGCCGGGCGTCCGCCGCACCGTTCCGGGCTGTGCACCTGAATTCGGCACGGGCGCGGCCTGGCTTGCGTCAGCGGGAGAGCAGCTTCAGCGGGCGAGCAGCTTGTCCGCCGCGGCCCGAGCCCAGTCCTCGGCGGCGGCGAGCGACTCGCGGGTGAGCGGGCCGTCCTGCTCGTGGGCGTCGACGACACGCTGGATGGTGTCGACGATGTCCAGGAATCCGATTGCGCCGGCGTGGAACGCCGCGACGGCCTGCTCGTTCGCCGCGTTGAACACGGCCGGGTAGGTGCCGCCGGCCCGGCCGACCTGCTTGGCCAGGTTGACGGCGGGGAACGCCGAGTCATCGAGGGGTTCGAAGGTCCAGCTCTGCGGGGTGGTCCAGTCGATCGGGGCTCCGACCGCCGCCACCCGGTTCGGCCAGTCCAGGCCGAGCGATATCGGCAGGCGCATGTCGGGAGGGGATGCCTGGGCGATCGTCGACCCGTCGATGAACTCGACCATCGAGTGCACCACCGACTGCGGGTGCACGACCACGTCGATCCGTTCGTAGTCCACGTCGAAGAGAAGGTGCGCTTCGATCACCTCGAGGCCCTTGTTCACGAGTGTGGCCGAGTTCGTGGTGACCACCGGCCCCATGTTCCAGGTCGGGTGGGCGAGCGCCTGCGCGGGCGTGACGTCAGCCAGCTGGCCGCGGCGACGGCCGCGGAACGGCCCACCGGATGCCGTCAGCACCAGGCGCCGCACCTCGCCGGCCGTGCCGGAGCGGAGCGCCTGCGCAATGGCGGAGTGCTCCGAATCGACCGGCACGATCTGGCCTGGCGCCGCCAGCGACTTCACCAGGTCTCCGCCGACGATCAGTGACTCCTTGTTGGCCAGGGCGAGAGTGCGACCGGCGGACAGTGCCGCGAGGGTGGGCCCCAGCCCCACCGAACCGGTGATTCCGTTGAGCACGACGTCGGCGTCGACATCCCGCACCAACTGCTCTGCCTCGTCGGCGCCCAGCGCCGTCGCGTCGACTTCGAACTCGGCAGCCTGGCTCTCGAGCAGCGCCCGATTGCTGCCCGCGGACAGCCCGACCACCTCGAACCTGGTCGGGTTCGCCTTGATGACGTCCAGGGCCTGGGTTCCGATCGAGCCGGTGGACCCGAGAATTACAACTCGTCTTCGCACCCTCCCATGCTAGGCGCAGGGACCGGGAATGGCCCGGCCTCGTGCCCACCCGGCCGAATCCCAGGGCCGGCCGGGTGTGGCCTTTCGGCGTGGGGCGCCTCTGGCGGTAGTGTCAACGGGTGACCGGTGCCAAAGTCGAACCCCAGAACGAACCCCTCGCCGACCCGTCGGAGGAGGAGCTGGAGCTGGATCTGGAGCTGGAGCCCACGAAACGGCCCGGCCTTGTCTACTTTCTCGGCTACGGCATCATGGCGCCGATCGCCCGCTTGGTCTTCCGACCGACCATCACCGGTCGCGAGAACATCCCGCGCGAGGGTCGGGTCATCCTCGCCAGCAACCACCTCTCCTTCATCGACAGCATCGTGATCCCGCTGTCCGCGCCGCGCCGGGTGCAGTTCCTGGCCAAGTCCACCTATTTCACCGGCACCGGGTTCAAGGGCTTCGCCTCCCGCACCTTCTTCACCTCGATCGGCGCGGTCGGGGTCGAACGCGGCGCCGGGCAAGCCGCGCAGGACGCGCTCGACGCGGGGCGCAACATCCTTGAGTCCGACAGCGCCTTCGCCATCTATCCGGAGGGCACCCGCTCCCTCGACGGCCGGCTCTACAAGGGCCGCACCGGCGTCGCCTGGCTCGCGCTGACCACCGGGGCGGTCGTCGTGCCGGTCGGGCTGGTCGGCACCCAGGAGATCCAGCCCGTCGGGGCGAAGCTCCCGCGCATCCGCAAGGTCACCGTCACCTTCGGCAAACCGATCGACCTGAGCCGTCACGGCTCCGCGGAATCCGGCAAGGCCAGGCGTGGCGCCACCGACGAGATCATGGCCGCCATCCACGCGTTGTCCGGGCAGGAACTGGCCGGGAAGTACAACGAATCGCCGCCTTCAGGAACCCTGCAGAAACTGGCCGATCGCGTGTTCCCGCGCGAACGGGTGTAGCCCGGGCCGGGCATCCGAAACACGGCGGAAATCGGCGCAACCTAAGCTGGAGGCATGTCTGCCCAGTATTCGGTCCCCCAAGAACGCAAACTCGTCACCGCCCTCCCGGGCCCCAGGTCGATCGAGCTGCAGGAACGTCGCCTGCGCTCGGTGTCCCGCGGCGCGGGCACCCTCGCCAATATCTACATGGACCACGGGGCCGGCGCGATCCTCGTCGACGTCGACGGCAACCAGATCATCGACCTGGGTTGCGGCATCGGCGTCACGACCATCGGGCACGCCAACGCCGAGGTGGCCGCCGCGGCCGCCGCGCAGGCCGCGAAGCTCACCCACACCCTGTTCACCGTCACCCCGTACGAGAACTACGTCGCCGTCGCCGAGAAACTCGCCGAGATCACCCCGGGCGACTTCGAGAAGCGCTCCGTGCTGGTGAACACCGGCGCGGAGGCCGTCGAGAACGCGGTCAAGATCGCCCGCAAGTTCACCGGCCGCCGCGCGATCGTCGCCCTCGACCACGCCTTCCACGGCCGCACCAACCTGACCATGGCGATGACCTACCGCCCGTGGCCGGAGCGCGCCGGGATGGGCCCGTTCCCCGGTGAGATCTACAGCGTGCCGACGAGCTACCCGTACCGCGACGGCCTGACCGGTGAGGAAGCCGCCGAGAAGACCATCGACTACATCACCACCCACATCGGGGCCACCGAGATCGCGGCGTTCTTCGTGGAGCCGATCCAGGGCGACGGTGGAATCGTCATTCCCGCCCCCGGCTACTTCACGCGCATCCGCGAGTTCTGCACCGACAACGGGATCGTGCTCGTCGCCGACGAGATCCAGGCCGGAATCGCACGCACCGGCACCTGGTACTCGATCGAGCACCACGACGTCGTCCCCGACCTGGTCACCACAGCCAAGGGAATCGCGGGCGGTTTCCCGCTCGCCGCGGTCACCGGCCGCGCCGACATCATGGACTCCGTGCAGCCCGGCGGCATCGGCGGCACCTTCGGCGGCAACCCCGTCTCCACCGCCGCCGCTCTGGCCGTGTTCGACCTGATCGAGCAGGGCGACCTGCTCGGCGAGGCCCGGCGCGTCGAGAAGGCCCTCTGGGCCCGCATCGGCGACTGGACCGAGAGGTTCTCGGTCGTCGGCGACGTGCGAGGAAAGGGCGCCATGTTCGGCGTCGAGCTCGTGCACCCCGGCACGACCACGCCGTACCCCGAGGCACTCACCGCCATCATCAGGCACGCGACCACGAACGGCGTGATTGTGCTGGATGCCGGCAGCTGGGACTCCGTGCTGCGCATCATGCCGTCGGTCGTCATCTCCGAGGCGCTCATCGACGATGCGATGAGCGTCATCGAGGAGACCCTCACGGCGCTTTCGGGCTCCTAGCCCGAGCGGTGGATGAGCCGGCACGGTGGTCGAGCCTGTCGAGACCGCGGACGCTGATCTCGACAAGCTCGATCACCGGGGCGGCTCGATCACCGGGGCGGCTCGATCACCGGGGCGGCCCGATCACTGAGGGGCGGCGACGGTCTCCGGTTCGTGGCCGACCGGGAAGTTGACGGATGCCGCGATGAAGCAGAGCGCGGCCGCCTCCGCATGGAGGGACTGGGCCAGGTCGATCTGGCCGGGGTCGGCCACCGTGACCCGGGGACGGAGGGTGGCCTCGGTGAAGTGACCACCGCCATCCTTCGTCTGCACCATGGTTCCGGTCGCGTCGTCGGTGTATCCGACGACGACGACGCCGTGCCGCACGGCGACGTGCAGGTAGGAGAGCAGGTGGCACTCGCTGAGGGCGGCCAGCAACAACTCCTCCGGGTTCCACCGGTCGGCGTTGCCGTGGAAACTGCGGTCGGCCGACGCCTCGATCGGCGCCTTGCCCGCCGCGGCGATCGAGTGCTCCCGGCCATACTCGCGGTAGTCGCTCGTGCCGGTGCCCCGGTTCCCGGTCCAGGAGACCTTCACGGCGTAGCGGTGTTCACGATTCATGGCGTCTCCTTCGGGGTCGGGGCTGCAGGAAACGATTCTCGCAGCAAATCGCCGCCGCGGGCGCCGGGCGGGTCGGTAAACTGGTTGCATCATGACTGACACGCTGACGCCCTCGACTACCCCGTCCACCACTGCCGCGCCGGTCTACACGGTGACCCAGGAACGCAGGATCGTGACCGCGATTCCGGGGCCGCGCTCCGCCGAGCTGCAGCAGCGACGCCTGGCCACCGTGTCGGGCGGCGTGAGTAGCGCGCTTCCCGTCTACATCGCCACGGCGAACGGGGCCATCATCGTCGACGTCGACGGCAACCAGTTCATCGACCTCGGCGCGGGCATCGGCGTGACCACGATCGGCCACACCGAGACGAGCGTCGTCGCGGCCGCCGTCGCCCAGACGCAGGACTTCATCCACACCCTCTTCACGATCACGCCCTATGAGGAGTACGTGCGCGTCTGCGAGCTGCTCGCCGCGCACACCCCCGGCGATTTCCCGAAGAAGTCGGTGCTGATCAACTCGGGCGCCGAGGCTGTGGAGAACGGCGTGAAGATCGCCCGCAAGTACACCGGCCGCCGCGCCGTCGCAGTGCTCGACCACGCCTACCACGGCCGCACCGTGCTCACCATGGCGATGAACTACAAGGCGATGCCCTACGCGACCGGCTACGGTCCACTCGCCAGCGACGTGTACCACGCCCCCAGTTCCTACCCGTACCACGACGGCCTCAGCGGCGCGGACGCCGCGGCGCGCACGATCGCCTACCTCGAGAAGGTCGTCGGCCCGACCGACCTGGCCTGCCTCGTGGTCGAGCCGATCCAGGGCGAGGGCGGCTTCATGGTCCCGGCCGATGGCTACTTCACCGCGCTGCAGGACTGGTGCACGGCGAACGGCGTCGTCATGATCGCCGACGAAATCCAGAGCGGCATGGCCCGCACCGGCAAGTACTACGCCAGCGAGCACTTCGGCTGGACCCCCGACCTCGTGCTCACCGCCAAGGGCATCGCCGGCGGCATGCCGCTTGCCGCCGTCACCGGTCGCGCCGAGATCATGGATGCGTCCCAGCCCGGCGGCCTCGGCGGGACGTTCGGCGGCAACCCCGTCTCCTGCGCCGCGGCGATCGCCGTCTTCGAGTCGATCGAGAACAACGACCTGCTGGCCGAGGGCGCCCGGATCGAGAAGACGCTGCTCGCCGGCCTCGGAGCGCTCAAGGAGAAGTACGACATCATCGGCGACATCCGCGGCCGCGGCGCCATGATCGCAATCGAGCTCGTGCAGCCCGGCACCGGGGACTCCGGCAAGGAGCCCAATGCCGCCGCCGTCTCCTCGATCGCCGCCTACGCCGCCCAGCACGGCGTGCTGCTGCTCACCGCCGGCACCTACGGCAACGTGCTCCGTTTCCTGCCGAGCCTCGCCGTGACCGACGCCCTGCTCGCCGATGCCCTCTCGGTCATCGACGACGCGATCGCCGCGCTCTAGTCCCGTCGTAGCCCGGTGACCTCTCCCAGCACAGCCGCGACCCTGCACGGTCCGCACACGTTCACGGTCGCCGACGCGGTCGAACTCGCCGTCGTCGAGCGCAGCGGTTTCATCGAATCGAGGCACGCGGGCTCCGCGGTCGTGCTCACCAGCGAGGGCGCGGTCCTCCGCGCCCTCGGCGACGTGACGACCCCCATCTTCCCCAGGTCTTCGATGAAGCCGTTCCAGGCCATCGCCGTGATGGCCAGCGGCGTCACCCTGCGCGGGGAGGACGCCGCGATCGCCACGGCCAGCCACAGTGGCACCCAGCGCCACGCCGACCTCGTGCGGGGCCTGCTGTTCCGGGCCGGGATCCCCGAGACGGCGCTCGCCTGCCCCGCCGCGTGGCCCGACGACTCCGCCACCCGCGACGCGCTGGTGCGACTGGGAGCCGGCAAGGCCCCGGTCTACATGAACTGCTCAGGGAAGCATGCGGCGATGCTCGTGGCGTGCAAGCAGAACGGCTGGGCGCTGACCGGATACCTCGACCCGGAGCATCCGCTGCAGAAGCGCATTCTCGACGTCGTCGAGCGGTTCACCGGCGAACGGCCGTCCGCGACCGGGATCGACGGCTGCGGCGCCCCCGTGCACGCCCTCTCGCTGACCGCCCTGGCCCGCGGCATCGCCCGGATCGCCACGTCCAAGTCGAACTCGCCGTTCGCGATCTACCGTGAGGCCGGGTTCCTCGCCGAGGCGGTCCGGCAGAACGGCTGGGTCATCGCCGGCCCCGGGCTTCCGGACACCGTCGTGATCGAACGGCTCGGCCTGTTCATCAAGACCGGCGCAGAGGGCATCATGGTGGCCTCCGCCGCGAACGGGATCACCGTGGCCCTGAAGATCCTCGACGGCAACCTGCGGGCCGCCACCATCGTCGCCCTGCGCCTGCTGGCGGATGCGGGCGCGATCGCGCACACCGACGTCGAGGCGCTGCTTCCCGACCTGGGCCTTGCCGTCTACGGCGGCGGCCGCCAGGTCGGCCAGGTTCACGCCAGCTACCTCTGAGCCGCGCTCAGCCCGACTTCGCGAGCCGTTTCGCCCGTGCCGCCGCCGACAACTGCGCGCTGACGACGATCACCAGCGCCAGGATGAATACGGCGGAGGCCACCACATTCGCCTCCGCCGGGATGCCGCGCGACGCCGAGATGTAGATGTACTTCGGGAAGGTCGTCACCGCCCCCGAGTTGAAGTTGGTGATGATGAAGTCGTCGAAGCTCAGGGCGAAGGAGAGCAGCGCCGCCGCGAGGATCCCGGGCAGCAGCAGGGGGAACGTGATCCGCAGGAAGACCTGGCCGGGCGAACCGTAGAGGTCGCGGCCGGCCTCCTCGAGCGCCGGGTCGAGGCTCGCCACGCGGGCCTTGACCGTCACCACGACGAAGCTGATGCAGAACATCGTGTGCGCCAGGATGATCGTCACCATGTCCTTGGGCACCCCGACGGACAGGAACTGCGCGGCCAGGCCGGCGCCGAGCACAACCTCGGGCGTGGCCATCGGCAGGAACAGGAGCAGGCTCACCCCGGAGCGGAACCGGAACCGGTACCGCACGATGGCTATCGCGATCATGGTGCCGAGCGCGGTCGCGGCCACGGTGGCAACCGCGCCGATGATGAGGCTGTTGCCGAATGCCTCGCAGACCGCGCCGTTCTGCACGTTGCAGACGTTGAGCCACTTGTCGAGGGTGAAGCCGCGCCAGGTGATGTTCGACTTCTGCGAGTCGTTGAACGAGAAGATGAAGGTGTAGACGATCGGCACCATCAGGAAGAGCAGGGCGAGGACGGCGTAGACCGGCAGCAGCCACCGCCCGAGGGAGATTCTCACAGCAGTTCCTCCGTGCCGGCGCGCTTGACGTAGATGCTCACGATGATGAGGATGACCGTCATCAGGATGATCGAGAGGGCAGCGGCCGCCGGATAGTTCTGCAGCACAAGGAAGTTCGCCTCAATCACGTTTCCGATCATCTGGCTGTCCGGGCCGCCGAGGAAGTCCCGGCTGGCGTTGACGTAGTCGCCGGCGGCGGGGATGAAGGTCAGCAGGGTGCCGGCCACGATCCCAGGCATGGACAGCGGAATGGTCACCCTCCGGAACACCTCGACCGGGTGCGCGTAGAGGTCGCTTCCCGCCTCGAGGTAGCGCAGGTCGAGCCGTTCGAGGGTCGTGTACAGCGGCAGGGTCATGAACGGGATGAAGTTGTAGGTCAGACCGAAGATGACGGCTGCGGGCGTCCCGGTGAAGTGGGCATCCGGCGCCATCAGGGCCACCGCCTTCAGCGACGTGATGATGAACGACTCGTCCGAGAGGATCTGCTTCCAGGCCAGTGTGCGCAGCAGGAAGCTGATGAAGAACGGCGCGATGACGAGCACGAGCATGAGGCTCTGCGCGAGCGGCCAGCGCCGGGCCGTCACACCGATGAAGTAGGCCAGCGGGTAGCTGAAGACCAGGGCGAGCACGGTGGCGATCAGCGCGAAGCCGAACGAGCGCAGGATGTGCGGCAGGTAGTCGGTGACCACCTGCACGTAGTTCTCCCACCTGAACGCGTAGCTGTATTGGCCGACGTCGCCGAATTCGGACGGGGCCTGGAACGACGTCAGCAGCAGGGAGACCAGCGGCGTGAGGAAGAACAGCATCAGGTAGAGGATGCCGGGAAGCAGCAGCAGCAGCGCGACCGGGCTCTTGCGCCGGGGCACCTGCTCGGCCTCGCTGGTCGTGGTGGCGAACGCGGCGAACGCCATCGTCAGACTTCCTCGAGCTCCGTGATCAGGGACGCCCGCCTCTGCGCCGCGATGCTCCTCGTGGTGGTGTCGGCGTCGAACTTGGGCAGATCGCCCGGTTCGTCTTCCAGGCCGAAGCCGTGCTTGATGTCCCAGCTGACCCAGACCTCCCCGCCTTCCCCGGCGACGGGACCGAACGCCATGTTCTGGGCGAAGACGATCAGGGTCCCGACACGCGGGACGTTGATCAGGTACTGCGTGCTCACCCCGCTGAACGAGACGTCGATCACCCGGCCGGGCCCCATGCTGTTCCGGGCCGGGTCGTCGGCGGGGGCCGACAGGTGCAGGCTGAGCTTCTCGGGGCGGATCCCGATGGTGACCTCGCCGGCGTGGCGATGGGCCCGCGCGGCCGGCACGACGATCCTCTGCCCGGCGACCGCCACCGCGATGGCGTCGCTCGTGCTGCCGATGACGGGGCCGGTGAACAGGTTCGACTGGCCGAGGAAATTCGCCACGAACGCCGTCTTGGGCAGTTCGTACAGTTCCTCCGGCGCCCCCATCTGCTCGATCCGGCCCTTGTTCATCACCGCCACGGTGTCGGCCATGGTCATGGCCTCCTCCTGGTCGTGGGTCACGTGCAGGAAGGTCAGGCCGACCTCTTCCTGGATGGTCTTGAGCTCCAGCTGCATCTGCCGGCGCAGCTTGAGGTCCAGGGCGCCGAGCGGCTCGTCGAGCAGGAGAAGGGCCGGCCGGTTCACGATCGCCCGCGCCAGCGCCACGCGTTGCTGCTGACCGCCGGAGAGCTGCTGGGGTTTGCGGGCTGCCAGGTGGTCCAGTTCGACGAGGCGCAGAGCCTCGTGCGCCTTGGCGACCGGTTCGTCGATCCGGCGACGGCGCAGCCCGAAGGCCACGTTTTCGAGCACGGTCATGTGCGGGAAGAGCGCGTAGCTCTGGAAGACGGTGTTCACCGGCCGCTGGTAGGGCTTCTGGCCGGTGATGTCCTTGCCGCCGATCAGGATGCGGCCCGCGGTCGGCTCTTCGAGCCCGGCGACGAGGCGCAGGGTGGTCGTCTTGCCGCATCCGGATGGCCCGAGCAGGGCGAAGAACGAACCGGCCGGGATCTTCAGGTCCAGGTGTTCGATGGCCGTGAAACCGGGGAACCGCTTCTGGATGCCGACCAGTTCAAGGTCGGCCCCCTGAGCCGCGAACGCGCCCGTCGTCATCGCTCAGGACCCGAGCAGGATGCTCTGGAACGCCGCGTCGTACTTCTGTTCTTCCGCGCCGGTCAGGGTGCGGAAGACGTGCGCCTTGGCCAGGGTCGCGTCGTCGGGGAAGATGAGCCGGTTGTTCGCGAGCTCCGGGTCGATTGCCATGGCCGCTTCCCTGGCTCCGGCGACCGGCGTGATGTAGTTCACGTACGCCGCGACCTCGGCCGCGACGGCCGGGTCGTAGTAGTAGTTGATCAGTTCCTCGACGTTCTTCTTGTGCGTCGAACCGATCGGCACGACGAAGTTGTCGTTCCACAGGGTGCCGCCCTTTTCCGGCACCACGAAGTCCCATTTGTCGCCGTTCTCGGCGTTGAGCTGCACGATGTCGCCCGACCAGACGATCGCTGCGAGGGTGTCCTCGTTGATCAGGTCCTCCTTGTAGGAGTTGCCCTTGATGTTGCGCACCTGGCCGTCGGAGACCTGCTTCTTGAGCACGTCGATTGCGGCGTTGAACTCGTCGTCACCCCAGTCCCCGGAGATGTCCACGCCCGCGTCCTGCATGATCAGGCCCATGGTGTCGCGCATCTCCGAGAGCACCCCGACCCGGCCCTTCAGCTGGGGGTCCCAGAGATCCTCGACCGAGGCGAGCCCGTTGGGGAGCTTCTCCTTGTTCCAGCAGACTCCGGCGAAACCGCCCTGCCACGGCACCGACATCTTGCGGCCCTTGTCGAAGCCGACATCCTTCAACGACGGCTGGAGGTTGGCGAGGTTCGGGATGTTGGCGTGGTCGAGTTCCTGGGTGTAGCCGAACCGGATCAGCCGGCCCACCATCCAGTCGGTGAGGCAGACGGCGTCGGCGCCGACGTCCTTGCCAAGGGCCAGTTGGTCCTTCACCTTGCCGTAGTAGGTGTTGTTGTCGTCCACGGCCTCGGTGTACTTGACCTTGATGCCGGTTTCCTTGGTGAACGCGTCGAGCGTGGGATAATTCCCGGCGTCGTCCACGTCGATGTAGAGCGCCCAGTTGTCCCAGCGGATGCTCTTCTCCGCGGCGGACTTGTCTGCCGCGGCCTTCGGTTTGGCGGCGCCCCCGGTCGAGCACGCGGCGAGCGCCAGCGCTGCCGCCCCGGCACCCGCGCCGGTGAGGAGGGTGCGGCGACCCAGCTGCGCCCGCTGGGCCTGACGAATGAGCTGCTGGATCATCGGGTCTGCGGGCAACGGCCTGGGCTTCATCTGTGGGATCTCCTTGCATCTTTCAGCGGGTGAACTCTCACGCGCGACATTGCGGGTGGGTAGATACTCGCACAAGAGAGCTGTTTTGACAGCGAAGAGTGGCCAAATCGTTAATTGTGGAGGCCATTTCTCGCGAAATCAGCGTCTGATGGCGGCATCCGCACTCGAAAACGGCGGTGGCGCCGCG
Source organism: Cryobacterium fucosi (assembly GCF_004403515.1). Classification (GTDB taxonomy): domain Bacteria; phylum Actinomycetota; class Actinomycetes; order Actinomycetales; family Microbacteriaceae; genus Cryobacterium; species Cryobacterium fucosi. Next base: position 3,572 of record NZ_SOHH01000070.1, on the reverse strand, counting down.
CTAGAATCGCGTCCAGGGACGGAGCGGTCCCAGGCCTGTCGAAGGTCCCAGGCCAGTCGAAGGAGCGCCATGAAGGTCGCAATCCCGTCAGAGGTCAAGAACAACGAGTTCAGGGTCGCGATCACCCCGGCGGGCGTGCACGACCTGGTGGGCCAGGGCCACGAGGTACTGATCGAGACCGGCGCCGGCACCGGGTCATCGATCACCGACGAGGCATACGTCGTGGCCGGCGCGAGAATCATGCCCGATGCGGCATCCACTTGGGCGGCGGCGGACCTGCTGCTCAAGGTCAAGGAGCCGGTGGACACCGAGTACGGCCATTTCAGGCCCGACCTGCTGTTGTTCACCTACCTGCACCTCGCTGCGGAACCGGCCCTGACCCGGGCCCTGCTGAGCAGCGGCGTCACGGCCATCGCCTATGAGACCGTGCAGCTTCCCTCACGCGCGCTGCCATTGCTGGCACCGATGAGCGAGGTAGCCGGGCGTCTCGCGCCGATCGTCGGCGCCAATGCCATGCTGAAGCCGAACGGCGGGCCCGGTCTCCTGGTCCCGGGTGTTCCCGGCACCCACCCCGCACGGGTCACCGTTCTCGGCGGCGGCGTGGCCGGCACGGCCGCGATGCAGGTCGCCCTGGGACTCGGCGCCCGTGTCACGGTGCTCGACACCAACCTGTTCCGGCTTCGGGAGCTCGATGCCCTGCACTACGGCCGGGTGCAGACGATCGCATCGAACAGCTACGAGATCGACCGGGCACTGGTGGAGTCCGACCTCGTCATCGGGTCGGTACTGATCCCGGGAGCGAGGGCCCCCAAGCTGGTCAGCAACGAGCTGGTCTCCCGGATGAAGCCGGGCAGCGTCCTCGTGGACATCGCGGTCGACCAGGGCGGCTGCTTCGCGGACTCGCACCCGACGACCCACGCCGAGCCGACGTTCGTCGTGCACCGGTCGCTGTTCTACTGCGTCGCGAACATGCCCGGCGCCGTCCCGAACACGTCAACGTACGCCCTCACCAACGCCACGTTGCCGTACGTGCGGCTGCTCGCCAACCGCGGCTGGAAGGACGCAGTGCGGGCGGATGCCGCGCTCGCTCTCGGTCTGGCCACGGCCGGGGGGCAGATCACCAGCGCCCCGGTCGCGGCCGCGCACGGTCTTCCCCTGGCCGCGCTCACCGACGTCCTGGCCTGAGCCCGGCTCGTTCCGCCGGGTCGGGTCGCCCGGGGTCGGGCGGTGCCGGTCAGCCGGGAGCCCGGAGCGTCGACCGGACCACGGCGCCGTCGGGGCGCAGCACCCAGACCCGGTTCCGGCCGGGGGCGAGCGGCGGCGGCAGGTCCCTGCGCCGACTGATGGCGCGGTAATCGGCCAGGCCGCACCCGTCGAACACGATCGCCGTGTGCGGGCGGAGCAGCCCGAGCAGCGACCACTGCGCCTGCCACGTGTCGGTGTCGCCGACCAGGACGGCGCCGTCGTCGGCCAGCACCCTGAGCCGGCCGGCCTCCGACCCTGGGACGGCGGAGAGGTCGACGATCTCGCCGGAATGGGCGGCGGACAGCGCCGCCAGGGTGCGCGCGGGCGAACCGGCAACGACGAGCAGCGAACGGTGCACGGCGAGGTCCTCCCCCACGCCGGCCCCCGGATCTCTGCCGGCCGGGGGTTGGACGGTACCGGGCTCCGGCTCCAGCAGCTGAATTCGTGAGCCGTACCAGGAACCGCCGCCCGGGGGCAATGCCGCATCGAACAGGGCTGGATCTGCCCCGGCCGCCGAGTGGGCGCCGGCATCCGGGAGCCTCAGCACCAGCCGGCTCCGGCAGAGTGCCGGCAGCGCCTGCAGCGCTCCGGAGAGTTCTTGCACGGCCACGACGACGATCGATCCCGCTGCCGCCCCGTCACGGAGGAGACTCCTGAGCAGTTCCAGCGCCGCCGCCCGATGTTCGTCGCCCCACCGCGCGTACACGGAATCGAAGTCGTCCAGCACGAGGAGCCGGGCGCGCCGCGAGCCGGCGTCGAGCCAGGCGCGCGCCGCGGCGAGGGCGTCCCAGACGGATTCGACGTCGGGCCGGGGAGCCAGGACGTCGGCCGTGCCGGAGTGCTGGGCCGAGACGGACGCCAGCACCGTGCTCTTGCCACTGCGCCCGGCCCCGACAACGAGGAGGTGGCCGTCGCGCCCGGGGTTGTAGCGGGCGACCCGGTAGCGTTGGCGGTCCGGTTCGTCGAGCAGCCCGAGGAGGACACCGGGTGCTGGTCCCCCCGGCGACCGGCCCACGGTCGCGTCCTCGACCGCGGCGAGGTCGCTCCGCGTCACCCGGCCGGGCAGCGGGTCCAGCCAGGGTCGACGAGGGCGCTGCACGTCACCTCTGCGACCGATGATCGCCCGCAGGTCATTCGCCGTGGTCGTGGCAACCTGGCAGAGCACGGGGTCGCCCTCGCCTGCGGATACCAGGCAGCGCCCCGGCACGGCCGAAGAGAGCGCGGCCGCCGCATCCGTTCCCAGCACGGCCCGGCTGTCGGCGCGGTTGTTCACCCGCAGGGACACCCTGAGGTTGCAGTTGGCGAGCAGGGCGTCGCTGACGACGCCGTTGGGGCGCTGCGTGCAGAGGATGAGGTGTACCCCGAGCGACCTGCCGCGTGCCGCGATGTCGACGAAGAGCGCGTGCAGTTCAGGGAAGGCCGTGAGCATGGTGGCGAATTCGTCCACCACGATCACGAGGCGGGGGAGCGGATCCGGCCGGTGCTCCCCCGCGCTCAGCTCGGCGATGTCGCGGGCGCCGGCGGCGCGCATGACCCGCTCCCGATGCCTCAGTTCGGCCGCGAGGCTGGCGAGGGCGCGGCCGGCCTGTTGACCGTCGAGGTCGGTGATGAGGCCGACACAGTGCGGCAGGGCGAGGAGGGGGCGGAACGCGGCGCCGCCCTTGAAATCGATCAGGAGGAAGGTCACCGCGTGGTGCGGATGGGCCGCGGCCATCGCAGCGACCCAGGTCACCAGGAGTTCGCTCTTGCCGCTGCCCGTCGTGCCGCCGACCACGGCGTGCGGGCCGGCCGCGACGAGGTCCAGCGTCACCGTGCCTTCCTCACCGATCCCGATCAGACAGCGAAGGCCCGCCGCGCGTGGCCGCCCTGCGGCGGCGCCGGGCGAACTCGGCGGGGAAGGCGCCCGGTCGGACCGGGCCAGCTCCGCCAGTGTCACGGACGCGGGAACGGGCCCGTTCCGCCCGACGAGCCCGGCCGTGCGAGCTCTCTCCGCCAGCCGTACGGCGAAGCCGGCGGCCTGGTCGACGGTCACCAGCTCCGGTCGGAAGCAGAGTCCGGCGGGGTGCACGGGCGAGCGCACGATTTCGGCGCGTGTCGGTCCGTGCACCCGCACGATGGTTTCGCAGCCGGTGGGGAGTTGCTCCAGGCAGCCGGCCAGCGCGATGAGGAGCGGGGACCCGGCCTGGAGTCCGCGGACCAGCTCGGTGTCGCCCACGGTGATCAGCCGGCTCGGCGATCGTGCCGCGGCGTGCGGGAGGGACGCCGCCCACGCCCAGGGTCCGGGCGGGAGCGCGGCGAGGCCGACGGGGCCGGGCGGCAGCGCGGCG
>NZ_SOHH01000031.1 GCF_004403515.1 Cryobacterium fucosi | reverse complement strand
GCTCGGCGAGGCGCTCGAGCACCCGCGCGCGCAGCTGGCTTTTGACCGACGCGGCGCCGCGGCTCGCGGCCACCTCGAGCAGCCAGACCAGCGCCGCCCTGGCCATGACGACAGCGGCGAGGGCGCCGACCGTCGGGGCGAGCTCGGCCGGGCCCTGCCCGTCGACGGCGAGGCTGATCGCCCGGCTCAGCAGCCAGGCGAACGCGACAACGACCAGCGTCTGGGCCAGGCCGAGCGCGGCCCCGACCAGCAGGAACCACCGGGCGGCGGACGCGTAGCGGAGGAGCCGGGGGTCGAGGGGGCGCATTGACGATTCGAAAGGCTGGTGGGCGGAGTCTGGGCGGGAGCGGTCTTGGCGGGCGGGCTAGTGCGCGGCGGCTTCGATGGTGCCCCGGCTGACACGCTTGCGCAGCACCCAGTAGGTCCAGCCCTGGTAGAGGAAGATCACCGGGGCCGCGATCAGGGCGGTCCAGCTCATCACCTGCAGGGTGTACGGCGTCGAAGACGCGTTCGCGATGGTCAGGCTGTTCGCGGCGTCGTTGCTCGCCGGCATCACGTCGGGGAACAGGGACGCGAACAGGGTCAGCACGGCCAGACCGATGGTCGCGGCCATCAGTGTGAATGCCCAGCCCTCGGAGCCCCTCAGGTTGAACAGGAACGACCCGATCAGGGCAACGGCGGCCAGCCCGGCGAACACGGCGGTGAACAGGCTCCCGAAGGCGAGCACGGTCCAGAGCAGGAAGGACGCGGCGACAAGGATCGTCACGATTCCGGACCGCACGGCCAGTTTCCTGGCACGCTCGCGGATGTCGCCCTCGGTCTTCAGGGACACGAAGACGATCCCGTGGGTGAAGAAGAGCAGCAGCGTGGTCAGGCCGCCGAGCAGCGCGTATGGATTGAGCAGGTCGAAGAAGCTGCCAGAGAAATTGTGGCCCGCGTCGAGCGGCACGCCCTGCACGACGTTGGCGAAGGCGACGCCCCAGAGCAGGGCCGGCACTGCGCTGCCGACGACGATCATGGCGTCGAACCACTTCTTCCACTCGGATTCGGGCCGTTGGTGCCGGTACTCGAACGACACCCCCCGCACGATGAGTGCGAGCAGGATCAGCAGCAGGGCCAGGTAGAACCCACTGAACATCGTCGCGTACCACTCGGGGAACGCGGCGAACAGCGAGGCGCCGGCGACGATCAGCCAGGTTTCGTTGAGGTCCCAGACCGGGCCGATCGTGTTGATCAGCACCCGCCGGTCGGTGTCGTCGCGGCCGAGGAAGGGCAGCGACATCCCGACGCCGAAGTCGAAACCGTCGAGCACGAAGTAGCCGATGAACATCGCCGCGATGATCCAGAACCAGAGGATGTTGAGTTCCATCAGACGCTCCTAGTAGACCGTGACACGTTGGGGGGTTTCGCCGGTGAGCGGATCCGGCACCGGGGCATCCTCCGGGCCCTGCCGGACCGCGCGCAGGATCAGCCGGAACTCGACCACGGCGAGCACGCCGTAGATCAGGGTGAACGCGACCAGGGAGATCAGGATCTCGAGCCCGGTGACGTTGGGCGAGACGCCGGATTCCGTCTTCAGCAGCCCGAAGACGAGCCAGGGCTGCCGTCCCATTTCGGTGAAGATCCAGCCGACGCTCATCGACGCGAGCGAGAACGGGAACGACCAGATGGCGACCTTCCAGACCCAGGTGGCGGCCGGGGTGCGCCCGCCGCGGGTGAGCCAGAGGCCGACGACGGCGACGAGGATGTGCGCCAGACCGAGGCCGATCATCCAGCGGAACGCCCAATAGGTGATCCAGATGGTGGGGGTGTAGTCGCCTGGCCCGTAGAGCCCCACGTATTGCGCCTGCAGGTTGTTGATGCCCTCGACCGTGCCGTCGAGGGTCTTCGTCGACAGGAAGGAGAGCAGGTACGGGATCCGGACGGAGAACAGTTCGCTCACCCCGTCGGGCGTGCCGAGGGTGAAGATCGAGAAGGAGGCGTCGGCGCCGGTGGCCGTCTTGTACAGGGCCTCCGCCGCGGCCATCTTCATCGGCTGGGCGGCCGTCATGGCCAGGCTCAGGGAGTCGCCGAAGAAGGTGGTGACGGCGCCGGAGACGACCATCATCCAGAGCCCGAACTTGAGGGCCGGGCGCATCGAGTCGGCGTGCTGCCGGCGGACCAGGTGCCAGGCCGCGACCGAGATGATCAGGCCGGCCGAGACCATGAAGGAGGCGAAGATGGTGTGCGGAAACGACGCGAGCGCGATCGGGTTGGTGAGGAGCTCACCGATGTCCGTGAGCTCGGCCCTGCCTCTGGCCTCGTTGATCCGGAACGCGATCGGGTTCTGCATGAACGCGTTCGCGGCGAGGATGAAGTAGGCGGACGCGATCGACCCGGCCGTGGTCAGCCAGATCGTCGCGAGGTGCAGTCCCCGGGGCAGCTTGTCCCAGCCGAAGATCCACAGTCCGATGAAGGTGGCCTCGAGGAAGAACGCCACGATGCCCTCGAATGCCAGCGGCGCCCCGAAGACGTCCCCGACGAACCGGGAGTAGGTGGACCAGTTCATGCCGAATTGGAACTCCTGAACAATCCCGGTCACGACGCCCATGGCGAAGTTGATCAGGAAGATCTTGCCGAAGAAGTGGGTCAGCTGGAGGTACCTGGCCTTGTCGGTGCGCACCCACGCGGACTGGAAGATCGCGACCGTGAGGGACAGTCCGATCGTGAGCGGAACGAAGAGGAAGTGGTACACGGTCGTCAGACCGAATTGCCACCTCGACAGGAGCAACGGATCCAGCCACTCGTTCATGCGTCCTCCAACAGAGCCACTCTTCTACGATACGTAGAAGACTACACTTCTACGCCCCGTAGAAGACGGCGGGTGGCGGCGGTAAACTGTCGCCATGGGGAATCTGGGTGTGCTGGAGCGGTTGCTGATGGATGTCCTCTGGGACACCGGTCAGTCGCTGCCCGCGAACGAGTTGCGCGACCGCCTGCTCACCCCGGCCGCCGCGGCCGCGAGCCGCAAGCGGCTGGCGACGACCACGGTGCTCACGGTGCTGTCGAGGCTTGAGAACAAGGGTTTCGTCAGCCGGGACCGCGGCAGCCGCCCGCACCTGTACCGGGCGGTGACGACCCGGGCCGAACACACGGCCGAGCTGATGCTCGAAGTGCTCGGCTCGGCGCCCGACCGGCAGGCGGCGCTGGCCAGGTTCATCGGCAACGTCAGCCCGCAGGAGGCCGACAGCCTCCGGCTCCTGCTCAGCCCGGCATCCGCGGCGAGTGACGGCGCTCGCGAGACCGGGCACGAGTGACGCGAAGCCCGGCGCCGTGCCGACGACCGCGCTAGTGCTTGGGGCGCTCGCCCTCGCCCTCGCCTGGCCCCTGCCGATCCTGCTCTCCCGCGCCCGGTGGCCGGCCCGCTCCCCCGGTCTCGCTCTGGTGCTCTGGCAGTCGATCGCCCTGGCCGGCGGGCTGTCGATGATCGGGGCCCTGCTCGCCTACGGGCTGCTCGGGTTCGGGACCAGCCCGCTGGCGGGCATCCGCTCCCTCTCGGACCACCCCGGCTCCGGGGCGGTTCCTGTCGGGATGACGTTCGGCCAGGTGCTCGCCCTCGCCGCCGGGCTTCTGCTCGCCGGGCACCTGCTGCTCAATCTGGCGGCGACGTTCCTCCGCGCCAGGGTGCAGCTGCGCCGTCACCACCACCTCGTCGCGCTGCTCAGCGAACCACTGGCCGACCGTCCGGGAACCCGCGTCATCGACCATGAGGCCCCGGTCGCGTACTGCCTGCCCGGCGCGACGACGTCGGCGACGGTCTTGTCGAGGGGGCTGATCAGCCTGCTCGACGCCGACCAGCTCCGCGCGGTGGTGGCCCACGAGCGGGCGCACCTGCTCCAGCGCCACCACGTCGTGCTGCTCGCGTTCAGGTCGTGGCGCAGCGCGTTGCCGTGGTTCCCGATCGCGACCCGGGCGGAGACGGCGGTGGGCCTGCTGGTGGAGATGCTGGCCGACGACCAGGCCCGCCGCGAGGTCGACGACCGCACCCTCGCGACGGCGATCGCGCTGGTGGGGTCGGCGCACGGGCCGGTCACGGGCGCGCGCGAACCGGGGGGCCCTGCTACGAGACCCGAAACCGGGACTCGCGAAACGGATGCCGCGTCCTTAGCCGGGCCGGATCATCCGTTCGACCTGCTGACGCCTCGGCTTCGCCGGCTCGTGGTGCCCACGCCGAGGCTGCGCCGGCACCAGGGCTTCGGCGTTCTCGCCGCGTCGGCGGGTCTGCTCGCCCTGCCGACCCTGCTCCTGCTCGGCTGATCCCGGCTGCCCGGCTGCCGCGCGCCCCGTCGAATTCGACGGACATTTTCGGATTTCGGGGCGGTTTTGCCCCAAATCATGCACGCAAACCGAAAATGTCCGTCGAATTGGTCACCGGCAGGGACTAGAAGAGATTCGCCTGCTTGAGCCAGCCGGCCGCGATCGCCTTCGCGGACTTCTGGTCGTTGACGCTCTCCGAGTTGAGGCTGACCAGGTCTTCGGCGCTCAGGGCGGCGCTGACCTTGTTGAGCACCGCGGCGGCCGTGTCGTCGACCTTCTTCGACACGACGGGAACGACGTTGTCGGGGAAGAAGACGCCGTCAGGGTCGGTCAGGGCCACGAGGTTGTCCGACTTGATGTTCGGGCTGGCGGTGTAGATGTTCGCCAGCTGGATGTCGCCGTCGACGAGGGCCTTGACCGTGAGCGGGCCGCCGCCGTCTTCGACCGGCTTGAATCCGACGGTCTCGATGCCGTACTTCTCCTTGAGCGCGGCCGGTCCGTACGGTCGGGTCTCCAGCTCGGAGTTCCCGCCCACCGTGATCGGCTCGGTGACATTCTTCAGCGACGCGATGTCGGTGAGGTTGTACTTCTTGGCGAAGGCTTCCGTGACGGTCCACGAGTTCTGGTCGGTCGCGGCCGCCTGGTCGAGCACGCGCAGGCCGGACGGAAGCGCCGTGACCAGTTCGGCGTACGTCTCATCGGCGGTGCCGCCGGCCGCCTCCTTGTCCAGAGCCTGCAGCAGGCTGCCCGTGTACTCGGGGAAGACGTCGATCTTGCCGCCGGTGATGTCGGGCAGGTAGACCTCGCGCTGGCCGATCCGGAACTGCCGGTCGACGGTCACGCCGTTGGCCTCGAGCGCCTGGGCGTAGATCTCCGCAACGATTTCGTTGGAGTAGTAGTCCTGCGAACCGACCACGAGGGTCTTCGAGTCGCCCGACGTGGTACTTCCGCGCTCCAGCGGGTCGCCGGACGCACACCCTGCAAGGGCTACGACGGCCCCAACCGCGACCGCGGCGATTGCCGCGAGCCGGCCTCTTTTCACTGTGAACATTAGGGGTTTCCTTTCGTGATGGCGGGTTCCATCCCCGGGCGAGGTCTGGCTGACCTGGCCCGGTCGACTGGGAGGCGGGTCGAGGCGACGCCGCGTGGGACCACGATCCGCTGGAGCGTGGCGAAGACGGCCTCGAGCGCGAGGGCGAGCAGGATGACGAGGATCGATCCGCCGAGCATCTGCGCATAGTCGCGGGTCTTCAGGCCGGAGAACAGGTAGCGGCCGAGGCCGAAATCCGCCACGTAGGCGGCGAGGGTGGCGGTCGCCACGACCTGGAGCGCGGCCGAGCGGAGTCCCCCGATCAGCAGGGGCAGGCCCAGCGGGATCTCGACCTGGGTCAGGATCTGCACCTCCGACATGCCGACGGCCCGCGCGGCGTCGATCGCACCACGGTCGATGGCCTCGAACCCGGTGTACGCGCCGGCGAGGATCGGCGGAATCGCCAGCACGGTCAGGGCGACGTAGGGGGCGCCGAGGCCGATTCCGATCCAGAGTGCCACCAGCGTCAGCAGTCCGAGGGTCGGGATGGCGCGCAGCCCACCGGAGGTCGCCACGGCCAGGCCGCGTCCACGTCCGCTGTGTCCGATCGCGAAGCCGAACGGGATGGCGATGGCCGAGGCGAGCAGCAGGGTCAGGAAGGTGAAGCCGAGGTGCTCGAGCGCGCGCACGGGGATGGCGCCCGGTCCGGCGTAGTTGGCGGGGTCGAGGATCCAGTTGAGGGCATCGGCGAAGATGTTCACGAGGTGACCTCGACGGGCAACCGGAGCCGGGCATCCGCCTTGACGGTCTTCCTCGCTCGGGTCCAGGGCAGTGCAAGCCGTCCGACGGCGACCAGCGCCCCATCCAGCAGCAGGGCGAGCAGGACCGTCGCGACGATGCCGGTGATGATCTCGGCCTGGATGCCGCGCTGGAATCCGTCGGTGAAGAGGGAGCCGAGACTCTGCGCCCCGATCACGGCACCCACCGTGGCCAGGCTCACGGTGCTGACCGCGACGACCCTCAGCCCGGCCAGCAGCACCGGGCCGGACAGCGGGAGCTCCACCTGCCAGAAGGTGGTCCAGGTCGAGAACCCGACGGCGACGGCCGAGCGCTGCACGTCGGCGTCGACGGAGGCGAGCCCGTCGGCAACCACGCGCACCATCAGTGCCACGCCGTAGATGGTGAGGGCGATGACCAGATTGAGCGGGGACCGGAGAGTGGTGCCGACGAGGGCGGGCAGCACGATGAACATCGGGAACGAGGGGATGGCGTAAAGCAGCCCGCTCGCCGTCAGGATCACTCCGCGGCTGAGGCGGTAGCGGTTGGCCAGCCAGCCGAGCGGGAGCGCGATCACGAAGCTGAGGATGATCGGGGGCACGCTGAGGACGAGGTGGTCGAGGGTGCGGTCCCAGATGAGGTCGAGATTGGCCCAGACCCAATTCATCGGAACCCCACGCCCTGCCCCGGGGCGTCGCCCACGAGCACGCCCGCGAGGCGGCCGTCGCTGTCGACGAGCACGTCCCGGCCGTCGTGTCGTTCGAGATGCAGGGCGCGTTTGCCCCGTTCGGCGCCGATGAAGCTGGCGACGAAGTCGTTGGCCGGGTGGGCCAGGATATCGGTGGGTGTGCCGATCTGCGCGATCCGGCCGCCTTGCTGGAGGATGACGACCTGGTCGCCGAGCAGGAACGCCTCGTCGACATCGTGGGTGACGAAGACCACGGTCTTGCCAAGCTCGGTCTGCAGCCGGATGAGCTCCTGCTGCAACTCGGCGCGCACGATCGGGTCGACGGCGCCGAACGGCTCGTCCATCAGCAGGATGTTGGGATTGACCGCGAGTCCCCTGGCCACGCCGACACGCTGCTGTTGCCCGCCGGACAACTGGCTCGGGTACCGATCGGCCAGGGTCCGGTCGAGGCCGACCGTGTCGAGCAACGCCAGGGCATCGGCCCTGGCCTTCTTTCGCGGCACGCCCCGCAGCAACGGCACCGTCGCGACGTTGTCGACCACCTTCCGGTGCGGGAGCAGCCCGGAGTTCTGCATCACGTAGCCGATGCTGCGGCGGAGCTTCACCGGTTCGAGGGAGGCGATGTCGACCCCGTCGATCTCGATCGTGCCGGCGGTGGGGTCGACCATCCGGTTGATCATTCGCAGCAGAGTGGTCTTCCCCGACCCGGAAGACCCGACCAGCACCGTGGTCCGGTGCGACGGGATGGTGAGGCTGAAGTCATCGACGGCCAGGGTGCCATCCGGGAACTGTTTGCTCACCGAGCGGAACTCGATCATAGAAGTGGCTCATTCCTCGCCTGAAGTCGGATCAACACGTGCCAGAGGGTTAACACAACCATCGTTCGCCACCGAACGGCACAATGGATTGCAGAATGTTATCCGCTGAGGGCGAAACGACCAGTGCCGTCGCGGTCAGACGCTGGCGGCGACGGGGCCGTAGTAGCCGACCAGGTAGTCACGCATGACCCGGCGGCACTCCGCGATGAAGCGTTCGTCGCCGTGCGGGTCGCTGTGGAAGGCACGGGAGAGGATCGAGTCCGCCATCTCGACGGCCACCTCGAGCCGGAAGATCAGGTCAGGGCCGCCGTGCAGGCCGAATTCCTCGGCGAGCACCCCCGCCAGCTGGTGGGCGAAGTAGCCCGATTCGAGGTCCTCGCTGCCGCTGATCGGGGCCCGTTCCCGGTCGGCGAAGTGCACGATCCGGAAGCCGGGCTCGGAACGATACAGGTCGACGAACGCCGTGATGGCGCAGTCGACGGCATCCCACCAGGTCTCCGTCCCGCTGGTCTTCAGCTGTTCGACCACGCGCTGCCGGAACCTCAACACCGCGCGTTCGCGCAGGGCCTGCAACACCGCCACCCGGTCGGGGTAGTACCGGTACACCGTGCCGATCGACGCCCCCGCGCGTTCAGCGACCATCGCGGTCGTGATGCGGTCGAACCCCACCTCGTCCACCACGACGGCAGCTGCATCGAGCAGCCCTGACAGGCGCGCCGTGCTGCGCTGCTGGGTGGGTTCGACCCGCACCTGCTGGCCCGACACGACAGGATCCCCACCGAAAAGGTCACTGAGTGACACTTGTCCTCCTTGAAGTAAGCCCCAATTCTACGGTGCTGAGCCCCGCTCGCTTGCCAGCGACGGACCCCCGCCCCGGATTGGGGGCCGAGCCACGCCGCACGGTCCCGGCGCATGCCAGACTAGGGACTGTGCCGAAGTCATCCCGAGTACCGACAGCGGTCACCCCTGCGATGATGATGCACCGCGCGGCGCGCGTGGAGGACTGGCTGCACGGGACCCGCGAAGGGTTCGCCCGCAGGCGCGGCTACCTGCCGACGGTCATTCCATACACCGGATACGGGTCGACCGGGTGGGTGCGGATCCTCTGCCGCGTGCTCCTGGCCAAACCGGCCAAGCCGGGCAGGTCGGCGAGCACCCGGCGCCGCTGGCGGTCCGACCGGCGCGACGCCGGCATCCGCGGCTGGCGCAGCTTCACCAGCGTGCCGGTCAACGACGTCACCGTGACCATTGAGGTCAACGGCCAGGTCCACCGGGTGCAGGCGGACCGCGGCGGCGTCGTCGACACGGTCGTGCGGGTGAGCCTCGAACCCGGCTGGCACGTGGCGCAGCTGCACACGGATGCGTCCACCCCGGTCGAAGCGCCCCTCTTCATCGTCGGCCCGACCGTCCACCACGGCATCATCTCCGATGTCGACGACACCGTCATGGTCACGACCCTCCCCCGGCCGCTGCTGGCGGCCTGGAACACATTCGTGCTCGACGAGCACGCACGGGTGCCCACCCCGGGAATGGCGGTGCTCCTGGACCGGCTGGCGGCCACTTCTGACGGCGCCCCGATGATCTATCTCTCGACCGGGGCGTGGAACGTCGCCCCCACGCTGACCCGTTTCCTCTCCCGCAACCTCTACCCGGCCGGGGCGCTCCTGCTCACGGACTGGGGGCCGACCCACGACCGCTGGTTCCGGAGCGGGTCCGAGCACAAGCGCGCCAACCTGCGCCGGCTCGCCCAGGAGTTCCCGGATATCCGCTGGATCCTGATCGGCGACGACGGCCAGCACGACGAGGCCATCTACGGCGAGTTCCAGCGCGACTTCCCCGGCAGCGTCGAGGCCGTCCTGATTCGGCAGCTGTCACCGAGCGAGGCCGTCCTGGCCGGGCGCCGGGCCAAGGACGCCGTCGTCGAGACGCACGATCCCCGGTGGATCTACGGTCCCGATGGGTCAAGCCTGGCGGCCCAGCTGGCCGAACACGGCCTGCTCTAGCGTGCTCTGGCCTGCCCGCCCAGCGCTTCCGATAGGGGCTCAGAACTCGGTTGCGCGCTCCCTGGAACGGATCCGGGCGAGTCCACGGTTGACCTGGCGCGCCCAGAGCGGGCCTCGATAGAGGAACGCGCTGTAGCCCTGCACGAGCGTCGCTCCGGCCGCGAGACGCTCGGCGACCTGCTCCGCCGTCTCGACGCCGCCGACCGAGATGACGCACAGTTCGCGGGGCACGGAGGCCCGGATCAGGCGGAGCACGGCGAAGGACCTGGCATGGAGCGGGGCCCCGGAGAGACCGCCTGCCCCTGCGGCGGCGACCGTGGCGTCATCCGTGGCCAGGCCCGCCCGCGAAATGGTCGTGTTCGTCGCGACAATGCCGTCGAGGCCGAGCGCGACCACGAGTTCGGCGATCCGGGTCACCTCGTCATCGCTGAGGTCGGGGGCGATCTTGACCAGCAGGGGCGTGCCGGCGGCCTCGGCCTTCACCGCGCGAAGGAGCGGGGCAAGCTGGTCCCGCTCCTGGAGCCCACGCAGTCCCGGCGTGTTGGGTGAGCTCACGTTGACGACGAGGTAGTCGGCGAGGGGAGCGAGGAGCGCGGCGCTGGCCAGATAGTCCGCGGTCGCATCCTCGACCGCGGTGACGCGGCTCTTGCCGATGTTGATGCCGAGAACGGGCCGGCCGGGAACGGCCAGAACCCGGGCGAGGCGCATCCGAGCCGCCTCAGCACCGTCGTTGTTGAAACCCATCCGGTTGATCACGGCACGGTCGGCGATCAGGCGGAACAGGCGCGGTCTCGGGTTTCCGGGCTGGGCGAGGGCCGTGATGGTGCCGACCTCGACGTGGCCGAAACCGAGCTGGCCGAGGCCGATCACGGCCTTCCCGTCCTTGTCGAACCCGGCGGCCAGGCCGAACGGCGAGTCGAAATGCAGCCCGAGGGCGTCGACGCCCTCGTCGGTCGCCGGCGCGGTGAACCGGCGGACCAGGCGCCCGACGCCGAGCGTGGGCAACGCCCGGATCACGCTGAAGGCGAGATGGTGCGCTCGCTCGGGGTCGAGCCGGGACAGCACTGCCGTGAAGAAAAGGGGGTACACGGCTCAGATCTCTGCCGTGGCGGTCGGCGTGGTGGTGGTGGTGGATGATTCCGCTGCCTCGGTGCCGAGGCCCTCGACGTGCCCGGTGCGCAGCTGGGCGATCGCTGACTCGAAGTCCTCGAGCGAATCGAAGCCCTGGTACACGCTGGCGAAACGCAGGTAGGCCACCTCGTCCAGGTCCCGCAGCGGCGGCAGGATGGCCAGCCCGATGTCGTTCGCGTCCACCTGGGAGGCGCCGGTCTGGCGGATGGTCTCCTCGACCCTCTGGGCGAGCATGGCCAGGTCGGAGTCTGTCACCGGGCGCCCCTGGCATGCCTTGCGGACCCCGGACACGATCTTGTCCCGGCTGAACGGTTCGACGACCCCGCTGCGCTTGATGATGTTCAGGCTGGCGGTCTCGGTGGTGCTGAACCTGCGCCCGCACTCGGGGCACTGGCGCCGGCGACGGATCGAGAGCCCGTCGTCGCTGGTGCGCGAGTCGATGACTCGGGAGTCCGGGTGGCGGCAGAACGGGCAGAACATTCGGCCTCGCCTACCCTTCCGCGCCGGCGCTGAACCGTGCCGTGACGGCGTCGCCGTGGGCCGGGAGGGCCTCGGCCGCGGAGAGGGCCGCGATGTGGCCGGCGACCGCGAGCAGCGCCTCGCGGCCGTAGTCGACGACCTGTTGCGGCCGGAGGAAGGTGTACGCCCCCAGCCCGGAGGAGAACCGGGCCTGGCCGCCGGTCGGCAGCACGTGGTTCGAGCCCGCGACGTAGTCGCCCAGGCTGACCGGGGAATACGCCCCGAGGAAGATGGCCCCCGCGTTGTCGATCCGCGCGAGCACGGCCTGCGGGTCCGCGGTCTGGATTTCCAGGTGCTCGGGTCCGAACGCATTGCTGAACGCGGCGGCTGCGGCCAGGTCGTCGACGAGCACGATCGCTGACTGGGGCCCGGAGAGCGCCGCGGTCACCCGCACGCTGTGGGTGGTCGTCGTGGCCAGTTCGGCCAGGTGGGCGGACACGGCAGCCGCCAGCGGAGCGGAATCGGTGACGAGGACAGCCGCCGCCAGCTCGTCGTGTTCGGCCTGGCTGACCAGGTCCGCCGCCACCAGCCGGGGGTCGGCCGCGGCATCCGCGATGACCAGGATGTCGGTCGGTCCGGCTTCGGAGTCGATGCCGGTGACACCGCGAACGAGGCGTTTGGCGGCGGCGACGTAGACGTTGCCGGGGCCCGTGACGAGCTGGACCGGGTCGAGGCCGAGACCGGGAACGCCGTAGGCGAAGGCACCGACGGCGCCCGCGCCGCCCATGGCGTAGATCTCGTGCACGCCGAGCAGCCCGGCGACGGCGAGGATCGTGGGGTGCACCCGGCCGGCGTGGTCGCTTTGCGGCGGCGAGGCGAGCGCGAGCGACGAGACGCCGGCGACCTGTGCCGGCACGACGTTCATGACGACGCTGGACGGGTAGACGGCCTTGCCGCCGGGAACGTAGAGCCCGACCCGGTTGACCGGCTGCCAGCGCTGGGTGATGACGGCGCCGTCGGCGATCGTGGTGGTGACGCGCGGGGGCACCTGCGCGGCGCTCGCGATGCGCACTCGCCGGATCGTCTCTTCGATGGCCGTGCGCACTGCGGGGTCGAGCCCGGCCACGGCTTCCGCGATCTCGCTCGCCGGGACCCGGACATGGGCGGGGCGCACCCGGTCCAGGCGCTCGGCCTGGTCGAGCAGGGCGGCCTCTCCCCTGGCGCGCACGTCATCGATCAACGCTGCTGCGACGTCGCTGGCGACGGTCACGCTGGTGGCCGCGCGGGGCACGGCGGCCAGCAGCTCGGCGGGAGTGGGCCTGGTGCCCCGAAGGTCAATAGTCTGGATCATCTCCGACCAGCCTAGCGACCATCCCCCCTCCGCACGGGAATAGGCTGGCTGCCGAGGAGCTTGATTCAAACACCATGAACGACACCGAGGCACCAGAGACACCCGTCACGACACCCGCCACCGCCGCACCTCCGCTGGAGGGCGACCCGAATGCGCCGCAGGATCTCGCGGCCTTCAAACACGCGTTCCGCCGTCATGCCGCCGGGGTCGCCGTGATCACCTCGTTGCGGGAGGACGGCACACCGGTCGGGTTCACCGCCACCTCCCTGGCGTCACTCGCCTCCGTGCCGCCGCTGGCGACGTTCAACATGGCACGTTCCGCGAGCACCTGGCCGGCGATCGCCGCGAACGACCGGGTTGTCATCCACATCCTGGGTGCGGGAAATCGCGCCCTGGCGCAGACGCTGTCCGGGCCCGCTGAACAGCGCTTCGTCGGCGATCACTGGGCACCGGGGCCGCACGGCCTGCCGGTGCTCGCCGGGGTGACGTCGTGGATGGTCGGCCGGATCGTCGAGCGGGTGCTCGTGCACAACAGCGCGGTGGTGATCGTGCAGATCGAAGAGGGCGGCATGGGCGAGAACGACGACGCGCTGCTCTACCACGAGCGCACCTACCGGGTGCCGGGCGCCCCGGTCTGACCCGGCCGAGTCAGACCGGGGGAAGGTCGCGCAACCGGCGGCGCTCCGCCTCCACGATCGCGGCCTGCTCCGGGGTCGGCGCGCTGCCGCCCAGGTGCTGCGGCTGCCACCAGGCCCCGGCGCCGTCCTCGGGATAGCCGGCTTGCAGCTTGTCGACGAGCGCCTGCAGCGTTGTGTGCAGGCGCAGGGTGAGTTCCTGAACATCCGCGTCGGCCGGCACCTGGATCGGCTCGCCGATGGCGAATCCGATCGGCGCCCGGAAGGCCTCCCTGAGCGACGGCCTGTGGTTCTTGGTGAGCAGGCGGTGCCCTCCCCAGACCGCGATCGGCACGACGGGGACCCCTGCCTCCGCCGCCATCCGGATCGCCCCCGATTTGAGCGACCGCACGGTGAAGGATGCGTTCACGCCTCCCTCCGGGAAAACGCCGAGCAGTTCACCGGTGCGCAATGCAGCGACGGCCTGCACGTAGGCCGCCGCGCCGGCCTTCATGTCGACCGAGATGTGGCGCATCCCCCGCAGCAGCGGGCCGACGAGGCGCTGGTCGAAGGCACCCTTCTTCGCCAGGAAACGGATGTGACGCCGGTTTCGGTGCCAGGTCATCCATTCGACCAGGGCGAAGTCCGCGTAGCCGAAGTGGGTGATCGCCAGGACCGCTCCCCCGGTGTCGGGAAGGTTCGCGAGCCCGGTGACCGATGGCGTGAGGCGCAGCAGGCCGAAAACGGCCCGCCCTGCCGCGATGGCAGTGCTGTAGATCGGTTCCCTGGCGCGCCGTGTCATGGTCCAAGGCTACAACCCGGGCTCAGGTGAGGCAGTACGGCCCGAGCAGGCTCTTCAGCTCCCCGAACAGGTCGGCGCTGATCGTGATCCGGAACGGCAGCTCGAACACCCGCGCGGTCGTGCCCTTGACGAGCTTGAGCCTCACCTCTGAGCTGCCGCCGTGCCGGCCGAGCACCTCACCGAGCGCGGTGACCGTGTCGGTGGTCGCCCGGGCCTCGGCCACGGTGATGGCCAGCGGCCCGGAGTCGGAGGCCTGGCCCAGCTCGGGGGCGAAGATGCTGTAGGCGTGCAGGTTCATCCCGTCGTCTCGCAGGCTCACCCGGCCTCGCACGACCACGACCTGGTCGCTGATCAGATCCTGGGCGAATTCCTGGTACGCCTTGCCCATGAACATGACGGCGATCTCCCCGCCGAAGTCCTCGACCTGGATGATGCCGTACTGGTTGCCCGACTTCTTCGCGATCCGGTGCTGCACGCTGGTGATCAGGCCCGCGATGGTGACCGTGTCGGCGTCCTGGGTCTGGTCGGAGGCCATCAGATCGACGATGGTGGTGCTGGCGTGTTTGGCCAGCGGGATTTCGAGCCCCGCCAGCGGGTGGTCGGAGACGTAGAGGCCGAGCATGTCGCGTTCGAAGGCGAGCTTCTCCTTCTTGCTCCACTCCGGGCGGTCGGGGACCTGTTCGGTTTCCTGCGGGTCGTCGAACAGGCTGTCGAAGTCGAACCCGACCATGCCGTGCTCTTCATCGCGCTTGATCTTGACGGCGGACTCCACCGCGGCCTCGTGGATCTCGACCATGCCGCGCCGGGTCGCGCCGAGGGAGTCGAAGGCGCCTGCCTTGACCAGGGACTCGATGGTGCGCTTGTTGGCAACCTGGATCGGCACCTTGCGCAGGAAATCGTGGAACGACTCGAAACGTCCCTTCTCCGTGCGGGTCAGCCGGACGGCGTCGACGACGTTGAAGCCGACGTTGCGCACGGCCCCCATCCCGAACCGGATGTCGGTGCCGACGGCCGCGAAGTAGCCGATCGACTCGTTCACATCGGGCGGCAGAACCTGGATGCCCATCCTCCGGCACTCGTTCAGGTAGAGGGCCAGCTTGTCGCGGGAGTCGCCGACGCTGGTGAGCAGGGCCGCCATGTACTCGGCCGGGTACTTGGCCTTGAGGTACGCCGTCCAGTACGAGAGCACCCCGTAGGCGGCCGAGTGCGCCTTGTTGAAGGCGTAGTCGGAGAACGGCAGCAGGATGTCCCAGACCGTCGTCACGGCGTCCATCGAGTAGCCGTTGGCCTTCATCCCGCCGGAGAACCCCTCGAACTGCTTGTCCAGTTCCGACTTCTTCTTCTTGCCCATGGCCCGGCGCAGCAGGTCGGCCTGGCCGAGGGAGAACCCGGCCAGCTTCTGCGCGATCGACATGACCTGCTCCTGGTACACGATCAGGCCGTAGGTGGTGCCGATGACGTCCCGGAGCGCCTCCTCGAGTTCAGGGTGGATCGGGATGATCTCCTGCTGACCCGTCTTCCGCAGCGCGTAGTTGGTGTGCGAGTTGGCCCCCATGGGGCCCGGCCGGTACAGCGCGATGACGGCGGAGATGTCTTCGAAGTTGTCAGGCTTCATCAGCCGCAGCAGCGACCGCATGGGCCCGCCGTCGAGCTGGAAGACGCCCAGGGTGTCACCGCGGGCGAGCAGTTCGTACGCGGCCGGGTCGTCGAGTCCGAGCTCTTCGAGCACGGGCCGGTGCCCGCGGTTCACCGCGATGTTGTCGAGGGTGTCGTCGATGATGGTGAGGTTGCGGAGCCCGAGGAAGTCCATCTTGATCAGGCCGAGGGCCTCGGACGCCGGGTAGTCGAACTGGGTGACGACCTGGCCGTCCGCTTCACGCTTCATGATCGGGATGATGTCGATCAGCGGGTCGGAGCTCATGATCACGCCCGCGGCGTGCACGCCCCACTGCCGCTTGAGATTCTCCAGGCCGAGGGCCGTGTCGAAGACGGTGCGGGCCTCGGGGTCGGACTCGATCACGGCACGGAAGTCGGCCGCCTCGCGGTAGCGCGGGTGGTCCTTGTCGAACATGCCGGTCAGGGGCACGTCCTTGCCCATGATGGCCGGCGGCATGGCCTTGGTGAGCTTGTCGCCCATGCCGAACGGGAACCCGAGCACGCGGGACGCGTCCTTCAGGGCCTGCTTCGCCTTGATCGTGCCGTAGGTGACGATCTGGGCGACGCGCTCCTCACCGTACTTCTCGGTGACGTAGTGGATGACCTCGCCGCGGCGGCGCTCGTCGAAGTCCACGTCGAAGTCGGGCATGGAGACGCGGTCCGGGTTCAGGAACCGCTCGAAGATCAGGCCGTGCACAAGCGGGTCCAGGTCGGTGATGCCCATCGCGTAGGCCACCATCGAGCCTGCGCCGGAACCGCGTCCGGGTCCCACCCGGATGCCCTGCTGCCTGGCCCACATGATGAAGTCGGCCACGACGAGGAAGTAGCCGGGGAAGCCCATCTGGATGATGATGCCGATCTCGTAGTCGGCGCGTTTCCGCACTTCCGCCGGGATGCCGTTCGGGTAACGCTTTGCCAGCCCGATCTCGTTCTCCTTGACGAACCAGCTCTCCTCGTTCTCGCCCTCCGGGCAGGGGAACCGGGGCATGTAGTTGGCCTGGGTGTTGAACTCCACCTGGCAGCGCTCGGCGATGAGCAGGGTGTTGTCGCAGGATTCCGGGTGGTCGCGGAAGAGGTGCCGCATCTGCGCGGCGGTCTTGAGGTAGAACTCGTTGGAGTCGAACTTGAAGCGGTTCGGGTCGTCGAGCGTCGAGGCCGACTGCACGCAGAGCAGTGCCGCGTGGGCGGTCGCGTCATGGGCGTGGGTGTAGTGCAGGTCATTGCTGGCCACGAGCGGAAGGTTGAGCTCGCCGGCCAGTTTGAGCAGGTCGGTCATGGTGCGGCGCTCGATGTCGATGCCGTGGTCCATGATCTCGCAGAAGAAGTTCTCCTTGCCGAAGATGTCCTGGAAGTCGCCCGCGGCCTTCCTGGCCTCCTCGTACTGTCCGAGGCGCAGGCGGGTCTGAACTTCGCCACCGACGCATCCGGTCGTTCCGATCAGGCCGGTGGAGAACTCGGAGAGCAGCTCGCGGTCCATCCGGGGCTTGAAGTAATAGCCCTCCAGGCTGGCCTTGGAGGACAGCCGGAACAGGTTGTGCATGCCGGCGGTGGTCTCGGACAGCAGCGTCATGTGCGTGTACGAACCGGCGCCGCCGACGTCGTCGCGGTTCTGCCCGTTGGTGCCCCACCGCACCCGGGTCTTGTCCCGGCGATCGGTGCCGGGGGTGATGTACGCCTCGGTGCCGATGATCGGCTTGATGCCCGCCTCGGTGGCGGTGCGCCAGAAGTCGAACGCGCCGAACACGTTGCCGTGGTCGGTGATGGCGACGGCGGGCATCCCCTGTTCGACGGCCGCGTTGATGAGCGGCTTGACCCGCGCCGCACCGTCGAGCATCGAGTACTCGCTGTGCACATGCAGGTGCACGAACGAATCCTTCGATCCACCCGACTTATTCTGAGGGGACAAAACGGCTCCGAGGTGTTGAGAGTGGTCGCTGCAGGTCAGGCGTCGCGCAGCACGTCGAGCGCGTGCGCGAGGTCGGCCGGATAGTCGGCGTTGAAGGTGACCCACTCGCGCGAGTCGGGGTGGGTGAAGGCGAGCTGTTTCGCGTGCAGCCACTGCCGGGTCAGTCCGAGCCGGGCGGTGATCGACGGGTCGGCCCCGTACATGGCGTCGCCGACGCACGGATGCCGCTGGGCGGCCATGTGCACCCGGATCTGGTGGGTGCGCCCGGTCTCCAGGTGCACCTCGAGAAGCGACGCCGACCGGAACGCTTCGAGCGTCTCGTAATGGGTGATCGAGTCCTTGCCGCCGGCGACCACCGCGAACTTCCAATCCGAGCGAGGGTGGCGTCCGAGCGGGGCGTCGATGGTGCCGGCGAGCGGGTCAGGGTGGCCCTGGACGACCGCGTGGTAGATCTTCTCGACCTCACGGTCGTGGAAGGCCCGCTTGAGGGCGGTGTAGGCCGCCTCCGACTTGGCGACGACCATCAGCCCGCTGGTGCCCACGTCCAGCCGGTGCACGATGCCTGCGCGTTCGGCGGCACCGGATGTCGCGATCCGGTACCCCGCGGCCGAGAGCGCCCCGAGCACGGTCGGCCCGGTCCAGCCGACGCTGGGGTGCGCGGCGACACCGGACGGTTTGTTGACGACGACTATGCTCTCGTCGTCGTGCACGATCGACAGGTCGGGCACAGGGATGGCCACGATGGTCAGGGCCTCCCGAGGCTGCCAGGTGACCTCGAGCCAGGCGCCGCCGTGCAGCCGCTCGGACTTGCCGACGACGGCTCCGTTCAGGGCCACCCCGCCGGCCTCGGCGACCTCGGCCGCGAAGCTTCGGGAGAACCCGAACAGCTTGGCGATGCCGGCGTCGACACGGACGCCGTCGAGGCCGTCGGGAAGGGGCAGAGAACGTGTTTCCATGGGTGCTTCAGGGTGCTAACTGGGTGGGGGCTGGAGCGGGGGCGTCCGGGGCTGCGGGCTCCGGGGCTGCGGCATCCGTGGCCGCGGGCTGCGCGGCGGGCGCCCTGCGGCCGTCGAGGCCGACTCCCCGGATGGTGAGCCACATGAAGATGATCATGCTCGCCACGATCGACATGTCCGCGACGTTGTAGATGGCCGGGATCAGCCAGGGCGTCGAGATGAAGTCCACGACGTGGCCGAGGCCGAAGGACGGCTCCCGCAGCAGGCGGTCTGTCAGGTTTCCGAGCACACCGCCCAGCAGCAGCCCGAAGACCAGGCCCCAGGCGAGGGAGCGGATCCGCCCGGCGAACCAGACGATGAA
Organism: Cryobacterium fucosi; assembly: GCF_004403515.1. Taxonomy (GTDB): domain Bacteria; phylum Actinomycetota; class Actinomycetes; order Actinomycetales; family Microbacteriaceae; genus Cryobacterium; species Cryobacterium fucosi. The sequence goes on along the minus strand of NZ_SOHH01000031.1, from coordinate 5,000 downwards.
CACCACAACGGCGACCGCGATGATGGAGAAGATCCAGGTCATCCCGGTCGCCAGGGAGAACGCAGCGCCCGGGTTCCGGACGAAGTGCAGTTGCAGCACATCGTTCAGAACCCGGACGGTGTCACCCTCTGAGAGACCGGTGACGACAAGGTACTTGCTGAGTTGGTCCAGCGCGTAGATGCCCAGCGCGACAAGGACCAGAACGATGAGCGCGCTGGAGCGCTTCTTCGCTCTGTCCTTAGGCGCCAAAGCCCTGGAAGCTCGGCTTCGAAGCGTTGCCCGAGTCGCTGCCGGCGTTCGCGCCGACCGGGGAGGTGGCGTCGAGGTCGCGGAGCTGGCTCTCGATGTAGCTCTTCAGCTTCTGACGGTATTCACGCTCGAACGTGCGCAGGTCTTCGATCTTGTTCTCGAGGACCGAACGCTCCTGGTCGAGGGCGTTGATCTGTGCGCGCTGCTTGGCCTCGGCCTCTGCGACCAAACGGGCCGCCGTGGCGTGGCCTTCGGCGATGAGTGCATCGCGCTTCTCGACACCCTCCTTCACGTGCTCCTCGTGCAGGCGGCGAGCCAGCTGGAGCAGGTTGGTGGTGCCGGCGGTCTCGTCGACGGGCTCGGCAGCGATCGCGGCGGCAACGGGAGCGACGACCGGAGCCGGGGTGGGCTCCGCGACAACCTCGGGGGCATTGACGGCCTCGGCCAGGATGACGGGCTCTGCCGTTCCGCCGTCGGCGGAGACGCGAGCTCGGAGCTCCTCGTTTTCGGCGGTGAGGCGACGCAGCTCGACGACGACCTCATCGAGGAAGTCGTCGACTTCGTCCTGATCGTATCCTTCGCGGAACTTCGTCGACTGGAACCGCTTGTTGACTACATCTTCCGGAGTTAGCGCCATGGCTTCCCACCCTTAAAACTTGAGTTTGCGAACATTCTGATTGAGTTCTACCAACGTACCAAGGACCGACCCATGTCGCTCCGCGTCGGTCCGGTGCGTCACCGGTCAAGAATACATGCCTTGACCGTGGTGGACGGCATTTAGACCCGGACGAGGGCCCCGGCGATCCACATTCCCACGATGACGCAGAGCATGGTCAGGCTCCAGCCGAAATCGAAGGCGATCGGGCCGAGTCGGAGCGGGGGCATGATCCGGCGGAAGAAGCGCACGGGCGGGTCGGTGACCGAGTAGACCAGCTCGACGAGCACGAGCAGGAACCCCGTCGGCCGCCAGGCGCGATTGACGCTGCGGACCAGGTCGACGATGAAGCGACCCCACATGACGAAGAAGTAGAGCAGCAGCGCGTAGTAGGCGACCGTGCCGAGCAGTGAAACGACGAACACGGGCAGGATTACGACTGCGCGAAGAACGACGCCTCAGCGTCGGGCTCTTCACCAGCGTTGTCCCCGGAGACGACAACGTGCGACGGGGACAGCAGGAACACCTTGGCCGTGACGCGCTCGATCTTGCCGTACAGGCCCTGGGAGAGGCCGCTGGCGAAGTCGATCAGGCGCCGGGCATCCGCATCGCTCATCTGCGACAGGTTGATGATGACCGGGATTCCGTCTCGGAAGGACTCGGCGATCGCCTGGGCGTCCTTGTACTGGCGCGGGTGGACGGTGAGGATTTCATTCATTTCTGAGGCAGCCACATTCTTGGGAGTGGAGGTTTTGCGCAGCGGTGTCACCGGTGCACGGCCGGCCGAGCCGTGAGCGGCGCCGGAGTGGGGCGCGGCGGACTTCGGAGCGGCCGAGTGTGTATTGGCGGAGTGTGTATTGGCGGAGTGCGCCACAGCGGAGTTCGAATTGGCGGCCGGGGCAGCCGCAGGCGCCTCGTATTCCAGTTCTTCGTCTGCCAGGCCCAGGTAAACCATGGTTTTCTTGAGCGGGTTGGACATCTCGACCTCCGGGTTGATGATTCTTCGTTCTCAGATTAACCGAGTACCGGGCGATTCCCGGTGATTGCCGTGCCAATTCGAAGGTGTGTCGCCCCTTCGCTGATCGCGTCTGGGAAGTCCTGGGACATCCCCATCGAGAGGTATTTCGCCCCCGGCGCGGCGAGCCTGGCCTGCTCGCCCAGCTCGCGCACGCGGGCGAAGGCGCGGCGGGGTTCGGCTCCGACCGGAGCGACGGCCATCACGCCGAGGAGCCGCAGCCCCTCGGTTGCCAGGACTCGTTCGACCAGGGCGTCCAGTTCCCGGGGGCGCACGCCCCCGCGGGCCGGGTCGTCCGTGAGGTTCACCTGCACGAAGCAGTCCACCGTGGATTCGCCGGATTGCAGGGCGTCGACGAGGGACGGCCGATCGACGGAGTGGATGACCTGCGCGTATGTGCGCACCTGTCTGGCCTTCTTGCCCTGGACCTGGCCCACGAAGTGCCAGGTCAGGCCGAGTGAGTCCAGCGCCGCGGCCTTGGCCTGGGCTTCCTGGTGCCGGTTCTCGCCCATGTCGCGCACGCCCAGTTCGGCGAGCTCCTCGATCAGCGAGACGGGGTGGAACTTGGTGACGACGATGGTGGTGATCTCGCCGGGGTCGCGGCCGGCCGAGGCCGCGGCCTCGATGATCCGGCCGCGCACGACGGCGAGGCGTTCCCGGAGGCCCGGCGTGACCGGTCCCCCGGGAGCCGCGTCCGGGTCGTTCATTGCTCTGCCGTCGACTTACTTGAGGAAGTCGGGGATGTCCAGGTCGTCCGGGTCTTCCTCGAACGCCGGGTCGGCCACGGCCGCGCCGGGCTCGACGCCCGACCAGACCGAGGAACCGGCCGCCTCGTCGACGGCGTACTGTGCCGAGTCGCCGGTGGAGCCGACGGATGTGCCGCCGGCCGACGAGTTCACGCCGGCTGCCACGCCTGCCGCGACCAGGTCGGCGCGGCGGACCTCGACCGCCTTGGCGCCGGGTTCGCCGCCGTCGAAGCCCGCGGCGATGACGGTGACCCGCACCTCGTCGCCGAGGGTGTCGTCGATGACCGCACCGAAGATGATGTTGGCCTCGGGGTGAACGGCCTCCTGCACGAGCCGGGCGGCGTCGTTGATCTCGAAGATGCCGAGGTTGGAGCCACCCTGGATCGAGAGGAGCACGCCGTGCGCGCCATCGATCGAGGCCTCGAGCAGCGGGGACGCGACGGCGAGCTCAGCGGCCTTGATCGCGCGGTCCGCGCCCCGGGAGGAGCCGATGCCCATGAGCGCCGAGCCGGCGCCCTGCATGACCGACTTGACGTCGGCGAAGTCGAGGTTGATCAGACCGGGGGTGGTGATCAGGTCGGTGATGCCCTGCACGCCGGCGAGGAGCACCTGGTCGGCCGTGGCGAACGCCTCGAGCATGCTGATCCCGCGGTCGCTGATTTCCAGCAGCCGGTCGTTCGGCACGACGATGAGGGTGTCGACCTCGTTCTTGAGTGAGGCGACGCCGGCCTCGGCCTGCGCCTGGCGGCGCTTGCCCTCGAAGCCGAACGGCTTGGTGACGACACCGATGGTGAGGGCGCCGATGGACTTGGCGATCCGCGCGACGACGGGGGCGCCCCCGGTTCCGGTGCCGCCGCCCTCGCCGGCCGTGACGAAGACCATGTCGGCGCCGGCCAGCGCCTCCTCGATCTCTTCGGCGTGGTCCTCGGCGGCGCGGCGGCCGACCTCGGGGTCCGCTCCGGCGCCGAGCCCGCGGGTGAGGTCGCGACCGACGTCGAGCTTGACGTCGGCGTCGCTCATCAGCAGTGCCTGGGCATCCGTATTAATGGCGATGAACTCGACCCCGCGGAGGCCGAGCTCGATCATGCGGTTGACGGCGTTGACACCGCCGCCACCGATTCCAACAACCTTGATGACTGCGAGGTAGTTCTGATTTGTTGTTGACACGTCCGGCCTCCGGTGGAACTCTAAACCTTTACTCGAAGTTTAAAGTTATGCTGAGTATGCAATTCCTGATCTCGAAGTTATGCGCCAGTTCGCACGGCTCGGGGATGCGCGCCCGCGTGTCGCGAAAAGTCAGCGCAGAACGGCGCTGTCGGGCGAGGACACGTCGTATTCGCCGACGCTGCCGACCGGATGGTTCACGACCAGGGCGGCGAGCACCACTGACTTGTACTCCGACTTCTCCGCACTCCCCCAGACGACGCGTGCGCCGCCGATGAGGGTGAGGGTCACGTCGTCCTTCGTTGCCGCGGTGACGGTGTCCAGCTGGCCGCGGATGCCGTCCGGCAGAGCCGCGATCACGGCCGCGGCTGCCTGGAACCCGGTGCTGCCCGCGCCGGCCCGCGCGTCGATCGTCGCGTACCCCGCGGGCCGTTCCGCGCCGCTCTGGATGACGACGCCCGCGGCGTCGACGAGGTCGAAGCCGGCCGGGGTGACGACGGCGCCGATCGGCTCACGTTCGACGATCCGCACGACGAGGGTTCCCGGCGGCCGGCTTTCGGTGACGTAGCTGCGGATCAGGGTGAACCTGGACAGTTCCTTCTTGACCTTCGCGAAATCGACCAGCGGCAGCGGGGTGCCCAGTTGTTCGCCGAGTGCCGCCTGCACCTCGGCCGACGGGACGCGGTTGGCACCGACGACCTCGATGCTCTTCAGGGCCATCAGTGGCGAATACGCGCCGATCAGCACGAATCCGGCCAGCGCCGCAGCCACACCGAGCGAGACGAGCCAGATGGCGCGCCGGCGGCGTGAGCGCCAGGTGAATCGGCGCACCTCCTCGCGCTCGTACAGTTTGCGGGCCCGGCGGGCGGCACGGAACTTCCGGCGGGCGCCGGCCGGGGTGAGCGGCTCGGTGTACGGCTCGGTGGACGTGGCAGGCGGGCCGGCCCCGGTCGGAGCGTCAGGCCGGTCGCGCACCGGGGTCGCCGGCGAGTCAACCGTCTCCGGACGACGAAGCGGCCGGACCGGGGCGATCCGCCTGGCGCCCTGCGTGGGCAGCACGATCGGTTCGGTCGAGGTCTGGTCGCCCGCCGGGGCGTCGGCTCCCCCCTGTCCGGATGCGGGGCGGCCGGACGCCGTCCGCCCGGCTGCGGCGGTCCCTGGCCTGGCCGGG
>NZ_SOHH01000015.1 GCF_004403515.1 Cryobacterium fucosi | reverse complement strand
GCCCCGAGCCGGAGCGCCCGGAGTCGGAGCGACCCGAGCCGGAGCGCCCTGAGTCGGACCGGCCGGACCCCGAGCCCGAGCGCCCCGAGTCGGAGCGGCCGCCGCCGGCCGGCGCCTCGCGGACCGGCGATGCGCGGAGGCGACCCTTCGACCCGCTCGGGATGTTCAGGTCGGCGAAGAGGTGCGGGGACGAGGAATAGGTCTCCATCGGCACGGGCGTGCCGAAGTCGAGCGCGTTGTTGATCAGCGTCCACTTGTGCATGTCGTCCCAGTCGACGAACGTGACGGCGATGCCGGTCTTGCCCGCGCGCCCGGTGCGGCCGACGCGGTGCAGGTAGGCCTTCTCGTCTTCGGGGATGGTGTGGTTGATCACGTGGGTGACGTCTTCGACGTCGATGCCGCGGGCGGCGACATCCGTGGCGATCAGGATGTCCTTCTTGCCGGCCTTGAATGCGGCCATCGCGCGTTCGCGCTGTTCCTGGTTGAGGTCGCCGTGCACGGCGGTCGCGTTGAAGCCCCGGTCGCCGAGTTCCTCGACAAGCTTGGCGGCGGCGCGCTTGGTGCGGGTGAAGATCACGGTCTTGCCGCGGCCCTCGGCCATCAGGATGCGGCCGATCACTTCGTCCTTGTCCATGTTGTGCGCGCGGTAGACGAGGTGCTCGATGTTGGCCTGCATCAGGCCCTCATCGGGGTCGCTCGCTCGGATGTGGATCGGGCGGTTCATGAACCGGCGGGCCAGGGCCACGATCGGGCCGGGCATCGTCGCCGAGAACAGCATGGTGTGGCGGGTCGAGGGGGTCTGCGAGAACAGCTTCTCGATGTCGGCGAGGAAGCCGAGGTCGAGCATCTTGTCGGCCTCGTCGAGCACCATCTCGCTCACATTGGCGAGGCTGAGCAGGCGCTGGCTGGCGAGGTCGAGCAGGCGGCCCGGGGTGCCGACGACGATCTGGGCTCCGGCCTTGAGCTGCTCGATCTGGCCCTCGTAGGCCTTGCCGCCGTAAATTGAGACGATCTTCGTGTCGCGGTTGCGGGCGGCGAGCTCGAGGTCCTCGCTGACCTGCACGCACAGTTCGCGGGTCGGCACGACGACGAGCGCCTGCACTCCCGGCTCGGGGTTGAGACCGAGGCGCTGGATCAGCGGGAGGCCGAAGCCGAACGTCTTGCCGGTTCCCGTCTTGGCCTGGCCGATGATGTCCTGGCCGCTGAGGGCGAGGGGAATGGTCTGGAACTGGATGGGGAAGGGCTCGAGGATGCCTTTATCTGCGAGGGCCTGGACCATGTCCTGGTCGATATTGAGTTCGGAGAAAGTCACGAATGTTTGCCTGTCATTAGCTGGATGCTGGAATGCGCCCGTTTTCTGCCTCGGGCACCGGCCACCGATCCATGCCGATGGCGTGGTCCAACCTTACCGGGCGACCCCTGTGAACTTGATGAGGCGCTCCGCGGGGACCGGCACTGTCCTATGCTGGGCGTGTGATCTCGTGGCTCGATCGACGCGCTAAGCGTGTGGAGATCCCTCGTCCGTCGACCAGGGGAGCACGTCTGTCGACCACCAAGGTGGACATCGCGGACCTGACACCCGAGTTGCTGCCCTTCCTCGGCCAGGCCGCATATTTCGAACTGGGAATGTTCGAGAATCTCGCCCAGGCGATCAGGCTCGCCCCCGACCTTGACTCCAAGGAGGGGCTGAGCGCGGCCGCGGGCCGGGCGCTCGCCAAACACCAGGGCCTCGTCGCGGAAATCCGCCGGCGCGGCGGGGAACCCTCCGAGGTGATGGCGCCGTTCGCGCCCGCACTCGACGACTTCCGGGCCAAGACAATGGGTGCGGATTGGCGCGAGCTGCTGCTGAGCTGCTACCTCGCCGGCGGCCTGCTCGACGACTTCTTCATCCGGCTGTCCGACGGGCTGCCCGGCGACGTCGGCCCGCGGGTGGCGCACCTGCTCGGCCAGGGCGCTGGCACCGACGTGCTCGTGAAGCATCTGAAGGCCGCCATCGACGGTGACCCACGGCTCGGCTCGCACCTGGCGTTGTGGGGGCGCCGCCTGGTCGGCGATACCCTGCTCGTGGCGCGGTCGGCCATCCCGGCCGCCGTTCCGGCGGCGGGCGCGTCCGCCCCTGGCGAGGAGCGGATCGAACCCGTCTTCACCGAGCTGATCGCGGCGCACACGCGCCGGATGGATGGCCTCGGCCTCACCGCCTGAGCGCCGTCACCGAGACTCGCGTCAGACGCGTCAGATCAGTCCAGACGAGTCTGGACGGGCCCGGGCCGGTAGGCGTTGCTCAGGCGTGGCCGGGGTGGCCGGTCTTCATCAGCGTGTGCAGCATCCGCCGGTCGCCCCGCGAGCGCGAGCGGCCCAGCTGGAGGTCGGCGGCAACGGATGCGACCGCCGCGAGGCCGAGCGACACCCACCAGATCCAGCCTTCGGCCCAGGCCCAGCCGAGCCAGGTCAGAGCGACCCAGGCGATCGCCGCGACGGCCGTGCCGACGGCCGGCACCAGCACGGACCCGTGGCTGTGCCGGCCGGGCAGCAGGTACCGGGCAGTGATCCCGAGCAGCGCGCCGCCGAGGGCGACGAAGAGGAGCTCCATGGCTGGTTAGGCGACGAAACCGACGCGGCGGGACGCCTCGGCGCCCAGTTCGACGTAGGCCAGCCCGATCGTGGGGACGATGTAGACCCGACCCTTGCTGTCGGAAAGCTTGAGGTAACCGGTCTGCCCGGCGAGGGCGGCAGCAACCGTCTCCTCGATCTCGTTCGCGGGCTGCGAGGTCTCGAAGCCAATCTCACGGGGAGAGTTGAAGATGCCAATGCGGATATCCACCAGATGCGCCTTTCGTTGCCTAAGCGCCCAGATTACGACAGAACGACCTGCCTGCCCGACATCGTTCACTGTCGGCGCAACCCGCTAGCTTTGAAAACGTGACAACCCTGGGATTCGCGCAGCGCACCGACACCGATTCCGCCGCCGATGGAGCCGCGAACACGGCCGGTTCCGGCCCGTTCGGCCGGGAATCCCGGCCGGGCCCGGTCGGCCTGGACGAGGCACAGCGCGCCGTGCTCGACCTCGCCGACGGCGTCTCGGCGGCCGTGATCGGCGCGCCGGGCACCGGGAAGACCACCGCCCTGGTCGAGCTCGTCGCCGACCGGGTGCTGCGGCGGGGCTACTCGCCGAGCGAGGTGCTCGTGCTGGTGCCCACCCGCACCGGCGCCACCGGGCTGCGTGACCGCCTCGCCCTGCGGCTGGGCGTGCCGACCAACGGCCCCCTGGCCCGCACGGCCAACTCGGTGGCGTTCCAGATCGTACGGGATGCCGTGGCGCGCACCGGCGGCCCGGCCCCGACCCTGCTCACCGGCGGCGAGCAGGACCAGATCATCGCCGAGCTGCTCCAGGGCCACCGGCTCGACCGGGCCGGACCCGACTGGCCGGCCACCCTGGGCGCCGACGTGCGCGCCCTGCGCGGTTTCCGCACGGAACTGCGCGACCTGATGATGCGCGCCGTCGAATACGGTGTGACCGCGGATGCCCTGGCCGGCCTCGGGCGCAGCACCGCTCGGCCGGAGTGGGTGGCCGCCGCCGAATTCATCCGCGGCTATGAAGACGTGAAGGACCAGTCCAGGCCCGGCCAGTACGACTCGACCGAGCTGGCGCAGTTCGCCGCCGCCGTGGTGGCGGACGCGCCCGCCGGTCCGGCCGGCGCGTCCGCCATCGGCGCGCTCGCCGGGCTGCGCCTGATCGTGCTCGACGACGCCCAGGAGCTCACCCAGGGCGTCCTGACCCTGATCCGCCAGTTCGCGGCCCGCGGGGTGGCCATCGTCGCGGCCGGCGATCCCGACATCAGCACCGGTTCCTTCCACGGCGCCCACCCGGATGCCCTCGGCCGGCTGTCGACCTACCTGGGCGGCATCCCCGTGACCACCCTGGTCCTCGGCACGGTGTACCGGCACGGAGACGCCATCCGCGGGGTGGTGCGCGGGATCAGCCATCGGATCGGCACCGCGGCCGCCGGCACCCAGCGCGCCGCCGGCGTCGCGGACCTCGCGGACGCCGTGGCGGCACCCGGGGAGACTGTCGGGCCGGATTCGCCCGCCGGCCTGCCATCCGGCCTGCCATCCGGCCTGCCCGCCGTGCAGGCGATCCTCGCGGCCAGTCCCGCCGACCAGCTCGCGGTCGTCGCGCGCCGCCTCCGGGAACGCCACGTGCTCGGCGGCGTCCCGTGGGGCCGGATGGCTGTCATCGCACGCAGCGGCTCCCTGGTGCCGTCACTGTCCCGCGGCCTCGCCGCGCTCGAGGTGCCGACCCAGGTGTCGAGCGCGCAGACCGCGCTGCGCGACGAATACGCGGTTCGTGCGTTCATCCTCGCCCTCGAGATCACCCTGGGACGCAAAGCCCTCGACCCCGACACGGCGGTCGACCTGCTCCGCGGCCCGCTCGGCGGCCTCGACCCGATCACGCTGCGCCGCCTCCGCGCCGCCCTGCGCCAACAGGACCTGCGCCAACAAGAGCCGAGCCAACAGGAGCCGAGCCGGGGCGACCTGCCGGCCGACGGCCACCGCAGCGCCGACGAGTTGCTCGTCGACGCGCTGGCCAACCCCGGACTGCTGGGCGGAATCGACAACCGCACCGCCCGCCGGGCTGCGAGCTGCGGCGAAAGCCTCCGCGCCGCGGCCGTCGAATACGACGCGGGCGCCACGATCGAGGAACTGCTCTGGGGGCTCTGGCAGCGCAGCGGGCTGGCCAGGGAATGGTACGACCAGGCCGCCGGCACCGGCCTCGTCGCCGACGAGGCCAACCACAACCTCGACGCCGTGGTCGCTCTCTTCTCCGCCGCCCAGCGGTATGTCGAGCGCACGCCGGCCGCCCCGCCCGTCCTGTTCCTCGAGCACCTCGTCGACACCGATGTGCCGGAGGACACCCTGGCTCCGCGCGCGCTCGGCGACGCGGTCGTCGTCTCCACCCCGAGCGGCCTGATCGGCCGCGACTTCGACCTCGTCGTCATCGCCGGGGTGCAGGCGAACGTCTGGCCCGACCTGCGCATCCGCGGCTCGCTGCTGGGCGCCGGCGACCTGGCGGCGCTCGCCGCCGGCCAGGTGCCGCAGCCGGGCGGCGAGCGCACCGCCGTGCTGCACGACGAGCTGCGGATGTTCGCCCAGTCCGCCAGCCGCGCCCGCACGGAACTGCTCGTCACCGCCGTCGACAACGAGGACAACGAGCCGTCGGTGTTCCTGCGGCTGCTGCCCGGCGCCGTCGGGGCCGGCGACCTCGACTCCGGCGACGCCAGCCGCTACCCGCTGTCGCTGCGCGGCCTGGTCGGCCGGCTCCGCCGCGACCTCACCCGGTTCGGCGGAGCGGCCGGTCCGGGCGACGAGACCACGGACAGGGCCACGGACAGGGGCACCGACCGGGCCACGGATGCCGCGGCCACCCTCGCCCGGCTCGCGAGGGAGGGCGTGGCCGGCGCGGCTCCCGGCCAGTGGTACGGCCTCACCGATCCGAGCACCGTGCGCCCGCTCAGCGACCGGGACGCCGGCGACGGGCCGGTGCGGGTCTCGCCCTCCCGGATGGCCGCGTTCGAAACGTGCCCGCTGCACTGGGTGATCGGGCAGGTCGGCGGCGGCACGTCGAACACCGCCGCCAACCTCGGCACGATCATCCACAAGGTGCTTGAGGAGTCCACCGACCGGAGCCCCGACGCGCTCTGGCAGGCCGTCGACGCCCGCTGGGACGAACTGCACTTCGACGCCGACTGGCAGTCACGGCTGCAGAAGGTCGAGGCGCGAGTGCTCACCGACCGGCTCGCGTCGTACCTGCTCGACTTCGAACACACCGGGGGTGCCCTGCTCAGCGCCGAGGGCACCTTCGCGCTCGACGTGGACGGCGCCGTGCTCTCCGGCACGGTCGACCGGGTGGAACGGCTCCGCGACGGCCGGGCCGTGATCGTCGACCTGAAGACCGGCCGCGGCGACCCCATCAGCGACGCCGGGGTGGCGGAGCATCCGCAGCTCGGCGCCTACCAGCTGGCCTTCACCGAGGGCGCCATCGACGGCATCCCGCCCGGCACACCGCTGGCCGGTGCCCGCCTGGTGATCGTCTCCTCCGGCACGGTCAGGCAGAACTACCGCAACCCCACCCAGCCTGCCTTCACCCCCGACGAGCTGGGCGCCTTCCGCCGCCGGGTGGGCGAGGACGCCGCCGGGATGGGCGGGGCCACCTTCGTCGCCGAAATCAGTACCCACTGCCTCGACCCGCGCTCGCACGGGTCCTGCCGAATCCACGTCATCAAGCAGGTCAGCTCATGAATGCACCCCGTTCCGCCGCGCCGAACTCAGCCCTGCAGAGCTCAGCCCTCCAGATCTCAGCCCTCCAGATCGCGGAGGCACTGGAGATGTTCCCGCCGACCAGGGAGCAGCAGGCCGTGATCGAGGCCCCGCTCGCACCCACCCTCGTCGTCGCCGGCGCCGGCAGCGGCAAGACCGAGACGATGGCGAACCGGGTGCTCTGGCTGCTCGCCAACGGCCACGCCCGGCCCGACCAGATCCTCGGGCTCACCTTCACCCGCAAGGCGGCCGGAGAACTGGCCGAGCGAATCGGCAAGCGGATCGACCAGCTCGACGCGAAGGGCCTGCTGCCGCAGGGCGAGTCGGCCGGGCCCGACGCGCCGCCGGTCGACGCGCCGCCGGTCGACGCGCCGCCGGTCGACTCGTCCGACCTGTTCAACAGCCCCACCGTCTCCACCTACAACTCGTTCGCCAGCCGCCTGTTCACCGACAACGCCCTGCTGCTCGGCCGGGAACCCGAATCGGTGCTGCTCAGCGAGACCAGCGCGTGGCTGCTCGCCCGGCGGGTCGTGGTCGAACACGGCGACCGCCGGCTGGTCCCCGTCGGCAAGAGCGTCGACGCGGTGACGGATGCCGTGCTCGCGTTCAGCCGTGCCCTCGCCGAGAACCCCCCGCCGGTCGCTCCGGGGCGGCAGCCAGCCAGCCACGACCTCGCCGGGCTGGCCGACGGTTTCGCCTACCTGCGCGACCTGCCCTTCGGCAACCCGCGCAAGAAGATCCCCTACGGCTCGGTCGACGAGTCGCTGGCCGCCGTCGGGCCGCTTCCGGTGCTGTTCGAACTGGCCGAACGGTACCGCAGCGAGAAACGCCGGCTCGGACTGATCGAGTTCTCCGACCAGGTGGCGCTCGCGCTGCAGGTCTGCCAGAAGGTGGAGAAGGTCGTCACCCGTTACCGCGACCAGTACCGGGTGGTGCTGCTCGACGAATACCAGGACACCTCGGTGCTGCAGACCGAGCTGCTGCACACCCTGTTCGCCCGGCATCCGGTGATGGCCGTCGGCGACCCGCACCAGTCCATCTACGGCTGGCGCGGGGCCAGCTCCGCCAACCTGCTCGGCTTCTCGCAGAGCTTCGCCGGCCGCTCCAACGCCGAGGCGCCGTCGATGTCGCTCTCCTACACCTGGCGCAACCCGGTGACGGTGCTCGGTGTGGCCAACATGCTCGTAGCGCCGCTCAGCGACGCGCTGCGGTCCCGGCCCGACGGCATCCAGGTGGACACCCTCAAGGTGCCGGTCGGCTCGGAGTCCGGAACGGTCGATGCCGTGATGAGCGAGACCATCGCCGAGGAGGCCCGTAGCGTCGCCCGGTGGTTCGCCGAACGGCTCACCACGGGCGGGGACCGCTCGGGGGCGATGCTCTTCCGCGCCCGCCGGGAGATGGAGTTCTTCGCCGAGGTGCTGCGCGAGAACGGGGTCCGCGCGCACGTGCTCGGCCTCGGCGGGCTGCTGTCCACGCCGGAGGTCACCGATGTCGTTAGCGTGCTCCGGGTCGTGGCTGACCCGGCGGCCGGCAGCGAACTCGTGCGGCTGCTCAGCGGCGGCCGCTACCGGGTGGGCCCCCGCGACCTGCAGCAACTGGCCGCGGTGGCGCGGTGGCTGGCAGCCCACGACTGGGCCCAGCAGGCGGTGACCGACGAACTCAAGGCGAAGATGCGGGCATCCGTCGCCGTCGACGAGGGCAGCTCACTTGTCGACGCGCTCGACTTCGTGGCGGCGGCGCCCGATCGCCACGGCCAGCTCTCCGGATTCAGCGAGCCGGGCCTGGCCCGGCTGCGCGCGGCGGGCCGCCAACTCGCCTGGCTCCGCTCCCGGGCCGGCCTGCCGCTGCTCGACTTCGTGCGCCTGATCGAACAGGAGACCCTGCTCGACGTCGAGCTCGTCGCCAACGAGGCGAACAGCCTCGGCCTGGCCAACCTCTACGCCTTCCACGACACCGTGTCGGCCTTCCTCGCCAGCGACGAGGTCGGCAGCCTGGCCGGCTTCCTGCGCTGGCTGGCCCGCGCCGAACGCTCCGACGACATGGGCCCGCGAGTCGAGCCGTCGGAGAAGGGCACCGTGCAACTGCTCACCGTTCACGGCGCCAAGGGGCTCGAATGGGACTACGTCGCCATCCCCAATCTCACCGAGAAGAGCCTGCCGGCCCAGACCAGGGAGGGGGCCGGCTGGCTGCGCTTCGGCGAGCTGCCCTATCCGTTCCGCGGCGACCGGGCCGAGCTCCCCGAGCTCCGCTGGCACGGGCACGACACCCAGCTCTCCTTCGACCTGGAATTCACGGCCTACAAGGAACAGCTCGCCGCCCGCCACGACGATGAGGAGCGCCGGCTGATCTACGTGGCCACGACCCGCGCCCAGCGGGGGCTCCTGCTCACCGGGTCGTTCTGGGGCAGCGGAAGCACCACGCGCAAACCGAGCCGGTACCTGCTGGAACTCGCAGGCGCCGGACTGATCGGCCCGGTCCGGCTGGTCAGCGACGCGTCGGAGAAGCCCGACGCCGGCCTCGACCAGGCGCAACGGTGGCCGTTCGACCCGCTCGGCGCGAGGCGCGCCGTCGTCGAGGCCGCGGCCGCGAGGGTCGATCGGGCCGCCGAGGCAGCCGAGGCGGGCACCGATGTGGAGACCCGCTGGTCGCACCCCGTCTCCCTCCTGCTCGAGGAACGGGCGCAACGCCTGGCCGGCTCCGGCCGGATGCCGATGCCCACCCGCATCCCCGCCTCACGGTTCAAGGACTTCGTCGACGACCCGGCCGACGCCCTGGCCCGCCTCCGCCGGCCGATGCCCGAGCGCCCGTACCGGGCCACCCGGCTGGGCACCCTGTTCCACTCCTGGGTGGAGCGCCGGGCCGGCGGGGCGAACGCCGGGGACGTCATCGACGCCGACCTCAATGAACTGGACCTCGGCGACCAGGGCCCCGACGTGTTCGACCTGGACCTCGACCAGGACCAGCCGCTCGAGCAGGCGCAGCTTGAACGGCTGCAACGCACCTTCGAGCGCTCACCCTGGGGCAGTCTCAAGCCCGAGGAGGTGGAGATCGAGATCCACCACGTGCTCGCCGGGCAGGTCTTCGTCTGCAAACTCGACGCCGTGTACCGCACCGAGACGGGCTACCAGGTCGTGGACTGGAAGACCGGCCGGGCGCCGAAGAACGCTGCGGACCTCGAACTCAAGCAGACCCAGCTCGCGCTGTACCGCCTCGCCTACGCGCGCTGGAAGGGCATCGACCCTGCCATCGTCGACGCCGTGTTCTACTTCGTCGCCGACGACACGGTCGTCGCCCCTGACCGGCTCTACTCGGAGGAGGACCTGGTGGCGGCCTGGTCGTCGGTGGCCGGCCCTGTGTCGATCTGAACCAGGCCGATCGGCCCGGTCGCGTCGTCCGCGAACAGGCCGGCCGAGGAGGTGCCGGAGCCCGAGCCGGTCGCGTCGGTCGGGGCGTCGGTCGCGTCGCCGGTGCCGTCGTCGTCGAACTCGCTCGGTCCGAATTCAGACAGGTTGTAGGCATCCGTGTGCATCGCCGAGGCCAGGTCGCGCCGGGGAATGCCGCGCGGCGTGGCGGCGAGCATGTTCTCCACGTCGGTGACGTCGAGGATGGGCCCGGTCTTCGGCGACAACGGATGCATGGTGTGCGTGTGCACGCTGTCGACCAGGCCGTCGAGCATGGCCACGGCGTCGTCGACGATTGGCTGGTTGCGGGTGTCGGTGCCGTGCAGCAGCCAGCGGGCGAGCTCCAGCTCGGCGTAGAGCATGGCGCGCTGGGTGATCCGGGGGTCGTTGCCCTGGCGTGCGGCGGAGTAGGACGCGACGGCCGATTCGCCGGCCGCGCCGCGGGACGCCAGCAGCCAATTCAGGTCGCGGGCCGGGTCGCCCACACTGAGCGCGGACCAGCCGAGCACTCCGGAGACGGCATCCTCGCTGATCAGGAACGACTCGGCCGACATGGACCCGTGCACGACGCAGGGTGCGAACTGCCAGAGGGAATCGTCGTCGGTGGCCAGCTCCCACCGGCGGAGCAGCGCCGCGGGGAGGTAGCCCGTCGCCGCAGCACGGTCGATCAGCTCGATCGTCGACGTGCGGCACTCCTCGGCGCTCTGCTGGGGGAGACCGGCCGTGCCGACGAACGCCGTCGGCAGGCCGTGGATCGCGGCGATGGCGCGCCCGATCGAACCGGACACGCCCGCGTGGCCGGTCAGGGCATCCGCGTCGAAGGAATCGCCGGGCAGGAGCTCGTAGACGACGGCGCGGGTGCCGCTGAGCGGGGCCTGGCCGACGAACTCGGGCACGTCGAACGGCAGCCGGCTGCGGGTGCCGGTCGTGAGCGCGCGCAACGCCACGAGATCGGCGGACTGCTCGGTCTCGGCGGCCTGGCTGGCCGGGACGCGGATGATCAGCTTGCGGCCGTCACGGTCGACGAGCAGGGCCGAGTCGAAGGCACCGTGGGCGCCGGGGGTGCGCGCGCTGGACCCGTGCAGCCGGGCCTGGACCACGTCGAGGCCCGGGACGGCGGAGGTGGCCAGCGCGGCTAGAGTGAAAGGGGATCTGGCCATGCCTACTAGGTTAGGTCGACTTCCCCTCGGCGCGGTTGTCCGCCACGCCCCCACACCTACTCGGCTGTCACGCCAGAGCCCCGAAGGGGTCACCATGTCGTTCTCTTTCACGGCCCGGTTGCCGCTGTCCCGTCACGCGGTCGACCGCGACCACGAGACCCGGTCACGGCCGGGCCTGTTCGACGAACTCTGGGCGGATGCCGGCACCCGCGTCCTCGCGCTGTGGCGCGGCTCGGTCCTGCTGGCACCACACGTCGCCGGCACCGCGGACGCGCCCCGGATCCTCCTGCTCGAGCCGCTCACCGTGCCGGAGGCGACCGTTCGGGTCTACCTCGGCCGGTCGCTGGCCGAGGACGCGGCCGAACCGGTGGGCACCCGTCTGGTGGCCGCGGTGCTCGGCGACGAGGCCGCGCTGTCCCTCGAGCCGGACCCGGAGGCCTGGGCGCCGCTGCGCACGGTGGCGACCACGCTGTCCGACCGTGACGCCGGCCTCTTCACCGAGGCCCTCGGCCTGGCGAACTGGCATCTCTCGCACACCCACTGCCCGCGCTGCGGCGCCGAGACCACGGTCGAGACCGCCGGCTGGAACCGGCTCTGCCCGGTGGACGGCGGCCAGGTCTTCCCACGCACCGACCCGGCGGTGATCGTTCTGGTCACCGACTCCGACGACCGTATCCTGCTCGGCTCGAACGCGCTCTGGGAGAACAACCGGTATTCGCTGCTCGCGGGTTTCGTCGAACCGGGCGAGTCGCTCGAGGCGGCCGTCATCCGGGAGATGTTCGAGGAATCCGGGCTCCGCGTCACCGACCCGGTCTACCTGGGTTCCCAACCCTGGCCGTTCCCGGCGTCGATCATGTTCGGCTTCACCGTCAGGCTCGCCGACGGCCAGTCACCGACCGCGCTGCTGCCCGACGGCGAGGAGATCCTCGACCTGCGGTGGTTCAGCCGCGACGAACTCCGCGCGTCAGAGGCGAGCATCATCCTGCCGGGGCGGTCGTCGATCGCCCGGGCGATCATCGAGGCGTGGCTGGGCGAACCGATCGACTTCGGACCGGACCAGGTGCACGGATGGCGCTGACCGGGGACGAGCTCCTGGCCGGCCTCGACGACCAGCAGAGGGTCGCCGCCGAGGCCCTCGTCGGGCCCGTCTGCATGCTCGCCGGCGCGGGGACCGGGAAGACCCGGGCGATCACCCACCGGATCGCCTATGGCGTGCTGACCGGCGCCTACGCGCCGGACCGGGTGATGGCCCTCACCTTCACGGCGCGCGCCGCCGCGGAACTTCGCGGCCGGCTGCGCCAGCTCGGCGCCGGCGGCGTGGCCGCGCGCACCTTCCACGCCGCCGCCCTGTCGCAGCTGAACTACTTCTGGCCGCACGTCGTCGGCGGGCAGGCGCCCCGCATCCTCGACGGCAAGGGCCGCCTGCTCGGGCACGCCGCCGAATCCCTGAAACTGAAACTGGACACGGCGACCCTGCGCGACCTCGCCGCGGAGATCGAATGGCGCAAGACCAGCGGGCTGAGCATCGAGCAGTATGGGGCGGGTATCGCCAGGCGCAGCCTGCCAGGGCGCCTCGACGTGGATCAGGTCCTGGCGATGCAGGAGGGCTACGAGCGGCTCAAGGACGAGCGCAAGCAGATCGACTTCGAGGATGTGCTCCTCGCCATGGCCGGCATGATCGAGGCGGAACCGTCGGTCGCCCTGCAGGTTCGGGAACAATACCGGTTCTTCATCGTCGACGAGTACCAGGACGTGTCGCCCCTGCAACACGACCTACTCACGCTCTGGCTGGGCGAGCGCCGAGACCTCTGCGTCGTCGGCGACGCCAGCCAGACCATCTACTCCTTCGCCGGGGCCCGCAGCGACTACCTGCTCAACTTCCCGAAGCGGTGGGAGGACGCGACCGTCGTGCGGCTCGAGCAGAACTACCGGTCCACCGCCTCGATCGTGGCCGCGGCGAACCAGCTGATGCGCGGGCGGGCGGGCGCCCTCACGCTGCACGCCCACGCCAGCGAGGAGGGCGTCGTGCCGATCGTGCGCGAGTACGCGAACGACATGGCGGAGGCCAGGGGAGTGGCGCAGAGCATCCTCGACCTCATCGAGGGGGGAACCCGGCCGGAGAACATCGCCGTGCTCTACCGGATGAACGTGCAGGCGGCGGTGCTGGAGACCGCGCTCGGCGATATCGGCGTGAACTACCAGATCCGCGGGTCGAAGCGGTTCTTCGACCTGGCCGAGGTGAAGCAGGCGGTGATGCAGCTGCGCGCGGCATCCGTCTCGATCATCGGCGAGCCCCTGTTCAAGTCGGTCAGCGATGTGCTGCGCTCGCTCGGCTGGAGCCAGACCGCACCCGACGCACCCGGGGCGGTGCGCGACCGGTGGGAATCCCTGAACGCGATCATGGGCCTCGTCGACCAGGCCGCCCCCGGGACGACGTTCCGCCAGTTCACCGACGAACTGATGGAACGCCAGGCCGGGCAGCACGAGCCGACCGTGTCGGCGGTGACCCTGGCCACCCTGCACTCGGCCAAGGGCCTCGAATGGGATGCCGTCTTCCTGGTCGGCCTGTCGGAAGGTCTGGTGCCGATCAGCTACGCCGGCAGCTTCGACCAGATCGATGAGGAACGGAGGCTCCTGTACGTGGGCATCACCCGGGCGCGGCGCCGGCTCGGTCTGAGCTGGTCGGCGGCCGGCCACCAGCAGCGGTCCCCGCGAGAGCAGTCACGGTTCCTGGCAGAGATCGGCATCCGCACCGCTCGTGTGGCCGGTGCTCGCGGCGCCTGATCGCCCCCGACGACACATCGATCACAAGTGACGTGCGGGCCAGGCCCGACCGGCCGGACTCCAGCCTGTCCTGCACGAGTCCGGCGACGCGCGCGGCGACCTCGATGCCCAGGCGGCGGGTTTCGGTCGGGGCGGTGCGGGTGATGAGCTGGCAGGCGATCGCCGGCCAGGCCGGGTCGGCATCGAGGTGGGTCAGCTCCAGGCAGTAGAGGCACGGGCCGACCCCCGGTTCGACGAGGGGACCCACGCGCACCTCACTGTCGCTGAAGACCACCGGCAGGTGGGGCACGTCACCGCGCAGCCAGCGGCCGTGCCGGGCCGGCTCGAGCGCGTAGTGGCCCACGATGACGGCCAGGGCGGGCGGGTTCGGTGCCACGGGATTCAGGGTGGCCCGGTGCAGCTCGGCCGGTTCGTGATCGGGCCCGACGATCTGAAGGCCGAGATCGCGAAGCAGCGCCCCGATCCGCAGCGCGGTCGGACCGACTCCGTCGACACAGACCAGCGCGGGGGAGCGCGGCGGCGGGGCGACGGGGGCCGGCTCCGCGCCGGCGGGCCGGGGCGCTCGTTCGGCGGTCACGATGAGGGCGGGGCGCAGGGCTTCCAGCAGCGCCAGGGTGGCGGCGTCGGATGTCCCGCCCCGCCGGCCGAGCATCATCGCGCCCGATCGCGGCACCCCGGTGACGAGGGCGGAGATGACGTGCTCCAGGCCGGCGCCGACGTCGGTAATCACGACCACAGGATGGTCGATGCCGATCTGGATGGTGTCGGGAGTGCGCCAGACGAGTGGGTAGCGGGGATTGAGTCGAAGGGTCATCCGGTGATGATGCCTGAGTCGCTGCCGGCCCGCGCGAGTCATCCACAGGACCAGCGGGCCGGTGCGGATGCCGCGGCAGGTGCCCCGCGGCCGGGTCCGCCCGATCCTCGGCTCCAACCCAGTCTTCGCCTTTAGGCTGGCCGGATGACGGCCAGAAGAGTTCTCGTGACCGGCGCCACCGGATACATCGGTGGGCGCCTTGTTCCCCTGCTGCTGGAATCCGGTCACGAGGTGACGGTGCTCGTGCGGTCCCCGCAGAAGCTGACCGACGTGCCCTGGAAAGACCGGGTCACGGTCGTGCAGGGCGACCTCGGCGACGCATCCGGTGTCCGGGCGGCGCTCGCCGGCATCGACACCGTGTACTACCTCGTGCACTCGATGGGCACCAGCGGCGACTTCGAGCGCACCGAACGCGTCGCCGCGCAGAACGTGGCCGATGCCGCCGCCGCGTGCGGAGCCGCCCGGATCGTGTACCTGGGCGGGCTCCACCCCGACGCGGCCGAGTTGTCCCAGCACCTCCGGTCCCGGGCCGAGGTGGGACGGATCCTCCTCGCCTCCGGGGTGCCGACGGCCGCGCTGCAGGCCGGGGTCGTGATCGGCTCCGGGTCGACCTCGTTCGAGATGATCCGGCACCTCACCGATGTGCTGCCCTACATGCCGGCGCCGAAATGGGTGCGCAACCGCATCCAGCCGATCGCGGTACGCGACGTGCTCTACTACCTCGTGGCCGCCGCCGACCTTCCCGCCGACGTCAACCGCACATTCGACATCGGCGGCCCCGACGTGCTCCGCTACGGCCAGATGATGAACGGCTACGCGCTCGAGGCAGGCCTCCGCCAGCGCCCGATCGCCTCACTGCCTGTGTTCACGCCGTGGCTCGCCTCGCAGTGGGTGAACCTCGTGACCCCGATCCCGCGCAGCCTCGCCGTGCCGATCATCGCCTCCCTGCAGAACGACTGCATCGTGCACGAGCGCGACATCGACCAGTACATCCCGCGGCCGCCCGGAGGCCTCACCGGGTACCGGCGGGCCGTGCGCCTCGCCCTCGGGCGGATGCGGGACGGTGACGTCGAGACGAGCTGGCGCAACGCGTCGATCGAGGGTGCCTCGAGCAATCCCCTGCCGAGCGACCCCGACTGGGCCGGCCATCTCGTGTATACCGACCTGAGGGAAAAGCACACGGCCGCGAAACCGGCCGACCTCTGGCGCATCATCGAAAGCATCGGCGGGGACAACGGCTGGTACTCGTTCCCGCTGGCCTGGGCGGTGCGCGGCTGGATGGACAAGATCGTCGGTGGCGTCGGCCTGCGGCGCGGCCGGCGAGATCCGCAGCGCCTGCACACCGGTGATGTGCTCGACTTCTGGCGGGTCGAGCAGATCGATCGGGGCCGTTTCCTGCGTCTGCGGGCGGAGATGCGCGTCCCCGGGCGGGCCTGGCTGGAAATGACCGCGGACCCGGCGCCCGACGGGGGCTCGACGTACCGCCAGCGGGCCGTGTTCTTCCCCCGCGGTCTTGGCGGCCGGCTCTACTGGTTCTCCATCCTGCCGTTCCACGGCGTCATCTTCAGCGGCATGGCCAACCGGATCACCGCCGCCGCCTCCGTGACGAGGGATGCCTCGGGCGGCACCGAAAACAAACCCGCCGGCGCGCCGGTGCCGGCCGGAAAACACTAGGCCGAGTGCCCTCGGCCGGGGCATGATTAATGCACGTGAGGGAGGCCGGTATGTCGCAGACTGTGGTGTTCGTGGGAGATGGACTCACGGCAGGGGGACGCTGGAATGACTGGCTTCCCGAATATGAGGTGCGGAACCTCGGTGTGAGCGGGTACACGACCGACCAGGTGGTGGCCTCGCTCACGGAGGTCGTCGCGACAGCGCCGGATGCCGTTGTGCTGCAGGTGGGCACGAACGACCTGGGCTGGCGACGCTCGGACGAGTATATTGTGCGCAACCTCGAGACCATCATGGTCGAGCTGCGCAAGCATCTGCCGGGCACCAGGATTCTGGTGGTCTCCGTTCTCCCTCGCGAACGCGACTACTGCGATGTCCTCCGCTCGATCAACCGCCACCTCCGTCAGTTCGCGCCCACCCAGCACGCCCAGTTCCTCGACCTCTGGCCGAGGATGGCCGAGCCCGACGGCGAGCTCGCGCTCGCTTTCACGACTGACCGGTTGCACCTCACCGAGGCGGGCTACTCGGCCTGGGTTGCGGAGCTCAAACCGGCGCTCGAATTTCTGTTCAAGAAACCGCCGTCGAGCACCTCGATCCCCATTCAGCACGTCTAGCCGGCCGCTCGCGCCGCCCGGCCGGTCGACCCCTGTCGGAGCAGTGGTCGAGCCCTGCGCTGGTCGAGCCTGTCGAGCCCCCCGGTCGTCGAGCCTGTCGAGACCGGATTGATTTCGACAGGCTCAATCACCGCCCGGTGGTCGAGCCTGTCGAGACCCCCGGTGGTCGAGCCCCCGGTGGTCGAGCCTGTCGAGACCTGCGGTGGTCGAGCCCTCCGGTGGTCGAGCCCCCCGGTGGTCGAGCCTGTCGAGACCCCCGGTGGTCGAGCGCCAACCCCGCAGCACCTCTCGTCACCAGGGGATGGGCCCGCTCGCGTCGTGGAAGGTTCCGGTCGGGCCATCGGCGCCGATCGTCGCGAGCCGCACCATCGCATCCGTGCCTTCGGTCACGGTCTGCGTGCCGCTGTGGCCATTGAGTGCCGTCGACGTGTAGCCGGGGTCGACGGCGTTGACACGAAGGTCGGGGAAGGCCTTCGCATACTGCACGGTGAGCATCGAGATGGCGGCTTTCGACGCGCTGTACGAGAGTGACGGATATCGCGACTCCATGCGTGCGGCGTCGGTGACGATTCCGAACGACCCCAGCCCGCTCGAGACATTGACGATCACGGGAGAGGCCGATTCACGCAGCAGCGGAAGCATCGCCTGGGTCACGCGCATGGCACCGAATACGTTCGTGTCGAACACCGCTCGAGCCTGGTCTGCGGTGACGTCGGCTGGTGGAGTGTCACGCCCGGCGATGCCCGCGTTGTTGACGAGCACGTCGAGCTTGCCCTCGAGCCGCTCGAGTTCTGCGGCTGCGCGCGTGACGGATGCGTCATCCGTCACGTCGAGCTGCACGAAGTGCGCGCCCAGGCTGGCTGCGGCGAGCCGGCCCTTCTCGGCGTCGCGCGCCGTGAGGTAGACGGTGTGTCCGAGCTCCACGAGGCGACGGGCGGCCTCGAAGCCGAGGCCCGTGCTGGATCCGGTGATCAGTGTGATTGTCATGTGTCGAGGATGCGCGTCATCCGGCCATCGTTCGAGGCACTGGTTGTCCGTGGGACTGGCCGTACCACGCTGGGGTGACGCGGGCGGGGGAGACTGGAGGCATGACATCGGAACTCGCATCCGTGCTGCGGGCCTGGCGCAACCGGGTGTCCCCGGAGGCGGTTGGCATGCCGGCCGGCGCCGGACGACGCACTCCGGGGCTGCGGCGCGAAGAGCTCGCTGCCCTCGCCGGGCTCTCGGTCGACTACGTCGTGCGCCTCGAACAGGGCCGCGCGAGCGCTCCCTCCGCGCAGGTACTGGGCTCCCTGGCACGATCGCTCCGTCTCACGAACGACGAGCGCGACCACCTCTACCGGGTCGGCGGCGCGATCGTGCCGACCGACAGGAATCTGCCGCGCCACATCACGCCCGGCATCCAACGAATAGTCGATCGGCTCGCCGACACGCCCTCGAGCGTCTACTCGGCCGCCTGGGACATCCTGCTGTGGAACCCGCTGTGGGCGGCCCTCCTGGGTGACCCATCGACGCTCGCGTCGCGGAACCGGAACCTTGTTTGGCACTTCTTCACCGAGGGTGAGGCGCCCGTCGTCCGGGATGCTGCATCCCGTCTCGGCTTCGCGCGCGACATCGTCGCCGACCTGCGGATCGCGTTCGGCCGATATCCGGATGACTCCAACCTCGCCCGACTCGTCGACGACCTCCGCTCGTCGAACGACGAATTCGCCGCACTGTGGAGCACGTTGTCCGTCAGCCGACATCTCGCCGAGCGCAAGACGATCGCGTCGGCCCTCGTCGGCGAGATCACCCTTGATTGCGACGTGCTCACCGTGCCCGGTAGCGACCTTCGCCTGGTCGTCTACAGCGCCGAGGCGGGCACCGTGGACGCCGGCAAGCTCGACGTGCTCCGCGTCGCCGGACTGCAGGCATTCGCCACTACCATCGCGGTGGGTCCTCATCCATCAACGGAGCCGACGCTACTGACAGCGCCATCTCATGCGGACTCGAATGGCATGCTTTGAGGAACGGAGGCGCCCAGAGCCAGTACGACCAGTGAACGGCCTGACAGAGTCGGTGCCGGGTTTCGAGCATGCGCTGCGGTGGTCGAGCCCCGCGGTCGTCGGGCCCCGCGGTGGTCGAGCCTGTCGAGACCGGGCTCAATCACCGTCCGGTGGTCGAGCCTGTCGAGACCGGGCTCAATCACCGGCGGGGGTGGGTGGCTTGTTGGGCTCGGTGGGTGGCGCCGGGTTGCCAGGTGGTGGTGGTGCCTGCCCAGGCTGGTGCGCTGACTTGGGGTTTGCCGCGGATCATGCGGATGCGCCAGCCGGAGGTGTCGATGCTGTGGTGGTGGTACCAACAGAGGAGGACGCCGTTGTCGATGTCGGTGTTTCCGTGTTTCTGCCAGGGGATGACGTGGTGGACTTCGCACCAGTGTGCGGCGACGCGGCAGCCGGGGATGATGCACCCTCCGTCGCGGGCGGCGATGGCTTTGCGTTGCGCGGTGGTGAAGAAGCGTTCCTTGCCGCCGAGGTAGAGCACTTCGCCGTTGCCGCCGAAGAGGATTTTCTGGTATCCGCCGGTGCAGATGAGCTGTTTCACGCTCCGCAGTGACACGGGCGCTTCGACGCCGTCGATCCAGCCGACCCCGGTGTCGGCGGCCAGGTCGGTGGCGTTCACGTGCACCATCACGGTCGGTGCCGCGCCGCCCATTCTCGGGGTGTCGGGGTGTCGGGCGGCCGCGGAGAACACGCCGCGGAGGATGTCCGCGCGTTTCTCCCCGCCGGTGCGGTCGTCGCCGCGCGCGGCGGCGCCGTCGGCGCCGGGGACCAGCTCCCCGCCCTGGATCAGGGCTTGTTCTTCTTCGGTCGGGAACGCGGGTGCCGCGTGTGCGGAGAGGTAGCTGTCGAAGACGCCGTTGAGGATGCCGCGGAGGTCCGCGGTGACCGCGCCCCGCAGCGGGTACACGCCGCGGGTGAGGCGGCCGAAGCCGATAGTGCTGCGCGGTTCGAGCAGGGAATCGTTGGGGGCGGCGCCGTCGGGGTCGAGGCGGGCCTGCCATTGGCCGGCCAGGCCGCGGACGAGGTCGGCGGGGAATGCGAATCCTTCGCCGGGCAGTCCGCGGGTCTCATCGGTGCTCGCGCCGGTCGCGGAGGCGACCAGGGCGCGTTCGGCTGTATGCAGGTCATCGGGGGCGACCCGCGGACTCACCTGGTCGAGGGCGGTCACGATCGCATCGGCCGCGTCGACCCCGAGCGCCCCGGAGGTCAGCCCGGCCGCGACGGCCGGGTAGTACGGTGGGAGCAGCATCGCCCCGCTCATCCGTTCGGTCACGTTCTCGCCGAGCCGGAGCCGTCTCGTGGCTTCCCGGCCCGACACCCGGGTGACCCGGGTGATCAGATCGATCTGGCCCTGGCAGCCCAGCTTCCACGCCAACGAGTCATGACCCAGACCGTTCCTGGCCCGGGAACCGACCTCCGCCGCCGCCCCGACCCGGGCCGCATCCACCCGCCGGCCCAGGTCTTCGACCGCGCCGAGCACCGCGACCGCCTCCGCGTCGCTGAGCAACCCGAACGCGATCCCGTCCAACGCCGCGGCCACCGACTCCCGCACCCGCCCGATCAACTGCGCCGGCCCGCCCGGATCGGAAGCCGAGTCCGAGCCGATCATGCCGAACGCTGACCGATTCGCCGCCCCTGCCGGGGCGGCCTGTGACTGCGGATTCGAGGCT
Organism: Cryobacterium fucosi; assembly: GCF_004403515.1. Taxonomy (GTDB): domain Bacteria; phylum Actinomycetota; class Actinomycetes; order Actinomycetales; family Microbacteriaceae; genus Cryobacterium; species Cryobacterium fucosi. The sequence continues at coordinate 2,403 of NZ_SOHH01000015.1, read as the reverse complement.
TCTGCCATGCCACCAGTGTACTCTAAATCGAACACAAAGTCGAGACTCTGTCATTATATTTTTATACAAAATCGATTAATGGTTCGAGTAAAGCGGGCGTGTCAGGCCGATGCCGCCTTCGACGCGGCGCTGCCCAGGTCGGCGCGTGATTCGGAGAATCGAACGAGGTAGCCGTCCGGGTCCTGCACCAGGAACTGGGACACCCCGGCCCTGGTGTCTCCCGTTTGATACCACGTGGTTTCCGGGGCCAGGAAGAGCGGCCAGCCTGCGGCCGTCAGTCGTTCGACCAGGGGCGTGATCGCCGGAACCGCGACCTGGAAGTTCACCCCACGGCCGAGGGGCCGGTCCAGGGCGCCGGAAACCCAGTCGCGGCCGATCCCGATCTGGTCGAGCATGAGGTGCGCCGTTCCGCAGCGGAGGTAGGCGAAGCCCTCCTCTGGCCGGTCGTAGAGCACCTCGAACCCGCAGAGCCTGACCCAGAAGCCGAGGCTGGCGCCGAGATCGCCGACCAGCAGCTCCGGCACGAGGCCGGGAAAATCCTTGGGGTCCAGTTCCGCCTGATTATCCATGCCACCCAGTATGGTCGTGGCCGGCCCGCGGATCGCCCGGCCCCGGGGCCGCAGGCGAACCGCGTCAGGCCCGGTTGTTGTTGAGCTCGAACACCTATTGATGTCTTCGATCATGCGTTCAGGGCACCGCAATTCCCTATACCCCGGTGGGGTACTGTCAGACCGGTCCGGGCGCCTGAGTAGAGTTGGGGGCATGCGTCGACTGGTTCACCTTCTCCTGTCCGGTTCGCTGGTGCTCGCGGTCTCGCTCGGCGCGCTCGTGCTGCTCGGGGTGCCGACCTCGTCCCCGGCCAGCGCATCGGTGCCAGGGGTGACGACTGCTGAGCAACCGGCGCCCGGGCCCGGCACCCTCCGCTCCGGCACCGACGATTTCACCTTCGATTCGTGGCACTCGGAGTTCCGGCTCGGCCTCACCGAGGACGGCCACTCCACCCTCACCACCACGGAGACGATCGTCGCCCGGTTCCCTGACGAAGACCAGAACCACGGCATCCGTCGCGCGATCCCGACCCACTACGACGCCCACCCGACCGGGCTCACCCTGGTCAGTGTCACCGACGAGAACGGCACGCCCCGGGCCTCGGAAAGCGAAACGACCAGCGACAACGGGCCGGAGTTCCTCACCGTGACGATCGCGGCCGACGACTTCGTCCACGGCGCGCAGACCTATGTGATCACCTACCGCCAGATCGATGTCACCCTCGTGCCCGACAACGCGAACGACGAGGAGTTCTACTGGGAGGTCAACGGCACGGGCTGGAACCAGCCGTTCGGCGAGGTCTCGGCGACGCTGACCGTGGCGGACGCGCTCGTGCCCAGGCTCACCGGCCAGACGGACTGCTACCAGGGCGGAACCGACTCGTCCGCCGCCTGCGCGGGCCTCACCAGCTCGGCCGACGGCAGTCAGGTCAGCGCAACCGCCGGCGCCCTCGGCCCGCACGAGGGACTCACCATGGTGGTCGCGTTCGAACCCGGCACCTTCGTGCCACGGGACTCGTCCTTCACGGCGAACCCGTTTCCGAGCATCGGCCTCGGCGCGGCGCTGATCGGCCTGGTCGCGGCGATCATGGCCTCCGTGCAGCGGGCCACCCGCTGGCGCAACGCCCCGGGCCGCCCCACGATCATCGCCGAATACCTGCCGCCGAAGGGTGTCAACCTGCTCCAGGCCGGCGACGTGTCCGCGGCGTCCACCAAGGCCATGGCTGCGCAGTTCCTCTCCTTCGCCGTGCGCGGGAACGTGCGGGTGCTCGAGGGTGACGGCAAGAAGCACTACCTGCTCGAGCTGCGGCACGCCCGCGGCCTCGACCCGACCGAGCACGCGCTGCTCGCCACGCTCTTCCCCCGTCTCGCCCCCGGCACGGTGCGCGACCTGAAGGCGAAGGACACCGGGCTGGCAACCGCGCTGCTGGCCCAACAACGCTCCAACCGCAAACGGATGCTCGCCGACGGCCTTCGGGAAATCCGGGGCGGTTCGACCCGCCGCTGGCTGCTGTTCGCGGCCGGGGCCAGCGCCGTGGTCGCGGTCGTCGCGAGCGTGATCGGCCTGGCCAGCGAGATCGGCGGAGGCTGGCCGGCCCTGGTGCTCGTGTTGGGCATCCTCTTCGCCGTGGCGACGATGATCATGGCCGGGAGCGTGCGGCCGCTCACCGCGGCCGGCTCCGAGCTGCGCGACTACCTCACGGGCGTGAAACTCTACATCGGGGTGGCAGAGGCCGACCGGCTCCGCGTGCTGCAGAGCCCGGCGGGCGCCCTCCGCTCGCCGTACCGGCCCGACCCGGCCGCGGTTCTGGCCGAAGCCCGGCTGGCGGAAGCCGGGCCGGCCGAGGCCGGGCCG
>NZ_SOHH01000093.1 GCF_004403515.1 Cryobacterium fucosi | reverse complement strand
CGCGAGCCTGGTCGGCGCGGGCTCGCTCTGCACGGTCACCGCGGTCGGCGCGCTCCGGCCGCTGCGCGCGTGCGTCCTCCGGGGTGAGCAGCAGCGGCGTCTCGCCCTGCGCGACCACCGCGAGGGCGGCGGCGACGTCGGCCTCCGGCACGTCGTGGTGGGCCACGTAGTGACCCACGATGTCCCGGAACGCGCTGATGCGATCTGCCTGGCCGAGGGCCTCGGTGATGGCGTCGTCGAAACGAGCCAGACGGGTGACGTTGACGTCCTCGAAGCTCGGCAGCTGCATCTGGGTCAGCGGCTGGCGGGTCGCCCGCTCGATCGCGTTGAGCAGGTGGCGTTCCCGCGGAGTCACGAAGCTGATCGCGGCGCCGCTGCGCCCGGCGCGGCCGGTGCGGCCGATCCTGTGCACGTAGGACTCGGTGTCGATCGGGATGTCGTAGTTGACGACGTGGCTGATGCGCTCCACGTCGAGGCCGCGCGCGGCGACATCCGTTGCCACCAGGATGTCCAGCTTGCCCGACTTGAGCTGGTTGACCGTGCGCTCGCGCTGCACCTGGGCCACGTCACCGTTGATCGCCGCGGCGGAGTAGCCGCGCGCACGCAGCTTCTCGGCGAGCAGCTCGGTCTCGTTCTTGGTGCGCGTGAAGACGATCATGCCCTCGAAGTTCTCCACCTCGAGGATGCGGGTGAGCGCGTCGACCTTCTGCGGATACGACACCATCAGGTAACGCTGGGTCGTGTTCGCGGAGGTCGTGGTCTTGTTCTTGATCGTGATCTCTTCGGGGTCGTTCAGGTACTTCTTCGAGATCCGTCTGATCTGCGCCGGCATGGTCGCCGAGAACAGCGCGACCTGCTTGTCGTCGGGGGTGTCCGCGAGGATGGTCTCGACGTCCTCGGCGAAGCCCATCTTGAGCATCTCGTCGGCCTCGTCGAGCACCAGGTACTTCAGCTGCGACAGATCGAGCGTGCCCTTTTCGAGGTGGTCCATGATGCGGCCGGGCGTGCCGACGACGATGTGCACCCCGCGGCGCAGCGCGGACAGTTGAACGCCATAGCCCTGTCCGCCGTAAACGGGCAGTACGTGCACGCCGCGCATGTGGGCGGCGTACTTCTCGAAGGCCTCGCAGACCTGCAGGGCGAGCTCCCGGGTCGGGGAGAGCACGAGCGCCTGCGGGGTCTTCTGCGCAAGGTCGAGGCGGGACAGGATCGGCAGCGCGAAGGCGGCCGTCTTGCCGGTTCCGGTCTGGGCGAGGCCGACGACGTCGCGTCCGGCGAGAAGCGGGGGGATCGTGGCGGCCTGGATGGCCGAGGGGGTTTCGTATCCGACGTCTTTGAGCGCCTTGAGCATCGCATCATTGAGCCCGAGGTCGGAGAAAGTCTTCGCTACCGGGGCAGTGTCTGCCTCACGCGGCGTGGTGGTATCAGGGGGCGTCATACTACCAACGGTATCGCGTCCGGATGGGCGAGCGGTGACCGCTTCCGGGCATTCGACCCGATTGATCCGCCGAGGGGCCTTCCCGGAAGCGCAAGGTCAGTACTACAGTTCCGGTATTCGCCTGAACCGCCCAAGGAACCCAGACCCGAAGGAGTGTCATGGTCAAGTCGCCCGCCATCCGTGCTGCATTGACGCTGGTGTCAGTCGCCGCGTTGATCCTCGCCACAACATCCGTTGCCTCAGCTCAACCCGACGAAGACGGTGCGGTGTCGAGCGCTGACGGCGCCCGCGACGCCAGACAGCACGGCGGTACGGCCGGCCATCTGCCCGCCACACAGTCCAATGTGGACCTGATCTCCAAGCTGAAGATGAAGAACTCCGTCCCGGAGAAGATCGCCGATGTCGGCGTCTTCAAGAACTACGCCTACCTCGCAGCGTGGGGTGCCGTGACGTGCACCTACAACGGCGTGCACGTCGTCGACATCAAGGACCCCTCGAAACCGAAGGAGGTCGCCTTCATCCAGGCCAAGGAGGGCAGTTACCCGGGCGAGGGTATCCAGGCGCTGAGGATTGACACACCCGCCTTCACGGGCGACGTGCTGGTCAGCAATAACGAGAAGTGCAAGGACAAAGCAGGTTTCGGCGGCATGAATCTCTATGACGTGACAAACCCGGCACACCCCACGCCGCTCGCCGAGGGCATCGGCGACTCCACGGTCAACGGCCAGGGCAAGAAAGCCGCGAACGAGACCCACAGCGTCTTCGCGTGGGATGCCGGCGACAAGGCCTACGCGGTCATCGTTGACAACGAAGAGGGCACCGACGTCGACATCATGGACATCACGAACCCGAAGAAGCCCTTCCTCACAGCAGAGTACGACCTGGACAGAACCTTTCCGCAGATCCTGCAGAGCGCGCCGGCGAACCTGACCGAGTCGTTCCTGCACGACCTGGTGGTCAAGCAGATCGCCGGCAAACAGGTCATGCTCCTGTCCTACTGGGACGCCGGCTACGTCTCCGTCGACATGACCGATGTGCAGAACCCGAACTATCTGGGTGATACGGACTTCACTAACCCCGATCCGCAGCTCAAGGAGGCCACCGGCCTGACCGAGAAACCGGAGGGCAACGGCCACCAGGGCGAGTTCACGCTCGACAACAGGTACGTCATTGGTGCCGACGAGGACTTCGCACCCAACGGCGCCGAGGGCAGCACGGATGATACGGCGACGGCGTTCCAGATCTCGCAGGGCAGCAATACCCCGCAGTTGCAGGGCGGCGAGTCGCTGACCGGGGACGCCGTCTACGCGGGCCGGGCATGTGCCGGTGATCCGCTCGTGCTACCGGCGCCGAACACCGCCAGCGGCAGGCAAATCGCGATCGTCACCCGCGGCCTCTGCACGTTCACGGAGAAGGTGGCCAGCGTGGAAGCGGCAGGCGGCTATGACGGCATCGTCATTGTCAACCGGGAGGGTTCCGACGGATGCGGCGCGTTCGGTATGAGCGTCGACGGCACCATCCCCACTTTCTCGGTCGACCGCAAGACCGGATTCGGCTTCTTCGATAGGGCGGCCTTGTACGACAACGCGGCCTGTCTTGCGGGTGCAGCCAGCCTCATTCCAGGCTTGAGCCTCGGCGATATCGGAGACGTCGTCTCGGTCCGCGCGTTCTTCGACGGCTGGGGCTACGTCCACCTCTTCGACAACTCGACGGGAAAGATGGCCGAGCTGGACACGTATGCCATCCCCGAGGCAGAAGACCCGGCCTTCGCGGAGGGGTTCGGCGATCTTTCGGTACACGAGGTGGCCACGTCCAAGCAGCGGGCTGACCTGGCGTACTTTTCCTATTATTCCGGGGGATTCCGCGTGGCGAAGATCGTCGACAACAAACTCGTCGAGACCGGCCGCTTTATCGATCAGGGAGGCAACAACATCTGGGGTGTCCAAGTATTCGAGAGCAACGGCATCGAATATGTTGCCGCGAGCGACCGGGACTCGGGGCTCTACATCTTCCGGTACACCGGCGGCTGAGTCGGGCGATCGCCTGCTCTCCGCATACAGCGGGGTCACCGGCGACGGGAGGGAGCGGTTCGCGGGACAATGGGTCCATGGCGAACACTGAGCAGCAGCCCTGGCTGAAAAACTACCAGCCCGGCGTCCCGGCCGAGATTGAGTTGCCCACGGAGTCGCTCGTGGCGATGTTCGAGCGCTCGGTGGCGGAGGCCGGCGATCATCCGGCGTTGGAGTTCTTCGGCCGCCGCAGCAGCTACACCGAGCTCGGCGACCAGGTCGACCGGGCCGCGGAGGGGCTGCGGCACCTCGGGGTGCGGGCGGGGGACCGGGTTGCCCTCATCCTGCCCAACTGCCCCCAGCACGTCGTGGCCTTCTACGCGGTGCTGCGACTGGGCGCCGTGGTCGTCGAGCACAATCCGCTCTACACCTCCCGGGAGCTCCGGCACCAGTTCGAAGACCACCAGGCACGCGTCGTGATCGCCTGGGACAAGGTGGCGGCATCCGTTCGCGCGTTCCCGGCCGACATCGAGATCGACCATGTGGTCTCGGTCAACCTGCTCAGCGCGTTCCCCGCGGTCAAACGCCTCGCCCTCTACCTGCCGGTGAAGAGCCTGCGCGAGTCCCGAGATGCGCTCACCGGCCCCGCGCCCGGAACGACACCGTGGAAGGAGCTACTCGCCCACGGCCACCTCGACCCGGAGCATCCGAGCCCCTCGGTCGACGACCTCGCAGCCATCCAGTACACCTCCGGCACCACGGGCCGGCCCAAGGGCGCCAAGCTCACCCACTTCAACCTGTACTCGAACGCCCTGCAGGGGGAGGCCTGGATGCACGGGGCCGAGTACCGCAAGGAAATCTTCTACGCGATCCTGCCGATGTTCCACGCCTTCGGCATGACCCTCTACCTGACCTACGGCATCCGCAAGCAAGCACTGCTCGTACTGTTCCCCAAGTTCGACCCCGACCTCATCCTCGACGCCATGAAGAAGTCCCCGGCGACGGTGTACTGCGCGGTGCCGCCGATCTACGAGCGCACCGCGCTCGCAGCGAAGGAGCGCGGCATCTCGCTGCGATCCTGCACGTACTGCATTTCGGGCGCGATGAACCTGCCGGACCACGTCGTCGAACTGTGGGAATCGGTGTCGGGCGGGCTGCTCGTGGAGGGCTACGGCATGACCGAGTCCTCCCCGGTCGCGCTGGGCAATCCGTTCCACCCCAGCCGTCGCCCCGGCACGATCGGCGTGCCCTTCCCGTCGACCCGGATGAAGGTCGTCGACCTGGACGACCCGACCGTGGAGGTGCCGCAGGGCCGGCCGGGGGAGTTGCTGCTGCAGGGCCCGCAGGTCTTCCAGGGCTACTGGAACAATCCGGAGGAGACCGCGAAGACCCTGCTGCCAGGCGGCTGGCTGCGCACCGGCGACATCGTGACCGTGGACGAAGACGGCTTCACCACGATCGTGGACCGGGCCAAGGAACTCGTCATCACCGGCGGGTTCAACGTGTCGCCCTCCGAGGTCGAGGCGGTGCTGCGCCTGCACGCGGACGTCGTCGACGCCGCCGTCTTCGGCAAGCCGCTCGAACGGGGCGGGGAAATGGTCGTCGCGGCCGTGGAACTCAAGCCAGGGACAACGCTGGACGAGGAGGCGCAGCGGGCCCACTGCCGTGAGCACCTCGCCGCGTACAAGATCCCCCGGAGGATCGTGCAGATCGAGGACATGCCGCGGTCGATGCTCGGCAAGATCCTGCGCAAACAGGTGCGCGAGCAGCTTCTCCCGCAACTCTGACGTCGCCCTCTCGTTGGAGGGGCGCGTCCACGAACCCGCCGGCGTCGATCATCCGTTCAATCTCTCAACCTGGTGTGACTCGGCCGCTGTCGCGGCTCCGGCACAGCCGCCCGTGGCAGCATGGGGGAGACTGTGCAGCCACTACCGAAGGAAGCCCCGATGACGATCATCAAAATCAACGCGATCACCGTTCCCGACGACGGCGGCGACGAGCTGGCCCGCCGGTTCGCCGCACGGGCAGGGGCCGTCGACGACCGTCCCGGCTTCGAGGGCTTCGAACTGCTGAGGCCCACCGACGACCGCAAGACCTGGCTCGTCGTCACCCGCTGGGCCGACGACGAGTCGTTCCAGGCCTGGCTGAACTCCCCGGCCTTCGGCCACGGTCACCGAAGCGAGGCGCCCAAGGACGGCGAGCCCGCCGCCCGCCCTGTCGGGGTCAGCAGCGAGCTCTGGTCCTACGAAATCGCCGGTGGTTCACTCGGCTGATCGGAGTCAGGGCCGACTCCCACCAGCTGAGAACGCGGAGGCCGTTTGCCTTGGCGAACGCGCCGACCGAGGTGGTCGTTCCGGCCCGGACGACGAGAGCCTCGACGACTACGACCGAACGATCAGCACCGGGCACGGGGCGTGGTGGACCAGCTGGCTGGAGACCGAGCCGAGGAGCAGCCCGCTGAAGCCGCCGAGCCCGCGCGACCCGACGATGAGCAGGTCGGCACCGGAGGCTGCATCGAGCAGAACCGATGCCGAGGGTCCCTGGAGCACGTGACCGGTGACGTCCACGCCCTCGGAGGGAACGGCGTCCAGCGCAATGGCCTGGATCCGCTCGGCCCCCCGCTCGGACCGGTCGTCGATGTACTCGCCGTCGACGTCCGCGGTGCGCGGCGGATACGACCAGGACGTGACCAGGAGCACCCGTCCGTGACGAAGACGTGCCTCGTCGACGGCCCAGCGTAGGGCCGCAATCGACTCGGGGGAGCCATCGACGCCGACCACGACCAGAAAGGAGCGTGCGTGGTCCATCGGTCTGTCCTTTCCCTGCCGGCCCGTGCCGGCGGTGTCAGTGTGTGACGGTTCGCCCGGGCGGTCAAGGGCGGCAGTGCGCGATGCCACCACCGCTTCCACCACCGCTGCCAACCGCACGGGCGTAGCCTCGAGTCATGAAACGTGCTCTCGCGTTCGGCCTGGTCTCCGCGCAGTTCGTGCTGCTCGCCGCGCTCGCCCTGCTCCCGCACGGGTCCTTGTGGCCGGTCAACGCGGGCGTCCTTGTCGCGGCGATCGTGCTCGGCGCGGGCGGCGTGATCCTCGCTGTGCTCGGAGTGGCTGGTCTGGGGCCGGCGCTGACGGCGAGCCCGATCCCGCGGGAGCACGCGCCGCTGGTCACCACCGGCGTGTACGCCCTCGTGCGCAGCCCGATCTACACCGGGCTGATGACCGGCGGGCTGGGGCTCGCGCTGTTCGGAGCGTCGATCTGGCACGCCGCCGCCTGGCTGGCCCTGGCATTGCTGCTGGCGGGGAAGGCGCGGTGGGAGGAACGGATGCTCGTGGCCGAGCATCCGGACTACGTCGGTTACGGCGCACGGGTGGGCCGCTTCCTGCCGGGCGTCGGCAGGCTGCGCAGGTCCGCCTGACCAACCGGTCGTGCGGTGCCCGGCCGTGGTCCCAGGCGCGGCAGCCGATTTCCCGGCGCCGGGTAACGATTCGGAGGCGGATCCCGTTGCCTCAAGCATGACGATTCCGCTCTCCATTCTCGACCTCGCCCCCATCGCCCCCGGGCAGACCGCGAGGGAGAGCGTCGCGGCCAGCGTCGCACTCGCCCAGACCGCCGAGAGGCACGGCTACACCCGGGTCTGGTACGCCGAGCACCACAACATGCCCACGATCGCGTCTTCGGCAACGGGCATCCTCATCGGCCACGTCGCCGGGCTCACCTCGACGATCCGGCTGGGCGCCGGCGGCGTCATGCTGCCCAACCACTCTCCGCTCACGATCGCGGAGCAGTTCGGCACCCTCGCGGAGCTCTACCCGGGCCGGATCGACCTCGGCCTCGGTCGCGCGCCCGGCAGCGATCAGACCACCGCGCGGGCGATGCGCCGCGACCCGCGGGCATCCGACCAGTTCCCGCAGGACGTGGTCGAGCTGCAGGCCTACCTGCGCGGCGAATCGGTCGTGCCCGGAGTGCAGGCCGTGCCGGGCGCCGGCACCGACGTGCCCCTCTATATCCTCGGGTCCTCGCTGTTCGGGGCGCAGCTCGCGGCCAGGCTCGGCCTGCCCTACGCGTTCGCGTCACACTTCGCGCCAGACTCCCTCTTCGAGGCCGTCGCCTCCTATCGGCGCGACTTCGTCCCGTCGCGCCAGCTTGCCGCGCCGCACGTGATCGTCGGCGTCAACGTGATCGCCTCCGACGACCAGGCGGATGCGACGCTTCAGTTCGAGACGACCCGTCGCGCCAGGGTGCGCGGCATGGTCGCCCGCGGGCCGGCCGCACCCGACTACACCGACGCGCAGATCGACGCCTTCCTCACGACGAACGAGGGACGCCAGATCGCCAACATGATGCGGTACTCCGCCGTCGGCACGCCCGACGTCGTGCGCGACTTCCTCGAGGACTTCGCCGCGGCCACCGAGGCCGACGAGCTCATCATCGCGCATGCCTCCCGCGACATCGCCGACCGGCTGCGCTCGGTGGAGCTGACGGCCGGGGCCATGAACGCGGTCACGGTCTAGTCTCGAAGCCATGACCCCGGATGCCCTCGCCGACTTCTGCCTGAGCCTTCCCCAAGCGGTGGAGACCTTCCCGTTCGGCGAGGAGACGAGCGTGTTCAAGACCATCGGCAACGGCAAGATCTTCGCCCTCACAGCCCTGGCGGGGGAGCCGCTGACGGTCTCGCTCAAGTGCGACCCGGAGGAGAGCCGCGCGCTGCGGGAGGAATTCCCCGAGCAGATCACGCCGGGCTACCACCTGAACAAGAAGCACTGGATCACGGTAGTGCTGGGCGGGCAGGTCGAGGACGCATTGGTGGAGCAGCTGCTCCGGGACAGCCACGCGCTCGTGCGGCCGAAGGTGCCGCGGGCCCTGGCACAGTGATCGTCAGCGCTCAACAGCCGGAGTTGGTGGCGTTCTGGTCGAGTTGCAGCACGACAACGATGTTCTTCACCGTGGCTGCGTTCGGGTCGTAGCCGACGGGTCGGTAGCAGCTGACCAGGACCAGGCGGTTCGGGATCGCATTCGTCAGCTCGTCGTTGCTCTTGTACTCCGCCTTGTCGAGAGTGAGCGTCTTCTGGGCCAGATAGCAGAGGGTGCCGTTCGCCGTGTCGACCGCCGCCAGGTCCCCGGCCTTCATCTCCTTGAGGTTGTTGAAAACCGCCGGGTCGACCCATGAATGCCCGTACAGGTAGACCGTGTTGACCGAGTCCGTTCCGGCGAGTCCGCCCTGGATGGTGGTGTCCCAGGCGATGGTCGACAGAGTGGCGGGGTCGAACCCTCCCCGATCGTCGATCATCTGCTGGGAGTACTCCGACACTGCGCCGTCGAGCGCGATCGCCGGCACACGTAGACGCAGCGGGGCAGAAGCGGTGACGACGGTGTTCGCGCTCGGCTCCGGTGACTTGACCGCTGGCGACGGCGGGGAGTTCGCCGCCGTACCGGGGGTGCGGTCGGCGGACGCAGGGGCGCCGACATCCGAACCGGCAAGGCCGAACGCAATCAGGCCGACGGCGCTTGCGCTCAGCAGGGCGGCGGCCCCGACGAGCACTCCCCTCCTAACGACGGGCGCCGGCCTTGCGGGTTGTGAGAGCCGCGGTCAGCAGGCCGGCAGCCAGCATGATCAGGACACCGGCCCCGAGGAATGCCGCGCCGTCGTTGTTCGCCGTGCTCGTGGTGGCTGCCAGGTCGAACCCGTCGGTCTCGGAGTCGTGCAGAATGTTTTTTCCCGGGGCTGTCGCCACGTTCTTCACAGGTACGGTCGGCAGCGGCGTGGGTGTCGTGTTCGCCGCGGCGCTGATGTTGTTCGTCAGCGACGCGGTGCAGGTTACGACGGACCCACCCTGGTTTGCCGAGTTATTGCACTGGTTGATCGACACGGGGAGCTGGGCGCTCTGGTAGGACGGCAGGACGGTGCAGGTCACGCCGGTGGAGCCGCCACCGCCGATCGCCGAATCGTTGCACTGGGTGATGGTCGCACCGGAGGTCGTGGCGGGGAACGGGACACAGTTAAGGGTAGTCCCGCCTCCGGTTGCGGATCCATTGCACTGATTGACCGTTGCACCCGTTTGCGTGGCCGCTCCCGTGATGTTGTTGACGACGGTCACGTTGCAGATCAGGCTGGCACCGCCACCGTTGACGGCGTAGTTGCACTGGGCGACCGACGTGGTGAGCGAGTTGAATGATGTCGTCGTCGCAGGACCGCAGGTGGGCTCCGTGTTGGCGGCGCCGTGGCATTCCGTGGCGGTGACCGTGGAGCTCTCGGCTCCGGTAGCCAAATTCAGGTTGTTGACAACCGTCACGTTGCAGGTGATTCCCAAGCCCGGAGTGTTGTCGACGCTGCTGCACTGGGTGAAATTTTGGGCGGCGAGTGCGTCAGCGCCGCCAGGCCCGAAGGTCAGGGCCAGAACCGCGATCGCGAGCGCTGCGGCGACTGCGAAGGCTCGGGCGAATGGAGTCCTGTAACGGGCGGCGGGTGGAGCCGCCGGGGGAAACGACTCTGTGGACACAGCACTCCTTAGGTAGAGTTCGACCCTAACACGAGGGTCAGACTCGGTTCCCCTCGACAGGCAGCCAGGCCCAGGAAACGAGTGTCCAGCCCTCCCGCGCCGAACCGGACAGCTCAACCATGCCCGTGTTGACGAGTTCGGTCGTACCCGCGAACACCGAGGTCACGTTATGGGCGCGGGCCGCGGTCCAGAGCCGGATCGCCGCGCCGTGGCTGAAGACGGCAACCGATTCGACCCCCGTGGTTGCCGCTTCAATGTCGGCGTCGAAGCGGGAGAAGAAGGAGTGGCCGTCGGGGCCTCCCGGCATCGCGGTGCCGAGGTTGCCCGCACCCCAGGCGAACACGGTTTCGAGGTAGGAGTGAACGGATGCCCGGTCGCTCCGCCCCTCGAGGGAGCCGGCTTCGATCTCGTGCAGGCCAGGGGAGACCCGGATTTCGAGGCGGCGGTCCTCGGCGAGCGGCCGGGCGGTGAGTTGGGTGCGCACCAGCGTGGACGCGAAGATGGCGTCGATCGGCTCGTGGCGGAGGGCAGCCGGCAGCACCGCGGCCTGGCGGCTGCCGAGCTCGGTCAGGCCGGGTCCAGGGTGGGCGGTGTCCAGCTGGCCGAGGACGTTGCCGGGTGTCTGGCCGTGACGGATCAGGAAGAGTCGCATGTTCGTTCCAGCTTAGGCCGGGACGGCCGGGGCTCCGCCTGGGCAGCCCCGGTCAGGGTCGCGGCACCCGGCGTGAGGTCGGGGGAAGGTCGTCGTGGGCGACGGAGCTGAGCAACAGGCTGGTCTCGCTGTTCACGACACCCTCGATCGACCGCAGCTGCCCGAGCAGCCGGTCGAAGTCCGCCAGGCTGTCGGTGCGGAGTTCGGCGACGAGGTCCCAGCCGCCGTTCGTGGAGTGCAGGGCCTCCACCTCGGGGAAGCCGCGCAGGGAATGGATCACCCGGTCGGTCGCGCGGCCCTCCACCTCGATCAGCGTGATGGCCCGGATCGCGTTCGGGTCGCGTTCCTCGCGGATCCGGACGCCGAAGCCGACGATGGTGCCCGAGCTGGTCAGCCGTTTGAGCCGGCTGTTGACCGTCGACCGGGTCACGCCGAGGTCGCGGGCCAGGCCGGCCACGGGTTCCCGCCCGTTCACGCGCAGCGCGGCCAGGAGGCGTCGATCGAGGTCATCGAGAGGAGGCATTATGCAGAGTGTACGCCGATGCCATGCGAATTGACTGATGGTCTGGTCAGATTGAAGCGCATAGCGAATGGCGGGCCCACATCGATCCCCCCTACGGTTGAAACCTGATCGAGAGGAGCCGCACATGGTGCGATTTGTAGACGTGGGAAACATCAACCGCTGGGCCGCCGAGACCGGGGTCGAGCGCATCCTCACCGACATGGTGGAGTACATCGAGCGTGACTTCCTGCGCTGGCCCTCCTTCGACAAGGCGCCTCGAGTGGCCAGCCACTCCCCGCTCGGCGTGATCGAGCTGATGCCCACCAGCGACGGCGAGACCTACGGCTTCAAGTACGTCAACGGCCACCCCGCGAACCCGTCGCGCGGCCTGCAGACCGTCACCGCCTTCGGCGTGCTCGCCGACGTGCAGAGCGGGTACCCCACCTTCTGGTCCGAGATGACCGTACTCACCGCGCTCCGCACCGCCGCGACCTCGGCCATGGTCGCCCGGGCGCTGGCCCGCCCGGCCTCCCACACCATGGCGATGCTCGGCACCGGAACCCAGTCCGAGTTCCAGGCCCTCGCTTTCCGCGGCGTGCTCGGCCTCAATCGGCTCCGGGTCTGGGACACCGACCCGGCGGCGCTCGACAAGTTCCTGCGCAACCTGGCCCCGCTCGGTTTCGAGATTGTCGTCGCCACGAGCGCGGCGGATGCTGTGGCCGGCGCCGACATCATCACCACCTGCACCGCGGACAAGGCGAACGCCACCGTGCTCACCGACGAAATGGTGGAGCCGGGCGTGCACATCAACGCGATCGGCGGCGACTGCCCCGGCAAGACCGAGCTCGACGCCGCCATCCTGCTCCGCGGCGACGTGTTCGTGGAATTCACGGCGCAGACCCGAATCGAGGGGGAGATCCAGCAGATGGATCCCGACTTCCCGGTCACCGAGATCTGGCAGGTGCTCGCCGGCCAGGCCGTCGGGCGCCGGGACGACCGCCAGATCACCGTCTTCGACTCGGTCGGCTTCGCCATCGAGGACTTCTCCGCCCTCCGATTCCTGCAGGATGCCGTCGACCGCACCTCCTTCTACACGGACATCGACCTCGTCGCCGACCCCGACGACCCCAAGGACCTGTTCGGCCTCGTCACCGCGGGCTCGCCCGCGCTCGTCTGAGCCGATGTCGGTCCAGGCCCCGTCGGCCGTTCTCCTGATCAGACCGCGGTTCTTCACTCCCAATCCGGAAACCGCACTCGACAACGTCTTCCAATCGCACGCCGTCGGCGATGACGCGGAAGCCATCGCCGCCGCCGCGTACGCGGAGGTGTCCGAGGCCGCCGCCGCGCTCGACGCCCGCGGCGTCACGGTGCACCTCTTCGACGACGACGGTCCGGGGCGGCCGGACAGCGTGTTCCCCAACAACTGGATCTCGACCCACGCCGGGGGACACGTGGCGTTGTATCCGATGCACACGCCCAACCGTCGCACGGAACGCCGCGGAGACATCGTCGAGATGCTCAAACAGAGCTACCGCGTGCAGGACGTCGTCGACTATTCAGGGCTGGAAGTCGACGACGTCTTCCTCGAGGGCACCGGGGCGATGGTGCTCGACCACGGGGCGCGCATCGCGTACGTCGCCCGGTCGAGGAGGGCCGACCCGATCGCGCTCGAGCGGTTCTGCACCAACTTCGGCTATGAGCCGATGGCCTTCGACGCGGTCGACGAGTCCGGCACCGCGATCTACCACACCAACGTCATGATGTGCGTCGCCACCGACTTCGCCCTGGTCGGGCTGGACCTGATCACGTCGCCCACCCGCCGCGCCCAGGTCGTCGAGCGCCTCTCCGCGCAGGACCGGGAGGTGATCGACCTCGACCCGGAGCAGATCCGCAATTTCGCCGGCAACGCCATCGAACTCCACGGGAAGAACGGCAGGATGCTGGCGCTCTCCCAGCGTGCGCTGGCCAGCCTCACGGACCCGCAGCGGCGGATCATCGAGCGCAGTTGCGAGATCGTCCCGCTCTCCGTGCCCACCATCGAGCTCGCGGGCGGCTCCGTGCGGTGCATGGTCGCCGGCATCCACCTCGACCGTCGCTCCGTAATCGTCGCTCCGGCCGCCGCGGCCTGACCTGTCCCGCTGACGGCTAGAGGCGCCCGTCCGGGTGGATGCTCCGGGTCTCAGTGCGACGGTTGCGCCCAGGCAGCCAGTCCGTGGGATGCACCTTCGGAAGGATCTTCGCGACCGCCAGCGCGCCGAACATGACCGTGTTGATCGCGACGAATGCCGCGAGGACGGCGAATTCGTCTGAGTGCAGCACCGACGAAGGAAAGAGAAGTCCTGCCGAGACCAGGTGGTGGAAAGCGATGGCCATGATGAGCTATTTCACCTTCTGCAATGCATCGTCCGGCGCGGGGTGGATGACGTGGCCCCAATCGGCCTGCCGGCCCAGCGTGATGTCGATGATCCCCTTGACGTAGACGAGGTCGAGGAACACGTCGAAGAGCAGTTCCGGGAAGAGAGCGAGCGCCAGCAGGCGTGCGCGTCGACCGCCCGCCCAGACCGACACGACACGTTCGGCGGTGAAGACGAAGCCGACGCCCAACCAGAACGGGAACCACACCCACGAATCGATTGCCAGGAGCGTCACCAACAGGAGCAAGAGGAACGCGCTGAGCGCGATGACGCTGTAGCCCAGGCCCAACTGCTGAGCCCAGTAACGGAAGGTCGGCGGAGAGACGCCATACGCGCCGATGTTCTCCAACGCCCCCCGCTGCCACCGCAAGCGCTGCACCCACAGGCTGCGTATGGTCGGCATCACCTCGGTGACGACCGTGCATTCCGACGGGGAGATGATGAGGGCGCCGAGCGATTTCAGGGCGATGGTGAGCTCGTTGTCCTCCGTGAGGGCGGCAGTATCGTAGACATCTCCGTTGGTGCCGGGGATCGTGTCGCCGCGGCAGCTCGCCACGGTGCGCAAGGCTACGGGCCGGAATAGCGAAGCGGTGCCGGTGAGGACGAAGACGTGGCCCCGGCGGCGTCGGATCTCACGGGAGTACCGGATGTACTCGTTGCGCTGGAATTGGCCCAGCATTCCGGAACCTTCCTCGCCATAGAACAGCCCGCCGACCGCCATCAGGGCCCGGTCGTTGGTGAATCGAGCCACGGCGGCCGCCAGGAAACCGTCGTCGAGACTCGTGTCCGCATCGAGCACCATGACCAGGTCATTGTCTCCCTGGCCGGGAAGAATCCGTTTCAGGACCTGGTTGAGTGCTCCGGCCTTCTTGGCCGTGTTCCCGCGCGATTCAAAGACCTCCACCCCGAGGGTCCGGGCAATCTCGACGGTCCGGTCGGTGCAGTTGTCGGCCACGACCACGACCCGTTCCGGCCGGTGCGATTGAGCGAGCAGCGCTGAGAGCGTCCCGAAGATGGATGCCTCTTCGTTATAAGCCGGGACCAGGACGGTCACGGTCACCTCGCCGGCGAAGACTCCGCGGGTCCTGGCCATCACGATGCCGGCCGACAGGGGGGTGGTGCGATCGTTCAAAGAGCGACGGGCCTTGCTCGAGGTCCGCCTCTCGAGCATCGCGATTCCCGCGACAAACAGGAAGGCCAGGGCGACGGCACCCAGGATCACCCTCGGCGCCGGCGCGGCGAGGTCGTACAGCACTCTCCAGATTCCGAGGAGAAGCCCCTGGGAAGGCAATTCGCCCGGACTGGGCCTGCCCGCTGCGACGGCGATCCACAGGAGAACCGCAGCGCCCCCGGCTACGGCGGCAATCACGATGCCGACACCTCTGTCGAATGACTTCGCCCCCATGCTAAGACATTATCAGAGCCGCGCGGCCTTACGTCGCATGCTGCGTGGAAGCTGGGTGATGCGCGTTGCCATGACATTGCCAGCAACAAGTGAGGTTTCGTCCAGAAACGTGTTGCACACTGGGAACTTCGCCCGCGCGCACCCCTGCCCGTGGCTGCCGAACAAGAATCGCTCCGCACCTGCCTGACGACGCGCGGGGGCCCGAGCGGTTCGTGTTGCAAAGGGATTGCCTATTTCTTCCTCGTTTGATTCTTCCACGTCCACCCGCGCCACCGACGGCGGCTCGACCCGTCCGCGGAAGCCGCATCACCGCCGCAGCCGCTTCCTCCTGGTCGGCGCCATCGTCGCCGTCGGGGCGACGATCGGAACCGGCGTGGTGATCCAGTCTGCGTCGGCCGCCTCGAGTGTCCGCGTCGACGCCACGGCGGAACTCGCCGCGAGCACCGGGCGCCACCGCGAGCAGCTCGGCGCGTACGCCGGCATCGCCAACGCTCAGGCCGCCCAGGCCGCCCAGGGCACCCTCGACGGCGCCAACACCGTGATCGCCGCGGCCCAGGGCAAGTCGGACGCCGCAGCCCTGACGGTCTCCGTCGCCTCGCTCACCCACTACACGCTCCTCGCCCCCGACCGGGTCTACGACCTCGTCGACCAGACCAAGGCCCAGACCGCTGCCGTGCAGGCCACCACCGCGGAGGCCGACCGCGTCTCCGCCGAGCAGGCCGCCGCCGCGGCCGCCGCCGCTGCCAAGGCAGAGGCAGCGAAGGCCACCGTGGTGTCGACCAGCTCGTCCCGCCCGTCCGCGCCGACCGACCCGAGCGGCGCCCAGGCGATCGCCAGGGACCTGATGATGTCGAAGTACGGCTGGGGCGACGACCAGTTCGGCTGCCTCGTCAGCCTGTGGAACAAGGAGTCCGGCTGGAATGTGAACTCGTACAACGCCTCGAGCGGTGCCACGGGCATCCCGCAGGCGCTGCCGGGCAGCAAGATGGCAACGGCCGGCGCCGACTGGCAGACCAACCCGGCCACCCAGATCGCCTGGGGCCTGGGCTACATCTCGGGCAGCTACGGCACTCCGTGCGCCGCCTGGGACAAGTCGGAGTCTGCGGGCTGGTACTGAACTCAGCCGCGTGACGCGGTTGTGCCGCGGCTCCCGAGGAACCCGATCGCGGCCACCCGGAACGCCCGCGCCGTCGGCGCATTGAAATGGTTCCGGCCCGGGATCTCGGAGAAGGCCGCATCCGGGGCGGCGTGGGCGAGCGCCCGCGACGCCTCGAGGATGCGGTCTTCGCTCCCGGTCGCGAACAGGAGCGGTTGAGCCGGCGCGTTCCCGGCCCCCGGTTGGGAGCCACCGCGCATGCCTTCGACCAGGGCCACGAGTGCCCGCAAGTCGTTGCCCGGCACCGCGCGGGCCATGGTCAGATACGCGCCGGTGAGCCGGTCGTCGACCTCGGTGCCGTGCTCGATGTGGGCGCGGGCATCCGCAACCTGGAAGCGCCGCAACGGATCGCCGTCGGGGATGCCTCCGAGGACCGCGCGGCGGATGCGCCCCTCCAGCTCGCGCGCGGCCTGCCAGCCGACCCGCGCGCCGAGGGAGTAGCCGACGTAGTCCACCTCATCGAGCAGATATGCGTCGAGAACCGCTGAATATCCGCGACGAGAATCTCCATCGTGTAGGCGGCAGGGGAGTGCGGCTTGTCGCTGGCTCCGTGGCCGCGCTGGTCGATCGCGATCACGTGTGACCCGGCGCGGGGCAGGTCCCTGGTCCAACCGGTCAGGTGCCAGTTCGCCACGGCGCTGGACGCGAAACCGTGCACAACGATCACCGTAGGGGCGGCGGGATCGCCGAATTCGTAGGTCGCGAGCTGCATGCCGTCGGGGGAATAGACGAAGCGGTGCGGTGGCGCGGTGCGTTGTGACATCACCACCATTGCACCACGAGGGGACGGTCCCGATTCGCGCGGACCGGCGTCGGCCGCCTCAGGCTGCCAGTACTTTGCCAGTGGAAAATGAGGATTCTTCCAGTCGGCGCGTGCAGTCTGGCAGCTTCGCCCGGGCGGAACCCCGACTGAGGCTCATCGAACCAGAACCGCTGGCGCCTGTGCACGAGCGATTCGCCCCGTGAAAGTCATGCTCCGGATCAGAAAAACATCGTCCTCGCCCGCCGCCGGTGTCACCCGGCATCTGGAAACGCATCGCCGCCGGGATCGGAACCGAGTCCTGGCCACCGGCGCCTTCTTCCTCGTCACCGCCCTCGTCGGAACCGGGTTCATCCTGCAGTCCGCGGCGGCAGCCCAGGACGCGCGCATCCATGCCACGACCGTCCTCGCCGAGAGCACAGGGGTGAACCCCGACCAGCTGGTCGCCTATGACAATGTCATGCCGGCCCATGCCGCGTCCAAGGCCAGGGGGGCGCTGGACGAAGCAGTCGTCGTCATGGCCGCGGCCGAAGGCAAGGCGGATGCGACGGCGCTCGCGGCCTCCGTCGCCTCGCTCACCCACTTCACGCTGCTGGCCCCCGAGCGGGTCTTCGAGCTGGTCGACCTGACGAAGGCCGAATCGGCGACGGTGCAGGCTTCGACGGCAGAGGCCGACCGGGTTGCCGCCGAGCAGGCGGCGGTTGCCGCGGCGGCTGCCCGGGCGGCCGCTGAGGCGCAGGCAGCGGCGGAGGCCGTAGCGGCGCAGGTAGCAGCGAACGCCGCCGCTGCCAGGCCCGCGAAGTCGTCCGCCTCGTCCCGCCCGTCCGCGCCGACCGACCCGAGCGGCGCCCAGGCGATCGCCCGCGACCTGATGCAGGCCCGGTACGGCTGGGGCGGCGACCAATTCGGCTGCCTCGTCAGCCTCTGGGCGCGCGAGTCCGGCTGGAATGTGAATGCCTACAACTCGTCGAGCGGGGCGACCGGCATCCCGCAGGCGCTGCCGGGCAGCAAGATGGCCTCGGCCGGCGCCGATTGGCAGACCAACCCGGCCACCCAGATCACCTGGGGTCTCGGCTACATTGCGGGTCGTTACGGCACCCCGTGCGGCGCCTGGGACCACTCGGAGTCGGCCGGCTGGTACTGACAGGGACGCCCGGCGTACTGAGGGGAACGGGCGGGCTCGGCCCGGTTAAACTGGGCCGATGACCCAACCCCGCGACCAGGCCGACGAGCGGCAGACCTCCTTCACGGCGGCCGTCCGGCCTGCCAGGGCTCAGGCGCTGCTCGACGCTCTGAAGGAACGGGTCGTCATCGCCGACGGCGCCATGGGCACGATGCTGCAGGAGCACAATCCCAGCCTCGACGACTACCAGCAACTCGAGGGCTGCAACGAGATCCTGAACGTGAGCCGGCCCGACATGATCGAGGCGATCCACGGGGCCTACCTCGACACCGGCATCGACGCCGTGGAGAGCAACACCTTCGGCGCCAACTGGTCGAACCTCTCCGACTACAACATCGAGGACCGGATCGAGGAGCTCGCCCGCCTTGGCGCGGCCATCGCCCGCAAGAGCGTCGACGACTACGAGGCACGTGACGGCCGGATGCGCTGGGTGCTCGGCTCGATGGGCCCCGGCACCAAGCTGCCGAGCCTAGGCCACACCACCTACGCCCACCTCAAGGCCACATTCGCCGAGCAGGCCATCGGCCTCATCCGCGGCGGCGCCGACGCCTTCCTGATCGAAACCTCGCAGGACCTGCTGCAAACCAAGTCCGCCGTGAACGGGTGCAAGCAGGCGATCGCCGAGTCCGGCATCCGGCTGCCCATCTTCGTCGAAGTGACGGTCGAGACCACCGGCACGATGCTGATGGGCAGCGAGATCGGGGCGGCCCTCACCGCGCTCGAACCGCTCGGCGTCGACGCGATCGGCCTCAACTGCGCGACCGGGCCGACCGAGATGAGCGAGCACCTCCGCCACCTCTCCAGGTACTCGCACGTGCCGGTCATGTGCATGCCCAACGCCGGACTGCCCCTGCTCACCGCCACCGGCGCCAGCTACCCGCTCACGCCGGAGCAACTCGCCACCGCGCACGAGCAGTTCGTCCGGGAATTCGGGCTGGCCCTGGTCGGCGGATGCTGCGGCACCACCCCCGCACACATGAAGGCCGTCGTCGACCGGCTGGCCGGCATCCCCGTCACGCCGCGCTCTGTCGAGGAGGACCCCGGCGTCGCCAGCCTGTACCAACACGTGAGCTTCGACCAGGACAGCGCCTTCCTCGCGATCGGGGAACGCACCAACGCCAACGGGTCACGGGCCTTCCGGGATGCCATGCTCGAGGAGCGGTGGGACGACTGCGTCGACATCGCCCGCGCGCAGGTGCGCGACGGCGCCCACCTGCTCGACGTGTGCATCGACTACGTCGGCCGCGACGGGGTCGCGGACATCCGCCAGGTCGTCTCCCGGCTCGCCAGCGCCTCCACCCTCCCGCTGGTGGTCGACTCGACCGAGCCCGCGGTGCTGCAGGCCGGGATGGAACTCATCGGCGGACGCCCGGTCGTCAACTCGGTCAACTTCGAGGACGGCGAGGGCCCGCAGAGCCGTTTCGGCCGGATCATGCCCCTGGTCAAGGAACACGGCGCCGCCGTGATCGCCCTCACCATCGACGAGGAAGGCCAGGCCCGCACCGCGGAGCACAAGGTGCGCATCGCGAGCCGGCTGGTCGACACCCTCGTTGGCCACTGGGGCATGCGGGTCGAGGACATCATCGTGGACGCGCTGACCTTCCCGATCGCCACCGGCCAGGAGGAGACCCGCCGGGACGGGATCGAGACGATCGACGCGATCAGACAGATCAAGGCGCGCTACCCCGGCATCCACACCACCCTCGGCGTCTCCAACGTCTCGTTCGGCCTGAACCCCGCCGCCAGGTCGGTGCTCAACTCGGTGTTCCTGCACGAGGCGACCGAGGCCGGGCTAGACTCCGCGATCGTCAACTCGGCAAAAATCGTTCCGCTGGCCTCGGTGCCCGACGACCGGCGCAAGGTCGCCCTCGACCTCGTCTGGGATCGCCGGGAGTACGACGCAGAGGGCAACCTCGGTTACGACCCGCTCGCGGCCCTGCTCGACCTGTTCGCGGGGGTCGACTCGGCCGCCCTCAAGGACGAGCGCGCCGCCGAGCTCGCCGCCCTGCCCGTCGGCGAGCGCCTCGAACGGCGCATCATCGACGGTGAGGCCAAGGGCCTCGAAGCCGACCTGGACCTCGCCCGCGCCGGCGGGATGAGCGCCCTCGGCATCGTCAACGTGCACCTGCTCGCCGGCATGCAGGTCGTCGGCGCCCGGTTCGCCAGCGGCGAGATGCAGCTGCCGTTCGTGCTGGCGTCGGCCGAGGTGATGAAGGCCGCGGTCGCCCTGCTGGAGCCGCACATGGAGAGGTCGGCGGCGGCAGGCAAGGGCACCATGGTGCTGGCCACCGTGCGCGGCGACGTGCACGACATCGGCAAGAACCTCGTCGACATCATCCTCACCAACAACGGCTACGACGTGATCAACATCGGGATCAAGAAGACGATCAACGAGATCATCGCCGCGGCCGAGGAACACAACGCCGACGTGATCGGCATGAGCGGCCTGCTCGTGAAATCGACCGTGGTGATGAAGGAGAACCTGCTCGAGCTGAACGTGCGCGGGCTGGCAAAGAAATGGCCGGTGATCCTCGGCGGGGCGGCCCTCACCCGGGCGTACGTCGAGGAGGACCTCGCCGGTCTGTTCGAGGGGCAGGTCCGCTATGCGCGGGACGCGTTCGAGGGCCTGGCCCTGATGGAACCGCTGGTGGCCATCGCGCGCGGCGCCGACCCGGCATCCGTGGGTCTCCCGCCGTTGAAGAAGCGCATCCACAAACGCAATCTGCTCACGGTCACCGAGCCGGACGCGATGCCCACCCGCTCCGACGTGGCCGCCGACAACCCGGTGCCCGTGCCGCCGTTCTGGGGCACCCGGATCGTCAAGGGCATCGCCCTGGCCGAGTTTTCCGCGTTCCTCGACGAGCGGGCGACCTTCATGGGCCAGTGGGGCCTCAAGCCCAGCCGCGCCGAGGACGGCGCGAGCTACCAGGAGCTCGTCGACACCGAGGGTCGGCCGCGGCTGCGCTACTGGCTCGACCGCATCCTCGCCGAGGGAATCCTCGACGCCTCCGTCGCCTACGGCTACTTCCCCGCCTACAGCGAGGGAAACGACCTTGTCATCCTGCGCCACGGTGACGACCCGTCAGGGGTGCTCGGCGTGCCGGGACTGCTTGCGCCGGACGGCGGCTCCGGCGGACCCGTCGGCAGCGAGCGGCTCCGCTTCTCCTTCCCGCGGCAGCGCCGCGACCGGCACCTGTGCCTGGCGGACTTCGTGCGCCCGCGCGAATCGGGCCAGACGGATGTCGTCGCCCTGCAGCTGGTCACGGCAGGCGCGCATGTCGACACGGTCACCGCGAAGCTCTTCGCGGAGAACAAATACCGCGACTACATGGAACTCAACGGCCTGACCATGCAGCTCACCGAGGCGCTGGCCGAGTACTGGCACGCCAGGGTGCGGGACGAACTCGGCCTCGGAGCCGAGGACCCGAAGGACGTGGCCGGCATGTTCAAGCTGGAATACCGCGGCGCCCGCTTCTCGCTCGGCTACCCGGCCTGCCCGGAGATGGAGGACCGCCGCAAGGTGGTCGAGCTGCTGGGGCCGGAGCGGATGGGCGTGGTCCTGTCGGAGGAGCTGCAGCTGCACCCTGAGCAGTCGACGGATGCGTTCGTGTTCCACCACCCCGAGGCGAAGTACTTCTCGGTCTAGCGGCCCGCCAGCCGGGCCCGGCGCAGCGCGGACAGCGCGGCCGGGCCCACCAGCACGATCCCCACGGCCGTGGTGACGGCGCGCACAGTGTCCCAGGTCAGGGTCGAGGTCACGAGGGTGTACAGGGTGAAGGAGGCGACGTTGTCGCCGAGCGGGGCATCCGCGGCGTAGGAGATCCCGGTGCCGCTTCCCACCGCGAACGGCCAGAACCACAGGTTCATCACCAGGCCGAACAGGTAGGACGCGACGATCCCGTAGCCGGTCAGCAGCGCGATTTCGAGGCGTGCGGCCGGCCTGCTCCTCGGTGCGCTCCTCGTTCCGGCACGGCCGATGCGCGGCAGCAGGCCGGCGCCGGCCCCCACCCAGCCGCAGGCGAACATCTGGAACGGCGTCCACGGGCCGAAGCCGCCCCAGAGCATCGAGGACACCGCGATGGTCAGCAGCCCGAGCAGGAACCCGAACCGCGCGCCGTAGGCCCGGCCGGCCAGCACCAGCAGGACGAAGACGGCCTCCACCCCGCCCACCCCGGTGCCGGCGATGCGCACCGCCGCACCGACGGCCGAGAGCACGCCGAGCAGGGCGACTGTCTTCGCGGTGTACATCTCCCGGTCGAGCGTCAAGGCGAGCGCAACGACCAGCGCGGGGACGAGGGCGAACGCCACGATCGGGACGGCACCCTGGGCGTCCCTGGGCACGGCGGCGGCGAAGAGGGGCCAGGCGAACCCGGCGGCGGCCAGGATGCTGCCGCCCACCAGTATCCCGGCCGTCCAGCGGCCGTCGGTGCGGATCATGCCGCCCCCACGAGCGGGCCGCCCACGACGCGGGCGGCATCCATCGAGATCGTGCGCGTGGCCAGGTCGCGGGCGAAGCCCCGGTCGTGGGTGGCGAACACCACGGCCGAGGCGGTGCCGCCGGCCCGCCGGAGCGCGGCGCCCACCAGCGCCCG
>NZ_SOHH01000100.1 GCF_004403515.1 Cryobacterium fucosi | reverse complement strand
CCCGTGTTGGCCCCGGCTGCGGCGGTGGGCGTGGCGGCAGGCGTGGCGGCAGGCGTCGCCGCGGCGGACGCCGACGGCGCGGGGGTGCCCGGTCCGCCGTTGAAGAAGAAGATCTGGGCGACGATGGCGAGCACGATCACGACGGTGACGCCGGCGCCGGCCAACACGTTGTCCCGAACGCGACGCTTCTCCTGGCGCTCGTGCACGGCACGCCGGGCCTGGTACGCCCGGACGCGTGACCTGGCCTCGCGGGTTGCGCGGTCTTGCTTCTTGTTCGGTACCACGTCGAATCCTCCAGGGGCTGCCACACGGGCCAGGTCAGACAGGGAAAATCGGGGCACGCGCGCGGGCCCAGACCACGTTGAACTCTACGCCAGCAACCTTTGGCGGCCGTTCAGCCGCGCGGGCAGGCACCGATGCCTGATCGGCCCCGTCACCGGCACAAACTACGCTGGACTCATGGTCGATGTTCAACCGGGTCTGCGCAGCGGCGCAACACCCCTCGCGGTACGGATGCGCCCGACCTCGCTGGCCGAGGTTGCCGGGCAGCGGCACCTTCTCACCCCGGGCTCCCCGCTGGTCAGCCTCGCCAGCGACAAGACGGGGGAGCAGGGCTCCGTCTCCGTCATCCTCTGGGGTCCGCCCGGAACCGGCAAGACCACCCTCGCCCAGGCGATCGCGCACAGCTCAGGGCGCCGGTTCGTCGAACTCTCCGCCGTGAACGCCGGGGTGCGTGATGTCCGCCAGGTGATGGAGGAGGCCCGCACGAGCCGCGACCTCTACGGCCTGTCCACCGTGCTGTTCCTCGACGAGATCCACCGGTTCAGCAAGGCCCAGCAGGACGCGCTGCTTCCCGGGGTCGAAAACGGCGTGATCATCCTCGTCGCCGCCACCACCGAGAACCCGTCCTTCTCTGTCATCTCCCCGCTGCTGTCGCGGTCGCTGCTGCTCACGCTCGAGACGCTGAGCGACGACGACCTCGGCATCGTCGTCGACCGGGCCGTCACCGACCCTCGCGGCCTCGCCGGGCGGTTCACGCTCGACGCGGACGCCCGGGCCATGATCATCCGCCTCGCCTCCGGCGACGCCCGGCGGGCGCTGACGGCGCTGGAGGCGGCATCCGTCTCGGCGGCCACCGCGCTCGAACCAGGCTCCGTCGAACCGGCGCTGATCACCACGGAAATCGTCTCGCTCGCCGTGGACCGGGCACTGCTGCGCTACGACCGGAACGGCGATGAGCATTACGACATCATCAGCGCGTTCATCAAGTCCGTGCGCGGTTCGGATGTCGACGCCTCGCTCCACTATCTCGCGCGCATGATCGAGGCAGGGGAGGACCCCCGCTTCATCGCCCGCCGGATCATCGTGCTGGCGTCGGAGGACATCGGCATGGCCGACCCGCAGGCCCTGGTCATCGCGGTGGCCGCCGCCGACGCCGTGCAGCTGATCGGAATGCCGGAGGGTCGCATCCCGCTCGCCCAGGCCGTGGTGCACCTCGCGACCGCCCCGAAATCGAACGCCGCCTACCTGGCGCTGGACAAGGCCATCGCCGACGTGAGGGCAGGCAAGACCGGGCGGGTTCCCAAGCCCCTCCGCGACGCCCACTACGCCGGGGCGAAACGCCTCGGGCATGGCAAGGGCTACAAGTACCCCCACGACGACGCCCTCGGCGTGCTCGCCCAGCAGTACCCGCCCGACGAGCTCAGATCGGTCACCTACTACGAACCCACCGAGCACGGCAACGAGCGCGAGGTGTCTGCCCGGCTCGCGAAACTGCGCCGGATCATCCGCGGCCGGTAGGACACCGTCGGGCGCACGGAGGAGCGTAGGGGGAACTCCCGCTGTGGTAACCTGATCAGGCCTACAACCGGTTTGGAATGCGGCTGCGTCCAGACCCACGTTGAGGGGATTCCTCTCTAGCCGAGGGTCTCGTGGCACCACCCCTCTGATCTCCCATGACGTCCGGCGTTCTCCTCGAGAGCGCCAACGCCCTGGATTCCCCGTTTTGTTTGCAGTTCCATCGAAAGGACACCGTGTCTACCAAGTCACGTACTCGCAGTAAGACCCGCCTCTCGCGGGCACTGGGCATCGCCCTGACCCCCAAGGCCGCGCGCTACCTCGAGAAGCGTCCTTACGCTCCGGGCGAGCACGGCCGCACCAAGCGCAAGACGGACTCCGACTACGCGGTGCGCCTTCGCGAAAAGCAGCGCTTACGTGCCCAGTACGGCATCCGCGAGGCCCAGCTCAAGATCGCCTTCGAAGAGGCACGTCGCGCCCAGGGCCTGACCGGTGAAAACCTGGTCGAGATCCTCGAGACCCGTCTCGACGCCCTCCTCGTGCGTTCGGCCATCGCCCGCACCACCGCGCAGGCCCGCCAGATGGTGGTGCACCGTCACATCCTGATCGACGGCCAGCTCGTCGACCGCCCCTCCTTCCGCGTGAAGCCGGGCCAGCTCATCCACGTCAAGGCCAAGAGCGAAGGCATGGAGCCGTTCCAGGTTGCAGCTGCCGGCGGTCACGTCGACGTGCTCCCGAAGCTCCCGCCGTACCTCGAGGTCGAGATCGACAAGCTGCAGGCGCGCCTCGTGCGTCGCCCGAAGCGCATCGAAATCCCCGTGACCTGTGAAGTCCAGCTCGTCGTGGAGTACTACGCGGCCCGCTAGGCCCCGATTCATCCGCATCGCCGGTGCGCGGCGCGTGTGAACTACGCTGTCGCCGTCTGGCGGCGCGTGTGAACTACGCTGGAGAGCGGATCATCCCTTGGGGTGGTCCGCTCTTTGCTTTTTCTCCTGCCGCGCTGTTCCCCGTGCGGCGCTTCGTCGCATGCCGAATCCGGAATGGATGGTTGTCAATGTCAGGTGGGGATATCGCCGGGCTGATCGCGGCCGCCGTGTTCGCGGTACTTGTCGGCGTGCTCGCGGTTCCGCTCGTCAAACTCGGCCGTGTATTCGACGAGACGACAGCGGCCATCCGCGAACTGAGCCGGAACGTCACGCCCCTCCTCGAGGAGACCACGACCACCATCCAGGAAACCAACAAACAGCTGGCCAGGCTGGACACCATCACCGGGAATGTGGCGGATGTCACGGGCAACGTCTCCGCCCTCGTCGCGCTGGTCGCGGCAACCGTCGGCGGCCCGCTGGTCAAGCTGGCGGGGTTCTCGGCCGGTGTCCGCGCCGCCTTCCTGGCCGCCCGGCCGTCCCGCGCCCGTCGCGGGCGCGGCTAGTCGCTGCCCCTGCTGGCCGGCCGGGTGCTCCGCGATCACCGACGCCCGGGGATCGAGATTGCCCGTGACGTGCGTACCGAATTCAGGTGTCGAGCCCGGAACAGTGCGACGGATGCCCGCCAGGGCAGTGAATGCGGGCTGTTCTCCTGAATTCGGAACACACATGACCATCGGCGGTGAGTTGGGGCTCGCGCGGATGGCAGGAGTCCGTCAATCGGAGACAGTGCAAGGTCGGCTACGCTGGAAAGGTGCCGGTCGAGTCTGGGATTCGACGGCCTGCCCGTGTTCGACGGTGTGAACGACCCACAACAGCCGTCCAACGCATGTCCTAACCCGCATCCGGGTCTCCACACCTCTCAGGGAGCATTGTCATGAAGAACTTCATCTGGTTCGTCGTCGGCGTCGGCGTCGGGCTTGTCGTTTCCCGCGAAGCCAGCAAGACGCGTCAGGGCAAGCAGTTCTTCAGCGACCTCGACACGAAGGCCCGCGAGTTCGGCGAAGCCATCTCCGAGGGCTACCGCAAGCGCGAGGCCGAACTGCGCGACGCGATCGGTGACGTCGCCGACGTAGCGACCGACTCCGGCGACGCCATCGGAAAGCCGGCCAAGCCGTAGGCTGCCCATCCGGCAACCCTCTCCACCTCGTCACAACGAACTACGGAACACATGCAGACTGCTGAAATTCGCGGGCGCTGGCTCGACTTCTTCGCGGATCGTGGGCACACCGTTGTCCCCTCCGCCTCGCTCGTGAGCGACGACCCCACATTGCTCTTCACGGTTGCCGGCATGGTGCCGTTCGTGCCGTACCTGACCGGTCTCGTGCCTGCCCCGTACCCCCGGGCGACCAGCGTGCAGAAGTGCATCCGCACCAACGACATCGAGGAGGTCGGCAAGACGCCGCGCCACGGCACGTTCTTCCAGATGAACGGGAATTTCTCGTTCGGCGATTACTTCAAGGAACAGGCGATCGGCTATGCCTGGGAGCTGCTGACGACGTCGGAAGCCGGCGGCGGATACGGGTTCGCGGAGAAGGACCTCTGGGTCACCGTCTACCAGGATGACGATGAGGCCTTCCGCTACTGGAGGGCCCTCGGGCTGCCGGAAGGGCGCATTCAGCGCCTCGGCATGGACACCAACTACTGGTCGACCGGCCAGCCCGGCCCCGCCGGACCCTGCTCCGAGATCTTCTTCGACCGCGGCCCGGCCTACGGCGTCGACGGCGGTCCTGCCACTGACGACGACCGCTACGTCGAAATCTGGAACCTCGTCTTCATGCAGTATCTCCGCGGCGAGGGCACCGGCAAGAACGACTTCGTCATTCTCGGTGACCTCCCCAAGAAGAACATCGACACCGGCATGGGACTCGAACGCGTCGCCTTCCTCAAACAGGGCGCCCGGAACATGTACGAGATCGACCAGGTCCGCCCGGTCCTCGACCGCGCGGCGGAGCTGTCCGGTCGCCGGTACGGAGCGAATCACGACGATGACGTGCGGATGCGGATCGTCGCCGACCACGTGCGTTCCTCCCTGATGTTGATGAGCGACGGCGTCATGCCGTCCAACGAGGGCCGCGGCTATATCCTGCGCCGGCTGATGCGCCGCAGCGTGAGGGCGATGCGCCTTCTCGGAGTCGACACGGCATCCTTCACCGAGCTGTTCCCTGCATCGCGCGACGCGATGGCGAGCGCCTACCCCGAGGTCCAGGCCGATTTCTCCCGGATCAGCCAGGCCGCCTACGCCGAGGAGGAGACCTTCCTCCGCACGCTGGCCAGCGGCAGCAGCGTGCTCGACCTGGCCGTGGCGAAGACGAAGGAGGCCCACAAGAGCGTCCTCCCCGGCCAGACCGCCTTCCTCCTGCACGACACCTACGGGTTCCCGATCGAGATCACCCTCGAAATGGCAGAGGAGGCCGGGCTCAGCGTTAACCGCGATGCCTTCGACACCCTGATGAGCAAACAGCGGGCGATGGCCAAGGCCGACGCGAAAGCGAAGAAGACGCACCTCGCGGACCTCTCCGTCTACAGCTTGTTCCGCGCGGAGGGTGAAACCATCTTCACCGGCTACGAGACGCTGCAGACCGAGTCGACCGTGCTGGGCATCATCGTGGACGGCGTCTCCGTGACCAGCGCCGTCGCCGGCGAAATCGCCGAGGTGATCCTCGCCGAGACCACGCTGTACGCCGAATCCGGCGGCCAGGAGGCCGACGCCGGACTCATCGTCGGCACCGGTTACGAGCTCGAGGTCATCGACGTGCAGAAGCCCGTCAAGGGCCTGATCAGCCACAAGGTCCAGGTCGCCTCCGGTGAGGTCGGCGTCGGCGACCAGGCCACCAGCGTGGTCGACCCCGACTGGCGCCGCGGCGCCCGCCAGGCGCACTCCGGCACCCACGTGCTGCACGCCGCCCTCCGTCAGGTGCTCGGCCCGAACGCGCACCAGTCCGGTTCGTACAACAAGGCCGGATTCTTCCGCCTCGACTTCTCCTGGAACCAGGCGCTGTCCCCGGCGACGCGCAGCGAGATCGAGGAGATCTCCAACAACGCCATCCGAGACAACCTGCCGGTCACCACCCGGGAGCTTCCACTGGCCGAGGCCAGGGCCCTCGGCGCGATGGCCCTGTTCAGCGAGAAGTACGGGGACCGCGTGCGCGTCGTCGACATCGGCGGCCCGTGGTCGCGGGAGCTCTGCGCCGGAACTCACGTGGCGACGAGCGCCGAGATCGGCATGATCAGCCTGGTCAGCGAGGCGTCCGTCGGCTCCACCAACCGACGGGTCGAGTCGCTCGTCGGCCTCGAGGCGTTCCGCGACCTCGCCGCCGAGCGGTCCATCGTGTCCCTGCTCACCTCGAGCCTGAAGACACCGAAGGAACAACTGCCCGAGCGCATCAACGACCTGGTGATGAACCTCAAGGCCGCCGAGAAGAAGATCGCCGCCTTCGAGGCGAGGGAGCTCGCCGACAAGGTGCCCGCGCTGGTGGCCACCGCGGCCCGCGCAGGCTCCGTCAGCGTCGTGGCCGAGAACCTCGGCACCCTGGGCTCCGCCGACGACCTGCGGATGCTGATCACGGCCACCAGGGAACGCCTCGGCAGCGAACCGGCGGTCGTCGCCCTCGCGGCAGTGGTCGCCGCCAAGCCGGTCGTCATCGTCGCCACCAACCAGGCGGCCCGGGACGCGGGCCACCGTGCGGGTTCCCTCGCCAAGCAGGTCGCCGGGATCCTCGGCGGCGGCGGTGGCGGAAAGGACGACCTCGCGCAGGGTGGCGGCACGAACGTCGCGGCCATCCCGGCCGCCCTGTCAGCCGTTCGCACCAGCGTCGCGGGCTGACCGGTGCGTCACGGCGTGCGGGTCGGGGTCGACGTCGGTACCGCCCGGATCGGGCTGGCCAGGAGCGACCCGCACGGCATGCTCGCGACGCCGGTTGAGACCGTCAGCCGCGACCACTCCGGCACGACCGACGTGGTGCGGATCGTGGCCGTGGTTGCCGAGCTCGGTGCCATAGAGGTCGTCGTCGGCCTGCCCCTGGCCCTCTCCGGCAACCGGACGGCGTCGACCAACGACGCCGTCGGTTTCGCCGAGGTGCTCGCGCGGAGCCTGGCCGTGCCGGTGCGGCTGGTCGACGAGCGACTGTCCACCGTCGCCGCCCAGTCCGTGCTCCGGGCCGCCGGGCGGAAGGCGAAGACCCAGCGCCCAGTGGTCGACCAGGTGGCCGCGACTATAATTCTGCAGCATGCCCTGGACACCGAACGTGCCCTCGGAAAACCACCCGGCTCGCCCGTAGCTCCGACCGAAGGGCCGTAACCGTGTCGAATCTTCCCCCCGAGCCCGTTGATCCGCCCCGCGTTCCCGACTCCGTCGACTGGGACGCGTTCCTCGGCGGACGGGCACAGGGGGAAGAAGCCGCGGAGGCGGAACCGCTCGCCGCCGCCCCGGTGACACCGCTGCCGTCCCGGCGAGCCATCCGCGGTTCGCACATCGGCGGCACCAGGTCCGGCCGTCGCACGCAGCTCGCCCCGCCGCGGGAGAAGCGCAGCCGGAAGGGTGCCTGGGGGTGCCTGGTGGTGTTCCTGGTCCTGGCCGGCCTCGCCGCCGGTGCCGCGACATTCCTGCAGGGGCCGATCGCCCAGCTGGTCGCCAGCGTGCAGGGCCCGGCCGACTACACGGGCACCGGCGGGAAGAAGGTCGTGTTCATGATCCACGACGGCGAGACGGGGCAGGACATCGCGCAGGCCCTGGCCGACCAGGACGTGGTGAAGAGCTTTGACGCGTTCTACGACCTGCTGCGCAAGGAGTCGCCCGCGCCGGTGTTCCAGCCCGGCGCCTACCAACTCTCCACCAAAATGAGCGGACGAGCCGCGCTCGACCGCCTGCTCGACCCGGCAAGCCACCTTAATCAGACGGTTCTGATCACGGAAGGCACCGTCGCTGTCGACGTCCTGCAACTGCTTTCGGAGGGCACGGACATTCCGCTGGCCGAGCTGCAGACCGCGGCGGCCGACGTTGCTTCTTTCGGGCTTCCAGCGGAGGCGAAAACTCTTGAAGGATTTCTTTTCCCGGACACATATAGCTTTCCGCCGGGCCTGAGCGCCCACGACGCCCTGCAGAAACTCGTCGACAGTCAGTTTCAGGCCCTTGATAGGGCTGGCGTGGCACCCGAGCGACGCTGGTCCACAATCGTACTTGCCGCGCTAATTCAGAAAGAGGCAGGTCCGAACGATTTCTTCAAAGTATCGAGGGTGTTCCACAACCGCACCGACCCCGCTCAATGGGACAGCGGCCGCATGCAGTCCGACGCCACGGTCGCCTACGGAACCGGCAAGACCCACGTGGTGACCACGACGGATGCGGAGCGGGCCGACGCTTCTAACCCCTACAACACGTACATCCATCCTGGGCTGCCGGTCGGCCCGATCTCTAATCCGGGTAGAGTCGCGATCGATGCGGCTCTTCACCCCGCCGATGGGCCTTGGCTCTACTTCGTGACATGGAACCAGGAAACGCGCGAAACGATCTTCTCCACCACCGCGGACGAACACGAAGCCGCCGTTGTGAAATGGCAGGCCTGGATGAAGGAGAACCCCGAATATGGTTGAGTCCACCTCGTTCACCGGCACCCCCGCTGGCACCCGGCTCGCCGTGCTCGGCTCGCCGATCGCCCACTCACAGTCGCCGGCCCTGCACCGGGCCTCGTACGCGGCGCTCGGCCTCGACTGGCGCTACGACGCGATCGACGTTCCGGCCGGCGGCCTGGGCGAGTTCCTCGCCGGTGTCGACTCGGACTGGCGGGGCCTGTCCCTGACCATGCCGCTGAAGCACGAGGTGCTCGGCCACCTCGCCGGCCTGGACCGGGTCGCGACCGTGACCGGCTCCGCGAACACCGTGCTGATCGGCTCGGTCGACGGCCGGCGCACGCTGCACGGGTTCAACACCGACGTCACCGGCCTGGTCAGGGCCCTCGCCCACGGCGGGATGCGGCGTGCGCGCCACGTCACCGTGCTGGGCGCCGGCGCGACCGCGGCCTCGGCGGTCGTCGCCGCCGCCGAACTGGGCGCCGAAGCGGTCGAGGTGCTCGCGCGCACCCCCGCGAAGGGCGCCCCGCTGGTCGAACTGGGCCGGAGCGTCGGGGTCGTCGTGACGGTCTCCTCCTGGGCCGGCACCTCAGAGCCCGGCCGCACCAGCGACCTCGTGATCAGCACCCTGCCCGGCGGCGTCACCCCCCGGGACGAATTCCCCGCCCCGCTGCGCAGTCAGGCGTTGCTCTTCGACGTGAGCTATTCGCCGTGGCCGAGCGCCCTGGCGTCGTCCTGGCTCGAGGCGGCAGGCACGGTGATCTCCGGACTGGAACTGCTGCTGCACCAGGCCCTCGTCCAGGTGCGGATCTTCGTGACCGGGGATCCGTTCGAACCGTTGCCCGGCGAGGACGCGGTGCTCGCGGCGATGCGCGGCGCGCTGACCCGACAGCCTGTGGAAGAATGAACGCATGCTTCGTTGGCTCACCGCCGGAGAGTCCCACGGCCCCGAACTCATCGCCATTGTCGAGGGTTTGCCCGCTGGAATCCCGGTCTCTCTTGATGCGATCCGTCTCGATCTCGCGCGCCGCAAACTCGGCTACGGCCGAGGCGCCCGGATGTCGTTCGAACAGGACGAACTGAACGTCTCCGGGGGAGTGCGGCACGGCTTCACCCTCGGCGGTCCGGTCGCCCTGAGGATCGGCAACACCGAATGGCCTAAATGGGTCGAGGTGATGAGCCCCGAACCGGTGGACGCCTCGGCAACCACCCGCGGCCGTGGCGCCCCGCTCACCCGCCCCCGCCCCGGTCACGCCGACCTGGCCGGGATGCAGAAGTACGGCTTCGACGAGGCCCGCCCGGTGCTCGAACGCGCCAGTGCCCGGGAGACCGCCGCCCGGGTTGCCCTCGGCGCGATCGCCAGGTCCTTCCTCGCCGAACTCGGGATCACCCTGGTCAGCCACACCCTCGCGATCGGGCCGGTCCGCGTCCCGGAGGACTCACCGCTGCCGACCGCTGCCGACGTCGACCTGCTCGACGCCGACCCGCTGCGCTGCTTCGACGCCGCGACCTCTGCCCTGATGGTCGC
The DNA here is from genome assembly GCF_004403515.1 of Cryobacterium fucosi. Lineage (GTDB taxonomy): Bacteria > Actinomycetota > Actinomycetes > Actinomycetales > Microbacteriaceae > Cryobacterium > Cryobacterium fucosi. Next base: position 12,301 of record NZ_SOHH01000100.1, on the reverse strand, counting down.
CGAAGTCGACCTCGCGCACAAGGAGGGCGACACCCTGGGCGGTGTCGTCGAGGTGCTCGCCTACAACCTGCCCCCCGGGCTCGGATCGTTCGTGCACTGGGACCGTCGCCTCGACTCCCAGCTCGCGGCCGCGCTGATGGGGATCCAGGCGATCAAGGGGGTGGAGGTCGGCGACGGCTTCCTCACCACGACCCGCCGCGGCTCCGACGCCCACGACGAACTCGTCCAGGCGGACGGGGCCATCCAGCGCGTCAGCGACAAGGCCGGCGGTACAGAGGGCGGCATGAGCACCGGAACCGTGCTGCGCGTCCGGGCCGGCATGAAACCGATCGCCACGATCCCGCGCGCGCTCCGCACCGTCGACGTCGCCACCAGCGAGGCCGCCCCGGCCCACCACCAGAGGTCGGATGTCTGCGCCGTGCCGGCCGCCGGAGTGGTCGCCGAGGCCATGGTCGCCCTCGTGCTCGCCAACTCGGTGCTCGAGAAGTTCGGCGGCGACGCCCTCGAGGAGACCCGGCGCAACCTGGACTCCTACCTCGCGCACATCCCGGCGAACCTCAAAACGGGCGCGTCGAGCGACGCCTCCCTGTGATCGGTCGCCGCTCGACGATCCCGGCCGGGTCGGGGTGGAGAGCGTGACGGATCATCCGTTGCTGCCCCTGGTGCTGATCGGGCCGATGGCCTCCGGGAAGTCGAAGGTGGGCCGCCGGGTCGCCAGGACCCTCGAGCTGCCGTTCATCGACACCGACACCCGGATCGTCGCCGATCACGGTCCGATCCGCGAGATCTTCGAGAAGAACGGCGAGGAGCACTTCCGCGCCCTCGAACGCCAGGCCGTCGCCGACGCCATCGCCGAGGATGCCGTGGTGTCCCTGGGCGGCGGAGCCGTGCTCGACCCTGCCACCCGGGCCGCCCTCGCCCGGTGCACCGTCATCTACCTGAGCGTGTCCGCGAATGCCGTCAAGGCGCGCATCGGCGGCGGGAAACGCCCGCTGTTGAAGGACGGTCTCGCCGACTGGAAACGCATTTACGCCGAACGCCGTCCTCTCTACGAAGCCCTGGCGAACGTGCGCTTCGACACCTCACACCGACCGCTTGACGTCATCGCCAGAGACGTCGTGAAATGGGTAAGAAAGAGATCGTGACCGGAGCTATCGTGCCTGAATCCGCCGTGCCTGAGACCACTGTGCCTGAATCCACCGTGCCTGAGACCACCGTGCCGACCCGCGACGCAGCGGCGACGACCGTGATCCGGGTGAGCGGCACCGAACCATACGAGGTGCTCGTCGGCCGCGGCCTCGTCGCCGACGTCAGCGCACAGCTCGGCGACAAGGTCGCCAAGGTGCTGATCGTGCACACCTCCACCCTCGGCGCGAGGGCCGTGGCCCTGCGCGAGAGCCTCCTCGGCCGCTACGAGGTGCTGATCGCCGAGGTGCCGGACGCCGAGGCCGCGAAACGGGTCGAGGTTGCCGCCTTCTGCTGGCAGGTGATGGGCCAGGCCGACTTCAGCCGAACGGATGCCGTCATCGGCTTCGGCGGCGGCGCCGTCACCGACCTGGCCGGCTTCGTCGCCGCGACCTGGTTGCGCGGGGTGCGTCTGGTGCAGATCCCGACGAGCGTGCTCGGGATGGTCGACGCCGCGGTCGGCGGCAAGAACGGCATCAACACCGCCGAGGGCAAGAACCTGGTCGGCACCTTCTACGCGCCGGCCGCGGTGGTCTGCGACCTCGACGTGCTCGACGACCTCCCTCGCAACGAGATCCTCGCGGGTTTCGCCGAGATCGTGAAGGCCGGCTTCATCCAGGTTCCTGAGATCCTCGACATCGTCGAAGCGGACGTCGCGGCGGTGACCGACCCGACGACACCCCAGTTCCGCCGGGTGCTCGAGCTCGCGATCGAGATGAAGGCGCGCGTCGTCGGAGAGGACTTCAAGGAGTCCGGGCTGCGGGAGATCCTCAACTACGGGCACACCCTCGGCCACGCCGTCGAGCACGCCGAACGGTACGGCTGGCGCCACGGCGCCGCCGTCGCCGTCGGGATGATGTTCGCCGCGGAGCTGGCCCGGCTGAGCGGGCGGCTCTCGGACGAGGCCGTCGACCGGCACCGGAGCATCCTCGAGTCCCTGACCCTGCCGACCAGCTACCCGGTCGGCCGGTGGAACACGCTCCTGGCCACCATGCAGCGGGACAAGAAGACCCGCAGCGGGATGCTGCGGTTCATCGTGCTCGACGACATCGGCAAGCCGACCGTGCTCGAAGGACCGGACGCCTCGATCCTTTTCGCCGCGTACCAGGAAATCGGGTCCTGACCGGCGGCCGATCTCGCGGGCTGAGCAAGCATCCGGTCAGGTGTGCCTAGAATGACTAGCGACCGGGGGATGAACTCCGGTCGACCCTGACCAGAGCCGATCGGAGGTTGACGTGACGAGTCCGTGGACCGTTGATCCGGCCGGCGACCCGGGCCCCGAGTTGTTCGTGAAACTGGAACAGGCGCACGAGGCCGCGCTCACCGACCGGATCGTGCGTTCCGGCGTGCGACGCCTGGTCCGGGAGTCCTGGGACCGGTCGCTCACCCTCCGGCTCGACCCGTCGAAGCCGGCGCCGGAGCGCGAGCTCAGCGCCGAGGAACTCCGGGAGTTGCGGGACCGGCACCCGCTCGCCGCCGTGCTTCCCGTGGTGCACAACCTGCTGATCCGGCACGCCTTCGCCTCCGGCCTGATCGTGGCCATCGGCGACGAACTCGGCCGCCTGCTCTGGATCGACGGCGACCGCGTCGTTCGGCGGAAGGCCGAGGAAATGCTGTTCGTGGAGGGGTCCGACTGGTCGGAGCGCCGGGTCGGCACCAGCGCGCCCGGCACGGCGCTGGCCCTCGACCACGGCATCCAGATCCAGCGCGCGGAGCACTTCAGCCAGCTCGCGCATCCGTGGAGCTGCACCGCGGTGCCGATCCACGACCCGGACACGGGGGCGATCCTCGGCGTGATCGACATCACCGGCGGCGCGGAGGCGGTGGCACCGCAGACCCTCCCGCTGGTGGAGGCGGCCGTCGCCGCGATGGAGGCCGAGCTGCGGATCCAGCGGCTGAGCCGCCCGGCCGGCCGGCCTCGGGTGACCAGGCCCTCCACCGCGGCGCCGACGGTGCCGGCCATGGTGCCGAGTGCGCCTCTTCGTTCCCTGCCCGCTCGCCTGGACGTCCTCGGGCGGGATCACGGAAGGCTCGAAAACGGGGCGACCTCCGTGGTGGTCAGCCCGCGGCACGCCGAGATCCTCACCCTGCTCGCGTGGAACCGCGACGGCCTGTCCGCCGACCGTCTCTCGCTGATGCTGAGCGACCAGTCCAACTCCGTCGACAACCTCCGCGCCGAAATGGTGCGGTTGCGGCGGGTGCTCGACCAGGCGACCCCGCGGATCGGCATCGCCTCCCGCCCGTACCGCCTCGAGTCGGCCGTCGACCTCGACGCCTTCCGCGTGCTCGCGCTGCTCGAACGGGGAGCCCACCGGGTGGCCCTGGGGGCGTACCGGGGACCGGTGCTGCCGAGCTCGACGGCGCCCGGCATCGTCGAGATCCGGGCCGAGGTCAGCGCGCGGCTGCGGGAGGCGATGCTCAGCGACGCCTCGGCCGAACTCCTGCTCGAGTATGCGCGCACCGACGAGGCCACCTACGACAGCGAGGTGTGGCGGGCGTGCCTCGAACTGCTGCCCGCGCGTTCGCCCAAGCGGGCCTCCGTGGTGGCGAGGCTGAAGCGGATCGAGGCGGAACTCGTCCCGGCCGGCATGGCAGAGGATGCCCGCAACCCGCCGCAACGGTGAAGCAACCTTCCCTTTCCTAGGCTCGACGCCAGGTCCGCAGCACGCGGCACCCACCGACAATGTCGTCGACGAGGAGAGAACATGACCGTCTATTCCAAGCCCGGAACCCCCGGCTCGCTAGTCACCTTCAAGCCCCGGTATGAGAACTGGATCAACGGCGGATGGGTCAAGCCCGTCAAGGGCCAGTACTTCGAGGACATCTCCCCGGTCGACGGCAAACCGTTCGCCGAGGTTGCCCGCGGAACCGCCGAGGACATCGAACTGGCCCTCGACGCCGCCCACCGCGCCGCACCGGCCTGGGGCAAGACCACCGCCACCGAGCGCGCGGCGGTGCTCAACAAGATCGCCGACGTCATCGACGCCAACCTCGAGCTGCTCGCCGTCGCCGAGACCTGGGACAACGGCAAGCCGATCCGGGAGCCGTTGAACGCGGACCTGCCGCTCGCGTCCGACCACTTCCGCTACTTCGCCGCCGCGATCCGTTCGCAGGACGGCGACCATGCCGAGCTCGACAACGACACCGTGTCGTACCAGTTCCACGAACCGCTCGGCGTCGTCGGCCAGATCATCCCCTGGAACTTCCCGATCCTGATGGCCGTCTGGAAGCTCGCCCCGGCCCTCGCGGGGGGAAACGCGATCGTGATGAAACCGGCCGAGCAGACCCCGGTCTCGATCATGGTTCTGATCGAATTGATCGGCGACATCCTGCCGCCCGGCGTGCTGAACATCGTCAACGGATTCGGACTGGAGGCCGGAAAGCCGCTGGCGTCGTCGCCGCGGATCCGCAAGATCGCCTTCACCGGGGAGACCACCACCGGCCGGCTGATCCTCCAGTACGCCAGCGCCAACATCATCCCCGCCACCGTCGAACTCGGCGGGAAGAGCGCGAACATCTTCTTCAGCGACGTCGCCCAGGAGCAGGACAGCTTCTACGAGAAGGCGCAGGAGGGCTTCGTGCTCTTCGCCTTCAACCAGGGCGAGGTGTGCACCGCGCCCAGCAGGGCGCTGCTGCAGAAGCCGATCTACGAGAGCTTCCTCTCCACCGCCGTCGAGCGCACCCGGAAGGCGATCCAGGGCAACCCGCTCGACACGGACACCCAGGTCGGCGCGCAGGCCAGCAACGACCAGCTCGAGAAGATCCTCTCCTACATCGACATCGGCAAGCAGGAGGGCGCCAGGCTGGCACTCGGTGGCGAGCGGGTGGACCTCGGCGGCGACCTGAGCGGCGGCTTCTACGTCGAGCCGACCATCTTCGAGGGCAACAACAAGATGCGCATCTTCCAGGAGGAGATCTTCGGCCCGGTGCTCGCCGTGACGAGCTTCACCGACTACGACGACGCCATCTCGATCGCCAACGACAACCTCTACGGGCTCGGCGCCGGCGTCTGGTCGCGCGACGGAAACGTGGCCTACCGGGCGGGACGCGACATCCATGCCGGCCGGGTCTGGATCAACAACTACCACCACTACCCGGCCGGCGCCGCGTTCGGCGGGTACAAGAGCTCCGGGATCGGCCGTGAGAACAACAAGCTCGCGCTCGGCCACTACCAGCAGACGAAGAACCTGCTCGTGTCGTACTCCGAAGAGCCGCTCGGCTTCTTCTAACCGGAGCGGATCGCCGGGAGAGGGCCGCCGCCGAATCGGCGGCGGCCCTCTCCCCGTTCGAACCCCACCCACGCGTCACACGGAGGAGAACCAGACCATGTACGAACCCGCATCCACGGCCATCGTCGTCGGCACCATCACCGTGCCGGGGGAGAACCTGCCCCGGGTCGAACTCAGCGCCACGGCCGTCGTCACTCTGCGGGAGCTGTGGGACGAATTCGGCCCGTTGATGTTCCACCAGTCCGGCGGCTGCTGCGACGGCAGTTCACCGATGTGCTTCCCGGCCGGGGAATTCATCACCTCGGACCGTGACGTGCTGCTCGGCCGCCTCGACATCGCCCCCGCCGGGGCGGAGCCGCGATCGATCGATTTCTGGATCTCCGCCGAGCAGTTCGAATACTGGAGCCACACCTTCCTCACCGTCGACGTCGTCCCTGGCAGGGGGAGCGGTTTCTCGGTGGAGGCACCGCGCGGGGTGCGGTTCCTGATCCGGTCGCGCCTGATGGACTCGTTCACCTGACCGGGGTCGCCGGTTCTCCTCCACCGGGGGCCGGCGGGGACAAACCTGTGCACTGCCGCGGCGCCGGGGCAGGTCGGGCGCATCCTGATCGGCATGACACCCTCGCTCCGCATCGAAGACTCCGCCCCGGTGACGACAATCGAAGAGGCGCGGGAGCGCGTGCGCGACCTCGTCGGGCACGCGATCCAACCCCAGCTCTGGTTCATGCTGCTCGACCGTCACGGCCGACAGCTGCCACTGCTGATCCCGGTGGACGGCATCCCGCTGCGCCCGGAGCCCGGAAGTGTGACCGTGCTGGCGACCAGGCTGAACGACCTCCTCGGCGAACTCGCCCCCGGCGGCAGCGTCATCCTCACCCTCGAGCGGCCGGGTTCGGCGGCCCTGACGGCTCCCGACCAGGCCTGGGCCGGGGAACTGGCAGCTGCCTTCGGCAAGGTCCTGACGATCACGGGCATGTTCGTGGCGCACGACGATGGCGTCTGCGAGCTCCGTGCCTGAGCTGAGGTCTGCCCCCTAGGCTGGGTGGATGAGCACAGTCCTCGTCCTGAACGGTCCGAACCTCGGACGCCTCGGCAGTCGCGAACCCGATGTGTACGGTTCGGCGAACCTCGAGCAGCTGCGCACCATGCTCACGGAGGCTGCCCCGGAGGGGGTCACGGTGGACGTGCGCCAGACCGACGACGAGGCCGAGCTGATCCACTGGCTCTACGAGGCCGTCGACGAACGCATCCCGGTCATCCTGAACCCCGCCGCGTTCACCCACTACAGCTACGCGCTGCGGGATGCCGCGGCCCTGGTCACCAAGGCGGGCATCACCCTAGTCGAGGTACACCTGTCCAACCCGCACGCGCGGGAGACCTTCCGCCACACCAGCGTGGTCAGCGCCGTCGCCACCGGCGTGATCGCCGGATTCGGGTTCGACTCCTACCGGCTCGCCCTGGACTTCATCACCCGTTCGCTCTGACGCCGGCCGCCGTCTGACCGGGCCGCAGGCTCCCTTTGGCTCACGGCCCGAGGCCAACTACACTCGTCTGAGGCCGTTTCGGCCGCGCACCTTCCTAATTGAACCAATTGAACGGAACATCCTTCCATGGCATCAACCGCCGATATCCGCAATGGCGTCGTCCTCAACATCGATGGCCAGCTCTGGGCAGTCACCGATTTCCAGCACGTCAAGCCGGGCAAGGGCGGTGCGTTCGTTCGCACCAAACTGAAGAACGTCGTCACCGGCAAGACCGTCGACCGCACCTTCAACGCCGGTGCCAAGATCGAGACCGAGAACGTCGACCGCCAGGACTTCCAGTACCTGTATGCCGACGGCGACTCCTACGTCTTCATGGACGTCTCCGACTTCGATCAGCTGCACGTGCCGGCCGTCGTCGTCGGCGACGCCGTGAACTTCATGCTCGAAAACCAGAACGTGACCATCGCCCTGCACAACGGCAACCCGCTCTACGTCGAGCTGCCGGCATCCGTTGTGCTCGAGATCACCTACACCGAGCCCGGCCTCCAGGGCGACCGTTCCACCGGCGGCACCAAGCCGGCCACCGTGGAAACCGGCTTCCAGATCCAGGTGCCGTTGTTCCTCGAGCAGGGCACCCGCGTCAAGGTCGACACCCGCACCGGCGACTACCTGGGCCGCGTCAACTAGTGAGCGCACGGACCAAGGCGCGCAAGCGCGCCCTCGACATCCTCTACGCCGCCGATGTGCGCCAGACGACCATCCCGGAGTCGCTCGCCGTCGAAGCCGAGCGGGCCGCGAACGAGCCCGCACGGATGGCCTCCTGGCTCTACGCCCGCGACATCGTCGACGGGGTCGTCGAGCACCGCGAGGAGATCGACGAACTGATCGAAACCTACTCGCAGGGCTGGTCCCTGGCCCGGATGCCCACGGTCGACCGCGCAATCCTGCGCATCGGCATCTGGGAGATCCTCTTCAACGACGCCGTGCCGCACGCGGTCGCGATCGACGAAGCGGTCGAGTCCGCGAAGATCCTGTCGACGGATGACTCGGCCGGCTTCGTCAACGGACTGCTCGGCCGGATCGCCCAAACCGCACCATCCGCGTAGCACGTCACCAGGGGGAGAATCATGACCATCGAGCCGACGGACCCGCAGCAGGGTAGCCAGTACCCGCAGGGCTACGGCCAGCAGCCGTACATCCCATTCCCGCCGAAGCCGACGACCAACACGCTGGCGATCGTCTCCCTCGTCTCGTCGTTCTTCGTCTCCCTGGTCGCGGTCATCACCGGCCACATCGCGCTCGGCCAGATCAAGCAGCGCGGCGAAGCCGGCCGCGGCCTGGCCCTCGCCGGCCTGATCATCGGCTACGTCGGCATCGCCACCACGGCGCTGTTCGTGGTGCTCGCCATCGCCTTCGCGGCGACCTTCGGCGCCATCATCGCGGCCGTCGCCGGCGGTGCGGCCCTGCCGTTCCCGTCCGTCTCCGACACGCCCTCCGAAGCACCGTCCGACTCCTCCTCCCTGACAGGACAGGTGGGCGCCGCCGATTTCGACGCGGGCTACCTCGCCGTCGGCACCGGCCCGACGACCGTCGACGTCTACTTCGACCCGATGTGCCCGTACTGCAAGCAGTTCGAGGTCGCCAACGGCGCCCGGCTGAGCGCCGCGGTCGATGCCGGCGCCATCACCCTGCGGCTGCACGCGCTGACCTTCCTCGACCCGGCGTCGCAGGGCACCGACTACTCCTCGAGGGCATCCGCCGCTCTCACCTGCCAGGCCACCCTGCGCCCGGAGTCCACGCTCGACTACCTGGCCGCGTTGTACGCGCACCAGCCGGCCGAGAACTCGCCCGGGCTCACGGACGACGAGCTGGTCGCACTCCAGGGTGCCAATCTCGACTTCGCGGACTGCGTGGCGAGCGGGCGCTACCTCGCCTGGTCGCAGGAGAACACGAAGGCTGCCCTGATCGGGCCGATCCCCGACTCGGAGATCGAATCCATCCAGGGCACACCCACGGTGCTCGTGAACGGTGCACAATACCGAGGAGCCATCGACGATCCGCAGGAGTTCGCGGCCTTCGTCGACGGCCAGATGTAGCATCGGCTCATGCCGTTCGTCGCCGCGCCGCTGCAGGTGGGGGAGTAACCGTGGACATCCGTGACGCGGTCCCGTCGGACTGGCCGTCGATCTATCCGATCTTCGCAGCGGTGGTCGCCGACGGGCGCAGCTACTCCTACCCGGCCGGACTGTCCTCCGACGCCGCCAGGCTGCTCTGGCTGGGCCAGGAGCGCACCGTCGTCGCGGAGATCGACGGCAGGATCGTCGGGACGGCGATCCTGGGACCAAACCGGCCGGGGCGGGGATCCCACATCGCCACCGCGAGCTTCATGGTGGATCCCGTCGCGCAGGGTCAGGGTGTCGGCCGCGCCCTCGGAATCCACGTGGTCGACTGGGCCAGGTCAGCCGGCTATCGGGGTATCCAGTTCAACGCCGTGGTCGAGACGAATGAGCCGGCGGTGAAACTGTGGCGCTCCCTCGGCTTCGAGGTGATCGGGACCGTTCCCGGAGCGTTCGAGCACGCGGAGCAGGGATTCGTCGGCCTCCACATCATGTTCAAGAGCCTGGAAGCCCACGATCGGAACGAGCCAGGCCCCGCGCCCTCCGACCCGCAGTAGCACGGCCGCAGCGAGCCCGGAACCTCGCGTTCGGAGCCGCCTACTCGTCGTCGTGCCGCTCGTGGTCTCGACTGGACATCCCGGAGGCGATGTACACCGTCCGGTTCGCCGCCGGCTGGATGAGCACGGTCGGGTCGGCGCAGCCCTCCGGCACCGCGATGGTGTCGCGGGTGCGCCCGTCGCCGGCCGGACTCAGAGCGAACGGATCGGTTGAGTCCGCGACGGTGTCGCCGCAGACCAGGGTGGCGACGACGGATGCGACGGGGTTGACCCCGGTGCCGCGCGGCGGCGGAATCACGAGACCGCGAATGACCACCCTGATCCGACCGTCCTCTCGCACGCGGGCAGTGCTCCGGTCGTTCACCCAGGGCGCAACCCCGGGGTTGATGCCGGCGATGACCGGGCTCGCCGGAGCCGGCTGGCTTCCCATGAGGTGGACACGCACGACGGAGTGGCCGCCGCGGGAGTCGTCGCCGCCGTCAGCGAAGGCCGGCGCGACGGAGAATGCGGTAAAGGCAAGGGCGGTAGCGGTGGCCGCGGTGAGTATCCGGCCCGTTCGAGTGAGGTGCACGATCGTCTCCTTTGTCGCTTGCACTGAGTGGGCCCGGAACCTGAGCCCGCTACTGATACCAACGACGTAGGCGGCCTATCGGTTCAGTTTCGGGGAAACCAGGGTCCTCTTGAAGCCGGACACTGTCCGCGGGAGGGGGACGGTTCTACATTCACGGAGCATGGTCGATCCTGACGATATGGCCACTCAGCGAAAGGTGCGCCCGGTGGCCCTGCCGTCCACGGTGGTCGAGCCAATCGGTGGTCGAGCCAGCCGATGGTCGAGCCAATCGGTGGTCGAGCCAATCGGTGGTCGAGCCAATCGGTGGTCGAGCTTGTCGGTGGTCGAGCTTGTCGAGACCAGGTCACGCAAGGGGTCTCGACAAGCTCGACCACCGGGCTTGCGACCGTGAGCCATCCGGTGGTCGAGCCTGTCGAGGCCCGGTCACCCGGGCTGGTGCCGGGCGGCCGAGGCCGTGCGGGCGCAGAGCATGACGTGGTGATTCTCGAGCCCGGAACCGGACCTGGCTGACCTGCCGTGCGCATCCGACGTCAGGGCGTGACGACCACCTTGCCTAGCGCGCGCCCCTCACCGACGTAGGCCAGCGCTTGCGCCACCTCATCCAGTGGGAAAGTGCGATCGATGTGGATGCGCAGGTCGCCGGCCAGGACCCGATCAGCGACGGGAACGAAATGCGACGGCCCCTGCCTCGCGATGAGGAGTCCCAGCCGCCTCCCCGTGAGTAGGCCGAGTGCAGCCCCAACCGTCACGACCCGCAACAGCGTGCGCACGCTGCCGCCGACGAAAAGGTAGCGGCCACCTCGTGTCAATGCCCGTCGGTAGGCGAGCACGGATCGGTGCGCGACGAGATCGAGAACGAGGTCGAACGGCTCAAGCCGGGTGAAGTCCGAGCGTCGAAAGTCGACCACTTCGTCGGCGCCGAGCGTACGCAGGTAGTCCAGCTTGCCCGCGTTGTCGACGCAAGTCACGTGTGCTCCGGCCCGAACGGCAAGCTGCGTCGCGAACGAGCCCGCTCCGCCACCCGCCCCGTTGATCAACACGCGCTGACCGCGGCGAACGCGGGCCGTTCCCTGAAACGCGATCGACCCTGCCTGCGGCAGGGTCGAGGCCTGGGCGAAGGACAGACCCTTGGGCTTGAGTGCGAGCGCCGATTCGGGTGCCACTGCGTACTCCGCGAATCCACCCATGAGACCCAGATTGTCGCCGTACACCTCATCGCCCAGGTGGAGCCTGGTGACGCCGGAGCCGACGGCTGCGACGCGACCGGCGATGTCGGAGCCGAGCACGCGGCGAGCCGGGGAGCGCAGCCCGCCGATTCGCGCGTACATGGGCGTTCCCCGCAGCCCCTCCCAGTCCGTGAGGTTGACGGATGTCGCGGCCACCTCCACCAGTACCTGGTTCGCGCCCGGCATCGGAATCGGAATGTCCTCGACCCTCAGCACGTTCGGCGGGCCGTACCGGTCGTAGACGACGGCCCTCATGCGGACGGGCCAGGAGCTGCTGGACTGCACGATGTGAACATGCCAGTCAGTGTACGCGGGCTCCGAGCAGACCTCTCCGGTCGACGTCGGAGACCCGTCGCCGGAGCCTGACGCCGGCCCGACCCTGCCCGGGGCGGTCTCGGCAAGCTCGACCACCGGGCTTCGACCGCGCCGGGCCTCGACCGCGCCGGGGGTGCCGGTGGTCGAGCCTGTCGAGACCAGGTCACGCAAGGGGGTCTCGACAAGCTCGACCACCGGGCTTCGACCGTGAGCCAGCCGGTGGTCGAGCCTGTCGAGACCAGGACACGCAAGGGGGTCTCGACAAGCTCGACCACCGGGACAAGCTCGACCACCGGGGCAAGCTCGACCACCGTGGACAGGCTCGGCCACCGGGGACAGGCTCGACCACCGGGGTTGCGACCGTGAGCGTGGCGGTGGTCGAGCCTGTCGAGACCGGGGACCTGGGTCAGTGCCGGGCGGTCGAGGCGGTGCGGGCGCGGTTCTGGTTGGCGGGGTGCCAGTTCTGGTGGGGGTCGTACCAGGGTGGGGCTTTGATGTGGGGTGAGCCGCGGACCATGCGGATCTTCCAGCCGTCGCGGTCGATGTAGTGGTGGTGAAACCAACAGAGCATGACGCCGTTGTCGATGTCGGTCAGGCCGCCGGCCCACCAGGGGATG
>NZ_SOHH01000040.1 GCF_004403515.1 Cryobacterium fucosi | reverse complement strand
GGCTCCGGCCCACGAGGCCGCTGCTGCTCCCGCAACCGTGCCGGCTCCGGCCGGCGCAGTCCTCACCGCGACGCCGACGGCGACACCCGTCGCGGCGGCAGCTGCACCGGCACCTGCAGCGCCCACCCCGGCCGCACCGCTGGCCACCCAGGTTGCCCGCCCGCTGTTCAGCCTGGCCGGGGCCGCCAACGGTGACCACGTGCTCACGATCAGCGTCAGTCCCGACAACCTCGGGCCCGTCACCGTGCGCGCCCACGTCAACGGGGACAATATCCGGGTCGAGCTCTTCGCCCCGACCGATCTGGCCAGGGACGCTCTGCGGGCCATCCTGCCCGATCTGCGCCGCGACCTCTCGGGTGGCGGGCTGACCGCCCACCTCGACCTGTCCGGAAACGACTCACCCTCCGACCCGTCCGCGAATCGGCAGGACCGACAGCGGCCCGATGCCCGCACCGGGCGAGGACGGGGTGCCGGCGAAGCCGCCCCGAGCCAGTTCCGTGCCCCCGTCCTCGGGAGCACGCACACCATCGACATCCTGGCCTGAGCAGAAGAGAGACCATCGTGACCATCGACGCAGTCGCCGCCCCGGCAGCCACCGGCATGTACACCACCACGCCCACCCGGGCGCCGAAACAGACCCTCGACTCCGAGGCGTTCATGTCGCTCCTGGTGACCCAGCTGCGCAACCAGGATCCCAGTTCTCCCATGGACACCAACCAGATGATCGCCCAGACGACCCAGCTGGCCATGATGGAGAAACTCTCCGCGCTCTCGACCACGGCCGACGAGAACTTCTCGCTGCAGATGCGCGTGGCCGCGGCCGCCCTGGTCGGTCAGGACGTCACCTACACCACGGCCGACGGCACGAGCGCGACGGGCACGGCCTCCGCCGTCTCCTACGCCGGAACCGTACCGCAGGTCACCATCAACGGCATGAGCGTCGCCCTCGACGCGATCACCGGCGTGACCGCGCATCCGGCGGCGACACCCGCGGTCACCGCCTGACCTCGGCCCGCGCCGACGGGCCCCGCACACTCAACAGCTCTCCACCCTCTTTCAGATCCTTCCGGCTCACTCCGTTTCAGAAAGGCAGCATCCCATGCTTCGTTCCCTGTACTCCGGCATCTCCGGCCTTCGCTCGCACCAGACCATGCTCGACGTCACCGGCAACAACATCGCCAACGTCAACACCACGGCGTTCAAGGCCTCGGCCACCCAGTTCCAGGACACCCTGTCTCAGCTGAGCCAGGGTGCCGGCGGCCCGCAGGCCGAGGTCGGCGGCACCAACCCGGCCCAGGTCGGCCTCGGCGTCAAGGTAGCCGGCATCTCCACCAACTTCGCCCAGGGCTCATCGCAGGCCACCGGCAAGTCCACCGACATCATGATCTCGGGCGACGGTTTCTTCGTCACCCAGCTCGGCGGCGAAACTCTCTACAGCCGGGCCGGCGCGTTTGACTTCGACGCCCAGGGCCGCCTGGTCTCCCCGGCCGGCGCGATCGTGCAGGGCTGGAACGCCGTCGGGGGCGTCATCAACCAGGGTGGCACGATCGGCAACATCACCCTGCCGCTGCAGTCGATCATCCCGGCGGTCAAGTCGAGCAAGGCTGTCCTGGGCGGAAACCTTCCGTCCGATGCTGCGATCCCGACCACTCTGCTCCGCGACGTGAAGGTCTATGATTCCCTGGGGGCGGAGCGCACTTTGTCCCTGACCTTCGCCCGCACGGCTACCGGCTGGAGCGTGGATGGCTCGGACAGCGCCGGTGGCATCAGCACCGGGCAGATCGACCTGACCTTCAACGCCGCCGGGGCGGGCGCGGCCAGTGGTCCTTTGAGCGTTGGCGGCGTCGCGATCGACGTGGCCGCGCTCACCGGCTTCGCCAAGATCACCACCGCCACGGTCAACTCCCAGGACGGCGCCGCCGCCGGCACGCTCCAGTCCTTCACCCTCGGCAAGGACGGCACCCTGGTGGGCCTGTTCAGCAACGGCGGCCAGGCATCCATCGGTCGGATCGCCCTCGCCACGTTCGCCAACCCGGGCGGCCTCGAGAAGGCCGGCTCCTCCGAATACCGCGCCACCTTCAATTCCGGCAACGCCGCCCTCGGCGCCCCTGGCAGCAGCGGCCTCGGCTCGCTCACCGGGGGAGCGCTCGAGATGTCGAACGTCGACCTCTCCCAGGAGTTCACGAACCTGATCGTCGCCCAGCGCGGCTTCCAGGCCAACGCCCGCATCATCACCACCTCCGACGAGGTCCTCCAGGAACTCACCAACCTGAAGCGGTAATCACCGTGATCGCCCCGGCCGACAACTAACGGCCGGGGCGGGACGACCGACAGTGGGTCACGACGGTTGCTTGAACCGTCCGGAGACCAGGGACGGGCCCGATGATCGTTGTGACGCGGCTGAACGACAGCCAGTTTGCGATCAACCCCGATTTGATCGAGCGCATCCATGCAAGCCCCGACACCACGCTGGTCATGGTCGACGGCGCAAAATTCATCGTCACGGAGGGCCTCGACGAGGTCATCGAGAAGATCGCCCGCTTCCGGGCGCACGTGATCTCCCTGGCCTACCTCACCTCGGATGAGGACTACAGCTCCGGCGCCAGACCGCTCGAAATCGTCAGCGGTCCGCACGCGATCGAAGACCCCACCGGGCCGGGCACGGTGCAGCCCCAGCGCCCGCGGAGGCTCTGATGGATCCCGCAACCCTGATCGGAATCGCCCTCGCCTTCGGCTCGCTCTTCGCCATGATCACGATCGAGGGCGGCCAGATTGCCTCGATCCTGCTGCCGGCCCCGATGGTGCTCGTCTTCGGCGCGACCATCGCCGTCGGCATCGCCGGCGGAACGATCCGGGACGCGATCTCGGCGTTCAAGGCCGTGCCCGGCGCGTTCGTCGGCAAGACCACCCCGCCGCGGCAGGTCATCGACCAGATCGTGGGTCTCGCCGAGAAGGCCCGCAGTGCCGGCCTGCTCGCCCTCGAACAGGAAGCCGACAACGTCGACGACCCGTTCCTGCGCGGCGCCCTCCAGAACATCGCCGACGGCACCGACGGTGACGAACTTCGCATCCTGCTCGAGGACGAGCTGGCGACCAGGACCAAGGCCAGCCGCAACGCCTCCAAGTTCTTCACCAGCCTCGGCGGCTATGCGCCCACGGTGGGCATCATCGGAACGGTGATTTCGCTCACCCACGTGCTGGAGAACCTCGACACCCCCTCCACCCTGGGCCCGATGATCGCGGCCGCGTTCGTCGCGACCCTGTGGGGACTCCTCTCCGCGAACTTCCTCTGGTTGCCGATCGGCAACCGCCTCAAGCGGCTCTCCGACATCGAGGTGGAGCGGATGACGCTGCTGCTCGAGGGCGCACTCGCCGTGCAGGCCGGAAGTCAACCTCGCCTCCTCGGCGAACGGCTCCGCGCCATGGTGCCTGCGGAATCCTCCAAGTCATCGAAGGCGGGCAAGACGGACAAGGCGGCCAAGTCCCTGGCCAAGGCGGCATGAGCGGGCACGGCCGGGGGCGCGGCCGGAGCCGGGGCCTCGAAGAGGAGCACGTCGAACACGTCGACGAGCGCTGGATGGCGTCCTACATGGACATGGTCACCGTGCTGATGTGCATGTTCATCGTGTTGTTCGCGATGTCGTCGGTCGACCAGGCGAAGTTCGTGCAGCTGAAGAACTCCCTCGCGACCGGCTTCGGCGCCACCGACGTCGGAAAGCTCGACACCGCCAAGGGCGTCGTCGTCACCAAGGACAAGGCCAAACAGGGGGAGGCGACCGGGTTCACCGACCTGGACCTCGCCGTCGCCGAGGTCAAGAGCCTCACCGCGGCGCAAAAAGCGCTGCAGGATGCCGTCGACGCCAAGGGGATCGGCAACATGGTCCAGTTCGTGATCGACGCGCGCGGCCTGACCATCGGCCTCGTCGGCTCGGAAGCCTACTTCGCGCCGAACCTCGCGGACCTCAGCCCGCAGGCGGTTCAGGTGCTCGACACGATCGCGCCGATCCTCGCGGCTCAGCCCAACGAGGTGAAGATCGAGGGCCACGCCGATCGGCACGGCGTCACCGTCAATTACCCCACCGACTGGGAGCTCTCCTCCGCACGGGCGACCGCGGTGTTGCGCCGTTTGGTCGAGTTCGGTGCAATCGCCCAGGAGCGCATTTCGTCGGTTGGCTATGGGTCGGCCAGATCTGTGGCGACCGGCGCGGACCTCGCGGCCATGGCCCGGAACCGACGAGTCGACGTGGTGATGCTCTCCAGTCAGCCGGAGGGCGTCCGGGTGCTCATCCCCTCGGTGCTCGACGGCACGGCCGTGATTCCCGCCCCGGTGGCCTCCGCCGAATCGACCGCCGAGACGACCAAGACCACCAAGACGACGAAGACGACGAAGACGACGACGGAGAAGACGCCAGCCAAGACCGGGCACTGAGCCACACGCCTGGCGAGGGAACACGCCCGGGAATTCGACTTCGCGCCAGGGACTCCTAACGCGCGCAGTTCGGCGACCGATAGTGCCTGTCGTGACGGTCCAGGAACAAGCAGTGTTTGGTGTGCCCGCTTCGGCGGCGCGCACGGTTGAGGTGTACGACTTTCGTCGCCCGACAACGCTCGCCCGCGAGCATTCCCGCGTGCTGGAGCTCGCGTTCGAGACCTTCGCCCGCCAGTGGGGCACCCAGCTCACCGCCAAGGTGCGGGTGCTCTCGCAGGTGACCTGCGAGCACGTGATCATGCGCACCTACGACGAATACGCGTCGTCGCTGCCGGCCATGACGGCGATGGTGCTCTGCCCGGTGACCGGATTCAGCGCCAAGGCGGTCATCCAGTTCCCCGCGGCGGCAGCGCTCTCCTGGGTGAGCCACATGCTTGGCGGCTCGGGCAGCACGTTCGCCCCGGAGCGAGTCTTCACCCAGATCGAACAGGCGCTTGTGCGCCGGCTGATGGACGATGCCCTCGAGGACCTGCGGTACTGCCTCGGGGCGCTGCTCGTCGCGCCGATCGTGGTCGGCGGCATCCAGTACAACTCGCAGTTCGCCCAGGCCGCGGCCACCGGCGACCTGATGATCGTCGCCACCTTCTCCATGCGGGTGGGCGAATCGACCGCCACCGCGACCCTCGCGTTGCCGGCCGACACGCTCCTGCCCCAGCTCGGAGAGACGAACCCGACGAACGATGCCGCGAACCCTGAAGACCTCCTGCACGCGCAGCTGGCCTGGGTGCCGGTGGACGTGTCCCTGCAGCTCACCCCGATCCGGGTGCTGCCAAGCGTCATCCTGGGCCTGGCCGTCGGTGACGTCCTCGCCATTCCCCATTCCAAGCACCGCCCGCTCGACGTTGTCGTCGACGGCCAGCCGCTCGCACGCGCGGCCGTTGGTTCCAACGGCTCCCGCCTGGCCTGCATCGTCATCGACACCGAGGAGACCTTCGCATGACCCCGACCTCCACCGTCCTTCCCGCCGCCGCCGTCGACGCCCTGATCGGGCTTCTGCCGACCCCGGTGGCGCTGCGGGCCCTGCCGTGCTCAGGCGCGGCCCTCGCCGGCCGTCTCGGTGAGGCGGCCGTCGCCTCCTTCGTCGGGGTGACCTCGGCGGACATCGCCATCCTGCTCGCCGACCCCGCATCGCTCGACGCCGCCGCCGGAGCCGAATCCGCCCTGGTCTCCAGCCAGGACGTGTTGCGCCCGGCGCTCGAGGGCGCCGCGGGCGTCTTCGGAGTTGGAGTGCTGGGGGAGACCCGGGTCGAAGACGCGACCGCGCTGTTCGCGGATACCGAAACGGTCGTCTACGAACTGACCGGCGACGACGCCGTCACCGGCTGGTTCGCGATCCGGCTGCGCGACAACGGACCGACCGGCTCCACCGGCCGCGGGACCGGTTCGGTGGTCGGCAAGCTCGGCCGCATCAACAGCGTCGAAATGGCCCTCACCGTCGAGATCGGGCGCACCCGCATGTCGGTGCGCGACGTGCTCGGCCTGGAGCCCGGAGCCGTCATCGAACTCGACCGCTCGGCAGGGGCTCCCGCCGACATTCTCCTCAACGGCCGGCTGATCGCGCACGGCGAGATCGTCGTCGTCGACCAGGACTACGCGGTGCGCATCACCCAGATCCTCGATGTGGCTGAGAGCCTGACCTAGGTGGACACCCTCCTCGTCGCTCTGCGAGTCGCCCTTTCCCTGGCCGCCGTGCTCGGGCTGCTCTGGGCGCTTCAGCGTCGCCTCATCCGCGGATCGCGGGCGACGCGCAGCCAGAA
Organism: Cryobacterium fucosi; assembly: GCF_004403515.1. GTDB lineage: Bacteria > Actinomycetota > Actinomycetes > Actinomycetales > Microbacteriaceae > Cryobacterium > Cryobacterium fucosi. The sequence goes on along the minus strand of NZ_SOHH01000040.1, from coordinate 14,830 downwards.
CACCGTCACCGTGGTCGGCCGCCAGGGACTCGGCCAGAAGGCATCCGTCGTCGTCGTCGATATCGACGGTCGTCGGTTCGTGCTCGGCGTGACCGAACAGTCCGTCAACGTGCTGCACGACGGTGACTCGCCGCCGGCGCCAACCCCGGAGAGCGTCGCCGAACCTCAGTCGGTTCCGGCCGCCGGGGACACGGTCTTCGCCCGGTCGCTGGACGCTGCGACCGGACGGGTCGCGGCGCACGCCGCGACCGCCAGGCGGAGCCGCCTGGGCGGCTCCATCCTTTCGCCGGCGACGTGGCAGCAGACCGCAGCCGCGCTCCGGCAGGGACGGTGAACCCCGCAGCCCTGCGGGCAGACCGACGCCGGCGCATCGCCAGGGCCTTCGTGATGGCGGCCCTGGTCGTCGTGATTGTGGCGGCGATCGTGCTTGTCTTCACCCCGGCCGGGTATGCCGCGCCGATCGACCCCACCCCGCCCACCGACCCGGCCGACCCGGGCACGCCGGCCGGCGGAGGCCTGAACGTGTCGATCAACGGCCCGGACGGCTCGCCGTCCTCCGCGATCGTCACCCTGATCGGCATCACCCTGCTCTCGGTCGCACCGGCGCTGCTGCTGATGATGACGTCGTTCACGAAGATCTTCGTGGTGCTGGCGATGACCCGCAACGCCCTCGCGCTGCCGTCCATCCCGCCGAACCAGGTGCTCGCGGGCCTGGCTCTCTTCCTGTCGCTGTTCATCATGGCGCCCATCCTCACCGACATCAACGAGAGCGCGCTGCAGCCCTACCTGAACGGCACGCTGTCCTTCGATGACGCGGTGACCATCGGCTCCGGACCGCTGCGCACGTTCATGCTCGCGCACACCAGGGAGGAAGACCTCGCCCTGATGACCCGGGCCGCCGACCAGGCCAACCCGGAAAACCGCGACGCGGTCGAGCTGATCACCCTGATTCCCGCATTCATGATCTCCGAGCTTCGGGCCGCGTTCATCATCGGCTTCGTCATCTTCGTGCCGTTCCTCGTGATCGACCTCGTCGTCTCCGCGGCGCTGATGTCGATGGGCATGATGATGCTGCCGCCTGTGATGATCTCCCTGCCGTTCAAGATCCTGCTCTTCGTGCTCGTCGACGGCTGGGGCCTGATCATCACCACCCTGATCAGCAGTTACGGCGGTGGGTGATGGATACCAACGCCGTTCTCGACATCGGGCTCCAGGGCATCCTGGTGGCCGGCATGCTCTCGGCCCCGATCCTGATCACCGCCCTCGTCGTGGGCTTCGCGATCTCCCTGCTGCAGTCGATCACCCAGATCCAGGAGGTGACGCTCTCCTTCGTGCCCAAGACGATCGCCGTCGCCGTGGCCCTGATCGTCTCCGGCCACTGGATGATCTCCGAGATCGTCTCCTTCACCCGCATGCTCTTCGACAAGATCCCCGCGCTCATCGGCGGAGGCTGATGAACATCACCCTGGACTTCGCCTGGATTGAAGCGGTCATGCTCGCCGGGGTGCGCATGGTCGCCTTCCTCGTCGTGGCGCCGCCGTTCTCCTACAACGCGATTCCGCTGCGAATCAAGGGGATGCTGGCCATCGGGCTGGCCCTGGCTGTCTCGCCGCAGGTGACCCCCGGCTACGTTTCGCCCGACACGGCCGGCTTCATCGGCGCCCTGATCCTCGAGATCATGGTCGGCGGGGTGCTCGGCTTCCTGGTCCTCGTGGTGTTCTCCGCCATCCAGTCCGCCGGCAACCTGATCGACATGTTCGGCGGGTTCCAGCTGGCGCAGGGGTTCGACCCGCAGGCCATGGTCAACGGCGCCATGTTCACCCGGCTCTACCAGATGACCGCGCTGGCTCTCCTCTTCGCCTCCGGCGGCTACCAGCTCATCATCGGCGGTCTGGCCCGCACCTTCGCCGCACTGCCGATCGGCGGCGGCATGAACCTCGCCGTGCCGATGCAGGCCGTGACCACCGCCGTCGGTCAGATGTTGCTCGCCTCGGTGCAGATCGCCGGCCCCCTGATCGTCGTGCTCTTCCTCGCCGACGCCGGCCTCGGCCTGCTCACCCGGGTCGCCCCCGCCCTCAACGCGTTCGCCCTCGGCTTCCCGCTCAAAATCCTGATCACCCTGTCGCTGGGCGCGGCCGGTTTCGTCGCGCTCCCGAGGATCGTCTCCTCGCTGACCGGCGACGCCGTCGGCACGATGATGGGGGTGAAGTAGATGTCGGACTCCGGCGAAAAGACCGAGCAGGCGACCGACAAACGGATGCGCGAGGTGCGCTCCAAGGGCCAGCTCTCCAAGTCCCAGGACCTCACCGCGTGGCTCGGAATCGGCGCCGCCGCCATCATGACCCCCATCACCATCTCGCTCGGCGCGCAGGCCGGGACCGCCCAGATGTTCAGCATCCGCTCCCTCGTCGCCCGGCCGGACCCCGAACTGGCCGTGCAGATGCTCGGCGAATCGCTGGGGTCGATGGCCGGCGTGCTCACTCCGATGCTCGCGACCGTGTTCGTCACCGTGCTGATCGGCGCGGTTGCCCAGGGAGGCGTGCACTTCAAGAAGGTCGCCGGCAAGTACGAACAGTTCAACCTGGTCACCGGCTTCGCCCGCACCTTCGGCGGGCAGGCGGTTTGGCAGGGTGTCACGGCGCTGCTCAAGACCGTGGCCGTGGGGCTCGTGCTCACCCTGGTGATTCAGGGCCTGATGCCCATCCTGATGGCCGCGGGCGGCCTGCCCGTGATGGCGCTGATCGGCGCGGCCGGCGGCGGTGCGGCCTCCCTCGTTCAGTCCGCGGTGATCGCGGGCCTCGTGCTCGCCGCCGCCGACGTCTTCGTCGTGATCCGCCGCAACCGCAAGCGCACCCGGATGACGAAGAAGGAGGTCAAGGACGAGAACAAGAGCTCCGACGGCGACCCCCAGGTCAAGTCCCAGCGCCGGTCGCGGCAGCTGGCGATGAGCCGCAACCGGATGATCGCCTCCGTCGCCACCTCCGACGTCGTACTGATCAACCCCACCCACTTCGCCGTCGCCCTGAAGTACGAACCGGGCAAATCCGCGCCGCGCGTCGTGGCGAAGGGCGCCGGAGTGATCGCCGCCCGCATCCGCGAACAGGCCGAGACCGACAACGTCCCCATCGTGCGTGACATCCCGCTCGCCCGCGCCCTGCACGCCGATTGCGAGATCGGCGAGGAAATCCCGGTCGAGCTCTACAACGCCGTCGCCCGGGTGCTGGCCTTCGTGATGGCCCTGAAGTCCCGTGGCTCCGGCGCCGGGTCTGGCGCGCACACCGTAACCGAACCTGCCCTGACGGCCGGAGGCCACCGATGAACAGCAACCTCGCCAAACTCGCCGTGCCGATCGGCGTCGTCGGAATCATCCTCCTGCTCGTCGTGCCGGTGCCGGCGGTGCTCCTCGACCTCCTCATCATCATCAACATCCTGCTCGGCCTGGTCACCCTGCTGACCACCATGTTCGTGAAGAAGCCGCTCGACTTCTCGGTCTTCCCCTCCCTGCTGCTGGTGGCTACCCTGTTCCGGCTCGGCCTGAACGTGGCCTCCACCCGCCTCGTGCTCGGCGACGGCTACGCCGGCCAGGTCATCGCCTCGTTCGGGGAGGTTGCCGTCGGCGGGTCGATCATCATCGGCGCGGTGATCTTCCTGATCCTCGTCGTGATCCAGTTCGTGGTCGTCACCAAGGGAGCCGAGCGGGTCGCCGAGGTGGGTGCCCGCTTCACCCTCGACGCCATGCCCGGCAAGCAGATGGCGATCGACGCCGACCTGAACGCCGGCCTGATCACCGACACCCAGGCCAGGGAACGCCGGGCCGAGGTCTCCGCGGAGGCCGACTTCTACGGTGCCATGGACGGAGCCTCGAAGTTCGTCAAGGGCGACGCGATCGCCGGCATCATCATCATCATCATCAATCTGGTCGGCGGCGTCGCGATCGGCATGATCCAGCGTGGCCTCGAAATCGGCGAGGCGCTGAACACCTACGCGCTCCTCACCATCGGCGACGGCCTCGTCACCCAGATCCCGGCACTGCTGATGGCCGTCTCCACCGGCATGATCGTGACCCGCTCCAACGCGGAGTCCGACATCGGCTCCACCGCGTCCGCCCAGCTCACCCAGTCCCGCAACGCTCTGATGATCGCCGGGGCCGCGGCCTTGCTGATGGCGCTCATCCCCGGCATGCCGATCATCCCGTTCGTGGTGATCGGGGTGGGCCTGATCCTCTTCTCGCGGAGGATCAAGGCCGGCGAAGAGCGCGACCAGGCGGGCAAGGATGCCGCGGTCGCCGCCGAGGGGCTGGCCCCGCGGTCGGACACCGCCGAAGACCTGATCGAAACCATGCGGGTGCACGCACTCGAGATTCTCCTCGCGCCCGACCTCGTCGACCTCGTCTCCGGCGCCCAGGACGACCTCCTTGCCCGCGTGCGGTCCCTGCGCCGTAAGATCGCGATGGACCTCGGCGTCGTGGTGCCGCCCGTGCGCACCAGGGACAGCGTCGACCTGCCCTCGGCGACCTACGTCATCCGCATCGCCGGAGTCGAGGCCGGCCGCGGCACGGCCCCCGCCGGCAAGGTCCTCGCCCTCGGCGACGCCCTCGACCTGCTGCCCGGCACCGCCACGGTCGAACCGGTCTTCGGGCTGGCCGGCAAGTGGGTGCCGAGTGAGATGCGCCACAGCGCGGAGATGACCGGCGCCACCGTGATCGACCGGGTCTCCGTGCTCGTGACCCACCTCTCCTCGATCATCACCGGCAACGCGGCCAGGCTCCTCACCCGGGAAGACGTGCGCGTGCTGACCGACGGGGTCAAGCAGGTCAACCCGTCCGCCGTCGACGACCTGGTTCCCGGCCTGCTCTCCCTGGCCGAGGTGCAGCGCGTGCTGCAGGGGCTGTTGGTCGAACTGATCCCGATCAACGACCTGCCCCGCATCTACGAGTCCCTCTCGCTGCGGGCGAAGGTCTCCGCCGACCCGGAGGGGCTCGTCGAGGCGGCCCGCCAGGCGCTCGGCCCGGCGCTCACCGCCCAGTACCTCGACGACGGGCTGCTCCGCGTGATCATGATCGAGCCGGCGCTCGAGCAGTCCATGCTCGAAGGCATGCGTCCCTCGGAGCAGGGCACCCAGATCATGCTCGACCCGGCGAGGATCGACGCCATCCTCGGTTCGCTCAAGGAGGCACTGACGAACGTGGAGGCGAGCGGACTGACCGCGGTGCTGGTCTGTGCGCCGGCGCTTCGCCCTGCCATCCGTCGCCTGGTCTCCGCGCACGCCGGCGGTCTGCCGGTGCTCTCCTACCATGAGGTGACGTCGGCGAACGTTGCCATCGAGACGGTGGGAGTGGTTCGTGGAACCGAAACGATTTCTGCTTGAGGGTGCCACCCTCGAGGAGCTGAAGGCGCGCATCCTCTCCGAACACGGCGCGGATGCGCGCATCGTCGCCGCCGAACGCGTCACTGTCGGCGGCATCCGGGGCTTCTTCGCCAAGCGGCACTTCGAGCTCACCGTCGAGGTGCCCGAGCGGCGGCGGCGCGCCGCCCATGCCCGGCTCGACCTGCAGGCCAGGCTCGGCATCGCCGCCCTCCTCGACGACGCGGACGCGGCCGAGGCTCGCCTCCAGGCCGGCCCGCAGCCCACCCTGTCCACCGACTCCGACGACTTCGCCTACCTGATGGACGAGCTCACCTTCCAGGCCGAGCCGGATCCGGCGCCGATCGTTCTCACGGCGACCCGCGTGCGCGCCGCCGGCGCCCGGCCGATGGACGTGCAGCCCGCCAGACCGTCCACCGTGCCGCTTGCCATGCCATCGACGCCGGTGACCCAGGTGCCGCGGCCCCTTTCCGGTCACGGCGACCTGGTCGTGCTGGTCGGGCTTCCGGATGCCGCACTCCAGGTTGCGCAGTCGATGGCGCTCAAGGGAAACGGTGAGGTGCTCGTCGCCGGGGCGGCCCGCTCCGATGGTGCCGAACGCGCCGACGACCGCCGCACCGCGCTGTCGGCCAGGGCCCGGGGAGTCGAACGGGGCCAGACCGGCTTCGTCGCCTTCGGCCTGGGCGGCAACCTGGCCGACTCGGTGACCCTGGCCGCGGCCCTGGCCGACACGCTCGCGCCGATCGGCGCCGACCAGATCTGGTTCGTGGTGGAGGCCGGCCGGAAACCCTCGGACACCGGCCGCTGGGCAGCGGCCCTGGCCGCCATCACGCAGATCGACGCGGTCGCCGTCGTCGGGGCGGCAACGACCGGCACGCTGGGCACCGTCGACGAGTTGGGCCTGCCGATCGGCTGGGTCGACGGAGCCCAGGCGACGGCCACGACGCTGGCGGGAATGCCGAGCCTCCCGGGACTCGCCGACGGGCCGCGCTAGGCTGGGCAGGTGCTGGTACTCACACGCAAACAGGGGGAAAAGATCCTCATCGGTGACGACATCGTCATCACCATCCTCGACGTGCGTGGCGACAGCATCCGGATCGGGATCGACGCCCCGCGCGGCGTCGGAATCCAGCGCGACGAGGTCGTGCGCGCGGTCACCGAGGCGAACATCGCCGCCAGCCACGCCGACAGCGACGCCGAGGCCCGGATCAAGGCGACCCTGGGCCTGCTCGCTCCCGGCACGCCTCCGGCTCCCGCTCCGTAACCCGCCCCGCCCGCCGATCGACCTTGTCCGGTGGTCGAGCTTGTCCGGTGGTCGACCTTGTCCGGTGGTCGAGCTTGTCCGGTGGTCGAGCTTGTCCGGTGATCGACCTTGTCCGGTGGTCGAGCTTGTCGAGATCCCCGCCCCGCAGGACACCTGGGACATCGAATGCCGTCGCGCGAGAGAAACAAGTTAGGTGCTGGGGCCGGCCGAAACGGATCGCGCTGATCGAAGGGCGCCTCGGTGATCTTCCGGCTCTCGGCCAGACAGCCGGAGGGCGCGACGAGCCGCGGTAGGAGAGCACGCCCGGTGGTCGAGCGTGCCGGTGGTCGAGCGTGCCGGTGGTCGAGCTCGTCGAGACCACAAGCGACACAGCTCGCGGGTCTCGACAGGCTCGACCACCGGCATCCGGCTCGACCACCGGCATCCGGCTCGACCACCGGCATCCGGCTCGACCACCGGCATCAGGCTCGACCACCGGCATCCGGCTCGACCACCGGCATCCGGCTCGACCACCGGTATTAGGCTCGACCACCGGCATCCGGCTCGACCACCGGCATCCGGCTCGACCACCGGCATCCGGCTCGACCACCGGTATTAGGCTCGACCACTAGCATCCGGCTCGACCGCCGGGCCTCGACGCCGAGCCGGTCAGGCCGGGATGTGGTCCAGACGGGCGACGCCGATCTTCGAGTCGGCCATGCCGTAGAAGACGAAGCGCACGCCGTCGATCTCCTCGATCGCGGTCGGGAAGACCACGTTCGGCACGATCCCGCTGATCTCGTCCGGCGTCTCCGCCTTGAGCAGCGGCTCGCTCGTGCGCGCCAGCACGATGGTGGGGTCGTCGGCGTCCAGGATCATCGCGCCGGCCGAGTAGTTCACCTTCTGCTGCTGGGAGAACGCGCCGTCGATGGTCCCCGTGACGCCGTGGTGCATGAGCAGCCAGCCCTCCGGGACGCGCAGCGGGGCAGGCCCGCCGCCGATCTTGAGCTCCTCGAACGGGAACTGCGGCCCGGCGAGGAAGCGGTGGCCACTCCAAAAGGTCAGCCTCGTGATGTCGGCCAGCACATCGGCGACCGGCACGTAGCTGATCCAGATGCTCTGCCGGGTGTCGGTGACACCGGCGGGCACCCGGATGCCCTCTCCCGGCTTGACCTCTCCGAGGTCCCACATCGGGCGGTGCAGCACCGCAAAGCTCTCCACCCCGCCCGGGCCGGTGACCGCCTCGGGGAAGAAGACGGTGTCCTTGTTGTGGAACAGGTTGAGGTCCATGTCGAGGGCCTCGTCGTACTTGAACTGCACCGGGCCGAGCCGACGCCACTCTCGCAGGTCGCTGGAGACGGCGACGGCCGTGCGCGGGCCGAGCGGTCCATAGGCGACGTACGTCATCACGTGCAGGCCGAGGCGGGGGATGTAGGTGACCCGGGGGTCTTCGACACCGGCGTTGTTCGCGCCGCGTTCCCAGCCCTGGTCCGGCTCGAGCACGACGCCTTCACGTTCGACCCCGGTGGGCACGCCCTCGGTGATGACAACCTTTGCCAGGCCGACCCGGGAGACGTTACCGGTGGCGACCAGGCGGGGGAGCAGGTACAGCGTTCCGTCGGGGGTGTGGCCGCTGCCCGGGTTGAGCACACCCTCGGCCTCGAGGCCGTTGCCCTCTTCCGGCGTCATGATGACGCCCATTCTGGTCAGGGTGTAGGGGAATTTCGTTGGGGTAGACATTTCTAACCTTTCACGCCGGAGCCGATATCGGTGGAGACAAAGTGTCGTTGGAAAACAATGAAGAGCAGGACCGCAGGGGCCGCAAGCACGCAGGCTCCGGCCAGAACGGCACCGAAGGGATTGGCCGCGGTGGCGGCCACGTTGCTGATGTAGTTGGCCAGCGCCACGGCGAGGGGCTGCATCGATGCTTCCTTCGTGACGAGGAACGGCCAGAGGAACTCGTTCCACGGTCCGATGAATGTCAACAGCACCACGGTCAGGATCGCGGGCCGTACCAGCGGGATGGCGATCCTCGTCAGCACGGTGACCTCGCCGGCCCCGTCGATCCTCGCCGCGTCGAACAAGTCCCGGGGAACCTGGAGGAAGTACTGGCGGAAGATGATGACGGCGGTCGAGTTGATCGCGAACGGGAGGATCATGCCGAGGTAGTTGTCAGCGAGGCCGTAGTCCCTGGCGATCATGACATAGAGCGGGATCATCAGTAGCTGGAACGGCACGACCTGCACCAGGAGCACGAGCGCGAAGGTGACCCCGCGTCCGCGCCACTGCAGCTGGGCCAGCGCGTAGCCGACGAGCACTCCGAACACGAGGGTGCCGACGATGACGCCGCCGGTGAAGATCCCCGAGTTGAGCAGGCCCCGCATCAGGTTGATCCGGCTGTTGATGTCGGTGTAGTTCTCGACGGTCAGGTTGGCCGGGTTCGGGAACGCGCCACCCGGAGTCGAGTCAGGCGAGGCCTGCAGCGAACCGATGATCATGTAGTAGAACGGGAAGAGGAACGCGACCGCGCCGACCGTCAGGACGACGCCGCGGAGGATGTTCTGACCCCGGGTCATGACTCGTCACCTCCCGCGAACTTACGTTGGATGAACGCGATGATGAGAACTCCGATCACGAGCACGATTCCAATCGCCGATGCGGTGCCCGGGTGGCCCTGCTCGATTCCCTTCTGGTACATGAGCAGCACGGGGGAGGTGGATGCCCCGTTCGGGCCGCCACCCCCGGTGAGCAGGTACGGCTCGGTGAAGAGATTCGCGCCGGTGACGGTGGAGAGCAGGAGAACGAGCACGGTGGCGGGACGCACGCCGGGGATCGTGACGGAGAAGAAGCTGCGCAGGGCGCCCGCGCCATCTGTCGACGCGGCCTCGTAGAGCTCCTTCGACACGCTTTGCAGCGCGGCCAGGTAAAGCAGGATGTAGAAACCCAGCTGTTTCCAGGTGACGAACAGGGCGATCGTGGGCATCGACCAGGTCGGGCTGATCAGCCAGGACGGGTCAGGGGCGAGCGGCCCGAGCAACTGGTTGACCAGACCGCTCCCGCTGAACAGGAACAGCCACACGCCGACGACCGCGACGCTCGCGGTCACGTACGGCACGTAGTAGGCCACGCGCAGGAACGTGCGGCCGTGCACAGCCTTGTTGAGGGCGGTCGCGAGCACGAGGGAGAGCACGACGGTGAGCGGAACGTTGATCAGCAGGAAGATGCCCACGTTTCCGAACGAGCGGATCACGGCCGGGTCGGAGAGCACCTCCTGGAAGTTGGCGAGGCCGACGAACGGGCGGTCGACCTGGGCGCCGGGGGCGGCGAAGAAATAGTCGTGGAACGCCATGTACACGGCGAAGACGAGCGGATACGCGAAGACGACGATGACGAAGACGAGGTACGGCGCGCTGAGCAGGAGCCCGATCGGGTTCGTGCCCAGGAGCGGGCGGCGGCGGGGGCCCCGCCCGCCGGGAGATCGAGTGGATCTCCCGGCGGGCGGGTTCGCTGTTGCGGTGGTGGACATCGGCAGACGCTACTTCGCCCCGACCAACTGGTTGATCTTCTCGGCGGCGCCGGCCAGGGACTTCTTCACGTCGCCCTCGCCGAAGATGACCGACTTGGAGTAGGCGTCGCGGAAGTCCTGCCACACCTCGACCGAGTTGGACACGTTGGGAACCTCGACGGTGCGAGCGGCCTGGTCACCGAACTGCAGGTAGGCCGGGTTGGCCTTGAAGTACTCCGGGTACGCGGTCGGCAGGTCGGCACGGATCGGCATCTGGCCGGTCAGATCGAGGAGCTGGCCGTCCTGCGCCTTGCTGGTCGAGAACTTCAGCACGTCCCAGGCGGTCGCCTGGTTCTTGCAGGAGGAGTACATCGCGACGTTCTTGGCATCGCTGAAGGTGTACGTCTTGTCGGCCGCAGTGCCCGCGCTGGTGGGAACGGGAACCGCGCCCCAATTGACCTTGTCCTTGTAGACGGGCACGGCCCACGGACCGACGATCGACATGGCGGCGACGCCGTCGGCGAAGGAGTCGCTCTGGTACTTCTCCTTGTTTGCGAGACCCTCGGTGTACAGGGTCTTCCAGAACTCGGCGACCTTCGCGCCGGTGGCGTCATCGAAGGTGGCCTTGCCGTCCTCGACCAGCTGCTTACCGCCGCTTTCGGCGGCGTACAGCGGGTAGAAGTCGAACCAGCTCTGGTAGAACTCGCTCGTCGGCGACGGGAAAATCGCGTTCTTGGCCGCTCCGCTGGAGACGAGAGTGCGTGCCGTGGCAAGGAATTCGTCGTAGGTGGCGAGCGACGGGTTCTCGGCGTCGAGCCCGGCCTTGGTGAACATGTCCTTGTTGTAGAAGATCATCACGGGGTTGGACTTCCACGGCATCTGGTAGAACTTGCCGTCGTCGCTCTTGTACTGCGAGGCGTTCTCGCCGCTGCGGTCCTCGATGTAGGAGGCGCCGTCCTTGAAGCTGCTCAGGTCGACGAGTCCACCCTGCTTCTGGAACTGGGGCACGGCAACGGGGGCGGTGTTGTAGATCAGGCAGGGAGCGTTTCCGGCCGTGATGGCGGCGCCGATGACTTCCTCGCTGCTCTTGCCGGCCGGAATCTCCTGCGCCTTCACCTTTTCGTCCGGATGGTCGGCGTTCCAGGCCGTCACCATCTGCTTGCCCCATTCGATCTCGCTCGAGTTGTTCGAGTACCAGATCGTGATCGGACCGCGGGCCGTGCCGGCGTCGCCGCTTGTTCCGCCCGAGGCGCAGGCGCCGAGCGCCAGTACCACGGTGGCCGAAGCGGCCGTGACGGCGAGGATCCGCCGGGTCATTCCCTTGCTGTGCATGTGATTCTCCATTTCCTAGGATCGCAGCAGCCCTGCTGCGGGTACATTCGTGGGTCGACAGGTCGACAGGTCCGTAGTCGGTAGGTCGGTAGGTCGGTAGTTCAGGGCTGTTCAAGGCCGGGCCGGCGGAGCGGCCGAGCCTCGGATGATGAGCCTGGCGGCCGGCAGGTCGACGTCATCCGCCCTGCCGTTTTCCATCAGCCGCAGCAGCGTCGTCGCCGCGGCGCGGCCCCACACCGCCGGCGCGGCGCTGACCGTGGTCAGCGGCGGGTAGACGTAGCGGCAGAAGTCGATGTCGTCGAAGCCGGTGATGGACAGGTCGTCGGGAACACGGATGCCGAGCTCATGGGCAACACCCAGGCCGGCGATCGCCATCGGATCGTTGGCGTAGACGATGGCGGTCGGCCGGATCGCCTGGCCGAGCAGCCGGCGGGTGGCGTCCGAGCCGGCCCCCACGGAGAAGTCGGTTTCCACGGTCTGCCCTTCCGGCAGTCCGGCGGCCGTCATCGCGGCCGCGAACGCTTCCCGGCGGCGGATGCCGTGCAGCAGGTTCTGGCTGCCGGCGACGTGGGCGATGCGGCGGTGGCCGAGGTCGGCGAGGTAGCGAACGGATGCCGTGACCCCGGGGGTGTCGTCGACCGTGACCGCGGGAAACGGGCTGTCACCGTCGGGGCGGCCCAGGGTGACCGCCGGCAGGCCCAGTTCGGTGAGGAGGGGGATGCGCGCATCGTTGTGGCGCAGGTCGCTGAGGAAGACCCCGTCGACCCGGCCGTCGGCGACCAGCGACCGATAGGTCTGCAGTTCGGTCGCCTCGTCGGGCACCACGCTGAGCACGAGCGCGCGGCGTTCGGCGGCGAGGATCGATTCGACGCCGGCGATGAACGACGGAAAGAACGGGTCGGAGGCGAGAACGTCAGGGTTCCGGGCGATCACGAGCCCGAGCGCGAATGAACGCTGGGTGGAGAGTGAACGGGCCCTGAGCGATGGCTCCCACCCCAGATCCTGGGCGACCTGAAGGATGCGCAGCCGGGTCTCCGCCCCGACGCCCGGGCGGTTGTTGAGGGCGAATGAGACGAGGCCCTTGCTCACGCCGGCCCTCTTCGCGACGACGGCGATGGTCACCTTCTCAGCACTCACAGGGTCTCCTCGTTGATCGCCAGCCACGGGTTTCACCCGCCTACTGAACCGGTTTAGCTAACTATACCGGTTTAGTGACCGAGGTCAAGGAGAAAAACCACCAATCCTGGGCCACCAGAAAACCGGAGGACCACCCTGCGCTCGACCCGCCGTAGCCTCGGAACCCATTGAAGGCCGGTGTGCCGAGGCCTATGGTGAACCCACCATGGACTGGTTCGATGCGGGAGACTATGAGATCGCGCGGCAGGTGCTGCAGCGCGGCGTTGCGGCGTGCTTCGTGATCGGCTTCATCTCGGCGGTCAACCAGTTCCCGGCCCTTCTCGGCGAGCACGGTCTGCTCCCGGTGCCGGGATTCGTCTCCCGCATCAGTTTCCGGCAGTCGCCGAGCCTGTTCCACTGGAGATACTCCGACCGGATGCTGCTGGTCCTGGCCTGGTCCGGCGCGACCCTGGCCGCCGCGCTGGTGGCCGGTCTGCCGCAACTCGGCCCACCGTGGCTGCCGCTGGTCGCCTTCCTGCTGCTCTGGGCCGGATACCTGTCCATCGTCAACGTCGGCCAGACCTTCTATTCGTTCGGCTGGGAGAGCCTGTTGATCGAGGCCGGCTTCGTGATGGCATTCCTCGGGTCGAACGAGGTCGCCCCGCCGATCACCGTGATCATCTTCTGCCGCTGGCTGCTGTTCCGGCTGGAATTCGGCGCCGGCATGATCAAGATCCGCGGTGGCCGGGAATGGCGCGACTTGACCGCACTGTTCTACCACCACGAGACCCAGCCGATGCCGAACCCGGTCAGCTGGTACGTGCACCACCTTCCGAAGTGGTTCCATCGCGGCGAGGTCATCGGCAACCACTTCGCGCAGCTCGTGGTGCCGTTCTTCCTGTTCGCGCCGCAACCCGTGGCATCCGTCGCCGCCGTCATCATCGTGCTGACGCAGCTCTGGCTCGTCGTCACCGGCAATTTCGCCTGGCTGAACGCGATCACGATCGTGCTCGCCGCCTCGGCAATCGACGACAACGCGTTCCGGACCGTGCTGCCCTGGCTCCCGGCGGAGGGGGAGGCGCCGGCGTCGCCACCCTGGTTCGTGGTCGTGGTCCTCGCCGCCACCGTGCTCCTGCTCGTGCTCAGCTACCGGCCGCTCCGCAATCTTTTCGCCCGCCGGCAGCTGATGAACGCGAGCTTCAACCGCTACCACCTGGTGAATGCCTACGGCGCCTTCGGCACGGTCACCAAGGAGCGCTTCGAGGTGGTCGTCGAGGGCAGCGACGCGGCCGACCCGCGCGACGCGGCCGGCTGGCTCGCCTACGAGTTCCGGGGCAAGCCGGGCGCACCGGGGCGGATGCCACGCCAGTTCGCCCCGTACCACCTGCGCCTGGACTGGCTGATGTGGTTCCTCGCCCTCGGCGCGAGGGACACTCGCTGGTTCGAGACATTCCTGATTCGGCTGCTCGAGGGCGACCGCCCCACCCTGCGGCTGCTGCGGGTGAACCCGTTCCCGGATGCCCCGCCCCGGCAGATCCGCGCCCGCGTCTACCTCTACCGGTTCTCGACCCCGGAGGAACGCCGGGCCTCCCACGAGTGGTGGATTCGATCGGAGGCAGGCCTCCTCGTCGCGCCGGTGTCCCTCGCCGGTCGGGCCCGTGCCTGACGTCAACGTCGTGGGAGCCGGGCCCAACGGGCTCGCCGCGGCGGTCGTCCTGGCGAGGGCAGGGCTCTCGGTACGGGTCACCGAGCTGGCCGGCACGGCCGGCGGGGCGCTCCGCACCGAGGAACTGACCCTTCCCGGGTTCCGGCACGACGTCGGCTCGGCGGTGCACCCGGCCGCGCTCGCCTCCCCGTTCTTCCGGGCGTTCGGGCTCACCACCCGCGTACCCTTCATCATCCCGGAGGTGTCCTACGCGCATCCTCTCGACGCTGTCCGGGCGGCCGTCGCCTACCGCAGCCTGGACCGCACGGCGGACGGCCTCGGCCGGGACGGCCGGGCCTGGGCCAGGCTGTTCCAGCCCGTCCTCAATCGTCTCGACGGCGTCGTCGCCCTGACCGGGAACCAGCTGCTCCGCTGGCCGGACGACCCGGTCGCGGCCCTGGCCTTCGGCCTGCGGGCGGTGGGCCTGGGCACGGAACTCCAACGCGGGATCCTCCGAGGCGAGTCGGCGCAGGCCCTGTTCGCCGGGGTGGCCGCCCACGCGCCGGGGCGCCAGCCGTCGCCGGCCACCGCCGGGGCCGGCCTGCTGCTCGCCGCCTACGCCCAC
>NZ_SOHH01000058.1 GCF_004403515.1 Cryobacterium fucosi | reverse complement strand
GGGACGAGTCCGGCGGCCGACACGAGATTCGTATCGTCGAAGGTCGCTGACAGGGACGTGGATCTATGGTTCAGTTGCATCTACGAGATGTCCTCTTGACTTGGTAAATAGTTGCCGTGGTAAGCCCTATTTTTCCTGATCAAAAGGACATTCTCTGTTTAACGCGCCGCTAACTCCTCAATCCGACCGGTGGATCGAGGCTTAGTAGAGCAGGGCGGTGAGGCGGGACCGGGTCGGCGCAACGCGCGGATCGTCCTGGCCGACGACCTCGAACAGGTCGAGGATGCGCTCGCGGATCCTGTTCCTGCCTGCGGGGTCCTGGATCGGAAAGAGCGTCAGCAGGCGGTCGAAGGCATCCTCGATGTGCCCGCCGGACAGGTCGAGATCGGCGACGAGGAGCTGGGCGTCGAGGTCACCGGGCGCCGCGGCGGCCTCCGCACGGATATCGGCCATGGTCTTGCCGTGCAGCCGCGCCAGCAGGCCGACCTGGGCCAGGCCGGCGATGGCCATCTGGTCACGCGGATCCTGGGCGACCGCGGTCTTGTACAGGGCGGTCGCGGCGGCATAGTCGCCACGTTCGATGGCCTCGTAGGCGTCACGGTGAAGCGGCGGCAGCTCGGGTTCGACCGGCGCCGGCGCTTCCGCCGCCTCGTCGGACTCCCCCGCCTGCGCCGGGGCGACGGCGGTGCCGGTGACCCCGTGCTCGGCCGCAAGCTCCAGCACCCGCTGGAGAACCTCACGCACCTGGCCCTCGGGGATCGCCCCGTTGAAAAGCTGCACCGGCTGGCCGCCGATGACGGCGGCGACGGTCGGAATCGACTGGGCCTGGAACGCCTGCGTCAGCTGCGGGTTGGTGTCGACGTCGACCTTGGCCAGGACGAAACGGCCCTCGTACTCCGCGACGAGCTTCTCGAGGATGGGGGTGAGCTGCTTACACGGCCCGCACCATTCGGCCCACAGGTCGACGATGACGGGCACCGTCATGGACAGCTCGAGCACCTCGCCGAAGTTCGCGTCGGTGCCTTCCAGAGTGAGGCTCGGGACCGGCACGGCGGCTGGCGCCGCCCCGGGCGCGGGCGCCCCGGGGACGGCGGCCGGCGGACGATTCACCAGGGACGACAGGTCGACGGCTCCGCGCATGTTGACGCCGGACGGTGGCACAAGACTCATGGAAGCTCCGTGGATGAGATCAGACCCTGGGCGTAACCAAGGAGGAGGATTTTTTCGGATGAACCGGCGGCCGGCACGTGGAAGAGAAGCTGGTCGCCATAGGTGCTCTGGATTCCCTTGGCGGTCGCCGACACCCCCGACAGCGCCTTGCTGGCACCTTCCGGGCTGACCGTCGCGCCCGCATCGACCGGCTTGACGGTCTCGGTCTCGGTGATGCTGACCGCGACGATGCTTCCGGAGTCGTTCGTCGCGAGGGCGACCGCGGAACCCGCGCCGACGGCGGCCGCAAAGTCGATCGACGCGGTTGTCGGCAGGGCGGCGCGCTTCTCGTTCTTCTTGTCGAGTCCGACCTGGGTGCGGAAGGTGTCGCCCTTCACCTCGAACAGGGCGAAGGACGGGCTCTTGTCGCCCTGCAGCAGGATGTCGGCGTAGGCCGCCGCCACCTCACCCGGCGGCAGGAGCAGCAGTTTCGAGTCGGGGGCGATGATCGGCGCGCCGATGGTGGCCGGTGCGACATCCGGCACCTTCGCCGCGGCCTCGAGCTGCACCGCGTACTCGATCAGATAGGCGGAGCGGGGCGTCTCCTGCCTCAGAACGATGGCCGTCGGCGCGACGGCGGCATCGTCCGCGTTCTGGATGACGGTCATCACGACGCGCGGCCAGGTCGAGGACTGCTGCGGCAAGGTCAGCGTCAACGGGGACGCAGGCAACGCGGGCAAGGCCGGGAAGTCTGCGATGGCCGCCCGGATCTTGTAGTTGGCCAGCCGCTGCTCCAGCGCGGGGCCGGTGAACCGGGCCGCGAGAGCGTCACCGTTGAGCTTGGCGTCCGCGTCGGTGCTGAGAACGGCGATCCGTCGCACGATCCGTTCGAGCTGTGGCACCGTCACGGCGGGCGGCGGCACGTCCTTCACGGCCTGGGGCACGTCGGTGGCTGCGGCGGTCGCGCTGGTTGCCGCATCGGATGTCGCCGGCGAACTCGGCCAGAAATCAGCCGAGCAGCCGCTCAACACCAGGCCGGTCACCAGCAGGACGGGCACTGAGGCGATGAGCTTGCGAGTGATGGAACGTCGCGGACCGGTGATTTCGCTCGCCTTGATCGACTTGGGGCGGGGCACCCGGGGAAGCCTGGGCATCCGGGGGCCGCGCGGCAGGTTGCGCCGGGGACCGTGGGAGCGGCGCAGGTGGATGAGCGCCCACAGGTAGAGGATCAACCCGATGATGGCGAGCACTCCGCCGCCGGCGATCAGGGGACCCGCCATGGGGGTCGAGTTGTCGATCGGCCAGGTCAGGGTGATCTCCGTCGGCGCGGGCTTCGTGCCGTCCGAGGCGACGATGACCGCGATGCCGTCCGGCACATTGACCGTGGTGGTGAGCGAGCCCTTGCCGTTGAACTCCTGCAGCCACAGGTCGGAGCCGACCGGGTCGGCACTCTGCTTCTCCTCGGGGGCGACGGCAGGGACATCCGTCGACGTCTCGTCGGCCGGGGGAACCTCGGTGAGTTTGCTGCTCAGCCTGGCCGTGTTCCTGACCTGGCGGATGTCGGCATACGGTTCGTCGGCGAGCCACGCCTTGATGTCACCCGACCGTCCGTACGCTGCGAAAACGGTGTCTGCTCCGGTGATGGTGAGCGTCTGGCTGCCGGGAAGGGCGGTGAGGGCGCTGGATTCGATGACCGCGAACCTGACATCATCCGTGACCGTGGTGCTGAGGCTGGTGGAAGCCGGTTCGAGAAAGACCGTCCGCTGGGCGATGCCGAGAACAATCATCACGGCCGCGAGGACGAATGCCACAATGGCAAGAACAAAACGCACGTAAACCCTCCTGTGTCGCCGGCCGCCGGGTGCTCGTTTTCGCGCGCACCACCCGGATTCGAGCCCGGGTAGCAGCAGACAGGACGTCTCACGATACTGGGTGCCGCTGAAAGGCACCTAATAGGTGCCCTGAACTTGGGACGCCCTCGGTCATCCGGACAGACTAAAATTATCACGGCCCTGCCCTGAAAGAACCCGAATACCGGGTCAGAGTCCCATTATGAGGAGATAGCGTGCCGACCGACGAAGCTGATTTCACCCAGGTTTTCCGTGGTTACGACAAGGAGGAGGTCGACAAGGCGCTGCAGGGCCTGCGTCGCGACCTGATCCAGGCGAACAGCCAGGCCACCGAGGCCGCCAAGGAGAACAAGCGCCTGGCCGCGCACATCGACGACCTGAACGCCGAAATAGAGGAAGTGGGCAGCCCCACCTTCTCCGGGCTCGGCACCAAACTCGAAAACACCCTGCGCGTGGCCGAGGAGCAGTCCACCCGCGTCATCGCCCAGGCCGACATCGACGCCGAGCGTCTCCGCGCCTCCGCTTCCGCCGAAGTCGACACCCTCCGCCGGGAGGCCGCCGACCGCGCCGAGCGGGTCCTGTCGGATGCCGCGGTGAAGGCTGAGCGCATCCTGGAGGATGCCTCTGTAGAGGCCGACGACCTCCTCGCCCGGGCGCACGACGATTATACGACCCTCACCAACGACGGCGTGCAGGAGGCCGCGGCCATCCGGGGCGCGGTCGCCACCGAGGCGGCGGAGTTGCGCGCCACGGTCAAACGCGAGGTGGCGGCCATCCGCTCGGAGGCGGAGCGTGAAGCCGCAGAGGTCAGGGTCGTGGCCCAGCGGGAGGCCACGGAGGCCCGGGAGATCGCTGCCGGCCTCACCCGCGAGACCGAACTCACCCGCGCCGAGGTCGCGCACGAATTGGACCAGCAGCGCGCCGACCTGGCCAGGGAGACCGAACAGGCCAGGATCGACCTCGCTGCGGAAACCGAGCAGGACCGGGTCGACCTCGCCAGGGAGACCGAACAGGCCAGGATCGACCTTGCGCACGAGACCGAGCTGGCCCGTGCCGAGCTGACGATTGAAATCGAGCAGGCCAGGATCGACCTCGAACGCGAGATCGACCTCGCCCGCGCCGACCTCGCCATCGAGAGGGAACAGGCCCAGACCGACCTGACCCGGGACCTCGAGCACCAGCGGGTGTCCCTCGCCCGGGAAATCGAGAAGGCCAGGGCCGATCTGGCTGCTGAGCTCGAGCAGGCCCACGCCGACCAGGCGCGCGACAACGAGCAGTCCCGGGCGGACTTCACGGCCGACAGCGAACAGCTGCGGATCGACTTGGACAACCAGCTCACCGCCGCGCGGAAGCGCGGGGAGCACGAGGCCGCCAGGCTGCGGCGCGAGATCGACCAGACCAGGGCCGACCTCGACATCGAACTCAAGGCCCGCCGCGACGAGGCGGAGCAGGGACACCTGGCCCGTCACCAGGAGGCAGTCGCGCAGACACAGAAGTTCCTCGATGAGGCGGCTCGCCAGCTGGCCGAGACGAACAAGCGCACAACCGAGCTGCGCGCGTTGAACGACCAGCTCGACACCGGCGCCAGGAACGACGCGAGGATCGCGAAGAAGGCCGCCGAGGACAACGCAGAGCGGATCGTGCGCGAAGCGGAGGCCAGGGCCGGTGCCCTGGTGGCCGACGCGGAGTCGCGCACACGCGCCCTCGTCACCGACGCCGAAGAGCGCCTCTCTCAGATTAGGATTGAGCGCGACTCGGTCGCCGGCTACTTCGAAAGCCTGCGTGGCCTCCTGACCCAGGCGGAGAGGGTCGCAGCCACCGACGACTAGACCGAAGCAGGGGGGACCCCAGAGTGAAGATCCAGAACGCGTTCCGAGTCGGACTGGTCGGCACCCTCGGTGTCGGCCTCGGGCTGCTCATCATCAGCTCCGTCGTCTCCCTGCAGACGATCATCACGTACGTGGGTGCGGCCCTCTTCATCTCCCTGGGCCTCGACCCGGCCGTGTCCTGGCTGGAGAAGAAGAAGTTCCCGCGCTGGGCCGCGATCCTCACCGTGCTCGTCGCCGTTCTCGGCGTGCTCACCGGGGTCGTCTTCGCAATCGTGCCGATCATCGTCGACCAGGTCGCCAAGCTCTCCAAGGCCATCCCGGACCTGGTCGAATCGGTGAACACGTCGACCTTCCTCGCGGACATCCAGCGGCAGTTCCCCGGCCTCAAGGTGAATGAAATCGTCGCGTCGATCACGGACTATCTCGGCGGCAATCTGACCACGATCACCACAACCCTGATCCAGTCGGGTCTCGCGGTGGTCAGCGGCCTGTTCGGCGGGCTGATCATCCTGATCCTGTCGCTCTACTTCACGGCGTCCCTGCACAGCATCAAGCAGGCCACCTACCAGATGGTTCCCGCCTCCAAACGGGATCGCTTCGCCGACCTGAGCGAGCAGATCACGACCGCCGTCGGACGTTTCGTCGTCGGCCAGGCGGCCCTCGCCCTGTGCAACGGTGTGCTGAGTTTCACGTTCCTGTCGATCATCGGGGCCCCGTTCCCGGCTCTGCTCGCCCTGATCGCGTTCCTGCTCTCGCTCATCCCGCTCGTCGGCACGATCAGCGGCTCGGTCATCATCGTCGCGACCTGCCTGGTCCCTGGGATCGGCAGCTCTCCGTTGACCGCGCTCGTCGCCGCGATCTACTACCTCGTCTACATGCAGGTCGAGGCGTATGTGCTGAGCCCCAACATCATGAACCGCGCGGTGTCGGTGCCAGGGGCGGTGGTCGTGGTTGCCGCCCTCGCCGGCGGGTCCCTTCTCGGCATCCTGGGCGCGCTCATTGCGATCCCCGTCGCGGCCTCGGTGATCATGATCATCAAGCAGGTCGTCATCCCACGCCAGAACGAGCTCTGAGCCCGAGCCCAGAGCAGGCTGGCCCGGGTCTCGACAAGCTCGACCACCGGCGATCGAGCCTGCCGTGAGCCCGTCGCCGAGCCTGCCGTGAGCCCGGTGATCGAGCCAGCCGTGAGCCCGGTGAGCCTGCCGTGAGCCCGGTGATCGAGCCAGCCGTGAGCCCGGTGAGCCTGCCGTGAGCCCGGTGATCGAGCCAGCCGTGAGCCCGGTGAGCCTGCCGAGATCCCGTCGCCGGGTCTCGACAGGCTCGACCACCGGACGGGCTCGACCACCGGACGGGCGGGCCGGCCTAGCCTGCCCACTCTGTGGGCAGCGGAGCGGCCGGCGGATTCACGACGGCGACGATCTCGTCCAGGATCCGCCGGGTCTGGCTCTCCCCCACCCACAGGTGCTTTCCGCCGTCGACGGCGATGAACCGGGCACCCGGCACGCTGGCGAACCGCCTCCTTGCCTCGTCGGGGCGCAGGTAGTCGTCGTGTTCGGGGATGATGGCGACGAGCTGTCGTTCATTGCCCGCCCAGGCCGCCAGCTCGGCATCCGTGGCGCGGTGCAGCGGAGGGGAGAGCAGGATGGCGCCGCGGATCGGGTGTTCGAGGCCGTACTTGACGGCGAGCTCGGTGCCGAACGACCAGCCGACGAGCCACGGATTCGGCAGGCCACGTTCGGCGACGAATGCCATGGCGGCGGCGACATCGGCGCGTTCGTCGTTGCCCTGGCCGAAGGCGCCGTCGCTCGTGCCCCGGGGCGACGTGGTTCCGCGGGTGTTGAACCGCAAAACGGCCAGTCCGGCCAGGGCCGGCAGGCGCCCGGCGGCCTTCCGCAGGATATGGGAGTCCATGAATCCGCCGTGCGTCGGCAGGGGGTGCAGGGTGACGAGGGTCGCGACCGGCGGGCGATCGAGCGGGGTCGCGAGTTCGCCGACCAGGGTGAGGCCGTCGAGCGTGTGCAACTCGATGTGCTCGCGCGCGGCCGGGAGCTCGATCCCACCCCTGATCTCTACGACATTCGGACTCACGGATGCTCCTTCTCGGTCGGCAGCGGGCGGCGTCACTTGATTTTCCAGCAGTGCGCGTGCCAGTGGCGGCGGGCCGCGAGGTCGGCGGCCTCGCCCATCAGCCCGTCGCCGCGCCAGGCGACGAGGTGGGCGCGGCCGGGTTCGATGTCGAGGTTGCAGCCCGGGCAGACGTAGCTTTTCCCGGCCCGCGCCGCGGCCACCGGTTGGACGGTCCACAGGCCGTCGCGGCGGGCTTCCGTGCGGCGCCAGCCGGCCCGCAGCCGGTCAAGGCCATCGCCTTCGCCATTCTCGTCCGGCCCGGGCCGATGGCCCCTGGGTCGGTTGCTGCGTGGCATTCGGCCAGTCTACGTCGGTGGCGCCGGGCCAGGGGACGCCAGGCCGCCCACCGGAAACGGTCGGGGCCCGGAGTCGGGGCCGACGGTGTCGCTACCGGAGGCGTCAGTACCAACCGTTGTCGACGGAGTGCGCCCAGGCGCCGCAGGGCGTGCCGTAGCGGCCCGAAATGTAGCCGAGGCCCCATTCGATCTGGGTTCCGGCGTTGGTCTCCCAGTCGGCGCCTGCAGACGCCATCTTGGAGCCGGGCAGGGACTGTGGGATGCCGTAGGCGCCGCTGGACGAGTTCGCGGCGTTGACGCGCCAGCCGGACTCCTTGTTCCAGAGGGACACGAGGCAGTTGAACTGGTCGTCGCCCCACCCGCGGGCGTTCACCTTGTCGCGGGCGATCGCCTGGGCGGAACCGGGATCGGGTACGGCCGCCGACGGGGCGCTGCCGCCGGAGCTGGACGCGGACTTGGCGGCAACCGGAACGGGAACGGGCTTCGGCTTCTCGGTGACGGTGAAGTTGTCGCGGGTGATGGTGTTCGCGTACGCCCCGGCAACCTGGATTTCCTGAACGGCCTGGCCGCCGAAGCGATCCCCGGCGATCTGGAAGTAGGGGGATGCCGTGGCCCCGGAGTACGGGTCGACGACGCTCACGAGCACGAAGGCGGCCGCGGCGGTGAATGCGAAGGTGAACAGGGACGCCTGCCCGCGGGACCGGGGTCGTCGCATCCGGGGTCTGGCTGGCCTGCCGGCCGGCTCGGACGCGATGATGCTCAGATGTCTACCCACGATTTGTTGAGCCTAGCCGAAATTCGGGATAACAGCCAGATAACGGAGCCGGAATCAGCGCACCGCCAACATCACGTCAACGACGGCGTCGAGGACCGCGTCGACCTGCGCTTCACGGTAGCCGCCGCGTTCCGGCTTGAAGACAGCCCCGCGAACGTCTTCGACCGTGATCGGAAATCCGGCCTCGAAATACTTGACGAGCTTGTTCGCGAACCGGTCGACATCGGTTCGGCTGTAGCCGACGCTGAGGAGGCTGGTGCGGGAGAAACGGTGGCCGGTGGGACGGCTGAGCCGGTTGACGAGCACCTGGGCTTTCGCGCGGGCGTCCTCGAGCCAGGCCTGCTTGCCGCCGCCGCGGTTCGCGAGGTCCCGGTCCCGGGACGCGAAGGCGTCCTCGAGCCGTTCAAGGGCCGCGTCGACGTGCACGGGCGAATAGCCGCCCTTCTTCATTGCGAATGCCGTGTGCCGGATCGTCTCCGCCGTGAGGGTCGCGCTTTCGTCCGAACCGTCATACGCCCGCCGGGCACCCTCGAGGAACTCGTCGACCTGGGTTGCGCTGTAGCCGAGCGTCTTCTTGGTCGTGCGGGGGAAGGTGGTGGTCACCGCTTCATTCTGCCCCACCCTGCCCGCAGTGTCGAAAGAGGGCACCTCAGGCGAAGATCAGGTACAGCGCGTACGCGGCGGCGGCCGACGGCAGGATCGAGTCAAGCCGGTCGAGGAAGCCCCCGTGGCCCGGCAGCCAGGAGCTCATGTCCTTGATGCCCAGGTCGCGCTTGATCAGGGACTCGGCCAGGTCGCCGAAGGTCGCGCTGAGCAGGATGACGACCCCGAAGATGAGCCCGAACCACCACGGCTGATCCATCATGAAAACGGCGAGGATGACCCCGGCGATCAGGCAGACCGCACCGGCGCCGGCGAATCCCTCCCAGGTCTTCTTGGGGCTGATGGTGGGGACCATCTTGTGCTTGCCGAAGCTGAGGCCGGTGGCGTAGGCGGCCGTGTCGGCCGAGATGACAAGCAGGAGGAAGGCGAGCGTCCACCATTGACCGTCGGGCTGCGCGGCCAGCAGCACGGAGAAACTGCCGAGGAACACCACGTACGACTGGATGAAGACCCCGGAGCCGATGTCACCCAGCACGTCGCGGGCGGGTGCCCGGTGGGCCGGCAGAATGAGCAGGGCCACCCGCCAGAGCGCGATCAGCACGATGCCGCCCAGCATCGCCAGCCACTGGCCGGCCGCGCCGAGGTAGAAGGCCGCCGGGACGACCGACACCGCTGCGAGCACGACAGGGATGCGCGGAACGGTCCGGCCCGTGTGCCGAAGCGCCTGGGCCAGCTCGAAGGCGGTGAGGCCGACGAACGCCGCCGCGCAGACCATGAACAGCTCTTTGATGAAGATGAGGCTGAACAGCATGAACAGGCCGAGGGCGAGACCGATCAGGATCGCCAGGATCAGGTTCCGGCCGGTGCGCGCCTCGATCCGCTCGGTCGTCGCGTCCAGCTGCGCCCGGGTGGCCTGCACCTGTCGTTCGAAGTCGGCGCGGGTCGATTGCATCTGCCGCTCGATGTCGGTCCTGGCCGCGTGAACCTGCGCCCGGAACTCGGCTCGGCTGACGCCGTGCGCGCGCTTGGGCGGCTGTTCCTTGTTGGGATCGTGCGACATGACGCTGACTCCGCCCTAGATTTCGAGGAGTTCGGCTTCTTTGCGTTTGAGCGCATCGTCGATGGCGTCCACGTGGGTCTTCGTGATCTGCTCGAGTTCCTTCTCGGCCCTGGCCACGTCGTCGTCGCCGACTTCGCTCTTCAGCGCGTCCAGCTCGTCCTTCGCCTTGCGGCGCAGGTTGCGCACCGACACCTTGGCGTCTTCGGCCTTGGTGCGAACGATCTTGACGTATTCCTTGCGGCGGTCGGCCGTGAGCTCCGGCAGCGTGGCCCGGATGACGTTGCCGTCGTTGCCGAGATTGGCTCCCAGGTTCGGGGTGTCGCGGATGGCCTGCTCGATGTCGCGCAGGGCGCCCTTGTCGTACGGGCCGATCAGGAGCGTGCGCGCCTCCTGATTCTGCAGGGAGGCGAGCTGCTCGAGCGGCGTCGCAGTGCCGTAGTAGTTGACCAGGATCTTCGCGAACATTTGCGGGTTCGCGCGTCCGGTTCGCACGGTCGCGAAATCGTCTTTGGCGGCTTCGAGTGCCTTGTGCATGCGTGCGGTGGCATCGGACAGAACATCCGTGATCACGGTGACTCCTTCTTCGGTGGCTTCAATAATCCTAGTTGGAGACGAGGGTTCCCAGATCGGCGCCGAGAATGGCGGCGGTCACGTTGCCGTGCGGCGCCATGCCGAACACCTGCATCGGCATCCCGTTGTCCATGCACAGGCTGAACGCCGTCGAGTCGACGACCTTGAGGCCGCGCTGGAGGGCGTCCTGGTAGGTGATGTGGTCGATCTTGCGCGCGTCCGGGTCCGTGCGCGGGTCGGCGGAATAGACCCCGTCGACGCCGTTCTTGGCGACGAGCACGATGTCGGCGCCGATCTCGAGGGCGCGCTGGGCTGCGACCGTGTCGGTCGAGAAGTACGGCAGTCCGGCGCCGGCGCCGAAGATGACCACGCGGCCCTTTTCCAGATGGCGCTCGGCGCGGCGCGGGATGTACGGCTCCGCGACCTGGGTCATCGCGATGGCGGACTGGACCCGGGTCTCCGCGCCGGCCTGCTCAAGGAAGTCCTGCAGGGCGAGGGCGTTCATGACGGTCCCGAGCATGCCCATGTAGTCGGCCCGACCACGGTCCATGCCCCGCTGGGAGAGTTCCGCGCCGCGGAAGAAGTTGCCGCCGCCGACGACGATGGCGATTTCCACCGTCTTGGCTGCTTCGGCGATCTCGCGGGCGAGGGCGCTGATCACGTCGGGGTTGACGCCAAGGCTGCCGGCGCCGAACGCTTCACCCGACAGTTTGAGGAGGACCCTGCGCTTCTTGCTCGGCTTCGTTTCCATGTCTGACATGCCCGTGAGCGTCCTTCCGTTGTGCGTGATCTAAAACTACTGTGTGCGCTACTCGGTGCCCACACAGAGAAAGAGACCGGATTGCGACTGCAACCCGGTCTCCCTCATTGTGAATCCTGTTACGCGCCGACCTTGAATCGGGCGAAGCCCGACACGGTCAGTCCGGCATCGGCCAGGACCTTGCTGACGGACACCTTGTTGTCCTTGGCGTAGTCCTGCTCGAGCAGGGCAACCTGCTTGAAGAACGCGTGGATGCGACCCTCGACGATCTTCGGCAGCGCCGCTTCGGGCTTGCCCTCGTTCTTCGAGATCTCGGTGACGATCCGGCGCTCGGCCTCGACGGCGTCCGCGGGAACGTCTTCCTTGGCCAGGTACTCCGGGTTGGCGAACGAGATGTGCTGGGCCACGCTGCGCGCGGTCTCAGCGTCGTCACCGGAGTAGCCGAGAACAACGCCGACCTGCGGGGGCAGGTCCTTGCTGGTCTTGTGCAGGTAGATCGCGAACTTCGGAGCCGTGACGGATGCGACGCGGCGCAGTTCGAACTTCTCACCGATGATCGCGGCTTCGCCGTCGATCAGTTCGCCGACGGTCTGGCTGCCGGCCGGGGCGGCCAGGCCTTCCTCGACCGTGGTGGCGCCGGCTGCGGCGACCGCGTCCAGGACCTTGTCCGCCAGTGCGACGAACTTGTCGCCCTTGGCGACGAAGTCGGTCTCGCAGGCGAGTTCGATCAGGGTGGCGGTGTCGCCGATTTCCTTGGCGGCGACGAGGCCCTCGGAGGTGGAACGGTCGGCGCGCTTGGCGTTGCCCTTCGCACCCTTCATCCGGAGGAGTTCGACGGCCTTCTCCATGTCGCCTTCGGCTTCAACGAGGGCGTTCTTGGTGTCGACCATGCCGGTTCCGAGACGCTCGCGCAGTGCCTTGACGTCTGCGAGGCTGATGCTTGCCATACTCGATTCCTTACTTGGCTTCTTCGGTGGGAGCGTCGGCGGCAGCGACGGCTGCGGCTTCTTCTTCCACAACGGGGACCTCTTCGGCGACGGCCTCGGCCGCGAGCTGCTCGGCGGCGACGGCGACGTCGGCGACCTCAGCGGTCTCGGCGGAGGACTGCTCGGGGGTTGCGTCGGTTGCAGCGGCTTCGCCGGTCTGCAGCAGTTCGGCTTCCCAGGCGGCGAGGGGCTCGACTTCGGCCTCCGGCTTGGCGTGGCGCTGGATGAGGCCCTCGGCCGCTGCGTCCGCGATGATGCGGGTCAGCAGGCCGACGGAACGGATGGCGTCGTCGTTGCCCGGGATCGGGTACTGGACGTCGTCCGGGTCGCAGTTGGTGTCGAGGATCGCGATGACGGGGATGCCGAGCTTGCGCGCCTCGTCGATGGCGAGGTGCTCCTTGTTGGTGTCGACGACCCACAGCGCCGACGGCGTCTTCGTGAGGTTTCGGATACCGCCGAGGCTCTTGTGAAGCTTGACGAGCTCGCGCTTCTTGATGAGCATTTCCTTCTTCGTGAAGCCGCTCTTGGCGGTGTCCTCGAAGTCGAGCTCTTCGAGCTCTTTCATGCGGGCCAGACGCTTGGAGACGGTCTGGAAGTTGGTGAGGAGGCCGCCGAGCCAGCGCTGGTTGACGTAGGGCTGGCCGACACGGGTCGCCTGCTCCTGAATCGATTCCTGCGCCTGCTTCTTGGTGCCGACGAAGAGGACGGTGCCGCCGTGGGCGACGGTCTCCTTGACGAAGTCATAGGCCTTGTCGACGAACCCGAGCGACTGCTGCAGGTCGATGATGTAGATGCCGGACCGCTCGGTGAAGATGAATCGCTTCATCTTCGGGTTCCAACGGCGGGTCTGGTGCCCGAAGTGCACGCCGCTGTCGAGCAGCTGGCGAATGGTTACGACGGCCATGAGCCGTACTCCTTGTCCGGCGCGCCTGCAGGGCAGAGCAACGCCAATCGGTTTGTGTCGTGATCGGATGATCACTACTCCTGGTGCCCGGCACGCATCCGCCTGCTTCCGGGGAAGCGAGGACCGAGTGGATGCGGAGGCCGAGTGGGCACGCGTAGTCAGCGCACGAAGCGCTGCTTGGACGAGTTTAGCACCCACCCGGAGCACCGTCGTGCGCTCCGTGGGCGGGCGGGGTTCCCCCCACCAGCCGGGTCGGGGCGGCCCTCTCCACGGATGCCGTCCCTGCGGGCCGGGCGCGCACCGGATGCGGCACGGTGGTGGCATGCAGCTCCCCCGCCTGGTCGCCGCCGCCGCGTTGGCGGCCGCGTCCTTCGTCCCCGTCGCCGTGCCCCCGCCGCAGCCCTGGGTCTGGCCGCTCTCACCGCCGCACCGGGTGCTCGCCGAGTTCGTGGCGCCTGCCAGCGTCTACTCCGCCGGGCATCGCGGCCTCGATCTGGCCGCGATCGACGGGGAACCGGTTTTCGCCGTGTCCGGCGGCGTGGTCTCGTTCGCGGGCGTCGTCGTCGACCGCCCCGTGCTGTCGATCCGGCACACCGGCGACCTGGCATCGAGCGTGGAGCCGGTGACCGCGGTCGTGACGGCTGGTGAGACGGTCGCCCTCGGCCAGCTGGTCGGCCATGTCGCGCCGGGCGGTCACTGCTCGGCCCGGTGCGTGCACCTGGGGGCGCGCCTGCACGGGCGTTACGTTTCTCCCCGGCTGTACCTCGGCGGCATCCGCCGGGCCGTGCTGCTACCGCTCGAGGGCCCGTCTACGCTCTGGGGTGCGCGGTGAGGTAGCTCTGCTTGAGTCGTTCCGCCGACACGTGGGTGTAGATCTGGGTGGTGCCCAGGCTCGCGTGGCCGAGCAGCTCCTGGACCGCCCGGAGGTCGGCGCCGCCGTCGAGCAAGTGGGTGGCGGCCGTGTGGCGCAGCGCGTGCGGGCCGGCCGGGCCGTTGCCCGGCACGTCGGCGAGGAGGGTGGCGACGAGTCGGTACACGGCCCGCACCCCCAGCCGCCGTCCGACGGTGCCGAGGAACAAGGCCGTGACCTCGGGTGCGGGCCGCCCGGCGGGGAGGTCCGCCGAGGCCAGTGCCGGGCGCCCACGGCCGAGGTAGGCGAGGATCGCGGACTGGGCCGGGACTCCGAAAGGCACGACCCGCTCCTTCGATCCCTTTCCAGTCACCCGCACGGTGAGCCGGTGCAGGTCCACGTCGCCGGTGTCGAGGCCGACGAGTTCGGAGACGCGCAGCCCCGAGGCGTAGAGCAGTTCGACGATCGCCAGGTCGCGGAGGGCGTTAGGCTCGCCGCCGGCCGCACGGTGCTCGAGCTGGCCGAGCAGGTCCTGCATCTGGGCGCGGTTGATCACCCGGGGCAGCGTGCGGCCGGGCTTCGGCGAGCGCAGCCGGACCGCCGGGTCGGCCGGGCTCGCTCCGGCGCGCGCCAGCCACGCCGTGAAGCCGCGCACCGAGGCGGCCCGGCGTGCGATGGTGGCCCGTGCCAGCCCGGCCTGGTTGCCCACCCAGAGCCAGTCCCGGAGCAGATCCAGGGTCAGAGCGGACGACTCTGCCACGCCACGCCCCTCGGCGAAGGCGAGGAGCCCGGCCAGGTCGCTCCGGTAGGCGCGGACGGTGTGCGGCGAGAAGCCGCGCTCCGCGGCCAGGTAGACGGCGAAGTCCTCGACGGCGGCGGCCAGGCCGACGCTCTGCCCGGTCACGCCACACTTCCGGCCGCCGAGTCGGTCTGGCGGGAGAACGCCTCGGTGCGTTCCTCTGGACTGAGCGACTGCATCCGGGCCAGGAACGCCGCGTCGAACCTCGTCGCGACGTCGAATTCGCCGAGCGGAACGGTCGAGTGCACGATTTGGTCGTCGTAGACGTGCACCAGGTTGATCGACTGCCCGCCGCGTTGCCCGACCAGCTCCCCCTGCGGGGCGCTCGCATCGAGGGTGTAGCAGGTGGCGGCGGCGACGGAAACCGGGATTCCCGCGAAGATTCCGGTCGTGGCGTAGTGGAGGTGACCGCCGAGGATGGCCCGGATGTCGCTGCCGGCGATCACCTGGGCCAGCCGGGCCTGGCCGCGGAGTTCCAGGATGCTCATCAGCGGGATCATGGTGGGGATCGGCGGGTGATGCAGGGCCAGCACCGTGCCGTGGGGTGCCGGGTCGCTGAGCACGTCGGCCAGCCAATCCAGCTGGGACTGGGCGAGTTCGCCGTGGTGGTAACCGGGGACGCTGCTGTCGAGCGCAATCAGGCGCACTCCCGCGAGGTCGAACACCGCGTCGACCGGCGCATCGGACGGGGCCCCTGACCCGGCCTTGCCGAGGAGTTCGGCACGGAATGCGGCGCGTTTGTCGTGGTTTCCCATCACCCAGACGACTTCGGCCCCGAGTCGATCGGCTGACGCCTCGACGAGGCCGCGGACCCGGCGGTAGGCATCCGTCTCACCGGTGTCGGCGATGTCGCCGGTGAACACGAGCGCGTCGGGGCGCAGCCCGGAGCGTTCGAGCTGGGCCAGCGCCTGGCGCACCGGCGAGTCTGTGTCGACGGTTCCGTAGAGGGCGCGTGCCCCGCCGAGGAAGTGCGTGTCGCTGATGTGGGCGATCAGGTGGCTGGCCGGCGCGTGCTGGCCCATCTGGATCTGGTGGTTCGGAACGACTGCCATGCCTTGCCTTGCCTTTCATCGATGTCGTTCACACTACGGCTCGCCCCCGACGCCCGTTCGGCGTGGCGCGAGAGTCCGGTTCAGGCGCGGCAGCCCGGCGTCATACAGGACCGAGCTGAGCATCGTTGCCTGCGTCATGCTCCCCAACCTAACCCGCGGGTCAGCGGGACGCGCGCACCCAGCCGGTCTCCCGCTCTCGGGCGGCCCCCTCGAGGTCGAGGGCGCCGAGGGCGCCCTGCACGGCGGCGACGGAGAGGCCCGCCCGGCGGGCCACGTCGTGCACGGTGCGCGGCGACCGGCCGCTCAGCGCGTCGAACACCCGGATCTGATCGCTGGTGCGCTGCCCCTGGCCCGGCGTGCCGTCGCGGTCTCCGCCTCCTGCTCCGTCGCCGGGGAAGTCGAGCGGCACCTGGACCACCCGGTCGCCGACGAGTTCGGCCATCTCCGCCGCCGAGGTCACGCACACGGCGTCGTATTCGCGGATCAGCCGGTGGCAACCGGCCGACGTCGGCGAGGTGACCGGGCCGGGCACGGCGCCCAGGGGACGGCCGAGGGCGGCGGCGTGCCCGGCCGTGTTGAGCGAACCGGACCGCCACCCGGCCTCGAGCACGATCGTGGCCGCACTGGACGCGGCGATCAACCTGTTGCGTTGCAGGAACCGCCATTTCGTCGGCGCCGCCCCGCACGGCAGCTCGGAGACGACCGCGCCGTCGGCCACGATGCGTCCCAGAAGCGCGTCGTGGCCGCTCGGGTAGAACCGGTCGACTCCCCCGGCAAGGAAGGCCACGGTGAGGCCCGAACTGGCCAGGGCAGCCCGATGGGCCATTCCGTCGATGCCGTAGGCCGCGCCGGACACGATCGTGAAGCCGCGGTCGACCAGTCCGGCCGAGGCCTCCATGGCGATGTGTTCGCCGTACCCGGTGGCCGCCCGCGCTCCGACCAGGGCGATCGAGTTGGGGAGCGAGACCAGGGCGGGGGCCACGCCTCGCCACCACAGGGCGAGCGGCGCGTTCCGGCCGAGGTCGTCGACCCCGCCGGGCCACACCTCGTCGCCGGGTAGGGCGAGCCGTGCGCCCACCCGTGCGGCCTGCTGGAGGCAACGGATGACCTCTCCCGACGACAGCCGAGGCCGCCACCGTTGCAGGGCATGCTCGAGTTCGTCCCCGAAGCCGTCCGGCTCTCCGGTGTCCCCGAGCTGCGGGGCGAGCCTGCCGGGCGCGCCCGGCTCGAGCACGGCGGCGAGGGCCGGCCCGGCCCCGAGCCGGTCGACCAACGCCCCGGCGGTGCCGTCTCCCGGCTCGGCGATGCAGGTCCACGCGGCCCGGGCGAATACCTCGCCCGCGTCGCCTGGCGCCATGCCGCCACGTGGGGCTTCCTGCGGGCGAACCCCGGCAGCGAGTTCGGCCACCGTTGCCTCCTCCAGCCCGAAAAGCATCATGACGACATTCCCTTCCGCAGGTAGAGCGCCTGCCCGACCTGTTCGGGGCCCGGCCGCGCGACCCCGCCGAGATCGGCGATAGACCACGCCACGCGGAGAACCCGGTCGTAGCCGCGCATGGTGATCCCCCCGCGTTCGAGTGCCCGGTCCAGGATCGCGGTCGTCTCGCCGGGGAGCCTGGCGTGTGCGCCGCGCAGCCAGGGCCCCGGAACCTGCGAATTGAGCGACCATGGCGTGTTCTCGAGCCGCTCGGCCGCCGCGGCCCTGGCCAGCTCCACGCGTTGCCTCGCCGTGGCGCTGGTCAGGCGCGGACCGTCGGCGGCCACGCGCAGCTGTGCGGCGGTGACCCGTCGCACCTGCAACTGAATATCGATCCGGTCGAGCAGCGGACCGGAGAGCCGGGAGAGGTAACGTCTCCGGGCGCTCGGCGGGCAGCTGCAGTCAAGGTCGGCGGCTCCGTACTGGCCGCAGGGGCAGGGGTTGGCGGCCATCACGAGCTGGAACCTCGCCGGGAACCTGGCCACGGCGTTGGCGCGATGGATGCTGATCACACCCGATTCGAGCGGCTGGCGGAGCGCGTCCAACACGGCGGATCCGAACTCCGGCGCCTCGTCGAGGAACAATACGCCGTGGGAGGCGCGCGCCGCCGCGCCGGGGCGGATGCGGCCACTGCCCCCGCCCACCATGGCCGCGGCGGTGGCGGTGTGGTGCGGCGCCTCGAGCGGCGGCCGG
>NZ_SOHH01000117.1 GCF_004403515.1 Cryobacterium fucosi | reverse complement strand
GCGATTGGCGCAGCGGTAGCGCGCTTCCCTGACACGGAAGAGGTCACTGGTTCGATCCCAGTATCGCCCACAGACGAACCCCCGGCAGTCCGGGGGTTTCTCGCTGCCCAAAAATCCTCGCGCACCGCCCGCGGGGCGTCAGCTCCGGAACCTGGGGCGCCGCAGCGATGGCGCGGACGACAGCCACACACCGTAATCGGGCTTCTCCAATGTGCCGCCGAACACCGACGCATGGGCCACGGGCTGCCGCCCCGCGTCCAGGTGCGGACGGAGCCCCTGATCCCACCCGGCCGCGAGATAGGCGGGGATGTGCCCGCAGGTCTCGGTGGGATTCGCCGACAATCTCCTGCAGCCCGTTGAAGGGATAGAACACCGTTTCCGTGATCGGCACGGGCTGGTAGGTTCGCTGCCTTCGCTTCGCGGCACTCCGGGACCCCATCGACAGATGCGACAGGCACGCCAACGACCAGGCCGCCAGGCCGAGAACGGGTCCCAGGGACGGAATCGGCAGGAGGACGAAACCGCCCGCGACAAGCAGCACGCGGTCGCCTCTGGGCCACTGCCCGATTCGCCTGTAGAAATCGCTCACTGTTCTCCCCGGCCTGGCCTGATCCTCCCAAGGCGACGCGCGTGCGCGCACCGCCCAATTGGAGGGCCAGGCCCGTCCGGCGGATGCCTCGCGCCGCCGCGATCGCGTTCACGGACCGGGACGCGGTCCTGGCCGGGCAGGCGGGGGCGAAGGCTCCACGCGCGCCGCTAAAGTTGGAGAGGTTCGCACACAATTGAGGAGTTACACACGTGGTTGACGGCTTTGAGCTTTTCACCGACCGGTCCGTTGTCGCAATGCGCGTCAACGGCGAGCTCAGGGACCTCGCCGCGACGGTGACGCCGACGGATGACGCCCAGCCGGTCACCATCTCGTCCGCCGACGGTCTCAACATCCTTCGGCACTCGGCCGCGCACGTGCTCGCGCAGGCCGTGCAGACCGTGAACCCGTCCGCCCGCCTCGGAATCGGCCCGCCCGTCACCGACGGCTTCTACTACGACTTCGACGTCGCGGAGCCGTTCACCCCCGAGGACATCAAGTCGCTCGAGAAGGCCATGGACCGGATCATCCGGCAGGGCCAGCGGTTCGTGCGTCGGGTCGTGACCGCCGACGAGGCCAGGGCGGAGCTCGCCGCGGAGCCGTACAAGCTCGAGCTGATCGGGCTCAAGGGGGTCTCGACAAGCTTGACCACCGACAACGAGTCCGTCGAGGTCGGCGGCACCGAACTGACCATGTACGACAACGTCGACCCGAAGACGGGGGAGACCGTGTGGAAGGACCTCTGCCGCGGTCCCCACCTGCCCAACACGCGCATGATCGGCAACGGGTACTCGCTCACCCGGCTGGCCGCCGCCTACTGGCGCGGCTCGGAGAACAACCCGCAGCTGCAGCGGATCTACGGCACGGCCTGGCCCACCAAGGACGAACTGCGTGCCTACCAGGCCCGCCAGGAGGAGGCCGCCAAGCGCGACCACCGCAAGCTCGGCGCCGAACTCGACCTGTTCAGCTTCCCGGAGGAGATCGGCTCCGGCCTGCCCGTGTTCCATCCCAAGGGCGGCATCATCCGCCAGGAGATGGAGAACTACTCCCGCAAGCGCCACGCCGAGGCCGGGTACGACTTCGTTTACACGCCGCACATCACCAAGTCGAACCTGTTCGAAACCTCCGGGCACCTCGACTGGTACTCCGACGGCATGTTCCCGCCGATGAAGCTCGACGCCGAGTACGACGCCGACGGGCAGATGACCCGGCAGGGCGTCGACTACTACCTCAAGCCGATGAACTGCCCGTTCCACAACCTCATCTTCCGTTCCAGCGGCCGCAGCTACCGCGACCTGCCGATGCGGCTGTTCGAGTTCGGCTCGGTCTACCGCTACGAGAAGTCCGGCGTGGTGCACGGCCTCACCCGGGTGCGCGGGATGACCCAGGACGACGCCCACATCTACACCACGAAGGAGGGGATGAAGGAGGAACTCACCTCCACCCTCAACTTCGTGCTGAAACTCCTCGCCGACTACGGCCTCGAGGACTACTACCTCGAGCTCTCGACCAAGGACCCGAAGAAGTTCGTCGGCAGCGACGAGGCCTGGGACGAGGCCACCCAGACCCTCGCGGAGGTCGCCGAGGCATCCGGGCTCGAACTCGTCTCCGACCCGGGTGGTGCGGCCTTCTACGGTCCGAAGATCTCAGTGCAGGCGCGGGACGCGATCGGACGCACCTGGCAGATGTCCACGATCCAGCTGGACTTCAACCTGCCGGAGCGCTTCGACCTCGAGTACACCGCGCCCGACGGCTCCCGCCAGCGCCCGGTCATGATCCACCGCGCCCTGTTCGGCTCGATCGAGCGCTTCTTCGCCGTGCTGACCGAGCACTACGCCGGGGCGTTCCCGGTCTGGCTGTCGCCGGTGCAGGTCGTCGGCATCCCCGTCTCCGAACAGTACGGTCCCTACCTCGATGAGATCATCGGCCGGCTCAAGGCGGCGGGGGTTCGCGCCCAGGTCGACCACGCCGACGACCGGATGCAGAAGAAAATCCGCAACCACACCAAGGCCAAGGTGCCCTTCCAGCTGATCGTCGGTGAGGAAGACCAGGCCAACGGCACGGTGAGCTTCCGGTTCCGCGACGGGAGCCAGGACAACGGCGTGCCGGTGGCCGAGGCCATCACCCGCATCCTCGCCTCGATCGAGACCCGTGCCCAGGTCACCGGCCAGGGGCAGATCTAGATGGTTGCCGTCAACGACGAGGTCGGCGGCGGCGAGGTCGGCGGCGACCGGACCGGCGGTGACCCGTTCGAGGGCATCGAGCACTCGTCCGACTTCGCCGCGGTCCCGGATGCGTTCCAGCGACTGTGGACGCCGCACCGCCTCGTCTACATCCAGGACGGCCAGCAGCCGGAGGAGTCCGACTGCCCGTTCTGCCTCGCACCGAAGATGGCCGACGAGAAGGCGCTGATCGTGGCACGGGGCACGCACGCCTACGTGCTGCTGAACCTGTTCCCCTACAACAGCGGGCATCTGCTCGTCTGCCCGTACCGGCACATTGCGACGTATGACGAGGCTACGCCGGAGGAGATCGCCGAAATCGGTAGCCTGACCCAGGTGGCGATGCGCGTGCTCACCGAGGTGTCCCACTGCGACGGCTTCAACATCGGCATGAACCAGGGCCGCGTCGCCGGCGCGGGCATCGCTGAGCACCTGCACCAGCACATCGTGCCGCGATGGGCGCTCGACTCGAACTTCTTCCCGATCATCGCCAGGACGAAGGCCGTTCCCCGCCTGCTGGGCGAGGTGCGGCGCGAGGTCGCCGACGGCTGGCCGAAGGACGAAAACTAGCTTCACATTCACGCTCCGCGCGGCACTTCGCCGTGCGAAACTCACAAGACGCAAGGAATAGAATCAAGGCTATGACTGAAACCACTTCCGCCGAGCAGTTTGGTTCGAGCCGCGTCAAGCGCGGACTCGCCGACATGATGAAGGGCGGCGTCATCATGGACGTCGTCAACGCCGAGCAGGCCCGAATCGCCGAGGATGCCGGTGCCGTGGCCGTCATGGCCCTCGAGCGCGTGCCGGCCGACATCCGTTCCCAGGGTGGTGTCGCCCGGATGAGTGACCCCGACCTGATCGACAGCATCATCGCCGAGGTGTCCATCCCGGTGATGGCGAAGGCCCGGATCGGCCACTTCGTCGAGGCCCAGGTGCTCCAGGCCCTGAACGTCGACTACATCGACGAGTCGGAGGTGCTCAGCCCGGCCGACTACGTCAACCACATCGACAAGTGGAACTTCACCGTCCCGTTCGTCTGCGGCGCGACCAACCTGGGTGAGGCGCTGCGCCGCATCACCGAGGGTGCCGCGATGATCCGCTCCAAGGGCGAGGCCGGCACCGGCGACGTCTCCGAGGCCATGAAGCACATCCGCACCATCAAGGGTGAGATCGCCCGCCTCTCGTCGTTGAGCAAGGACGAGCTGTACGTCGCCGCCAAGGAGCTCCAGGCCCCGTACGAGCTCGTCGCCGAGATTGCCGCCACCGGCACGCTCCCCGTCGTGCTCTTCGTCGCCGGCGGCGTGGCCACCCCGGCCGACGCGGCCATGATGATGCAGATGGGCGCGGACGGCGTGTTCGTCGGCTCCGGCATCTTCAAGTCCGGCAACCCGCAGGCCCGCGCCAACGCGATCGTCAAGGCGGTCACGTTCTACGACGACCCGAGCGTCATCGCCGCCGTCTCCCGCGGCCTCGGCGAAGCCATGGTGGGCATCAACGTGTCCGACCTGGCCGCCCCGCACCGCCTCTCCGAACGCGGCTGGTAGTCCGCAGTTCGTGAGCGTTGGAGTTCTCGCCCTCCAGGGTGACTTCCGCGAGCATGCCGCGCTCCTCCGGGGGCTCGGCGCGGAGGTCGAACTCGTTCGCCGCCCGGAAGAACTGGACCGTGTGAACGGCCTGGTCATTCCGGGCGGCGAGTCCAGCGTGATGGACAAGCTTGCCCGCGCGTTCGGCCTGGCCGAACCGCTCCGCACCCGGATCCAAGCGGGACTGCCCGTCTACGGCACCTGCGCCGGCCTGATCATGCTCGCCGACACCGTCCTCGACGCCATCCGCGGCCAGGAAAGCCTCGGCGGGCTCGACATCGCGGTGCGCCGGAACGCCTTCGGCTCCCAGACGGCGTCGTTCGAAACCGACCTCGACGTTCCCGTGCTCGGCGCCGACCCGGTGCACGCGGTGTTCATCCGCGCGCCCGTCGTGGAGACCGTCGGGCCGCGTGCGACGGCGCTGGCCAGCCTCGCCGACGGCCGCTGCGTCGCCGTCGAGCAGGGCAACCTGCTCGGCACCTCCTTCCACCCCGAGATCACCGGCGAGCATCGGTTCCACGAGTACTTCCTGGCCACGGTCACTCGGGCCGGATTCCGTGGCTGAGGCCCGCCCATGACCCGTTTCGCGGCTCTCCTGCGCGGCATCAACGTCAACGGCATCACGATCGCGATGAACGACCTCCGCGGCACGTTCGAGGGCCTCGGCCACACCGGCGCGCGAACCGTCCTGGCCAGCGGAAATGTGCTCTTCGACACGGACCGGACGGATGCCGCCGCGATCAAGGCCCAGATCGAACGCGCCCTGAGCGACACGTTCGGCTATCAGGCGTGGATCGTGCTCATCGACACCGGCAGCCTGGCCCGGGTGGTGCGGGACTACCCGTTCGATCCCGGCCGGGAGGGCTGGCATCCGTATGTGGTCTTCGGCACTGCGCCGGCCGTGCTCGGCGAGCTCGCCGCCGAGGCGCCCGGGCTGGACCCGGCAATCGAACGGGTGGTGGCCGGAGACGGGGTGCTCTACTGGCAGGTGCTCCGAAGCGTCGGCATCACGAGTCCGTTCAGCAGGATGACCGGCAAGGCCAGGTACCGGTCGACGACGACGACCCGCAACCTGCGCACCCTGGACAAGCTGCTCGGCGCGCCACCGGCCGGGTGAAACGGCTCCCCACCGGGCGCCTCGGGTTAGACTGAACAGCACCCAATCGGTGCGATGACCACGCAGTACTGCGGCCGGCGGCGGCAGGCCGGCACCGATCGACAGCCAAGCGAGACAAACGGGAGATTCATGTCCGGACATTCCAAGTGGGCGACGACGAAGCACCAGAAGGCGGTCACCGACTCTCGTCGGGCCAAGGCCTTCGCCAAGTTGATCAAGAACATCGAGGTCGCGGCCCGGATGGGCGGCATCGACCTGTCCGGCAACCCGACCCTGGTCGACGCGATCCAGAAGGCCAAGAAGACCTCGGTTCCCAATGAGAACATCGACCGCGCCGTCAAGCGCGGCGGCGGACTGACCGGCGAGGCCGTCGACTACTCCACCATCATGTACGAGGGCTACGCGGCCCACGGTGTCGCCATCATGATCGAGTGCCTCACCGACAACAAGAACCGCGCCGCGGCCGAGGTGCGCACCACGGTCACCCGCAACGGCGGCACCATGGCCGACCCGGGCAGCGTCGCCTACAACTTCCACCGCAAGGGTGTCGTCGTCGTTCCCAAGGGCAACAACGTCACCGAAGACGACGTGCTCGCCGCGGTCCTGGATGCCGGCGCAGAAGAGGTCATCGACGAGGGCGAGAAGTTCGAGGTCCTCAGCGAGGTGCACGATCTCGTCGCCACCCGCACGGCCCTGCAGACCGCGGGAATCGACTATGACTCGGCCGACGTCGCGTTCATCCCGCAACTCAAGGTCGGGGTCGACGCCGAAACCGCCCGCAAGGTGTTCCGGCTGATCGACGCACTCGAGGAACTCGACGACGTGCAGAACATCTACAGCAACTACGACGTGTCGGCCGAGGTCATGGCGGAGCTCGAAGCCGAAAACGAGTAGCGGCCGATGAGCGTCCGGGTGCTCGGCATCGACCCCGGGCTCACCCGGTGCGGTGTGGGCGTGGTCGACGTGGCGGGGAACCGCACCGCGACCCTCGTTGACGTCACGGTGCTGCGCAGCGCCCCCGACCTGCCGTTGGAACAGCGGCTGCTCCTGATCAGCCGGGGACTCGAGGAGATGCTCGACCGGCACAAGCCGGCGTTCGTCGCGATCGAGCGGGTGTTCGCGCAGAACAATGTGCGCACCGTGATGGGCACCGCCCAGATCAGTGGTGTCGCCCTGCTGCTCGCAGCCCAGCGCGGCCTGCCCGTGACACTGCACACCCCGAGCGAGGTCAAGGCCGCGATCACCGGCCACGGCTCGGCCGACAAGGCGCAGGTCGGGGCCATGGTCGCCCGGGTGCTCGGCCTCACCGAGGTGCCCAGGCCCGCGGATGCCGCCGACGCCCTCGCCCTCGCCATCTGCCACGCCTGGCGCACCGGGATCTCCGGCGGGACCCTGCCCAGCGCCCCCGGCGTCACTGCCGGCAGTCTGACACCGGCCCAGAGGGCGTGGCGCGCCGCCGAACGAGGCTCGGTGTCGCCCGTGCCCCGTAGTCTTAAGCGGTGATCTCCTCCGTACGTGGCCTCGTCCTCTCCGCCCTGGGTTCAACGGTCGTGATCGAGGTCGGGGGAGTCGGCCTGGCGATCCAGGTCACCCCCACCACGGCGCTGTCGCTCCGTCAGGGCACGGAGGCACGCCTGGCCACCACCCTGATCGTGCGTGAAGATTCCCTCACCCTCTACGGCTTTCCCGGTGCCGACGAACTCGCGGTCTTCGAACTGCTCGTCGGCGTGACCGGGGTCGGCCCCAAGTCCGCCCTCGGTGTGCTGGCCGTACTCACCCCGAACCAGATCGCGCACGCGGTCTCGGCCGAGGACGACGGCGTCTTCCGCAAGGTCAGTGGCATCGGGCCGAAGACCGCCAAGCTCATCGTGCTCTCCCTGGCCGGCAAACTCGCCGTCACGACCGTGGCATCCGTCTCCGGCCGCCCGGTCGCCGGCACCGCCGCCGCGGGCGTGCAGGCCGCGCTGATCGGCCTGGGCTGGTCGGAGCGGGTGGCGGCGCAGGCCGTCGAGGAGACGCTCGCCGAAGCCGCCGACCCCGACCAGGTCGGCGTGGCGAGCCTGCTCCGCCTGGTCCTGGCCCGTCTCGGCCCGGCCCAGCAGGCATCGGAGCGACGCTCATGACCACCAATCCCGGAGCGACGAACCCGGGCCTGGCCGGCGACCCCGGCGTGGAACTGACCAACCCGACGCTCGAGGGGGAGGCGGAACTCGCCTTCGAGGGTGCCCTCCGCCCCCGCAGCCTGGGCGAGTTCGTCGGCCAGCACAAGGTGCGCGGGCAGCTGCAACTCCTGCTGACCGCCGCGACCATGCAGAACCGCACGCCCGACCACATCCTCCTGGCAGGCCCGCCCGGACTCGGCAAGACCACCCTGGCCATGATCATCGCCTACGAGGGCAATCGCCCGCTCCGGATGTCCAGCGGCCCGGCCATCCAGCACGCCGGGGACCTGGCCGCGGTGTTGTCCTCGCTGGTGCCGGGCGAGGTCCTCTTCATCGACGAGATCCACCGGATGGCCCGGTCCGCCGAGGAGATGCTCTACCTGGCGATGGAAGACTTCCGAATCGACATCATGGTCGGCAAGGGGGCCGGCGCCACGTCCATTCCGCTCGACCTCGCCCCGTTCACCCTCGTCGGCGCCACGACCAGGTCCGGCCTGCTGCCGAACCCGCTCCGCGACCGGTTCGGCTTCACCGCCCACCTCGAGTTCTACGCGGAGTCGGAGCTGGAACAGGTTCTCGGCCGCGCCGCCAGGCTGCTCGACCTTCCGATCGACCGGGAGGCCCTGGCGGAGATCGCCGGGCGCTGCCGCGGCACCCCGCGGATCGCGAACCGCCTGCTGCGCCGGGTGCGGGACTACGCGCTCGTGCACGGCGGAGACGCCGACCTGGCCGCCGTGCACGCCGCGCTGGAGCTCTACGACGTGGACGCGATCGGGCTTGACCGGCTCGACCGGGAGGTCATGCAGATCATCCTGACCCGTTTTGGGGGTGGCCCGGTCGGGCTGAACACCCTGGCCGTGTCGGTCGGGGAGGAGTCGGAGACCATCGAGGCGGTCGTGGAGCCGTTCCTGGTGCGGATAGGCTTCCTCACGCGCACCCCGCGTGGGCGCGTGGCCACTCCGGCGGCCTGGCGGCACTTCGGTCTCGTCGGTCCGCAGGGCGCCGCGCCTCCGGTCGCCCTCACCCTGGATGACCTATAATTCGAGTTGGTTCGTCACGAGCCATTCGCGCACGCTTCGGCCACCGCGCCGCAACCGGAAGGTTTCACAGTTTTATGGATCCGTTGACTCTTGTCATGCTCGCCGTTCTGGCCGTGCTTGTCTTCTTCATGTTCCGCAATGGCCGCAAGCGTCAGAAGGACCAGGCAGCTCTGCAGTCCCAGATGGTGGCAGGCGCCGAGGTCATGACCAACTTCGGCATGTACGGCACCATCCTGTCCATCGATGAGGAGGCCAACAAGGTCGCCCTCGAGATCGCCCCCGGCACCGTCGTGCACCTGCATCGCCAGACCATCGCCCGCGTCGTCGAGCCCACCGTGGCCGAGAGCGAATCCGAGGTCGAGCCTGCCCCGACCGCCCGGCTGAACCAGGACGACGCGATCGTCATGGGCGAGCCCGAGTTCGGCCAGCGCGTCACCGATGCAGAATCCGACGAAGAACCCAAAAAGGGCGACGCGTAACCAACCCCTCTCCCATGCCCGCGCCAATGGCGCGGGCATGGGATAAGAAAGCTGAGTTCCAAGGTGGCAAAGTCGACTCCGGCCAAGAAGGCCTGGCGTTCCCTGACCTGGCTGGGTGTGATCATTGTCGGTCTCATCGCCCTCAACAGCGCCGGCGTCCTGACCGGAGGCGGTTCCTGGGCTCCCAAGCTCGCCCTCGACCTCGAGGGCGGCACGCAGATCATCCTCGCGCCGAAGCTCGAGTCCGGACAGTCGGTGTCCCAGGAGCAGCTGAACCAGGCCGTGTCGATCATCCGCCAGCGGATCAACTCCTCCGGGGTCTCCGAGGCGGAGATCAACACCCAGGGCGGCCAGAACATCGTCGTCTCCATCCCCGGGATCCCCGACGACGCGACGATCAACCGGATTGAATCATCGGCGAAGCTCGAGTTCCGGCCTGTTCTGGTCGCCGGCGCCCCCTCAGCGGCCAGCGTCGGCGGAGACGGAACCGCCACCCCGACGCCGTCGCCCACGCCAGACCCGAACCTGTCGACCACGCCGACGGCCGTCCCGACCGACGGCAGCGACCTCAGTTGGGTGACCCCGGCGCTCCAGGCCCAATACGAGGCCTTTGACTGTAAGAAGATCGACACCTCGAACGTGGCGCCGGCCAAGGAAGCCCTGGTCACCTGCGAGTCAGACGGATCGATCAAATACATCCTCGGCCCGGTCGAGGTCAGCGGACAGAACGTCTCCAACGCCACCAACGGCCAGAAGACCACCCAGAGCGGCGCCACCACCGGCGAATGGGTCGTCAACATCGAGTTCGACGGCACCGGGACCACGGACTTCGCCACGGTCAGCACCCGGCTCAGCGGCCTGACCGGCGTGCAGAACCAGTTCGCCATCGTGCTCGACGGCAAGGTCATCTCCGCACCGCGCACCCTGGCCGTGATCACCGACGGCAACGCGCAGATCAGCGGAAACTTCACCCAGGCCTCCTCCAAGACGCTCGCCGACCAGCTCAAGTTCGGCGCCCTGCCGATCAGCTTCACCGTGCAGAGCCAGGACACCATCTCGGCCACGCTGGGCTCGACCCAGCTCGGCAGCGGCCTGATCGCCGGCCTGATCGGCCTGATCCTCGTCGTGCTCTACTCGCTCGTGCAGTACCGCCTGCTCGGTCTGGTCACGGTGGCCTCCCTGACGGTTGCCGCCCTGATCACCTACCTGCTGATCACGATCCTGTCCTGGCGGGAGGGGTATCGCCTCTCGCTCGCCGGTGTCGCCGGGTTGATCGTGGCCATCGGCATCACGGCCGACTCGTTCATCGTCTACTTCGAGCGGGTGCGCGATGAACTGCGCGACGGCCGCGGACTCGAGTCCTCGGTCGAGGCTGGCTGGAAGCGCGCCCTCCGCACAGTGCTGGCGTCGGACGCCGTGAATTTCCTCGCCGCGGGCGTCTTGTTCATCGTGGCCGTCGGCAACGTCAAGGGATTCGCCCTCACCCTCGGCCTCACGACGATCGTCGACGTCGCCGTGGTCATGCTCTTCACCCACCCCATGCTTCAGCTGCTCGCGCAGACGCGGTTCTTCAACGAGGGCCACCGGTTCTCCGGCCTCGACCCGCGCGCACTGGGTGCCACCTACCGGGGGAGAGCTAAGTTCGCTCCCTCCCCGCAGTTGCCGTCCGCCAAGCTGGCATCGGCGAGTCGCGAGGCCGCCAGGCGCCAGACCATCGCCGAGCGCAAGGCGGCAGAACTCGTCGGTTCCAACACGGATCGGTCGACCGACGGGAAGGATTCCTAATGGCCAGCTTCTCCCAGTTCGGCAACGACCTGCACACCGGCAAGCGTTCGTTGAACATCGTCGGACGACGCAAGACCTGGTACACGGTCGCAGCGGTGATGATCCTGATCGCCCTCGTGGTGCCGCAGCTCCGGGGCGGTTTCGTCTTCGGCATCGAATTCACCGGTGGCTCCGAATTCGTGGTGTCGGATGTGCCCAAGCAGGAACAGGCGACGGCCGCCAAGGCCGTGAACAGCATCGTGCCCTCCGCCGTGCCCAAGGTCTCCAACGTCAGCACCACCGGCATCCGGGTTCAGACCGACCAGCTCAGCAGTGAGGCCACCCGTTCGGTTCGGAAAGCCCTGGCCGACTCGTA
Organism: Cryobacterium fucosi; assembly: GCF_004403515.1. Taxonomy (GTDB): domain Bacteria; phylum Actinomycetota; class Actinomycetes; order Actinomycetales; family Microbacteriaceae; genus Cryobacterium; species Cryobacterium fucosi. The sequence goes on along the minus strand of NZ_SOHH01000117.1, from coordinate 5,607 downwards.
CGGTGTGTCGGCGGACAAGGTCACGGCGTCGTTCATCGGCCCGTCCTGGGGCGCGGACATCACCGGACAGGCCCTCCGCGGCCTCATCATCTTCCTCGTGCTCGCGGCCATCGGAATGGCGCTGTACTTCCGCACCTGGAAGATGTCGCTTGCGGCCATGGCAGCCCTGCTGCACGACCTGGTCATCACCGCCGGGTTCTACGGCATCACCGGATTCGAGATCACTCCGGCCGCCGTCATCGGCTTCCTGACCATCCTCGGCTACTCCCTCTACGACACTGTCGTGGTCTTTGACAAGATCCGGGAGAACACCAGGGAGGACGGGCCTGAGTCGCGGCGCACCTTCGCCGAGTCGGTCAACCTCGCCGTCAACCAGACCCTCGTGCGCTCGATCAACACCTCGGTGGTCGCCGTGCTGCCAGTCGGTTCCATTCTCTTCATCGGCGCGTTCGTGCTCGGTGCCGGCACCCTGCGGGACATCTCCCTCGCCCTCCTGATCGGCATCATCGCCGGCGCGTACTCCACCATCTTCATCGCCTCGCCGCTCTACGCCCAGCTCCGCACCCGCGAACCGGATGTGCGGAAGCGGGACAAGAAGGCGCTGCTGCTGCGCGCCAAGGCCGGCTCCGGCTCCAGGGTGGCCGAGGAGGTCTCCGCTTGAACCGAGCGTTCGTGCCGGTCATCGGGTCCCCCCGACTTCCGGTAGCCTGATTCAACTCTGCGAAGAGCGATAATTGGGTGAGGAGGTGAGGTGACGCGATGACCGAGATAACAACGCCTCCTGCCTCGCCGTCGTCGGCGGCGCTGCCGCCCGCCTCCCTTCGACGCCTGGTGCCGCGGATCTTCTCCCGTGCCCAGCCGGCCGGTGCCGTCGACACCCTGTTGAAGACCGTCCGGATGCACCATCCGAAGGTCGATCTGTCGATCATCGAGCGCGCATACGCCGCGGCCGAGGGAGCCCACGAGGGCCAGTTCCGCCGCAGCGGCGAGCCGTACATCACCCACCCGGTCGCGGTCGCCCAGATCCTCGCCGACCTCGGCATCGGTCCGAAGACCGTCGCGGCGGCTCTCCTGCACGACACCGTCGAAGACACCGAATACACGCTCGACCAGTTGAGGTCCGACTTCGGCGACGAGATCACGATGCTCGTCGACGGTGTGACCAAGCTCGACAAGGTCAAGTACGGCGACAGCACTCAGGCCGAGACCGTGCGCAAGATGATCGTGGCGATGTCCAAGGACATCCGTGTCCTCATCATCAAGCTCGCCGACCGGCTGCACAACGCACGTACCTGGGGTTTCGTGCCGGCGGAGTCCGCGGTGCGCAAGGCGACCGAGACGCTGGAGATCTACGCCCCCCTCGCGCACCGGCTGGGCATCCAGACGATCAAGTGGGAACTCGAAGACCTCTCCTTCGCGGTGCTCTATCCCAAGCTCTACGCCGAGATCGAGAGCCTGGTCAAGCAGCGCACCCCCCAGCGTGAAGAATTCGTGCAGCACGTCATCGACGCCATCGTCGACGACCTCAAGGCCGCCCGGATCAGGGGAAAGGTCGCCGGCCGGCCGAAGCAGTACTATTCGATCTACCAGAAGATGGTGGTGCGCGGCCGCGAGTTCGACGAGATCTACGACCTCGTGGGCATCCGTGTGCTCGTCAACTCCGTGCGCGACTGCTACGCCGTGCTCGGGGCCATCCATGCCAGGTGGACGCCGCTGCCCGGCAGGTTCAAGGACTACATCGCCACCCCCAAGTTCAACCTGTACCAGTCGCTGCACACCACGGTGCTCGGCCCGAGCGGCCGCGCCGTCGAGATCCAGATCCGCACCCAGGAGATGCACCAGCGGGCGGAGTTCGGCGTGGCGTCGCACTGGAAGTACAAGGAACAGACCACCGGGAAGAGTTCGGGACCCGGCCCGCAGAGCGACACCGACATGGCGTGGCTCGCGCACATCTCGGACTGGCAGGCGGAGACGGCCGACCCTGGCGAATTCCTCGACTCCCTCCGCTACGAGATCGGTGCCAAGGAGGTCTACGTCTTCACCCCCAAGGGCCGGGTGATCGGGTTGCCGACGGGAGCGACCCCGGTGGACTTCGCCTACGCCGTGCACACCGAGGTCGGCCACCGCACCATGGGCGCCAAGGTCAACGGAAGGCTCGTGCCCCTGGAGAGCCCGTTGATCACGGGGGACGTGGTCGAGGTGTTCACGTCGAAGAACCCCGACTCCGGTCCCAGCAAGGACTGGCTGGGCTTCGTCAAGAGCCCCCGAGCCCGCAACAAGATCCGCCAGTGGTTCACCAAGGAGCGCCGCGACGAGGCGATCGAGCAGGGCCGGGATGCCATCGCCCGCGCGATGCGCAAGCAGAACCTGCCGTTGCAGAAGCTGATGAACCAGGACTCCTTCGCCGAGGTCGCCGCGGTGATGAAGTACGAAGACGTGTCCGCGCTCTACGCCGCCGTCGGCGAAGGCCACGTCTCGACCCAGTCCGTGCTCGAGAAGGTCGTCGCCACGCTGCAGAGCGTGGAAGAGAGCGACGCGACCGACCTCCCCTTCGCGCCGCACGGCAGAACCCAGACCCTCCGGAACAGCGACTCCGGAATTCTCGTTCGCGGCGCCCCAGACATCCTGGTCAAACTGGCGCGCTGTTGCACCCCCGTCCCCGGCGACAAGGTCGTCGGCTTCATCACCCGCGGCGCCGGCGTGTCGGTGCACCAGGCCAGCTGCCGCAACGTGCAGTCCCTGCTCAAGGAGCCGGAGCGGATGATCGACGTGGACTGGGCTCCCACCTCGAAGAGCCTGTTCCTGGTGCAGATCCAGATCGAGGCGCTCGACCGGTCCGGTCTCCTGTCGGACGTCACCCGGGTGCTCTCCGAGCACCACGTGAACATCCTGTCGGCCACCGTGCACACCTCGAGCGACCGCCTCGCGATCAGCCGGTTCGTCTTCGAGATGGGGGACACCACCCACCTCGACCGCGTGCTCAACGCGGTCCGCCGGATCGACGCCGTCTACGACGTCTACCGCGTCAACGACGGCTAGAGGCGGCCGCCGGCCGCCGCGAGCCGATCCAGGGCGAGGATGCGAAACGGCACGTACGCGCGGTTGCAGCGCACCAGCGCCTGTTCGGGGCCGCCCGGCCCGCAGAGGTCGAGCAGTGCGCGGATGAGCGGAACGACGTCGACGTCCGGGTTCGGCCAACGGGCAAGGTCCACCAGCGTACGGAGAGGCCGCGTCACCCGCAGCCCGGTGGCCGTCATCGTGTCTTCGCGCGCGCAGGTCACCTCCCGCAGGATCAACCTGGCGGACGGCTCCAGGTGCACCCGCGCTCCGATGTCCACGCAGAAGTGGTGGCGTCGAGGCTCCGACGCGAGCCCGTGGATCCACGCGGCGGTCAGGCGTTCGGCGATGGCCCTCGCCGGCACGAGCAGCGCGGCGGCCTGTTCCCGGGTGGCCCGGCCGTCGAGTTCGTCGACCGGGCACCAGAAATCGCCGACGGTGAAGAGTTCACCGTCGAGCCGGGCGCTGGACAGTTCGGCGACGGGCAGGTCCAGTCCGGAGAGAACGGAACGCAGCCTGGTTGTCATCGGACCAGAGTGGAGCCGGCACGGGCGCCCGGACAGGCAAAACGGGGATCTGTGGACAGATCCCCGTTCTCACTGCTGTGGACGAGTCGGGCGGACCCGCTGGGACCTATTGCCCGATGGCCTTCAACCACGCCTTGCGCGTCTCGAGGGCTTCGGTCGCCGCGGCGATGGCGGCGGCGTCCTTCCCTGCCTTCGCTTCGTCGAGCTCGGCCTCGAGCTTGGCGATGGCGTCGTGCAGCTGGCCGGCGAGACCCTCGGCGCGGGCCTTCGTCTCCGGGTTGTTGCGCTTCCAGTGGTCGTCGTCGAGCTTGCGCACGGCGGCCTCCACCTTGCGCATGCGGTCCTCGACACCCTTCACCGAATCGCGCGGCACCTTGCCGAGCGCGTCCCAGCGGCGCTGGATCGAACCGAGAGCGGCGCGCGCCTTGGTGCGGTCGGTCTCGGTGAGCAGCAGCTCGGCCTCCGTCAGCAACTCGAGCTTCTGGGCCAGATTGCCGGCGAATTCCTCGTTGTCCTGGGCGTCGATCTCGTTTTTCACGGAGTACAGCACGTCGCCGGCGGCCTTGAACTTGGCCCACATCGCGTCGTCCTGCTTCTTGCCGCTGCGCCCGGCCGACTTCCAGTCGTCGAGGAGGGTGCGGTAGACGGGGATGCCGTCTGCGCCCTTGGCGGCAAGCGCCTCGGCCTGCTCGATGAGCTGCTGCTTGCGGTTGCGAACGTCCTTGTGGGCGCTGTCCAGATCCGCGAAGAAAGCCTTGCGGTTTTGCTCGATCGTCGTGCGCGCGGCGCGGAATCGCTTCCACAGGTCGTTGGCCTCGCCCTTGGGGATGCGGGGCGCGTCGTGCTGGTGGGCCTGCCACTTCGCGAAGAGTGACTCCAGCGCGGCGCTGGTCTGCTTCCACTGCGTCTTGGCAGGGTCCTCGGCGGCAAGCGCCTCGGCCTCGGCCACGATGGCGGCGCGTTCGGCGACGGCGGCCGCGGCTGCGGCCTTCGCCTCGGCGCCCTGCTGCTCGGTGAGCTCGGACACCGCGCCGCCGAGGGCGCCGAGGCGGGTCGCGAGGGCAGCCAGGTTGCCGACCGCGTTCGCGGTGGCGACCGCCTCGGTCAGGTGCGCGACGGACTTCGCGATGTCGGCCGCGGGAGCGCCGCCCTTGGCGCGCTGTTCGAGGAGCGTGACCTGTCCGTTGAGCTCAACGTACTTGCGCTCGAAGTAGGCCAGCGCCTCTTCCGGGGTTGCGTCCGGGTACTGTCCGACGGCACGTTCGCCTGTCGCCTCGCGCACGTAGACCGTGCCGGATTCGTCTACGCGACCCCACGGTTGCTGATCTGTCGTAGTCAAGAGCCTCACCTTTAAATGTCGTTGTCTGCCCACGGATGAGCCAATACCCGGTCAAGCCTATTGCAAGCCCGACCGCTGTTCGCGTGAAACTACTTAACTGATATCTGAGCGATGGTCGTCGGGACGACGGGCTTGCCGTCCGCGCCGCCGCCCTCCACCCCCGCGGCAACGATCTCGGCCTTCACCCGGTCGAGTCCGACGGTGACCCGGCCGAGCACGGTGTACCCGCCCGCGGCGTCCGCCGGGATGGTCGTGTCGTCATAGACGATGAAGAACTGGCTGCCCATGCTGTAGGCGTTTCCGCCCTGGCGGGCCATGGCGATGGTGCCGGCCGGGTAGATGTCGGCGGCGGGGGCGTTCTCGACCGGGCCGTAGCTGTAGCCGGGGCCGCCCGTGCCGTCGCCCTGAGGGTCGCCGCACTGCAGCACGGAGAAACCTCCGGTGGTGAGACGGTGGCAGGACACTCCCGTGTAGAAGCCGGATTTGACCAGGTTGATCATCGAGGACACGGCCTGCGGGGCCGCGGCGCCGTCGAGCTCGAACCCGAGGGGGATGCCGTTGAGGTCCATCGTGCCGGTCCACGCCCGGCCCTCGGCGAGTGTGGCGGCGGGCACGTCGCCCGTGTTGGCCCCGGCTGCGGCGGTGGGCGTGGCGGCAGGCGTGGCGGCAGGCGTCGCCGCGGCG
>NZ_SOHH01000021.1 GCF_004403515.1 Cryobacterium fucosi | reverse complement strand
CGGCGCCCACCAGCGCCCGGGCCGCGGGGTCAAGGCCGCGGGTCGGCTCATCGACCAGCAGCACGAAGGGCGCCGCCGCGAGCTGGATCGCGATGACCAGGCAGAGGCGTTCTCCGGCCGACAGGTCGCGCGGGTGCCGGCCCAGGAGGTGCCGTGCGGAGGCGACGTCGAGGCCGAGCAGGCCGGCGAACCGCACCGCGGTGGACGGCGCGGCGCCGGAGGCCGGCCTGCGCCGCAGGGCCCGGTCGGTCCGGAGGCACTCCTCGGCGACGGTCGTCGAAAAGAGCAGGTCGTCGGCGTGCTCCGGCACCAGGGCCACCGCCGCGCGCCGATCCCGGGGGCGGAGCGCGCCCACGTCCCGCCCGGACACGAACACGATCCCGCGCGCCGCGGGGAGGGCCATCGCCCCGAGCAGGCTGGACTTGCCCGCGCCGTTGGGTCCCTCGAGGGCGATGATGTCGCCGGCCGCGATGTCGAGCGACACGTCGTCGACCGCAACGTCGGTCCCGCGGCGAACGCTCAGGTGGCGGATGCTCGCGAGCGGAGCCCCGGACGCGACCGGGCCAGGGGACGTGGTTGCGAGCGCGGAATGACCGGCGGACGGGTCGACCGTGACCGGAACGGACTCGGCGGGGCGGCCGGGCCTGGCGCGGGCGGAGCCGGGGACCTCGCCGGCACCGAGCAGGTGCGCCCGGTTGCCGCGCAGTTCGAGCCAGGCATCCGCCGCGCCCACCCACTCGCGGGTGTTGTGCTCGGCGACGACGACGCAGACCCCGGACTCGTGGGCGAGATGCTCGAGCAGCCGGCAGACCCGGCGGCGGGCCGGGGCGTCCAGGTCGGCCAGCGGCTCGTCGACGAGCAGCAGGATCGGCCGGGAGACCAGGGCGGCGCCGATGGCCACCAGGCTCGCCTCTCCCGCCGAGAGCGCCGGCACGCCCCGGTCGAGCAGGTGCTCGATCCCCAGTCGCCCGGCGATCTCTCTCACCCGCAGGTTCACGATCACCGCGGCCACGCCGCGCACCGCCAAGGCGAAGCCGATCTCGTCACGCACGGTTTCGGCCACGAAGGAGAGCCGAACGTTCTGGCTGACCACCCCGACGAAACCGGCGGTGTCGCGCGGGGGAGTCGCGGCGCGGTCGGCGCCGCCGACCTCGATCCGGCCGGTCTGGTTCCCCTCGAAGAAATGTTGGAACAGGCCGCTCAGGCTGTGCAACAGGCTGGTCTTCCCCGATCCGGTCGCCCCGGCGATCACGGTGAGCGTGCCGGGGGCGAGCTCGAGGTCGAGGTGGGCGAGGTGCCAGTCGCCCTGACCGCCGACGGGCAGGTTCTCCCGCGGGTCGCCGAAGCCGAGCGCGGCATCCGTCATCACGACGGGCCTCTCGCAGACACCGTCGGCCACCCGCGCGGCGGCGAAACCACGCGCCTCCATCGAGGCCGCGAGCGCGAGGGCTCGCTCGATCGTCTGCTCGAAGACGGGAACGAGCAGGGCAGGGATCGACCGCTCGCCGCGCAGCCGCCCGGCCACCCGAACGCGCCCGACCGAGTCGAGCAGGGCCGGGAACGTGGCCCAGGCGATCACCAGTGCCCGGGAGACGGTGCGCAGGGGGCCGCGCCCGGCACCGCGGGCGAAGAGCCGGCTCACGTCGACGAGAGCGTTGAGCACACCGAAGACGAGGATGAGCGCCGCGACCGGGAGGGCGCTCAGTGCGGCATTCGCCAGGCCTCCCGTGGTGACCGGCCCGAGCAGGGCCACGTGCCGGAACGCCCCGGCCAGCGGGATCCGGGGCAGGTCCAGCAGCAACGGACCAGGACCGGATGCCCCGTCGAAGAGAACCCGGTAGCCGACCCGCAGCAGCACGAAGCCCACCGCGAGGAACGTCGCGGCGCGCAGGGGAGCCGGCCGGAAGCGGAACACTAGCTGCCGGGCGTGGGCGTCTCGGTGCCGGTCGTGAAGACGAGGCCGACGGACTGGCCGGGCTTGAGTTTCAGGGAGCCGAGGCCCTCCTGCGCGTATTCCCAGTCCGCGTCGGCGGTCGGCCTGACCCAGAGCGCCCAGTAGGCGGCAGCGGCAGGCATCCCCTGGCACGATTCGGTGAACGGCGTCACACCGTCGACGGTGATGGTCTCATCGGCGGACGGACGGCCGTTGACCCGGCAGACCACCTGGTCGCCGTACTGCACGGTGCCCTCGGTCTTTGCCCCGGCCGCCGCGACGATCGTGCTCGCCGGGACGGTCGCCGCTTCACCGGTCGCCGCGCAGTCGGTAATGGTGGTCTCGTCGAGCGGGCCGAAGTCGATGACAACGCTCACCCCGGCGCACGAGCCGCCATCGGTCTCCGTCACGGAGCCCGTGCCGGAGGGCGCGGAGCTTGCGGCGGTCGTGGTGGCGCCGGTGGCGCATCCGCTCAGGGCCAGCGCCGCCAGGAGAGCGAACGTCGCGAGTGTCGGCATCTTCATCTGCCCAGAATACCCACAGGCTGTGCACACCCGACATTTGTTACGCGTCGTGGCCGTGGCTCAGGAGAAGACGCCCGCCGTCTGGCCCACCGCGGGAAGGCAGGCGCGAAGTCGCGTCGCGGCTTCGGCCGGATCATCCGCCTCGGTAATCGCGCGAACGACCACAACCCGTGTCGCGCCGGCGTCCACGACCTGCTCGATGTTGCCGTGGTCGATCCCGCCGATGGCATACCACGGAAGTGTTGCGCCCGTAGCGCTGACCCGCTCGGCGGCATAGCGAATCAGCTGGGACCCGACGGCGGCACGCCCCGGCTTGGTCGGGGTCGCCCAGATCGGACCGACGCAGAAATAGTCCAGACTCGTAGCGGTCAGGGCGTTGTCGATCTGCTCCGGGCTGTGGCTGGACAGACCGATGACGGTGTCTGTTCCGAGCAGCCGGCGTGCGTGAGCGAGCGGAAGGTCTGTCTGGCCGACGTGGAATACCGGGGCTCCCGCGACGGCGGCGACGTCGGCACGGTCGTTGACTGCCCAGAGCTTTCCGTGGCGTTCTGCGACCTCGCGCAGGACCGTCAGAAGTTCAAGTTCCTCCGCTGCCTCGAGGGTTTTGTCCCTGAGCTGGATGATGTCCACGCCTCCCGCGAAGGCGGCGTCCAGGAATTCGGCTAGATCGCCACGGCCCGACCTGGCATCGGTGCAGAGATAGAGCTGGGCATGTCCGAGGTCCATGTGAACTAGAATAAACGCGATCTGCGGGAGCCTGCACCAATCGGGAGACAGGCTGAGAGGGCAACGGTTATCCAGTTACCGGCCGACCGTGTTGCGCATGCAACGTAACCTGATCCGGCTAGTACCGGCGTAGGGAAGGAACCGTCTTTTGGCTGAGCGCGTCGTGGACGTCGCCGTTGTCGGCGCCGGCATCGTGGGTCTGGGGATCGCCTGGGCCGCGGCTCAATCGGGCCGCAGCGTCGCCGTTATCGACCGAGCGCCGGCCACCGGTGCGACATTCGCCGCGGCAGGCATGCTGGCCGCTGTGAGTGAAATGCACTTCCAGGAAGAGGATCTGCTCGAACTGACGCTGGCCTCGGCAGCCCTGTATCCGGCCTTCGTCGACTCGCTCGGGACGCACGCATCCGGGACCGGTTACCGGATGACCACAACAATCACGGTGGGCGCAGATGCAGCCGATCGGCGTACGCTGACCGATCTGCGCGCGGTCCAGGTGAAACACGGGCTGGCGGTTCAGGAGCTGACGATCCGTGAGGCCCGGGCCCGGGAACCTCTGCTCAGCCCGCAGCTGTCGAGCGCGTTCAGCATCGATCAGGACCATCAGGTCGACCCACGAAGGCTGGCGGCCCGGCTGCAATCAGCCATCGCCGGAACCGCCCTCGGGAACGACCGCGGCTACGATCATTCCGTTCGACAGAACGCCGTCGCGCTGCTGCACGACGACCGGAGGGATGCCGGCACGCGAGTCACCGGGGTCACTCTCGAAGATGGTTCGGCGGTCCTGGCCGGGGAGGTGATCGTGGCCAACGGCCTGGCTGCCTCCCAGCTGGGCGGCCTGCCGGGCTGGCTGCGGCTTCCACAGCGGCCGGTCTACGGCGACATACTCCGCCTCCGTATTCCGGATCACCTGCGACCGTTGCTGACCGCCACCATTCGAGGGCTGGTTCGGGGGCTTCCGGTCTACCTCGTGCCGCGCTCGGACGGGACGCTTGTGCTCGGCGCCACCCAGCGCGAGGACGGTTCCGCAGCGGTATCGGCAGGCGGCATCCACCAGCTTCTGCGGGACGGCCAGGTCCTGGTGCCGGCCGTCGCCGAATTGGAACTCATCGAAGCCACCGCCCGCGCCCGTCCCGGCACGCCAGACAATGCGCCTTTGCTCGGGCGGGTGTCCGAAGGCGGACGAGAGCCCGGCGGCGATATTCCTGGTCTGATCATCGCCACCGGATTCTTCCGACAGGGGGTGTTGCTCACCCCGATAGCGGCCCAGATCTGCCTGCAACTGCTTGACGGGGTGAGCGACTCCCGGTGGAGTCGTTTCCGGCCCGATCGCTTTTCACCACCCAGATCCAATTTTCACCACCCACTTCGAAGGAGTCCCCTCATTGACTGACACACCACCGGCCGGGATCACTCTCAACGGCGCCGTACGGTCGTTCACGCCCGGGGAAACCGTCAGCGACCTGGTGGGGGAGCTGACCGGCCGTCGGATCGCCGCCGACGGGCAGGCGGTTGATAGGGAGCGGTTGGGCGTCGCCGTCGCTCTCAACGTCAGCGTCGTCCCGCGAAGCCACTGGGCGACGACGACGCTCAGGCCGGGCGACAGCATCGAAATCGTCACGGCAGCACAGGGCGGTTAGGAATGACCCCCACTACCTCGCTCAGCGGTGATTCCCTGGTGATCGACGGTGTCCGGCTGTACTCGCGCCTGATCATGGGGACAGGCGGTGCCCCCAGTCTTGACAGCCTGGGCGCGGCTTTGCTGGCCTCCGGCACCGAGCTCAGCACGGTTGCCATGCGCCGCCACAGTCCGGGCGCAGCCGGTTCCCTGTTCGAACTCCTGGTCGAGTCCGGAATCCGCGTCCTGCCGAACACCGCAGGCTGCTTCACCGCCCGAGAGGCCGTGCTGACCGCGGAACTGGCCCGTGAGGCGCTGGAGACCGATTGGGTGAAACTCGAAGTCATCGCCGACGAACAGACTCTCCTTCCCGATGCCGTCGAGCTGGTCGAAGCCACGGAGCAGTTGGTGGCGCGCGGCTTCAAGGTGTTCGCGTATACCAATGACGACCCGGTCCTTGCGCTGCGGCTCGAGCATTTAGGGGCTGTGGCCGTGATGCCGCTCGGCGCCCCGATCGGCACCGGCCTCGGTATCCTCAACCCGCACAATATCGAGCTCATCGTTGCTCGCGCCGGGGTCCCGGTCGTCCTCGACGCCGGAATCGGCACCGCCTCGGATGCCGCGCTGGCCATGGAACTGGGCTGCGACGCCGTTCTTCTGGCCACGGCCGTGACACGCGCGCAGGATCCGGTCACCATGGGCTCGGCCTTCAAACACGCCGTCCTCGCTGGCAGGCTTGCCGCTCAGGCCGGGCGAATCCCCAAACGACAGCATGCCCTGGCCTCCTCGGCATGGGAAGGGCGGCCAGACCTGTGAGCGGACGTGCTCCGGACCCGGTAGCCGCCACGACCGGATTCGCGGCCCTGGTCGCTCCGGCAGTCGAGCTGACCGTGGCCGAGGTGGAACGGTACTCCCGCCACATCCTCATCCCCGAGATCGGCGATGCCGGGCAGCGCAGGCTTAAGAACGCCCGCGTTCTCGTGATCGGGGCCGGCGGTCTGGGCTCGCCGATCCTGCTCTACCTTGCTGCCGCCGGCGTCGGCATTCTGGGCATCGTCGACGACGATATGGTCGACCTCAGCAACCTCCAACGCCAGGTGATCCACGGCGTCGGCGATGTCGGACGGCCGAAGCTGGAATCGGCCCGCGCCGCAGTGGCGGAGTTGAATCCCCTGGTCAGCGTTCGTCTGCATCACACCAGGCTCGATTCGACGAACGCGCTTGCGCTCCTGGCCGGATACGACCTCATTCTGGATGGCTCAGACAACTTCGCCACCCGCTACCTGATCAATGACGCTGCGGCCATTCTCGGCAAGCCATACGTCTGGGGTTCCGTCTACCGCTTCGAGGGACAGGTCAGCGTTTTCTGGCAGAAGTACGGGCCAAGCTACCGGGACCTGTATCCGGAGGCCCCGCCCGCCGGGTCCGCTCCGTCCTGCGGCGAAGGGGGAGTCTTCGGTATGCTCTGCGCCGCCGTCGGCGCGATGATGGTCACCGAGGCGGTGAAGCTCATCACCGGAGTCGGTCGGAGCCTGCTGGGCCGCGTGCTCATTTTCAACGCGTTGACCTCCTCATGGCGGGAGATCACCGTGACCAGGGACCCCGCCACCGGCCCGATCACCGAGCTCGTCGACTATGAGCTGTTCTGCGGCACGGCGTCGCAACAGACGACGGACGACGACCACAGCATCCCGGTCCGGACACTGGCGGCGATGCTCGAGGCCAGGGAACGCGGCGAGCACGATTTCGACCTGATCGATGTCAGGGAGTCTGGCGAACACGACTTCGTCAGCATTCCGGGATCACGGCTGATTCCGCAGGGCCGCATCCTTTCGGGCGAGGCGGGTTCCGAACTTGCCCCGGATCGGCAGATCGTGCTGTACTGCAAGGCCGGAGGGCGTTCGACAGCGGTGCTCGCGGAGCTTCAGCGTCGGGGATTCAGCCGGGTCACGCAGGTTTCCGGCGGAGTGCTGGCGTGGGTGAAGGACGTGGAACCGTCCAAACCCGTGTACTGATCGGCCCACCCTGCTCTCGACCTCCAGCGCCGGTCCCCGCTCTGCCTCGTGCGGCACCCGCGGTGCCGTGCCACCTTGTCGATCTCGGTGCGGAGCACAGCCGGGGCGGCGCGGCAGCGGAGGATGGGATGATTGGTCGCAGGATGAGTGAAATTGCGGGTGAACTGGCGCGGGTGCGCGAAGCGTTCGACAAACCCACCCTTCGCCTGCTGGATCGCAAGTGGGCCCCGTTCGTTCTGGCCGTGTTCAAGTCCTCCTTCAGCCGGGACCGGCGCAGCGTGCAGGCCGACCGGCTGCACGCCCAGGTCGACGCCTACCTGGCAGACCTCCGCACCGTCGGCAGCGAGGTGCCTGGCAGGAACGGCCGCGCGCTCTGCGTGCAGTGGATGAACGACCAGTGGCTCTACCGGGAGACGGGGGAGGGCGACGAGGAGCAGTACTCTCTCACCTCGCACGCCCTCGAGGCGCTGCTCCTGGTCGAGAGCCTGTCCCGTGACCGCGCCCTGATCAGCGAGTCCCGGCTCACCACGATCGTCGACACCGTGCGTCACCGCGCCACCCAGGCCAATCCCGACCGGGCGGAACGCATCCGTCGGCTGGACCAGGAGATCGCCGAGAAACGGAGCGAGCGTGACCGCCTCGCCGCCGGCGGTGAGATCGCCGAGGTGTCGAACGAGGCGATGCGCGAGGGCTACGCCAACCTCGTCGACCTGATCACGGCGTTGCCGAGCGACTTCAAACGCGTCGAGGAATCCGTCGCCGGGATGCACCGGCAGATCGTCAACGACTTCCGCAGCGAGGATCGCCCGATCGGCGAGGTGCTCGACGAGTACCTGTCGAAGACGGATGCGCTGATGTCGTCGACCCCGGAGGGTCGCGCCTTCGAGGGGGCCTTCACCCTCCTGCGCAACGACTCGCTCCTCGCAGACCTGAAGAACGACCTCGAAACCATCCTGTTGCACCCGTTCGCCCTCGAACTCAGCTCCACCGAACGGCGCGGACTGATGGGCACCGTCGGCCTGATCCGCAAGGGCATCGACGACGTGCTGACCCAGCGGAACGGGCTCACCACCACGCTGCGGGAGCACATCGTCAACCACGACGTCGTGAAGGACCGCGAACTGGAACGCCTGCTCCGCGAAATCAACAAGGAACTCGCGACCTGGATGCAGACCGCCGGGCCCCGCAGCACGGTCACCGCCGAACTCATGCCGGGCACGCTCGACGTCGAACACCTCCGGGAGCGCTTCTACGACCCGGTCCTGCACCGCCCGCCGCCCGCCCTCGAAGACGTCTCCGACGACGCGCCGGAGCCGCCGAGCCTCGACGAGATGCGCCAACAGGGCGGGCCGCTGCTCGGCGAGATGCGCGACGCCCTGGTGAGCGCCCTCGGTCGCGGAGGCGCGGCATCCGTCGGCGACGCATTCAACAAGCTCGCCGCGGGCATGCGCCGCCCGGTGGAGATCCTCGGGATGCTGCAGATCGCCACCCAGATCGACGCCGTGCACCGGGCCGACGCCTTCGAGACGTTCGAGACCGTGCGTCCGGACGGCTCCAGCCGCTCCTTCGACGTGCCCCGCATCATCCTGAACGATGACGAAACGGCGGCGCTGTCCGCCCTGAACTATGGACCCGATGATGACTGACGCCTGGACCGATGACCGCGCCGCCGAAGAGGAACCGCGGGAGGAGGGCGACGTGCACAGCCTCTCCCTGTTCGAGGGCGACGCAGGCGGGCTCACCCTCGAACAGCGCAGGACCCTCGTGCTGCTGCTCAAGCACCGGTACATCTCCGCGGCGCTGCAGCCGGCGGAGTGGCGCACCCTCCTGCACTCGGAGGGCCTGCTGAAGTCGCGACTCAACGATGTCTTCCTCGACCTGCACGTCGACCGGCACTACGAGGTGGCGTTCAAGAGGCAGGCCGTCGCCGAGGGCGGCGATCGGTTCCCGACCCTCCTGCACGACGTCTCCTACACCCGGGAGGAGACGATCCTGCTCGTGCTGCTGCGACAGCGATTCCGTAGCGAGCGAGCGGACGGCCACGAGATCGTGATCGTCGACCGCGACAACCTGGTCGACAACGTGGCCCATTTCCGCCCGGAGCACGCCACCGACCGCTCCGGCGACGCCCGCAAGGCCGCCGCCGCGGTGGAGAGCCTGGCCAAGGCGCGGGTGCTCCTGAAGACGAGTGATCCCGACCGGTTCCGCATTTCCGCGGTGATCGAGGTCCTCCTGCCCGTTGAGCGGCTGGGCGAGCTGCTGGAGTGGCTGGTCCTGCAGAACGGTGACGAACCGAGCGTGCCGGACGACGGCACCGAGTCCAGCCTGGAGGCCAGGCCATGAGCGATTCCCCCTTGTTCTACGTGGACGGACTCACCGAGGGCACCACCCAGTGGCGCGCCGAGTCGTTCCAGATGGTCAACTGGGGTGGCTTCCACGGCCACCACGAGGTGACCTTCGCCCGCGAGGCCACCCTCGTCTCCGGCGCCTCCGGCACCGGCAAGAGCAGCCTCCTCGACGCGTACCTGGCGCTGATGATGCCGTCGGACACTCCCTTCAACGGGGCGTCCAACGACGCCGGCTCCGGCCGGGCGCGCAGCGTCGACCAGCGGAACCTGATGACCTACCTCCGCGGCAAGACCGACTCCAACCGTGAGGCCGGCACCGGCCGGCTGCAGGACCAGGTGCTGCGCGGCGCGGACGCGTCCACCTGGGGTGCGGTGGCGATGACCTTCATCGACGACAACCGGCGCCGCTTCACCGCGCTGCGCGCCTACTTCGTGCCCCGCGGGGCGAACAAGTTCGCCGACATCACCATGAAGATGGCCACCACCGACGGTGCGCTCGACCTGCGGGACCTGTCGGAGGTCACCGAGACCCGGTTCGACAAACGGGCCATGAAGGCACGTTTCCCCGAGCTGGCGGTCTTCGACACCTACGCGGCGTTCGCCCAGACCCTGTACACCCGGCTCGGGATCGGCGCGAACGGCGAGGGCGGCAAGGCGCTTCGCCTGCTCGCCCGGATCCAGGCCGGCCAGCAGGTCAAGACCGTCGACGGTCTCTACAAGTCCATGGTGCTGGAGGAACCTGCGACCTTCGCCGCGGCCGACAAGGCCGTCGACCACTTCGAAGACCTCGAACGCTCCTATGGGGCCATGGTCACCGAGGCGCAGAAGGCCCGCGTGCTCGAGCGTCTGCCCGAGCTGCACCAGGCCTACGAGACGTCGACCGAGAAGGCGGACCTCGTCGACAGGTTCGGGGTGCACCGCACCGGTGACACTCCCTTCGTGCTCTGGCAGCTGCAGACCGAACGGGGCCTGCTCGAGGGCGCCGCCGACGCCAACGGGGCCGAGCGGCGCGACAACCAGGTGGCGCTGACAGAGGCGCGGGACGCCGAGACGGACCTCAAGGCCAGGATCGCCGGCCTCCAGCACCAGCAGCGGGAGAACGGCGGCGACGTCCTCGTCAGCCTGCAGGTCGAGCTCGGCCTGCTCCGCGACAAGCGCGACGACGTGGCAGCGGAGCGCGCGAGGTTCGACGAGCGCAGCCGGGCCCTGGCCGTCGAGATCGACAGTCGGCACGACTTCGGCCAGGCGCAGGGTGCCGCCGAGCACTTCCTGGCCCGGTTCGACGCGGCGGAGAAGGACCTCGACGGGGAGCGGCTGGCCCTCCAGCGCCGGTCCTATCCGGTCGAGGAACAGATCCGAACCGTGAAACAGGAGCGGGACTTCCTCACCGGACGCCAGAGCCTGGTTCCGCAGCACCTGCACAATGCGCGGCTGATGATCGCCGAGGCCGCCGGGATCCCGGCCGCCGAGCTGCCCTTCGTGGCCGAACTCATCGACATCGCGCCGGGCGAGGAGGCGTGGCGCCAGGCCGCCGAGGTGACCCTGGCCTCCGTCGTGCGGGTCATGCTCGTCGACGAGACGCGCCTCCGGGCACTCGGCGAAGCCATCGACCCGCTCCGGATCCCGGTGAGAATCCACTTCGAGGGGGTGAGGCTGCGGGCACACCAGGACCTGGCCGGCGACCCGCGCTTCGTCTCCGGAAAACTCGTCTTCACGGACTCGCCTTTCAGCGGCTGGGTGCGGGACCGGGCCCGGGCGTCGAACCTCGACGCACTGTGCGTCGCCACCCCTGCCGACCTGGTCGGCGACGGGCCACGGGTGACGATGAGCGGCCAGAACCGCAACGGCAAGCGCGGTTCCCATGGGTGGAACTCCGACCAGAAGTCCATCATCGGCTTCTCCAGCCGGGTCCGGCTCGACGAGATCGCCTCCGAGCTCGCCCGTCTGACCGGGACCGCGGACGCATTCGCGGCCGAGGCATCCGCTCTGGCCGCCCGCCTGGCCGCCCATCAGGACCTCCGAAGCGCCCACCAGTTCGTGCTCGACACCGCCTGGCCGGCCATCGACGTCGCCGCCGCGGAATCCCGGATCAGGGACAAGGAAGCCCAGTCGGAACGGGTGCTGGCCGACAGTGACCTGCTCCGCGCCCTCGGCGACGAGGAGAAACGCCTCGGGGCCGAGCTCGACGCCGCCCAGAAACGGAAGCACTCCGCCGACGCCCGGGCTCAGCTGCTCCGAGCCGAGCAGACCGGGATCGTGGACCGGCAGGACGCCGTGAGCGACCGGCTGGACCGGATGGCGACTGCGGCATCCGTCACCCTGTCGGAGGAGCATTCCGCGCATCTCGATGCCCAGTTCGCAGCCGTGGGCGACCAGGGCGACCTGGCCGCGTTCGAAGGCGGGGTGAAACGGCTGCGCGAACGACTCACCGAACAGTCGGTCCAGGACCGGGGAAATGCCGTGAACGCCAGGGACTCGCTGCTTCGCATCTTCGAGACCTTCCAGACCCGGTGGCCCGACCCGAACATCGGTGTGTCGCTGGATTCGTACACGAGCTACCGCGACATCCTCGACGCCGTGTACACGCTGGGCCTGCACGAACGACGCCAGGAATGGAAGCGTCGGCTCTCGTCCTGGAGCGGGCAGGACCTCGTGCCGCTCATCGGCGCGTTCAACACCGCCATCGAGGAGATCGAGGACCGGCTGCAGCCGATCAACGAGATTCTCACCACCCTGCCGTTCGGCGCGGGCAGGGACCGCCTGAGGATCACGCTGCGTCGGCTCCACCGCGACGACCAGGCGGCGTTCCGCACGGAACTCAAGATGCTCTCCTCCGGCTCCACCGAGGATTTCAGCGACGAGCAGACCGAGGGCCGGTTCGCCCGGTTGCAGGCCTTCATGAACCGGATCCGGCGACCGGAGGGCGGCACGCGCACCGAGTCGCAGCGGGACCTGCTTCTCGACGTGCGCAAGCACGTGGAGATCACCGCGGTGCGGATCACCCCTGATGGGGTGGAGGTCAGCACCTACTCCTCCCTCGGCGGCAAGAGCGGCGGCGAGTCGCAGGAACTGGTCGCGTTCGTCGTCGGCGCTGCGCTCCGGTTCCAGCTCGGCGACGAGAGCCGCACCCGGCCGCGTTTCGCGCCGGTCTTCCTCGACGAGGGCTTCGTCAAGTCCGACTCGGAGTTCGCCGGTCGGGCCGTCGCCGCCTGGAAGGGGCTGGGTTTCCAGCTCATCGTCGGCTCGCCCCTCGACAAGGTCACCGCCCTCGAGCCGCACATGGAACTCGTGCTGTCGATGACCAAGAACAACAACACCGGGTACTCCTACATCACCGCGCTGTCCTCGCCGGTTCCCGCGGCGGGGTGAGCCGGGACGGCATCGGCGGCCCGGTGGAGAGCCGGTGCCCCTGCCGGTAGGCTCGGTTCCATCGGGTGAGGAAGTGATGTGTCAAAGATTGCCGCGATGGTCGACGAGGGCCTCTTCATCGCGCTGTCCGCCGTGCGGATGGCGGTCAAGAACGAGATCATCATCGGCGCCCTCAGGGAGCACGCCGACTACGATCCGGAAACGTATGCGGACGCCGCCCGGAACGAGCTGGACGTGCTCATCCGCCAGAACGACTCCTACGCGCGGCGGGTGCGCCGCCTCCGGAAGACACTGACCCGGTCCAGGTGGACCACCGATCTCACCGAGGACCAGCACGCCGATATCAGCCAGCTTCGGCTTCGACGCCGGGTGCACGAACGACTCTCGATCGCCCTGCGGGCCGTGGCCGAGGACGACCGGCACGTGGCCCGCATCGTCGAGCGGGCCCGGCGGGCCGCCAGCGACGAGATCCGTGCCGCGGTGTCGGCGAAGCTGGTCCGGCTTGCGATCGACGACCGGGACCCGGACTACGAGGACCGGCGGGCCGCCCGCACCGAGGTGTTCGTGAGCATCGACCTCGCCGTCCTCAGACTCAAGCATGCCGAGAAGACCGGTTCGGAGACCAGCGACTACTGATCGCCGGCGCGGCGCTCCAGCGCGCGAGCACCGCGATCCACCCGGAAGTCGGCTCAGCGGCCGGAGAACAGCCGGGCGAAGAATCCCTTGGTCGATGGCTCGTTCTCGTGCCCACGGCAGCGCTGCGCGCCTGGTACCCCTCGCATCACCTGGTCGACGTGCTGTCCGCACCCGGCCCAGGTTGTCTTTCCGCACTTCTTACATGTCACTGCTCGGCACATCCGATGTTCCCTCTCGTTCAGCTGTCCCATTCACGATACCCCATGGGGTATCCGTGATGCTGGCAAGGGACTGGGAGTCCGGTTCAGCGCCGCCGGGACGACCTGGCCGAACGCAGCGCCTGCCAGGCCCCGGTGGACCACAACGCCCAGAGCACCAGGAGGGGCTGGAAGGCCAGCCGGATGCCCCGGCTCAGGTCGGAATTCAGCCCGAACGAGTCTGTGCCCGTAGCGAACTGGGAGATGTTGCCAGGGAAGACTGCCACGAAGAACGCGGCGACGATCCAGCCTGCGGGCACGCGCCATCGGGGCAGTGCGAGCAAGGCCGCGCCCAGGGCGATCTCGACCAGGCCGGACGCGATGACGACGAAGTCGCCGCCCAGCGGAAGCCACTGCGGCACCTGGGCCAGGAACGCCTCCCGGTTCCAGCCCAGGTGGCTGATCCCGGCCAGGAGCAGGAATGCGCCCAGCACCCAACGCCCGACCGTGCGGGGGAGGGACGTCGGAGTGTGCCTGTTGCCGGTGGCCGGACGGGCCATCGTTCAGGACCGCCCGGCGATGGCGGCGGCGACGTCGGCGTCGGTGCGGGCGTTGAACACGCCCCACATGATGTGGGTCGGACCGCTTCCGTCGCTGCCCGGCGCGGCGGCCCGGCTCGTCCACCGGTTGGCCAGGGCGGCGCCGCCGAGCTCGGTCAGCGACGCAGCGATGACCGTCTTGCGGAGCTTGCCGGCGATGACGCTGCCGTCCGGGGCGAGCCTCCAGCCTCGGTCGCTGGCGAGCACCTGGCCGATCTCCTCCTCGGTGAGCCAGCGCGAAAAGCTCCGTGTGGGCGGATTGATGTCGGAGAGCTTCATCGTGTCACTTCTCTTCCGGTCTTGAGCGGGTGTGCCCAGTCCACCACACTCTCCCCGACGCCGAGATCGCGTCCCGGTGTCATGGCGGATTCGAGGGCAACCCCGGGAATGAAATCAGGATGCCCGGTAGGTCACATGCCTGCATTTCCTGGTCCAGAAGGGTCCGACAGCGGTTCGTTCGACGAATTCATTGCCCGCTACCTGCAGGGCCAGCCCGTCGCCCCGTCGGCGCGTCCCATCGACATCACCCGGCTTCTCAGTCGCCGCACCCACGAGGTGCTCGCCCAGGCCGAGCCGGGTCCGATCCGGGCGCCATTGCGAAAGCCGCCGAGCAGCGCCACCCCGGAGAAATCCGTGCTGCGCGCCGACGCCGACGCCTCGCTCACCCGTCCGCGCTGCGGGCGCTGCGAGGCCCGCACCAGTGCTGATCGGCGAGGCCGGGGTCGGCAAGACCGCGATCGTCGAGGGGCTGGCCCAGGCCATCGACGACGGGACGGTCCCGGAACAGCTCCGGAAGAAGCGCGTGATCGCGCTCGACCTTCCCGCCATGCTCGCCGGCGCCCGGTATCGCGGCGACTTCGAGGAACGCCTGACCAAGACGATGGATGAGATCAGCGCGCGCACCGACGAGCTCATCGTCTTCATCGACGAGCTGCACACCGTGGTCGGCGACGGAGGTGCCGGCGACGGAGGTGCCGGCGAAACGCGGTGACGGGGATCGCGAAAGCCGTGCGGCGCAACCGCACGGCTATGGGCGACGCCCGCCGGCCTGTCGGCAGCTTCCTGTTCCTCGGCCCGACCGGCGTCGGCAAGACCGAACTGGCCAAGGCCCTCGCGGAGTCGCTGTTCGGCGACCAGAACGCCATGCTGCGGTTCGACGTGAGCGAGTTCAGCGAGCGTCACACCGTGAGCATGCTCGTCGGCGCCCCTCCCGGCTACGTCGGCTACGACGAGGCAGGGCAGCTGACCGAGCGCGAGCGGCGGAACCCGTACTCGGTCGTGCTCCTCGACGAGATCGAGAAGGCGCACCCCGACATTTTCAACCTGCTGCTGCAAGTGCTCGACGACGGGCACCTCACCGATGGCCAGGGACGCACGGCGGACTTCCGCAACACGGTCGTGATCATGACCTCGAACCTCGGTTCCGAGTTCCTGGCGAGCCGCAGCGGGGCCCTGGGCTTCGCTACCGTGACGGACGGGGCCGGCAACGGCTTCGGCTCGGCCAACGAGCTGGAGTCCGGGGGAGAGGTGAGCGTCTCCGTCGATGGCGACGGCCTCCGGGTCGACCGGCGGCTGGCGCTCGTTGCGTGAGTGCCGGTGGCCGGCCTGGGCCGAGGAGACCTATCCGAGCTGGGCGGATGTCGAGGCGGCGCGGAGCACCACGGCAACGACCCAGGCCGCGGTCGTGCGGATCACCGCACTGCTGTCCGGGCTGGAGGCCACTGTCGCGAGCCTCGGCGACGCGGCCATCGTCGCCAACGGCGCGGCCGCCACGGCCCAGGCCGACTCGGCGAGGGCCACCGCGCGCGCCGGGGTGCTCTCCGCTCGACTGGCCGTCGCCTCGGAGAAGGCGTCGGCGGCAGACGATCAGCTCGGGCGGATCGGGGCGCAGCTCTACCGGGCCGGATCGGGCGGAATCGTCACCCGGCTGCTCCTCTCCGCCGACGGTGGCGCCGACGACCTGCTCTTCCAACTGGGCGTCACGACGCGCCTCGGCGAGACCACCGCCGGCATCCAGCAACGGGCCCTCACGCAGGCCAATCTGGTGCAGAGCGCCTCGAAGGAGGCGGCCGCGGCGGCCGCCGAGCGTGATCGACTGGCCAGGACAGCACAGAACCGGGCGGCCGCTGCGGCGACCGCCCAGCGCACCGCCGACGAGCAGCTGGCCGTGCAGGCGGCAACGGCCGAGGTGCTGGTCGCCCAGCTCGCCAGCCTGAAGAATTCCACGGCGGAAACCGAGCGTTCCTATCTGGCCGGTGTCGCCGCGGACGAGGCATACACGAAGCAACAGGCGGAGGCGGCGCGGGCCGCGGAAGCAGCCGCGGCGCAGGCCGCGGCCGGCCAGGGCTCCGGCTCCGGCGGGGGCGGAGGCGGAGGCTCGGG
>NZ_SOHH01000033.1 GCF_004403515.1 Cryobacterium fucosi | reverse complement strand
GCTTCCGGGCGCCGCGGCCGGCTCAGCCCTGGCCGGGCGTGCGCGACGCGCAGCGCTGGGGGCCGGTCGCGCCGCAGAGCCACCGCGGCCAGTTCATCGGCGCGCACCCGAGGATCCCGCAGGGCGAGGACTGCCTGAACCTGAACGTGATCGCCCCCGACGCCCCCGTCGACCCCGACAATCTCCGACCGGTGATGGTGTTCATCCACGGCGGCGCCTACAGCGTCGGATCCTCCCGCGAGGTGCCCAGGCAGGGCGAGGGGCTCGTGCGCCGCGGCGGGGTGCTCTACGTCAGCCTGAACTACCGCCTGGGCGCCCTGGGCTACCTCGACTTCAGCCGGTACGGCAGCGCCGAGCGCCCGTTCGAGAACAATCTCGGGCTGCGCGACCAGGTTGCCGCCCTCCGGTGGGTGCGGGAGAACATCCGTCGGTTCGGCGGCGACCCGGATGCCGTCACCCTGTTCGGCGAGTCGGCCGGTGGCAACGCCGTGACGACCCTGATGACCGTGCCGAGCGCCGCCGGGCTGTTCCAGCGAGCGATCGCGCAGAGCGCCCCGCCGAACGCCGTCTACCTGCCGGAGCAGTCCGGGGAGTGGGCCCGCGACTTCGTCGAGATCCTCCGCCGCGCCGCGGGCCAGGGCCCGGGCGGCGCGGCGGCCGAGGGAGCCGCCGCCGACGCGGCCTCCCTGCTCCTGGCCGTCGACCCGGCCGTGCTCGCGGCGGCGACCACCGAGCTCACCCTGCGCGCCCCCGACCGATACCCCGGCACCATCCCGCTGTCGCCGGTGATCGACGGGACATTCCTGCCCGAGCGGCCGCTTGACGCGTTCCGGGACGGCCGCGCCCACCGGATTCCGCTGATCATCGGCACGAACGCGCGGGAGGGGTCGCTGTTCAGCGGCCGGATCGACATCCTCGCGACCACCCCGAAACGAATCAGCGCAATCTTCGTCAACACCAAGAAGAAGGCCCGCCGGGCGCTCAAGGCGCAGTACCCCGGCATCCCCGCGCTGCGGCCGGCGCTCGACTTCGGCGGCGACTTCTCGTTCTGGTACCCCAGCGTCAAGGTGGGGGAGCGGCATTCCCGGTACGCGCCGGTCCACTTCTACCGCTTCGACGCGGCGCCCCGGCTGGTGCGGCTGCTCGGCCTCGACGCCACGCACGGCCTGGAACTCTTCCCCCTGTTCGACCGGCTCGACGGCTGGTTCGGCCGGTCGATGACCGCGCTCGGCGGGCGCCGGGAGTTCGCGGCGATCGGCGCGAGGATGCAACGCCGGTGGCTCGCCTTCGCCGCCACGGGGGAGCCGGATGCGGCGTGGCCGCCCTACGACGAGGCCCGCCGCCGCACGCTCATCATCGACGCCGTCGACCGGGTCGAATCCGATCCGCTGGGCGACCGCCGGGTTGCCTGGGGCAAGTTCGTGCCCCACGTCTGAGCCCGTGGCTGAGCCCTGCGCGGTGCAGCGTCCGGCGTGCCCACCCGCTGGCCGTAAACTTGGGAACTGAAAATACGCTGAGTCGGACACCAGGAGCACACCATTTCTGCAACAGAGACCCACACATCAACCGAGTCCACCCCGAAGCCGGGCGCGAAGGCCAGGCTCGACCGCTACTTCGAGATCACGGGCCGGGGTTCCACCTGGGGCAGGGAAATCCGTGGCGGACTGGTCACCTTCGTCACGATGGCCTACATCGTGATCCTGAACCCGCTCATCCTCGGCGGCTTCAGTGCCGACCAGGCGTCGGTCGACATCGTCGGCGGCTGGCTGCCCAACGCGCAGGTCGCGGCCGTCACCGCCCTCACCGCCGGCGTCATGACGATCCTCTTCGGCGTGATCGCCCGGCTGCCGTTTGGTTTCGCCGCCGGCCTCGGCATCAACTCGTTCCTCGCGGTCAGCGTCGTCGGCCAGGTCACCTGGCCGGAGGCGATGGGCCTCGTGCTGATCAACGGGCTCATCATCGTGCTGCTCGCCTCCACCGGGCTGCGGGAACTCATCTTCAACGCGGTCCCGCGCCAGCTCAAGATCGCCATCACCGTGGGCATCGGCCTGTTCATCGCCTTCATCGGCCTGGTCGACTCCGGCTTCGTGCGCTCCAGCGGCACGGCCTCCCCGCCGGTGCAGCTCGGCGACAACGGCTCGATCGTCAGCCTGCCCACGACCGTGTTCGTGGTCGGCCTGATCATCCTCGGCATCCTGGTCGCCCGCAAGGTTAAGGCCGCGCTGCTGATCGGCATCGTCGGCACCACGATCATCGCCGTCATCCTCGAGGCCATCTTCAAGGTCGGCCCGTCGCTCGGCCAGAACCCCGACGGCTGGAGCCTCAATGCGCCAGTGCTGCCGACCACCGTCGTCGCCCTGCCCGACCTCGGCCTGATCGGCCAGGTCAGCTTCGGCGCTTTCGACCGGATCGGCGTGCTCGCCGCGATGATGCTGGTCTTCACCCTCGTCTTCACCAACTTCTTCGACGCGATGGGCACCATGACCGGGCTGGCCAATGAGGCCGGGCTCGCCGACGACAAGGGCAACTTCCCCCGTCTCAAGTCCGCGCTGATCGTCGAGGGCGTCGGCGCCGTCATGGGCGGGGCCACCTCCGGCTCGTCGAATACCGTGTTCATCGAGTCCGGCGCCGGCATCGGCGAGGGTGCCCGCACCGGCCTGGCCAATGTGGTCACCGGCGCGCTATTCCTGGCCGCGATGTTCTTCACGCCGCTCACCCAGATCGTGCCGCTCGAGGTCGCCGCGGCCGCCCTCGTGATCGTCGGGGCGATGATGGTGTCGCAGATCCGCTTCATCGACTTCTCCGAGTTCTCGATCGTCTTCCCGGTGTTCCTCACGATCATCGTGATGCCGCTCACCTACTCGATCGCCAACGGCATCGGCGCGGGCTTCGTCGGCTGGGTGCTGGTGCGTTCGTTCTCCGGCAAGGCCAGGGAGATCAGCCCGCTGCTCTGGATCGTCGCGGCCGGGTTCCTGGTCTACTTCGTGCGCGGTCCGATCCAGGCGCTGCTCGGCGCCTGATCGCCGGGAGCCCCCGGTCCGATTCGGGGGCTAACCCCATGGTCGACCCTCCGGGGCGACCGTAACGTGATGGGGAGAGCCGCAGTTGTGGCTCTCCCAACCAGAAGGAGCATCACCCATGTCAACCATCGCCCCGGACCAGGCGCCGGTGTCAGTCCCCCAGCCGGCACCGGCCGGCCCCCAGACGGCCGTCCCGAGCAGCCCCCTTGCGGTGTCGAGCCTCGTGCTCGGACTGGTCTCGATCCTGGCCGGCTGGACGTTCGTGGCCCCGCTCGCCGGGCTGATCACCGGCATCCTCGCCCTCGGCCGGGAACCGCAGGCGCGCACCATGGCTCTGTGGGGCGTCGTGCTCAACGCGGTGATGCTCGCCGGCACCCTCATCGTCGTGCTCGTCGCCCTCGGGTTCGGCCTCGCGTTGCTGCCGTTCGCGTTCGTGATCTAGCGAGCCGCACCCGCTGGTCGACCCCGGTTCCGAATTCAGGAGACCAGGTCGAATGAGGCGCCCGGGAAGGCATCCGTCGCACCGGTCCGGGCACGACGCCTGAATTCGGAACGCCACTTATCGGAAGGCTCATTCACCGGCGGTGGCGGGCTATTCCAGGAAGCCGCGCAGGAGCAGGGCCGTACCGGCCAGGTGCTCGGTCATCGCCTGCGCGGCCGCGTCCGCCCGGCCGGTCAGGATCGCCGTGACGATCTGCTCGTGCTGGACATCCGAGTGGGCGATGTTCGGCCCGAGCGACGGGATGTGGTCGAGCAGCTCGTTCACCCGCATCCGCACTTCCGCCAGCAGCGGCACAAGGGACGGCGACCCGGCCAGTTCGCCGATGGTCAGGTGCAGCCGGGAATCCAGCCGGCGGTAGTCCTCGCCGGCCGCCCCGATCGAGTCGCTCAGGCTCTTCCAGAGCACCTCCCGCTCGCCCGGCGTCAGGGCGCGGCCGGCCGCGTGCCGGGCGGCGCCGACCTCGAGGATCTCCCGCAGCGCCAGGGCGTCCTCGATCTCCGCCGCGCCGATCTTGCGCCGGGCCACCAGCTCGCCGCCGGCGTCGACCCCCGGCGTCTGCAGCGGCAGCTCGTCGCTGACGAAGGTCCCGCCGTAGCGGCCGCGCCGGGAGACGAGGTAGCCGGCCTCCGCGAGGGAGGCGATCGCATCCCGCAGGGTGTCCCTGCTCACCGCCAGCATGGCGGAGAGCTCCCGTTCGGCCGGCAGCCGCTCACCCGGCGCGATCAGGCCCAGACGCACGGTCTGCAACAGCCGCTGCACGGTCTCCTCGAACGCGTTGCCGCTGTGCACGGGGCGCAGCAGCAGCCCGCTGTCCAGGCCTGGCTGGTCGTCGATCATGGTCTTGTCCCTGCTGTCACGCGTGTTCCCGGGTCACCGGGGCTTCCAGTCCACCACGTTCCGGCTCAGACCGGCGTCACGTAGGCCGAGCTGATGCCGCCGTCGACCAGGAAGGTGGAGCCGGTGATGAAGGACGAGTCGTCGCTGGCCAGGAACGCGACGGCGGCCGCGAGCTCCTCCGGTTCGGCGAAACGCCCGACCGGGATGTGCACGAGGCGCCGGGCGGCCCGGTCCGGGTCCTTCGCGAAGAGCTCCTGTAGCAGCGGGGTGTTCACCGGCCCCGGACAGAGCGCATTCACCCGGATGCCCTGTCGGGCGAACTGCACGCCCAGCTCGCGGCTCATCGCGAGCACGCCGCCCTTCGATGCGGTGTACGAGATCTGGCTGGTCGCCGAGCCGAGCACGGCCACGAACGACGCCGTGTTGATGATCGACCCGCTGCCCTGCCTGACCATGTAGCGGAGCGCGGCCCGGCAGCAGAGGTAGACCGACTTGAGGTTGACGTCCTGCACCTTCTGCCAGGCCGGCAGCTCGGTCGTCTCGATCGAGTCGTCGTCGGGCGGGGAGATCCCGGCGTTGTTGAACGCCACGTCGACGGACCCGTAGGTGAGGTAGACGGTGTCGAAGAGCGCGTTGACCTCGTCCTCGTTCGTCACGTCGACCCGCACGAACAGGCCGTCGACGAGTTCGGCCGCCGTGAGCCCCGACTTCTCGTCGAGGTCGCCGATCACCACGGTGGCACCCTCCGCGGCGAACCGCCGCGCGGTGGCCAGGCCGATGCCGCTGGCGCCGCCGGTGACGACGGCCACCTTGCCGGCGAGCCGCCTGGTGAGGTCGATGGGGGTGATGCTGCTCATGGGTTGCTCCTTCGATGGGCTGTGACCGGGACTGCGGGGTTGCTGCTGGCTGAGAACTCAGTCGACGGCGATGAAGACGTTCTTCGTCTCGGTGAAATTGAGCGGGGCATCCGGGCCCAGTTCACGGCCGAGGCCGGACTGCTTGAACCCGCCGAACGGGGTCGAGTAGCGCACCGAGGAGTGCGAGTTGACCGAGAGGTTGCCGGATTCGACGGCACGGGCGACCCGGATGGCCCGGCCGACGTCCCTGGTCCAGATCGAGCCGGACAGCCCGTACTCGGTGTCGTTGGCCAGGCGCACGGCGTCGGCCTCGTCGTCGAAGGGGAGCACGGTGACGACCGGCCCGAAGATCTCCTCCGTGACGGTGCGGTCGCTGCGGGACGCCGGGGTGAGCACGGTCGGCGGGAACCAGAACCCCGGCCCGTCCGGCACGGAGCCGCGGAACGCGACGGGGGAGCCGTCCGGCACGAACGCGGCCACGGCGGCGAGGTGGCCTTTCGATACGAGCGGACCCATCTCGGTGGCCGGATCGGCCGGGTCGCCGACCCGCACCCCCGCCACCGCCGGTTCGAGCAGTTCCATGAACCGGTCGTAGACGCCGCGTTCGACCAGGATGCGGCTGCGCGCGCAACAGTCCTGGCCCGCGTTCTCGAACACGCCGTACGGCGCCGTCGCGGCCGCCTTCTCCAGGTCGGAGTCGGCGAAGACGATGTTGGCGCTCTTGCCGCCGAGTTCGAGGGTGACCCGTTTGACCTGCTCCGCGCAGCCGGCCATGATCCGTTTGCCGACCGCGGTGGACCCGGTGAAGACGATCTTGCGCACGGCCGGGTGGGTGACGAACCGTTCGCCGATCACCGACCCGCGCCCGGGAAGCACCTGGAACAGCCCGTCGGGCAGGCCGGCCTCCATGGCCAGTTCGCCCAGGCGGATGCTGGACAGCGGCGTCCACTCGGCGGGCTTGAGCAGCACGGCGTTGCCGGCCGCGAGGGCCGGGGCGAAGCCCCAGGCGGCGATCGTCATCGGGAAGTTCCAGGGGGTGATGATCCCGACCACGCCGAGCGGCTCGTTGAACGTCACGTCGAGGCCGCCGGCCACCGGGATCTGCCGGCCGAACATCCGCTCGGGCGCCGCGGAGTAGTAGGAGAGCACGTCGCGCACGTGGCCGGCCTCCCAGCGGGCCTGGCCGATCGGATGCCCGGAGTTGGCGACCTCGATCCGGGCGAGGTTCTCCCGGTCGCCGTCCACCGCCTCCGCGAACCGGCGCAGGATGGCGGCCTTGTCGGCGGGGGCGACGGGCGCCCAGCGCCTCTGCGCGTCCACGGCTCGGGCGACGGCCTCGTCGGTGGCGTCCTGGTCGAGGTGCTCGACCACCGCGACCTCGGTCTCGTCGGCCGGGTTGATGACGGTGTAGCTGCTCACGAGGGTTCCCTTCGGCCGTGGCTGGTGTGGTCGGCGCTGGTGTGGTCGCGTCCGGTGTGGTCGGCGCCGGTGCGGTACCGGTCGGCCGCCTGGACGAGCCCGGTGAACAGGCGCAGGTCGTCGGCCGACTGCTCGGGGTGCCATTGCACGGCCACCCCGAACGGCACGGCCGGGAGCTCGACGGCCTGGATCACCCCGTCGCCGGTGCGGGCGGTCACGACGAGGCCGTCGCCGAGCGCGTCGATCGACTGGTGGTGGTACACCGGCACACTGTGCGGCCCGGCCAGGGCGTCGAACAGGCCGTGCAGCCGTGACTGCGGCTCGACCCTGACGTCGACGGTGTTGAACACGCCCTCCCCGGCCTGGTAGTCGCCGTGGCCGACGACGTCGGGCAGGTGCTGGTGCAGGGTTCCGCCGAGCGCCACGTTCAGCAACTGGGCGCCGCGGCAGATGCCGAGGAACGGCAGGCGCCGGGCGATCGCCTGCCGGAGCAGTTCGTCCTCCCAGGCGTCGCGGTCGGGCCGGGGCTCGTCGGTGGCCGGGTGTGCCGCCTGGCCGTACCGCGCCGGGTCGACGTCCTTGCCGCCGGTGACGACGAGGCCGTCGAGACCGTCGAGCACCCGGCCGACGGATGCCGGATCGGCAGGCTGGGGCGGCAGCAGCACGGCGATGCCGCCGGCGCGGATCACCGAGTCGAAGTAGACCCGGGGCAGGAACGCGGCCGGCACGTCCCAGACGCCGGTGCGGGACTGCTCGAGGTAGGTGGTCAGGCCAATCAGCGGGCGGGACGGGGCCGAGTCAGAGGCGCTCAAAGCCGCGCACCCGCTCCCAGTCGGTCACCGCCGCGTCGTACGCCGACAGTTCGATCCTCGCGTTGTTGAGGTAGTGGTCGACGACGTCGTCGCCGAACGCCTCCCGGGCCACGACGGACGTCGCGAACAGGGCGGTGGCCTCTCGCAGCGACGACGGCACCCGCACGGCGTCGCTGCCGTACGCGTTGCCGGTGAAGGCATCCTCGAGTTCCAGCTTGTTCTCGATGCCGTACAGGCCGGCCGCGATCAGGGCGCTCACGGCAAGGTATTGGTTGACGTCGCCGCCGGGGACGCGGTTCTCCACCCGCATGCCGAGGCCGCGGCCCACCACGCGCAGGGCGCAGGTGCGGTTGTCGAAGCCCCAGGCGATCGCGGTCGGCGCGAAACTGCCCTCGACGTACCGTTTGTACGAGTTGATGTTGGGGGCGGAGAACAGGGTCAGTTCCCGCATCACCGCCAGCTGGCCGGCGATGAACTGGCGGAACAGTGTGGACATCCCGTCGTCCGCCGCCGAGTCGGCGAAGACGGCCTCCCCGCCGGCGCCGCGGAGGCTGATGTGGATGTGGCAGCTGTTGCCCTCCCGTTCGTTGAACTTGGCCATGAAGGTGAGGCTCTTGCCGTGGGCGGCGGCGATCTCCTTGGCGCCGTTCTTATAGATCGAGTGGTTGTCGCAGGTCTCCAGGGCGGTGGCGTAGCGGAAGGCGATCTCCTGCTGGCCGAGGTTGCACTCGCCCTTGACCCCCTCGCAGTACATTCCGGCGCCGTCCATGGAATTGCGGATGTCGCGCAGCAGCGGTTCCATCCGGGTGGACGCGAGCAGGGCGTAGTCGATGTTGTAGTCGGTCGCGGGGGTCAGGTCGCGATAGCCCTTCTTCCACGCCTCCCGGTAGTCGTCGTCGAAGACCATGAACTCCAGTTCGGTGCCGACGAACGGTACCAGGCCGCGGTCGGCGAGCCGGGCGAGCTGGGCCTTGAGGATCTGCCGCGGTGAAGCGACAACCGGAGAATCGTCGAGCCAGTGCAGATCGGCGGTGACGAGGGCGGTCCCCGGCAGCCAGGGGGCGCGGCGCAGCGTGTCGAGGTCGGGGATCATGGCCATGTCGCCGTAGCCGTGCTCCCAGCTCGACATGGCGTAGCCGTCGACCGTGTTCATCTCGACGTCGACGGCGAGCAGGTAGTTGCAGCACTCGGCGCCGTGCTTGGCGACGTCCTCGAGGAACAGCCGGGCGGAGACCCGTTTGCCGACCAGCCGGCCCTGCATGTCGGTGAAGGCGACGATGACCGTGTCGATCTCGCCCACCCCGACCAGCCCGGCCAGGTCTTCCAGTGACAGATTTCCGGTGCGGGGTGTCATGAACTTCTCCTCGATGAGCCGGTCAAAAGGTGAACGTGTCGACCATTAGAACACAGAACACCCGATCGGGGCAGGCGTATTTTCCCACCCCCGGCGGCAAACAATCTTCCAAAGGTATGTACACGCAACCATTGGGGTTCTATAGTCGTGCCAAGAATACTGACGGCGTTGTTCGGTCCCCGGTGGGCGCGCGCAACCACAGCGTAAAGGAAACCAGGATGTCCAAAGACACCTTGAACGTCTCGGGCGTGCAGTACACGACGGCGGAGGCAGGGTACTTCGAAAAACGCGGCCTCAGGCGCAGCGCGGGCATCTGGGGGCTCTGGGGGCTCGCCGTCGCGGCGGTCATCTCCGGCGACTTCTCCGGCTGGAACTTCGGCATCGACTTCGCCGGCTTCGGCGGCATGCTGATCGCCTTCGCCCTGCTGATCGTGATGTATTACGGCATGATCTTCAGCATCGGCGAGATGGCGTCGGCGATGCCGCACACCGGCGGGGCCTACTCCTTCGCCCGGGCGGCGATGGGGCCGTGGGGCGGCTTCGTCACCGGCCTGGCCGAGACGATCGAGTACGTGGCGACCACGGCGGTGATCGTCTACTTCTCCGCCTCCTACGCCGACGGGATCACCAGCGAACTGCTCGGGTTCTCGATGCCGGCCTGGGTCTGGTGGATCGTCCTGTACGCCGTGTTCATCGCGCTGAACTCGGCCGGGGCTGCGATCTCATTCCGA
This sequence comes from Cryobacterium fucosi, assembly GCF_004403515.1. Classification (GTDB taxonomy): domain Bacteria; phylum Actinomycetota; class Actinomycetes; order Actinomycetales; family Microbacteriaceae; genus Cryobacterium; species Cryobacterium fucosi. The sequence continues at coordinate 6,009 of NZ_SOHH01000033.1, read as the reverse complement.
TTCGCGATCGTCGTCTCGATCATCTCGATCGCCATCCTGCTCGTGTTCTCGGCGATGGCGATCTTCTCCGGGCTGTTCAGCGTCGACAAGCTCTTCGACATCGCCCCGGATGCCGGCCAGACCGCGTTCCTGCCGCACGGCGTGATCCCCATCCTCTTCGCCCTGCCGTACGCGATGTGGTTCTTCCTCGGCATCGAGGAGCTGCCGTTGGCCGCCGAGGAGTCGCACAACCCCGTGCGCGACATCCCGCGGGCCGGGCTCATCGCCCGGACCACGCTCATCGTGACCGGTCTGCTCGTGCTCTTCCTCAACACCGGAATCGTGGGTGCCGAGGCGATCGGGACGGCGGGCGAACCATTGCTCGACGGCTTCCGCGCGATCGTCGGCGACGGAGCCGCCGCCGTGCTGGCCCTGTTCGCGCTGGTCGGCCTGCTCGCGTCGCTGCAGGGCATCATGTTCGCCTATGGGCGCAACATGTACTCCCTGTCCCGGGCCGGCTACTACCCCAAGTTCCTGTCCCTGACCGGCAAACGGCAGACCCCGGCGGTCGCGCTCCTGGTCGGGGCCGTATTCGGGTTCGTCGCCCTCGTGCTGGTCGACTCGCTCGGCGGCGCCACCGGCGTCGCCGGGGCGATCGTGCTGAACATCGCCGTCTGGGGCGCCGTGATCGCCTACGTGCTGCAGATGGCGTCGTTCGTGATCCTGCGCCGCAAGTTCCCGAAGGCCAGCCGCCCCTACCGCAGCCCCTGGGGCGTGCCCGGTGCGGTGATCGCCGGCATCCTCTCGCTCGCGATCTTCTTCGGGTTCTTCATCAACGAGCCGGCCCGGCCGGCGATCGCGGCGATCGCCGTTGTCTACGTGGTCATGCTCCTCATCTTCGCGCTGTACGGCCGCACCCGCCTCGTGCTCTCCCCGGAGGAGGAATACGCGGTGTCGGGCGGGCTGCACGGCGACCCGCAGAAGGAGGGCTACGGCGGCGCCGTCGAGGAGGAGATCCTGGCCAGCGATGGCAGGGACGAGGTCCAGCGCTAGACGCTTCGCATTCCCTCATGAGGATGCATATCGCACCCTCGTGAGGGAATTCGTCTGCCAGACGCCACTGGCCACCGGCTTGGTGCCGCCGGATGGATCCGAACGCCGCCACTACGCTGGAACAATCGGCCCCCGGGTTGCGGACAGCGGAGTGAGTGAGGTTGGCCATCAGAAAAGATTCGGTACGCCGACGGGTCGCCGTCGCCGTCAGCCACCTCGCCGGCATTGGCGTCCAGACAACCGACACGCCTCAGGAGCGCGCGACCAAGACAGCGCTGACCCTGGCGGCCTTGTTGCTGGGGACCTTCGCCGGGGCATGGACCCTGGTGTACTTCTGGTACGGCCCGACATTCGGGTGGGTGACGAGCCTCGTGTACCAGATGAGTCTGCTTTTCGCCCTCGTTCACTTTGCGAGGACCAAGAGCTTTGCTGTCTTCCGTCTGACGTCTCTGTCCCTGCACCTCGTGACCCCGATCATCGTGCAGGTCGCCCTCGGTGGATTCCATCCTTCCAGCGGGGTGGCATTGTGGTCCCTTGTCGCGCCGCTGGGGGCCGTCATCGCCTACGGTTCCCGAGAGTCCGTGAAATGGTTTGCCGCCTATCTCACCCTGGTCGGCGTCTCTGCGGCAGCCGGGGTCGGGGAAATCGCCAGCGGGGCCCACGTTCCCGCCGTCGCCGTAGCGGTCTTTTTCGTCGCCAACATCGGCGGCGTGTCGGCGGTCGTCTTCCTGCTGGTCCGTTTCTTCGTGCGCGAGCGGGAACGCGCCATACGGATACTTGCTGAACAGCATGAGCGCCTCGCCGACGAGCAACGGAGGTCAGAGCGGCTTCTCCTCAACATCCTGCCGGCTCCTGTCGCCGAGCGGCTCAAACAAGGCGATGGCATCATCGCTGCCCGCCTCCCGGACGTCTCGGTTTTGTTCGCCGACATCGTCGGCTTCACCGAGCTGAGCGAACGGTGGCCGCCAGAAAAGGTCGTCGTCATGCTCAATTCTCTCTTCAGCGCCTTCGACGAGCTGGCGGACTCAGGGGGACTGGAGCGGATCAAGACCATCGGTGACGCATACATGGTGGCGGGTGGGCTGCACCCGGGCCAGCCGGATCACCTTGCGGCGATCGCCGAGATGGGTTTCGCCATGCAGAGGGAGGCCCATCGGCAGAGTGCGTCGGCAGGTTTTGCGCTTGAACTGCGCATCGGGTTCTCCGTCGGCCCAGTCGTGGCCGGGGTGATCGGGCGGCGCAAATTCGCCTACGATATGTGGGGGGACACTGTGAACACGGCCAGCCGGATGGAATCGACCGGTATCGCAGGGTCTATCCAGGTCAGCGGCGCGGTCTTCGACAGGCTCAAGGCGAATTTTCGTTTCGAGCGACGAGATCGCGTCTCAGTCAGGGGAAAGGGCCAAATCACCACCTACATTCTGCTGGGCGAGCGAGACGCTGCCGCGGCGAAGGAGGTTCCGTGAGCCTGAACTCCGGGCTGTCCGACCGCGTTCTGGTGGCGACCGATGGTTCTGCCACCGCCACCGAAGCCGTTCGCTGGGCGGCTGCTCTCGCTGCCCAGAACGGCGCAACGCTCATGCTCGTGCGCGTGCTGACCCCCGCGGCGGCATCCGACGCGGACGCCGCCGACACGGTCGCCGCGAGCCTGACTCGGCTCGCCGCGGAGCAGGCGGGAGACAGAGGCAAGGCCTTTGTTCTGATCGATGATGATCCTGCGCAGGCCATCGCGCGGCTCGCCGTCGAGGAAACGGCAGATCTCGTCGTGGTCGGGAGCGTCGGCATGGCCGGGCGGAAGGAATTCCTGCTGGGCAACGTCCCCAACAGGGTCTCGCACCTGTGCGCGTGCAGTGTGGTCATCGTCAAGACCGGCCCGGACGGCGCCGCGATGCCTGGGCACGAGCGGTCGGCACGCGGCGAGCGTCCTCAGGACAGGCCGTACCTCCTCGCCCGTGCACGGGATCTCCTGCGGACGGTCAGGAAGCACCGGCTCGACCAGGCCCTGCGCGACGGGCTCGAGGACCCCGCGGCACGCCGCATGTTCGCTCGGCGACTCCGTGCTGCGCTCGACGAGATGGGGCCGACCTTCGCCAAGATCGGCCAGGCGCTCTCGACCCGGCCGGACCTTCTTCCACCGGAGCTCATCGAAGAGTTGGCTACGTTGCAGGAGCACGTCGAGCCGCTCACCCAGGAGCAGGTGGTGGGCGTGATGGAAACCGAATTGAGCGTGCCCTGGGAGGACATCTTCGAGAGTTTCGAAGCGCAACCACTGGCCGCCGGCACGATCGCGCAGGTGCACCGAGCCACCCTGACCGGCGGGACACGTGTGGTCGTCAAGGTACAGCGGCCAACCGCGCGCTCCGACATCGAACTGGACTTGGAGCTGCTCCGCGTCTTCGCCGTCAAGGCGGAGAAACGTGCGGGCATCAAGCAGTTTGTCGACGTGGCCGGCGTCGTCGATCAGCTGTCGATCTCGTTGCTCCGGGAATTGGATTTCCGTCGGGAAGCCGAAAACATCACCCGTATGCGCGAAGTGCTCAAGCCCTACCCGCGACTTGGTGTTCCCCAGCACTACCCGAAGCTGTCGACGAGCCGCGTGCTGGTCATGGAAGAGATCGCCGGAGTGCCTCTCGACGACGTTCCGGCGGGAACGGCCCGTACCGACGCGGCCCGGCAGCTTCTGGAGAGCTACTTCCACCAGGTGATCGGCGTGGGTTTCTTCCATGCCGATCCTCACCCGGGCAACCTCGTTTGGCGTGACGACCGGCTGTACTTCCTCGATTTCGGTATGGTTGGCGAAATCGACGAGGAAACCCGCGAGTTGCTCGTACTGCTCCTCTTCGCTTTGTGGCGCAGCGATCCGGCCCTCCTCGCCGACGTGGCCCTGGTCTTGAGCGGCAGCGGGGCCCGAGTCGGGCCGGGTTTTGAGAGGGAACTCGGCGAGCTGCTGACGCGCTATCACGATGCCCCGTTCGCCGACATCAATCTCGGCGCCGTCCTGGAGGAGATGACGCAGACCGCGCTGCGGTACGGCGTTCGGCTGCCGGCGTCGCTCGTGCTCGCGTCCAAGGCGCTGGCCCAGATGCAATTGGCGGCGGCTGGGCTGGACCCGGGCCTGGACCCGATCGCCGTTGCCGGATCCTTCGTCTCTCGGCTGCTGCTGCAACGGCTGCGCGCAGGACTGGACCCGGGCACGCTGGTCTCGAGGCTCTTAAGGTTCGGGATGCGCGGGTCACGGCTGTTCGAGTCGCTCGAACAGGACGCAGCGGATCGGTCACGGTTGGCCTCCGAGGTCAGCGTGGGTGGTGTTTCGGCCAGGGAAAAGACGATCAGACAGGCTGGTCGGCGCGTCGCGGTGGGCCTGGGAGTGGCGGGCGCCATGGTGGCGGGCGCGATCAGCCTGAGCAGTCGCCGAAATGGCGCGCACGGTCGGGGGTCTCTCGTGCGGTGGTCATCGACCCGACGGCTGCGCGGACGGTGACCGCTGGTCGCCCTCAGCGGCGTCCGGCAACGGTCGTTCCACGAGCGAGAGCAGCTTCCGCTCCGTAAGGTGAGCCACAACCCCCATGAGCAGGCCCAGCGTCGCCAGGTCCAGGACGTGGACGACCTGCCGCCCGCGCCCCCGAGCGGCCCGGGCAAGACGGGTGGGCTCCAGCCGCCACCCGGAGCGGAAGCGCCGTGGGCCATCGGTCGATCGGTCGTCGACGAGCCGGCGGGTCGGGGACACGGGGCCCGGGGCAGGGGACACGTAACCCAGGAAGTCGCTGCGGCCGGTCCTCATCGGGTTCCTCCCTGTGGTGCGGGCGTGTTCACACCCCCATGCGCTGTCACCTAAACCTAAGGCCTGATCCACTGGGCCGACTGGATGTGCCCGCCCGAACTGTGGTGATCGAACGCATCAGGGAGCCCCTGTGCCCGGTGCGTCGCGGCGGAATCGCCGGAGCGCTACTCTGACGCCATGTCCACACGATTGCACGGGCGCAGGAGCGAACCGGATGCCGGCCACGTCGATGCTGCCGCCGTGCTGGACGGCACCCTCACCGATCTGGACTGGACGGTGCTGCCGCCGGAGAGCCGGGTCTTCCGGTTCCCGGCGCCGAGCGGGGAACTCGCCGCGATGGCGGTCGGCGAGCACGCGCATCCGCGGGTCGTGCTCGTGCCCGGCGCCACCGGGTCGAAGGAGGACTTCGTGCTGCTCGCCCCGCTGCTCGCCGACGCCGGCTATCTCGTCGAGAGCTTCGACCTGGCCGGTCAGTACGAGTCGGCGTCGGCCGGCCCGGGCGCAGGCGAGCCGTTCCGCTACGACCTCTTCGTCGCCGACCTGATCGCGTTCCTCTCGAACGGATCGTCGCCCGCCCATGTGCTCGGCTATTCGTTCGCCGGGATCGTCGCCGAAATCGCGCTTGCCGAACGTCCGGACCTGTTCGCCTCCCTGGCGCTGCTCGGCGCGCCGCCGCAGCCGGGCCAGGTCTTCCGGCGGGTGCGCTGGATCGGACCGCTCAGCTGGTTGATCCCGGCCCACGGGATCGCCTCGCTGCTGATCTGGGGGCTTCTCAGCAACCGCAACCACGTTCCGCCCGGCCGTCTCGCGCTCGTGCGGCGCCGGTTCGACCACACGGTCAGGAGGAGCGTCGACGACATCGTCGGCCTGATGAAACGCTCGCCCGACCTGCGAGGTTTGCTGCTTCGCTCGCCGATTCCGATGCTGGTCGCGGTCGGCGAACACGATCTCTGGCCGACCGCCCTGCACCGGGACTTCGCGAACCGGATCGGCGCCGACCTCCGGGTTTACCGCACCGGGCACAGCCCCTGCGAGACCACCCCGCACCAGCTGGCCAGGGACATGGTCGCCCTCTACCAGGGCTGGCTCTGACCGGGCCGGCTCTGACCGGGCCGGCTCTGACCGGGCCGGCTCTGCTCGGCACGGCGCCGGGTCCCGGCGCGCCAGGCGCGCCGTTCGGCCCGGAGCCGCCACGG
>NZ_SOHH01000089.1 GCF_004403515.1 Cryobacterium fucosi | reverse complement strand
GGAAGACATCGGGCGATTCGAGGCCGGCGCCGCGGCGGCCGCTGCGGCGCGCGCCGCCGGCACCGGGCCGGCCAAGCCGGCGCTGTACGTCTACCTCCCCACCGGCACGGGCGCCGGTGACACCGTCACCGACGCCGACGACGGGAGCACCGCGGGGCGCGGCACCACGGTGGAGGATGCCCGGGTCAAGCTCTACATGATGGAACCGAAGAGCCTCAGCCAGATCCTCCCGTTCCTGCAGAACCTCGGCATCGAGGTGCTCGACGAAGTGCCGTTCGAGATCAAGACCGCCGATGGCCGGGACTTCTACCTCTACGACCTGGGCCTGACCTACCCGCCAGGCGTCGACCCGATCGCGACCGGCGCCCTGTTGGCCGACTCCTTCGGTGCCGCCGTGAGCGGGGCCGCCGAGTCGGACGGCCTCGACCGGCTGGTGCTCACGGAGGGACTTCCCTGGCACCGGGTCGTCATCCTCCGCAGCTACGCCAAGTACCTGCGCCAGGCCGGCAACACGAACTCCTACGGTTTCGTCGCCGACACCCTGCTCGCCAACCCCGCCGTCACCGGCGGGCTGGTCTCCCTGTTCGAGGCCCGGTTCGACCCGGACCTGGCCGAGGGCGAGCGCATCCGTCGTTCCGCGGAGATCCGAGGCCGGCTCGCCGCGTCGATGGAGCAGGTCGCCACCCTCGACGCCGACCGGATCCTGCGCACCCTGATCAACCTGATCGAGGCGACGCTGCGCACGAACTACTTCCAGGGCAAGCCCTACCTGAGCGTGAAGCTCGACCCGACGGCGATCGAACTGCTGCCGTTCCCGCGGCCGAAATACGAGATCTGGGTGTACTCGCCGCGGGTGGAGGGCGTGCACCTGCGCTTCGGCAAGGTCGCCCGCGGCGGGCTGCGCTGGTCGGATCGGCGGGAGGACTTCCGCACCGAGGTGCTCGGCCTGGTCAAGGCGCAGACGGTCAAGAACGCGGTGATCGTGCCGACCGGCGCGAAGGGCGGATTCTTTGCCAAGCAGCTCCCGGACCCGGCCGTCGACCGTGGCGCCTGGATGGCCGAGGGTGTCGAGAGCTACAAGACCTTCATCCGCGGGCTGCTCGACCTCACCGACAATCTCGTCACGACCGCCGACGGGGAGCAGCTCGTGCCGCCCAGCCGGGTGGTGCGCCACGACGACGACGATTCCTACTTGGTGGTCGCCGCCGACAAGGGCACGGCGACGTTCTCCGACATCGCCAACGGGCTGGCCGCCGAATACGGTTTCTGGCTTGGCGACGCGTTCGCCTCCGGCGGCTCGATCGGCTACGACCACAAGGTGATGGGCATCACCGCCCGTGGCGCCTGGGAGTCGGTCAAACGACACTTCAGCGAGCTCGGCGTCGACACCCAGACCGAGGACTTCACCGTCGTCGGCGTCGGCGACATGTCCGGGGACGTGTTCGGCAACGGTATGCTCCTCTCCGAGCACATCAAGCTGATCGCGGCGTTCGACCACCGCCACATCTTCCTGGACCCGAATCCGGATGCTCACGTGTCCTTCGCCGAACGGCGCCGGCTGTTCGCCCTGCCGCGCTCCTCCTGGGCCGACTACTCCGCGAGCCTGATCAGCGCCGGCGGCGGGGTCTACCCGCGCCAGGCCAAGGTCGTGCCGATCTCCCCGGAGGTGCAGGTGGCCCTCGGGCTCCCCGACGGCACCACCCTGCTGAGCCCGCCGGAGCTGCTCCGGGCGATCCTGATGGCGCCCGCCGACCTGCTCTACAACGGCGGCATCGGCACCTACGTCAAGGCCGGCACGGAGACGGCCGCGCAGGTCGGCGACAAGGCCAACGACGCCATCCGGGTGGACGGCCGTGACCTGCGGGTGAAGGTCGTCGGCGAGGGCGGAAATCTCGGCCTGACCCAGCGGGGCCGGATCGAGGCTGCCCTGCACGGCGTCATCCTGAACACCGACGCGATCGACAACTCGGCCGGGGTGGACTGCTCCGACCACGAGGTGAACATCAAGATCTTCGTCGACCGGATGGTCGCGGCCGGCAAGCTCGACGAGGACGACCGGGCGGAGTTCCTCGCCGACATGTCCGACGAGGTGGGCCGACTGGTTCTCGAGGACAACATCGACCAGAACATCCTGCTGCTCAACGACCGGGTCAAGGTGGCCACCTGGAGCCCCAGCTACGAACGCCTGATGGACCGGCTGGAGGCGACAGGAGACCTCAAACGCGACCTGGAGGCACTGCCGACGACGCTGGTGCTGCGGGACCGGCTCGAGCAGGGCCTCGGGCAGGGGCTCACCTCGCCCGAACTGTCGGTGCTGGCGGCATACGGCAAGATCGACCTGGCCACGGCGTTGCGGGACAGCGACCTGGCCGACGACCCGTGGTTCGGGCGCACCCTGCGCCGGTACTTCCCCCGGCAGTTGTCTGAGCGCTTCGATGCCGACCTGGACACGCATCCGCTGCGCCGGGAGATCATCGCCACGGTCGTAGCGAACGACATGATCAACCTCGGCGGGGTGACCTTCGCGTTCCGGGCGATCGAGGAGACCTCGGCGAACCAGGCCACGGTGGCGCGGGCGTTCGTGGCCCTGCGGGAGATCTTCGAGCTCGACGTGATGGTCGACGAGCTCAACGCTTTGCCGTCGTCGTTCCCGACCGAGCACTGGACCGCGATCCACCTGGACATGCGACGTCTGCTCGACCGGGCGGTGCGCTGGCAGGTCAACCAGGGCGCGGCACGGCCGGTGGGCGAGGTCGTCGCCCAGTACAAGCCGCAGATCGACCAGGTGCGGGCCCGGCTGGTGGACTACCTGCAGGGCGGTGACCTGAAGCGGGTGAAGGCGCTGCTCGCCACGGCGAAGGCTTGGGGTCTGCCCGGGGATCTCGGCCGCCGGTGGGCCGAGCTGTTCGAGGTGTTCGCGCTGCTGGACGTGGCCAAGATCGCCGCCAACCTGGACGTGCCGATGGCCGATGTCGCGGGCGTCTACTACATGGTCTACGACCGATTCGGGGTGGACAACCTGCTCGAACGCATCACCGCGCTGCCGCGGAAGGACCGGTGGCAGGCGCTGGCCCGCGCCGCCCTCCGCGACGATCTGTATGCGACCGTGGCCGACATGACGGCGGCCGTGCTGGCCGAGACGGATGCCGGTGACGCCGAGGAGAGACTCCTCGCCTGGGAGGCGCTCAACGCCGAGCAGCTCGGCCGGGCCCGGAGCGTGTTCGAGGAGGTCAACGCCCTCGGCCAGGACGACATCGCCTCCCTGTCCGTCGTGGTGAGGCTGATGCGCTCGATCGTGCGCCGCTGACCTGCCGGTCGTGCGCCGCTGACCTGCCGATCGTGCGCCGCTGACCTGCCGCGCCGGCCCTCCGCCGGCCCGGAAGCCGTCGCCTGCGCACAACTCCTGCAGAAAAACACCGGCCGCCCCATGATCCCGCTCGTTCACGGGGTGGATCGGGCATCCGCCGCCGATTTGCAGGAGTTATGCACGGGGAAGGCGGGGAAGTCCGGGGGTCTGATGGGCGGGGCGGATGCCGGGGCCGCCGCGGCCGGCGCGTCAGTGGCCGCGCGCGATCCAGTCGGGGAGCTGGGCGGCTTCGGCGCCGATCGTGGTCCGCTCGCCGTGGCCGGTGAGCACGATGGTCTCCGGCGGGAGGGTGAGCAGCTTCGTGCTGATCGACTCGATGATCGTGGGGAAGTCGCTGAACGAGCGGCCGGTGGCGCCCGGTCCGCCTGCGAACAGGGTGTCCCCGCTGAACAGGGTGCCGAGCGCCGGCGCGTAGAAGCAGACGGCGCCGGGGGAGTGGCCGGGGGTGTGCAGCACCTGGAGGTCGATGCCGCCGATCGCGATGAGCTGCCCGTCGTCGAGCGGCCGGCTGGGCGGGGCATCCGGGTAGACCCGGTCCCAAAGCACCATGTCGTCGGGGTGCAGGTGGGTCGGGGCGTTGCGCGCGGCCTGCACCTGCATGGCGGCGCCGATGTGGTCGTCGTGCGCGTGGGTGCAGAGGATGCCGACCAGCCTGCGGTCGCCGATCGCGGCGAGGATCGCGTCGGTGTCGTGCGCCGGGTCGATGACGACGCATTCGGCGTCGTCGCCGATGATCCACACGTTGTTGTCGACGGCCCAGGTTCCGCCGTCGAGGCTGAACGAGCCCGAGGTGACGAGGTGGTCGATGTGCGCGGACATCAGAGCACGACCACGGAGCGCAGGACCTCGCCCCGGGCCATCTTGCCGAAGGCCTCCTCGATCTGGCCGATGCCGATCCGTTCGCTGACGAACTGGTCGAGCGGCAGGCGCCCCTGCAGGTACAGGTCGGTCAGCATCGGGAAGTCCCGCTCGGGCAGGCAGTCGCCGTACCAGGACGACTTGAGCGACCCGCCGCGGCCGAACATGTCGAGCAGCGGAATCTCGAGCATCATCTCGGGGGTGGGCACGCCCACCAGCACCACGGTGCCGGCCAGGTCTCGGGCGTAGAACGCCTGCCGCCAGGTCTCGGGGCGGCCGACCGCGTCGATGGCGACGTCCGCGCCGAAGCCGCCGGTGAGGGCCTGGACGGCCGCGACGACGCCGTCCTCGTCGAGGCCGGACGAGTCGATGGTGTGGGTCGCGCCGAGCTGTCGCGCCTGGGCGAGCTTCTTCGCATCGCGGTCGATCGCGATGATGACGGATGCCCCGGCCAGCCGGGACCCGACGATCGCCGCGTTGCCCACGCCGCCGCATCCGATCACGGCGACCGAGTCGCCGTGGCTCACGTTGCCCGTGTTCATGGCGGCACCGATCCCGGCCATGATGCCGCAGCCGAGGAGGCCGACCGCCGCGGGATCCGCCGCCGGGTCGACCCTGGTGCACTGCTTCGCGTGCACGAGGGTCTTCTCCGCGAAGGCACCGATGCCGAGCGCCGGGCTGAGTTCGGTGCCGTCGGTGAGGGTCATCTTCTGGGTGGCGTTGCAGGTGTTGAAGCAGTACCAGGGTTCGGCCCGCGTGCAGGCCCGGCACTCGCCGCAGACGGCGCGCCAGTTGAGCACGACGAAGTCGCCGACCTCCACGTTGGTGACGCCGGCGCCGATCACGCTGACCCGGCCGGCGGCCTCGTGGCCGAGCAGGAAGGGGAAATCGTCGTTGATTCCGCCCTCCTGGTAATGGAAGTCGGTGTGGCAGACACCGCAGGTTTCAATGTCGACGATGACCTCGCCTGGGCCGGGGTCTGGAATCACGATGTCGACGAGCTCGACGGGTGCGCCCTTCGATCGAGCGATGACGCCGTGAACGGTAGTCGACATGGAACTCCAAATCTTCGCCTCAGCAGGCGATCGGGGAATCCACACAGACTACCCAACCGCCCTGGCACCAGGCCGACTCGGCACCGACTCGGGTCGGCAGGCGATCGGGACGACAACCCAGTGCCTGTGCGCGTCAGGTGGCGAATTCCTGGCAGCCGCTGCACCACCAATGACCGGCAACGGGCTCCATGATCTCGAAGCAGGTAATGCAGGTCGGCCTCGGCAGGAACTCGTCCGGGTTCATGGTGGATCTCTATCTCGAATTGAGAGGCGACTCCCCAGACCGAATCGGACTTTCGCTCATGTTCAGGATAGGCGGACCGGGAACCTCCTGTCCAGCGGCGCGCGGCTCCGGCCGCGCCTGACGGTACCCACCGTGGTCCGGGGGCAGAGTTTGGGGGTAGTGCCGAGGTGCCCGCCAATTGCCCGGATCGGTCACCGTTCGGGCCGAAACCCCCGTACCGTTGAAATGTGGTCTTCGAGCATGGGTCTTGAAGCGGTGGGGGCCACGAAATACGAAAGGTTTTTTCGCTTGAGCGACGAATGTATCCACGGACTTGAAGGCGGTCTCTGCGCCCTGTGTTTCCCGAAGGCCGCGCCTGAAATCGCGGCGACTGTGCCGTCGCCCCGGGCCAGCCGGGCCAAGTCATCCCGTGCCCCGTCGCTGCGGAGCTCGCCGTCACCGCGCACAGTGACCTTGGGCGCGCCGAAGCCGGTGGGGTCTACCAGGGTTGTCGGCACGGCCAAGGCCGTCGCCGACAACGTCGGCGAGCAGCGCATCTATCACGTCACCCACATTCGCAACCTGGCCGGCATCCTCGAAAGCGGCGCCCTGCTGGCCGACACGAGCGAGGCCTGGACCACGCGCCCGGTCGTCGACATCTCGTCGGTGCCGAACCGGGACGCCCGCCGTATCGCGCTGGTCGCGGGCGACGGCAGCGCGAGCGTGGCCGGCTATGTTCCGTTCTTCCTGTCGCCGAACGCGCGGCTCTGGGACGGACTCCTCACCGGCACGGCAGATCCCCGCCTCTCCGTCGACGCGCACACCGCCGAGATCTTCGATTTCGTCATCCTGGTCAGCACGGTCAAGAAGCTTCGTGACGCCCAGGCCGTGGCCGAGGACATGGCCGTCGCAGCAGTCGCGGTGACCGACGGCGACGCAGCCGGCACTCTGACCCGCATCGGCGCCACACCGGAGACCTCCGATTCCCTGCTCCGCCGCCTGCGGGCGGATGCGGAGTCCGACGCGATCCTGCGCGCAGAACTGCTGGTCGCCGAGACGTTCCCGTTCGACCTGGTCACTCTCGTCGGCGTGGCCAACGACAAGGTGCGCGATGAGGTGCGGGGCATCCTCTCAGCCTCGGCGCACAAGCCGAAGGTCGCTGTGTACCCGCCGTGGTTCCACGCCGTCGAGGCGGCGACCGAGCTGTAGCCCGCGAACGTCCCGCCCAGCAGCCAGACGAGCACGAGCACGACCGGCAGGCGGAAGACGAACTGCAGGACGGTGAACCCGACGTCGCGCCTGCGTCACACCTGGTGCGCCGGCGTCAGGTGGCCGCGTGCACGTCTTCCTCGGTTTCCTCGGTGCGGAACGACGCGCCGCGGGCCGTCAGCCAGGCCGCCAGCTCGCCGGCCGGCACCGGGCGGGAGATGAAGTATCCCTGGGCCTGGTCGCAGCCGAAGAGGGACAGTTCGCTCAGCGCGTCGGCGGTCTCGACTCCCTCGGCCACCATCCGGAGATCGAGGGAGTGGGCAAGGTCGATCGTGGAGGCCACCAGGGCGGCCGCGCGCGGGTCATCCTGCATCGGGGTGAGGAATGACCGGTCGAGCTTGAGCTCGTCGATCGGCAGGTCGCGCAGGTAAGCCAGCGAGCTGTAGCCGGTGCCGAAGTCGTCGATCGAGATGCGCACGCCTGTCGCACGCAGACGGGTGAGGCTGGCGCGGGCGAGGTCGTAGTCCTGCATCAGGTATTCCTCGGTGATTTCGAGGATGAGCACGGATGCCGGCAGCCCGCGGGCCTCGAGCATGGAGGCGATCCGCTCGGGCAGTGCCGCGTCGAGAAGGGAGCTGGGGGACAGGTTGACGGAGATCGACAGCCGGATCTGGCGCAGCATCCACACCGCCGCCTGGTCGAGGGCCTGGGCGAGGAGCACGTGGGTCATCTCGTGCATCAACCCGGCCTCCTCGACCAGCGAAAGGAAGTCCCCGGGCTGGAGCAGACCGCGGTAGGGGTGGTTCCAGCGCACGAGGGCCTCGACGCCGCGTACTTCGCCGGTGGTCAGCTCGAGCTTCGGCTGATAGTGCAGCACCAGCTGGTCGGTCTTGATGGCCACCCGCAGCTCATGCAGGGTGCGCAGCCGGGTGCCGAAGTCGCTGTCGTCGGCGCTCGTGTACACGTGGTACCCGGTGCGGGAGGACTTGGCCTTGTACATCGCCATGTCGGCCTTGCGCAGCAGTCCGCCCAGATCGTCGCCCTGGTCCGGGTAGCAGGCGATCCCGATGCTCACATTGGTCTGCAGGGCGATGCCCTCCAGCATGAAGGTCTCGGCGATGGCCGCGCGCAGCACGATGGCCGTGATGACCGCGTCGTCGGGGTCGGCCCTCGCGAGGAGGACGGCGAACTCGTCTCCGCCGAGCCTGGAGAGCAGGTCGCCGGGGCCGAGCTGGCGGGTCAGCCGGAGGCCGACCTGGATCAGCAGACGGTCTCCGACGTCGTGTCCGAGGCTGTCGTTGACCTCCTTGAACCGGTCGAGGTCCATCAGGAGCAGCGCGGTGCCGGTCCCGGAGGCGGCCGCGAGCCGCACGGTCGCCTCGGAGTAGAGCGCCCGCCGGTTGGGCAGCCCGGTCAGTTCGTCGGTGCGGGCCTGGTGACGAAGCACCCGCTGCCGGAAGGCCAGCGGCACGGTGGCCAGGGTCATCGTGAGCGCCGCCAGCACCACGGCGAGGGTCGACACGTGTGTGCGGGTACCGAGGATGAGCACGGCGAGTCCGGCGGCCGTGGCGAGGCCGGGCATGAGCAGGGCCGAGCCGGCGAGGGGAGCGCGACTTCGGGCGCCTTCCGGGCGTCCGGAGGCGTGCACCCAGAGCGCGATCAGCGCCAGCCCGCCGGCCCAGGCGATCTCCAGGGGGGCGCGGGGGAGGGAGAGAGCGCCGGAATCGGTGAGGAAGTAGGTGATGTCGGCGCCGGTGAACACGGCCAGGCCGGTGACCAGCAGCATCCACCGCCGGCCGACGAAGAGACCGCGTGAGGTGGCCAGGCCGGCGAGTGCGGCCGCCAGGAGGATGTCCAGCACGGCGTAGGCCGTCACGATCGTGCCGCCGAGCGTTTCGGGGCCGTCGGTCGCGGACTCCGCCAGGGGGCCGAGCATGACGACCAGGAGGGTGGCGGTGCCGGATGCCCCGACGGCGCAGTCGAGCAGCACGGTGCGGGGGAGACCCCGGAGCTGCCGGTGCACCAGCACGCCGAGCGCGCCCAGCATCAGCGTGTAGAAGACCAGGTAGCCCGCGTCCGCGGGCGACGGGAACGGCGGGGCGCCACTGTTGTGAACCACGAAGTAGAAGTAGCTGTCGGCGACGGCGTTCACCGTGATCCCGGCGGTGGCGAGGATCATCTCGCCGCGCCGCCGGCCTACCCTGAGCAGCGCCAGCCAGCAGACGATGGCCGGCAACCAGCGGGTGAGTGTCGCGGCCACGTTGTCGAACAGCTCGCTTTCGGCGTCGCCCTTGAGCAACAGCCCGACCGTGTATGCGGCGAGCAGGGAGCCGAGCAGCCAGGCCGGCCAACTTGCATGCCAGCGGACGGCGGCGGCCAGCGCGGACTTCGTCATGTGTTGCGCTTTCGGTCGCACTGGATCCCCCATTCTTGCCTCACCTTAGCGGCGCATGGGACCGGGTCTGTGCCCGCGCGCCGGGGAGAAGTCAGATGACGCCGAGTGACAGTTGTTCCCCGGCCGGCAGTTGCACCCGGATTTCGTCGCCGGCGGCCACGGTGCCGCCCTGCACGACGATGCCCATCACGCCGGCCTTGCGCACGACCTGGCCGGAGGCATCCTTGCTGATGAGCGTTTTCATCAGGCCTTTTTGGAAGCCGTTGATCTCGGAGCACGGACTGCGCAGCCCTGTGACCTGCACAACGGCGTCGTCGCCGAGGTGCAGGCGGGCGCCGAGCGGCAGAGTGATCAGGTCGATGCCGAGGGTCGTGACGTTCTCGCCGAGCTCGCCGGGGGTCACCTGGTAGCCGAGCGTCGTCAGCTCCGCGAAGAGTTCGGCCGGAATGAGGTGCACCTGGGTGAGGTTGGGGGCGGTCGGATCCCGGGCGAGGAGGTATCGGTGCTGCACCGTTGCGCCGGCGTGGGCGTCACCCTCGACGCCGCAACCTTCGATCAGACGGATGCTGTCGACGACGGGCTTGCTGAACCGGTGCCGGTCATCGCGACTCACCGACACGACCGCGCTCTGCCCACTCGGATTCATGCGCTCGAGTCTGCCATACGCGCGCCGCTGCCCCTCCCGGCGCACGTTAGGGAAGCGGGCGGGCCGTGGAGCGTGCGCCCGCTTCCCCAACCTGCGCCGGGAGCGGGAGCGGAGTCCCCGCGCGACGGCGCCCGGTTCAGGAGCCGCCGCGAACGATCGCCGTGACCTTGCGGTCCGCCAGCCAGACATTCAGTTCCTCGGCGGGAACCGGGCGGGAGACAAGGTAACCCTGCGCGGAGTCGCAGCCGAAGCGCACGAGTTCGTCGTAGGCGACGCTGTTCTCGACTCCCTCGGCCACCATCTGCAATCCCAGGCTGTGGGCCAGGGCGATCGCGGAGGAGACCAGGGTGGCGGCCCGCTCGTCGTCGATCATCGGGAAGACGAAGGACTGATCGAGCTTGAGCTCGTCGATGGGCAGGTCGCGCAGGTAGGCGAGCGAGCTGTAGCCGGTGCCGAAGTCGTCGACGGCGATGCGGACGCCGAGGGCTCGCAACCGGGTGAGGATGTCCCTGGCCCGTTCTCGGTCGTTCAACAGGAACTCCTCGGTGACCTCGAGGGTCAGCACGGATGCGGGCAGGCCGCGGGACCCGATCATGGCGCCGATCCGGTCGGGAAGATCACGGTCGACCAGGGAGCTGGCCGACAGGTTCACGGCGATCGTGAGAAGTTCTCCCTGGGCTCTCCAGAGCACGGCCTGGTCGAGGGCCTTGGTCAGCACGATCTGGGTGAGGGCGTGCATCAGTCCGGCCTCTTCGACCAGCTCGAGGAAATGCTCCGGAAGGAGCAGACCGCGGGTCGGGTGATTCCAGCGCACAAGGACCTCGACGCCCTGGACGTTGCCCGAGGCCAGGTCGACCTTCGGCTGATAGTGCAGCTCGAGTTCGTCGTCGCCGATGGCGGAGCGCAACTCCTGCAGGGTACGCAGGCGCACGTCGCCGTGACTGTCGTCGTCGCTCTGGTAAACGTGGTGCCCGCTCCGCGTCGACTTGGCCTTGTACATGGCCATGTCGGCCTTGCGCATCAGCGATGTGACGTCGTGTCCCTGGTCGGGGTGCACGGCGATGCCCATGCTCGCGCTGGAATGCAGCGTGATCCCCTCGAGCAGGAAGGGTTCGGCCAGCGCCGCTCGAAGCTTGGCGGCGACGAAGACGGCTTCGTCATGGCCGGAGTCGGCCAGCAGCACCGCGAACTCATCGCCGCCCAGCCGGGCCAGCAGATCGGTGGCGCGCAGCGATCCGGCCAGGCGCACGCCCACCTGCACCAGCAGGCGGTCGCCCACATCGTGCCCAAGGCTGTCATTGACCTCCTTGAACCGGTCGAGGTCGAGGAGCAGCAGGGCGCTGTGCCTGCCGCCGTCGAGGGCGCCGAGCCGGCCGGGCACGTCGGCGTAGAACGCGCGGCGGTTGGGCAACCCGGTGAGGTCGTCGGTGCGGGAGAGCACCCGGAGCACCCGCTGCCTGCCGATGAGCGGGATGGTCGCCACGGCCATCGTCAAGCTTGCCAGCACGACGGCCAGGCCCGAAACCGGAACCTGGCTGGCCAGGATGAGCACGCCGAGGCCGGTCAGGATGGAGACCGTCGGCACGGCCACCGCCGAGACGCTTCCGGTGCTGCGGCCCGACGCCGAGCGGGGAACACCCGAGCGGTCGACCCACAGGGTGATCAGGGCGAGCGCGATCACCCAGGTGGCGTCGAGGGGCGTGCCGATCACATAGAGGTCAGGGGCGAGCGCGAACACCACGTCGGCGCCCGCGAAGATCAGCAGTCCGGAAACGAGGAGGATCCAGCGGCGGCCCGATTCCGGCCCGTGCGACGCGACGATCCCCGCGACGGAGGCGAGGAGGAGCAGATCCAGCATCGGGTAAGCGATTGAGACCGCGGTGCCGAGGGACGGCGGGTTCGCTGCGGCGGCGTTGAGGACGGGGGTCAACAGCACCGCGAGAAGCGAGGCGGCACCGAGTGAGCCGACGACGCTGTCGAGGATCATCGACCTGGTGGAGCCACGCAGCTGCCGCCGGACGAGCACGATGAGGGAGGCCAGGAACAGAACGTAAAAGAGGAGATACCCCGCGTCGGCCGCCGAGGGGAAGGTGGCGAAGTCGGTCCCGTGCTGGATCAGCTCGAAGGTGTCGCCGAGGGTGTTCGCGGTCACCGCCGCTGCGGCGAGGAGGACTTCTGGGCGTCCGTGGCCCTCCCGGCGCCCCGGACCGGTTCGACGGCCCCGGCCCGCCCGGTAGGCGGCGGCCCAGCACACGGCCACGAGGGCCCATGCGGAGATCATGGCCAGGAATCCGTCGACGAACGGGTTGAAGCCGGCATCCGGGACCATGAGGCCGACCACGTAGGCGAGCACCAGCCCCCCCATGACCCAGAGCGACCAGCGCCGCCGCAGCGGCGTGGGCACGACGGCGTCGGCAGGCAGGCCGGCATCCGGTTGAGGCTTCGTCACGTTCCCTGTTGCGCCGGCGCCCGGCTTCCGGCGGCTCATTCGGTGCTCGCCGAGATCTCGCGCCGGGCCAGCCACTGGTCAAGGTCGGCGGCCGGGATCGGGCGGCAGATGAAGTAGCCCTGGGCGTAGTCGCAGCCGTAGCGCACCAGCTCGTCGTAGGCGACGCCGTTCTCGACGCCCTCGGCCACCATCCGCAGTCCCAGGCCATGGGCCAGGTCGATGGTGGAGGCGACGAGGGCGGCGGCCCTGGCGTCGTCGGCCATCGGGAAGACGAAGGACTGGTCGAGCTTGAGCTCGTCGATGGGCAGGTCGCGCAGGTAGGCGAGCGAGCTGTAGCCGGTGCCGAAGTCGTCGACGGAGATCCGGATGCCGCCGGCACGCAGCCGGGTCAGGATCTCCCTGGCCCGGTCCCGGTCGGCCATCAGGAACTCCTCGGTGATCTCCAGGGTAAGAGCGGATGCGGGCAGGCCGCGGCTCTCGATCATCGCCGCGACCCGCACGGGCAGTTCGGCGTCGACCAGGGAACTGGCCGACAGGTTCACCGCGACCGTGAGAGAGCGGCCGGCGGCCAGCCACACGGCGGCCTGGTCGAGTGCCTGCCGCATCACCACCTGGGTGAGCGTGTGCATCAGGCCGGCCTCCTCCGCCATGGCGAGGAACTGGTCGGGAAAGAGCAGACCCCGGGTGGGGTGGTTCCAACGAACGAGGGCTTCGACCCCGTTCACCTTGCCCGTCCCCAGCTCGACCTTGGGCTGGTAGTGCAGCACGAGCTGGTCCTCGGTCAGCGCGATCCGCAGCTCCTGCAGCGTGCGGAGCCGGGTGGCGCCATGGCTGTTGTCCGCGCTGCGGTAGACGTGGTGCCCGCTGTGGCCCGACTTCGCCTTGTACATGGCCATGTCGGCTTTTCGCAGCAGTCCGGTGAGGTCGTCGCCCTGCTCAGGGTACAAAGCGATGCCGATGCTCGCGCTGGTCTGCAGGGCGATTCCCTCGAGGGTGAAGGGCGCCGCCAGCGCGGTGCGCAGCCGGAGCGCGGCGGCCTCTGCCTCGAGCCGGTCGGAGTCGTTGAGCAGGATCGCGAATTCGTCGCCGCCCAACCGGGCGAGGAAGTCTCCGGGACCCAGCTCCGAGGCCAGGCGGGAGCCGACCTGGATCAGCAGCCGGTCGCCGGCGTCGTGGCCGAGGCTGTCATTGACCTCCTTGAATCGGTCAAGGTCGAGAAGCATCAGCGCGCACGGCTGCGTGCGGGCGGTCGCGAGTCGCCCGGCGACGGCGGTGTACAACGCCCGGCGATTGGGCAGGCCGGTGAGGTCGTCCGTGCGCAGCTGGCGTCGGAGAATCAACTGACGGGAGACCAGCGGCAGCGCGGCCAGGCCGAGCGTCGCAGCCGACAGGGCGACCGCGAGGGGTGCGACCGGCAGCTGGCTCGACAGCACGAGCACGCCGAGTGCCGCGACGGTCGACACCGCGGGCAGGGCGAGGGCGGCGGCGCTGTGCGCCGCGTGGCCGAGCACCGCATCCGGGCGGGTGGACGAGTCGAGCCAGACCGCGACGAGGGCAAGACCGATCACCCAGCCTGCATCCAGCGGGGTGCCGATGACATACCGGTCGCTGATCATCGCGAACACGATCTCGGTGGACGAGAAGATCATCAGGCCGAAGACCAGGAGGATCCACCGACGGTCGGCGTTCGAGCTCTGCGACGCGGCGACTCCGCCGACGGCCACAGCGAGCAGCAGGCTGAACAGCGGGTAGGCGACCGCGAGGCTGCCCGTCGCATCCGGCGTGGCGTCGCCGATGGAGTCCAGGAACGGCGTCAGGAGCGCCGCGAGCACCGACGCCGTGCCCAGGGCGCCGACGGCGCTGTCCAGGAGCACCGACCAGGCCAGGCCGCGCGCCCTGCGGCGCACCAGCATCCCGATCACGATCGTCATCAGGGCGTAGAACAAGAGGTAGCCGAAGTTTGTCGGGGAGGGGAACGGCAACTCGTCGCCACTCATGTCCGCACGGAGGGCATAGGCATTCGCTGCCACGACGCCGGTCACGGCCACCGCGGTCAGCAGCAGTTCGCGGTGGCCGCGCCCGGCGCGGGCGACCGCCAGCCAGCAGACGGCCAGCAGCGCCAGCTGGGTGAGCATCGACAGGACGCCGTCGACGAGCACGTCGAAGTCGGGGCCGGGCAACAGCAGGGCGCCGGTGTAGGCGGTGACGAGCAGGCCCATGGCCCAGACCAGCCACATGCCGGACCGACCGAAGTACCTCAGTACCGGACCGCTAAGACGTGCGAAATCGTTCGACTGCATGGAGCTCCCGGCCTGACGTTTGTTCAGCGTAGCAGCGGGATGCCGCACAAGGGGCGAGGAAATGCACCGAGCCGGGCGCCGAGCCGAACGTCGAGCCGAACGTCGTCTGCATGAATTCCGAGGGGAGCCCGATGCGGCCTCCGGTCACTACGATTGAAGCAAAGCCGAGGCAGGACAAGCAGGAGGCGCTCATCATGACGGTACTCGTGGGGTTCTCGAGTAAGTACGGTGCGACCGAGGGGATCGCCGAGCGCATCGCGCGCAAGTTGCGCGAGGCCGGCCGCGACGCTGTCGCCCGGCCCGTGGCATCCGTGGAAAGGCCCGCGGACTACGACGCCTTCGTGCTCGGCAGTGCCGTCTACATGGGGTCGTGGCGCAAGGAGGCGACCGAGTTCGTGCGGGAAAACCTGGCGGCGCTCGCCGGCAAGCCGGTCTGGCTGTTCAGCAGCGGACCGCTCGGCATCGAAGCGAAGGATGCGGAGGGGCGCGACAAGCTGAAGGAGGCCGAACCGAAGCAGTTCGAGGAGTTCGGTGAGGCGCTGAGCCCGCGCGGGCGGCAGGTGTTCTTCGGCGCCCTCGACCCGAGCGTGCTCGGCCGCCGGGACCGGCTGGTGCGGCGCATCCCCTCGGGACGCGAGCTGCTGCCGGAGGGGGACTTCCGCGACTGGGCCGCGATCGACGAGTGGGCGGCCGGGATCGCCGAGGAGCTGGCGGCCGGCTGAGCCTGCCGCGGGTGCCGGCGCGGGCGCCTGCGTCGCCGTCGCCCGGGCTCAGGGCT
>NZ_SOHH01000010.1 GCF_004403515.1 Cryobacterium fucosi | reverse complement strand
CGGTGCGGGCGGACTCCGACGGGCCAGCGGGGGGCCACGGGGCCGACGGGGCGCCGCCGCCGCCGTGTCCGTCGGGGCCGCCCGGGCGGTCGACCCGCGCGGTGAGGCGGGGCGTGAAGCCGAGCACGTCATTGATCGCGCGCTTGAGGAAGTCGCCGACACCCTGGCCCGGCGCGGCCTGCTGTTTGAGCCCTTCGACGTCTTTCTGGCTCGGGAACGACAACACGAGCAGGTCGCCGTCGCGCAGTTCGAGGGCCCTGGCCGTGTAGAGCACCAGCCAGGCGCTGGTCTTCGCGGCCTGAACGGCCTCGAGCACCTCGGGCCAGGCATCCTTCACCTGCTGGAAGGTGACCGGTCCGACCGGGCGCACGGTGACGGATGCCGCCACCTGGGCCGCCGGGACGGCACCCTGCGCCGGCGTAGTCGCGGGCGCACCCGAGGCACTCGCGGCGCTTGAGCCCGACGTGGTACTCGAGGCCGACGTGGTGCCCGAGCCCGACGTGGTGCCCGAGCCCGACGTGGTGCCGACCGGGGTCGCGGCGGGACCCGAGGAAGCGCGAGCCGCCGACGGAGACGCCGCCGGGGTTGCCGAAGCCGCCGGTGTCGTCGGGGCGGGCGCTGCTGCCGCGGCGGGCGCGGCATCCGTCGCCCGGCCGGCCGAGCGCGCCGAGCCGACACCGGAACCGACTCCGGAACCGACACCGACACCGACACCGGAACCGACCCCGGCGCCCCCGTCGACGCCGATCCGGCGTTCGAGCCGTTCGACCCGGGCGAGCGCGCCGCGGGTGGAGTCGTCGCTCGCGGGGATGAGCACCCGGGCGATCATCAGTTCGAGGTGCAGGCGCGGCGAGGTGGCGCCGGTCATCTCGGTCAGGGCTGCGTTGAGGATGTCGGCGGTGCGGGACAGCTCCGCCGGGCCGAACTTCGCGGCCTGCGCGGCCATCCGGTCGAGCTCGTCCTGCGGTACGCCGCGGAGCACGGCAGCCGCGCCCGCGGCGGAGGTCGCGGCGACGATGATCAGGTCGCGCATGCGTTCGAGCAGGTCTTCGACGAAACGCCGCGGGTCCTGCCCGGTCTGGATGACCCGGTCGACCGCGTCGAACGCGGCGGACGGGTCGCGCGCGGCGATCGCGTCGATGGACTCATCGAGCAGGGAGGCGTTGGTGTAGCCGAGCAGCGCGACCGCGCGCTCGTATTCCACGGAGTGCCCGTCGGAGCCGGCCATCAGCTGGTCGAGCAGGGACAGGGTGTCGCGGGGCGAACCGCCGCCGGCGCGGACGACGAGCGGCAGCACCCCCGGCGCGACCGTCATGGTCTCGCTCTCACAGAGGGCCTGCACGTATTCGAGCATCGGCCCGGGCGGCACCAGCCGGAACGGGTAGTGGTGCGTGCGCGAACGGATGGTGCCGATCACCTTTTCGGGCTCGGTCGTCGCGAAGATGAACTTGACGTGTTCCGGCGGTTCTTCGACGATCTTGAGCAGGGCGTTGAAGCCCTGCGGCGTGACCATGTGCGCCTCGTCGAGGATGAAGATCTTGTAGCGGTCGCGGGCCGGCGCGAAGATGGCGCGCTCACGGATGTCCCTGGCGTCGTCGACGCCGTTGTGGCTGGCCGCGTCGATCTCGACCACGTCGAGCGAGCCGCCGCCGTCGCGGGACAGCTCGACGCAACTCGGGCAGACGCCGCACGGGGTGTCGGTCGGGCCCTCGGCGCAGTTCAGGCAGCGGGCGAGGATGCGGGCGGACGTCGTCTTGCCGCAGCCCCGGGGCCCGCTGAACAGGTAGGCGTGATTCACCCGATTCGTGCGCAGCGCAGTCATCAAGGGTTCGGTCACCTGGGACTGGCCGATCATCTCGGCAAAGGTCTCTGGCCGGTAGCGGCGATACAGGGCGGTAACCACGGGTCAATCGTAGTCGGCGCCACTGACACTCCGCCCCGGGCTGTGGACGGCGCGGGCGCGGCATCCGTCGCCACCGGCTGCCGCCCGGCGGCTCTGCCGGGCCGGACGGCGCGGCCGCGCGCACCGTGTTCTCCGCGCGGGATGGAGATTCTCGCGACACGCCGCTTCCGCGGGCGACGGATGCCGCGTGTCGCCAAAAACTCCATCCCCGCCATTCCGCCACTCCGGATGCCCCACTCGCCATCCCCCCACAGCGCGCTCGGGACGCGAGCGCGCCCCGCTTCGCTCACCGCGGGCCCAGGGCGGCGGCGTCCGGGGGACCATGGGCGGATGCGTAGCGCGGCATCCGTCATCTGTTCGCTCGGCCACGTCGCCACGACGGCCGAGCTCCGGCTCCACGGCGTCTCCCCCGGCGCCGTTCGCGGCGCTCTCGCCGACGGGGCTGTGACCCGCGCGATGCGCGGCGTCTACGTCTGCGCGCACGCCGACCCTGACCAGCGAACCGCGACTGCGGCCCGTTGCCGGATCACCTGCCTCAGCGCCCTCCGCCGGGCCGGGGTCTGGGCCGGACTCGACCGCTCGCTCCACCTTCAGCTTCCGCCGCACGCCCACGGCGATCGGCCGTCCTCCGACCGGAACGGACGCCCGATCCACTATCACTGGGCGCTCCCCCGGTTCCCCGATCCGCGGGAGCGGTCCTGGCTGGTTTCCCCGATGGAGGCCGTGTACCAGGCCATTCGTTGCCTCGACGAGGAGAACGCGATCGCCTGCCTCGAGTCCGCGGTGCACGAGCGACTGCTCACGGTCGACGAGGTGCGGCGGGTCTGCGCGCGGGCGCCCGCGCGGCTCGAGCGGGGCATCCGTGAGCTGGAATTCACGGCCGGGTCCGGCATGGAGACGATCGTGCGGCGACGGCTCCGGCACGCCGGTTACACCGTGGTCGCCCAGGTGCAGGTCGCGGGCGTCGGCGACGAGGATCTCCTCGTCGAGGACTGCGTCGCCCTGGAGACCGACGGCGAGAAGTGGCACGGACCCGACCGGTTCCACGCCGACCGCGACCGCGACCTCAAGACGGAGGGTCTGGGCCGCCGGGCGCTCCGGCTCACCCACGACCAGGTCATGTACGACTGGGAGACGACGTTCCTCAGCATCAAACGCGTCGTCGACGACGCCAAACGGGAGCAGGCGCGCCGCTTCGGCCGGGTCATTCTGCGCGCCGACGACCCGCTCTGACCTGCCCGACCGGGCGCGGCCCGCCGTTCGGGATGGAGATTCTTGCGACACGCCGATCACCCGGGCAACGGATGCCGCGTGTCGCGAAAAACTCCACCCCGGCGCGTCTCCGCGGCACCCCGGCGCTCCTCCGCGGCTCTCGGCGGGGGCGAGAAGCAGCACCCCGCACACGCGAGCGACCACCCCGGAACCCGGGGACGGCCGCTCGCGTGACGAAGCGCTACGTCGGGGAGACGCTGCCGTTGATCGTCGCGAGGGTCTGGCGGGCGATCTCCAACTCCTCGTTCGTCGGGATCACGACCACGGTGACCTTCGAGGCATCCGTCGAGATCACCCGCGCCTCGCGCGCGAACGGGTCGTTCCGCGCGGGGTCGAGTTCGATGCCGAGGAACTCGAGGCCGGCGAGCGCGCCGGCCCGCACGATGCCGGAGTTCTCGCCGACGCCGGCCGTGAAGACGATCACGTCGAGGCCGCCGAGCTGGGCGATGTAGTTGCCCACGTAGCCGCGGATGCGGTGGTAGTACACGTCGAGGGCGGCCTGGGCGACCTCGTCGCCCGCCACGGCGGCATCCTCCACATCGCGCATGTCGCCGTTGCCGGTCAGTCCGAGCATGCCGCTCTGCTTGTTGAGCAGGGTGTCGAGCTCGTCGATCGACATTCCGGCCTTGCGGTGCAGGTGGAACAGCACCGCCGGGTCGATGTCGCCGGAGCGGGTGCCCATCACGAGCCCCTGCAACGGGGTGAGCCCCATCGAGGTGTCGATCGAGCGGCCGCCGTCGACCGCGCAGACCGACGCCCCGTTTCCGAGGTGCAGCACGATCGTCTTCAGCTCGGCCAGCGGGCGGTCGAGGAATGCCGCGGCCGCCTCGGAGACGAACTTGTGCGAGCTGCCGTGGAACCCGTAGCGACGGATGCTGTGCTCGGCCGCGAGCGCCGTGTTGATGGCGTAGGTGTAGGCGGCCGGCGCCAGGGTCTGGTGGAACGAGGTGTCGAACACGGCCACGTGGGGCACCTCGGGAAAACTCTCCCGCGCCGCGATGATCCCCTGCACGTGCGCCGGGTTGTGCAGCGGCGCGAGGTCGGACAGGTCGCTGATCTGCGCCAGGACCTCGTCGTCGATCACGGTCGGGCCCTGGAAGATGCTGCCGCCCTGCACCACCCGGTGGCCGACGGCCACGAGGTTGGCGTCGGTGAGCCGCGGGCCGTTCACGGCGAACGCGGCGAGCATCACGGCAAAACCGGCGGTGTGGTCCGGGATCGGCAGGGTCTGCTCGACGCGCGCCGAACCGGCGGCGGCGTGCCGGGCGTGCCCGGTCGCCTCGCCGATGCGCTCGACCAGTCCCGTGGCGAGTTCGGTCTCGGTGTCCATGTCGATCAGCTGGTACTTGAACGACGACGAACCGGAGTTGATGACCAGGACGGCGCTCATGCGGACACCGCCGCGGTCTGCGAGGCGGCTGCGGCCACGGCGGACAGGGTCGCCGCCTGGATCGCGGTGATGGCTACGGTGTTGACGATGTCCTGCACAAGTGCTCCTCGGGAAAGATCATTGATGGGTTTGCGAAGGCCCTGCAGGACGGGGCCGATCGCCAGGGCGCCGGCACTGCGCTGCACGGCCTTGTAGGTGTTGTTGCCGGTGTTCAGGTCGGGGAAGATGAACACCGTCGCGCGGCCGGCCACGGCGGAGCCGGGCATCTTCGCGGCGGCGACGTCGGCATCCGCTGCCGCGTCGTACTGGATCGGACCTTCGATGAGCAGGTCGGGGCGGCGTTCGCGCACGAGCGCGGTCGCTGCCCGCACCTTGTCGACATCCTTTCCCTTGCCCGACTCCCCCGTGGAATAGGAGAGCATGGCGATGCGCGGCTCGATGCCGAACTCCACGGCCGTCTCGGAGGCCGAGATCGCGATGTCGGCCAGCTGCTCCGCGGAGGGGTCGGGGTTGACCGCGCAGTCGCCGTAGACGAGCACCTTGTCGGCGAGCGCCATCAGGAACACGCTCGACACGACCGAGGTGTCCGGCCGGGTCTTGATGATCTCGAAGCTCGGCCGGATGGTGTGCGCCGTGGTGTGGGTGGCGCCGGAGACCATTCCGTCGGCGAGGCCGAGCTGCACCATCATCGTGCCGAAGTAGGACACGTCGGTGACGACATCCATCGCCTGGTCGATGGTGACGCCCTTGTGCGCCCTCAGCCTCGCGTATTCCTCCGCAAACCTGGAGCGCAGCACGTCGTCGAACGGGCTGATCACCTGGGCCCGGGAGATGTCGAGGCCCAGGCCGATCGCGCGCGAGCGCACCTCGAACTCCTCGCCCAGGATGACGATCTCGGCCACGTCCCGGGCCAGCAGGGTAGCGGCGGCCCGGAGGATGCGGTCGTCGTCGCCCTCGGGCATGACGATCCTCTTCTGGTCCCGCCTGGCCCGCTCGAGCAGGGCGTACTCGAACATGAGCGGCGTCACCACGTCGGCGCGGCTCACCCGCAGCCGGTCAAGGAGCACGGATGCGTCGATGTTGCCTTCGAAGAGGGCCAGGGCGGTGTCGTGCTTGCGCTGCGAGTCCGCGGCCATCCTGCCCGGAGTGTGCGTGATCCGCAGCGCGGCCTCGTAGGAGCCCAGCTCGGTGCGGATGATCGGCACCGACGGGGCGAGTCCCTCGACGAGACGCTCGATCTCGTCCGGCAGGGCGAACCCGCCCACGAGCACGATGCCCGCGATCGACGGGAAGGTTGCGGAGGAGTTCGCCATCAGCACGGCGAGCAGCACATCCGGCCGGTCGCTCGGAACCACGACGACAGCGCCCTCCAGCAGCCGGGGCAGCACGTTGACCATCGACATGGCCGCGACGACCACGCCGAGGGCCTCGCGCGACAACAGTGCCGGGTCACCCTTGATCAGGGTGCCGCTGGTGGCCTTGAGGATGCTCTTCATGCTCGGGGCCACGATGTACGGGTCTTCCGGCACCGCCCAGACCGGCACGGAGGCCAGCTGGCTGCCCGGGGCGTCGATCACGCCGCGCACCGCGCCTATCAGTTCGCCCAGCCGGTTCGGGTCCGCCCGGTTGACGATCACGCCGAGCAGGGACACGTGTTCGTCGCGCAGCTCCGCGAGGGTGACGTCGGTGAGCTGACGGATGTCTTCCGGCGTGCGTGGGTCGCTCTGGCCGAGCCGGTCGCTCCGGCCGAAGGTCTCGCTCTGGCCGGGACCGACGCGGCCGCCGAGCACCAGCAGCACCGGCACGCCGAGGTTCGCGGCGACGCGGAGGTTGAAGGCGAGCTCGGTGGGGCTGCCGACATCCGTGTAGTCGCTGCCGACCACGACGACCGCGTCGCACTGGGCCTCGACGGCCTTGTAACGCGCCACGATCCGGCCGAGTGCCACCTCCGGGTCCTGGTGCACGTCGTCGTAACTCACGCCGACGCACTCCTCGTAGCTCAGCGGCGTCGTCGTCTTCGCGGACCCGGTCGACAGGTGCGCGAGCAGGAGTTCAAGCACGTAGTCGGGGTGGTGCACCGAGCGGGCGACGGGCCGGAACACGCCGA
The DNA here is from genome assembly GCF_004403515.1 of Cryobacterium fucosi. GTDB lineage: Bacteria > Actinomycetota > Actinomycetes > Actinomycetales > Microbacteriaceae > Cryobacterium > Cryobacterium fucosi. The sequence continues at coordinate 8,130 of NZ_SOHH01000010.1, read as the reverse complement.
CGCGTTCGACCGAACGGAGCAGCGTGTCGAGCACGCCCAGGGCGATCGTCGACTTGCCGGTGTTTCCCTCGGCCGAGGCGATGTAGATGCTGTCGGCCATTATTCGTTGTCCCCGCCCGTGGCGATCGCATTGGTGACGCCCGCTCCGGCACCCGTCGCGTCCCACACCCAGTCGGTGACCTCGGGGATGTCCTCCCCGTGGTCACGGGTGTAGGCCCGGGCCCGCAGCCGGGCATCCTGCATCTCCTGGCGGAGGAGGCCGGCGCGGGCGCCGAGGCCGGGAACCCGGTCGATGACGTCCATCACCAGGTGGTACCGGTCGAGGTCGTTGAGCATGACCATGTCGAACGGGGTCGTGGTGGTGCCCTCTTCCTTGTACCCGCGGGCGTGCAGGTTGGCGTGGCCGTGACGCTTGTAGGTCAGGCGGTGGATCAGCCACGGGTACCCGTGGTACGCGAACACGATCGGCTTGTCGGCGGTGAAGAACGCGTCGAACTCGGCGTCGCTGAGCCCGTGCGGGTGGTCGGCCTCGGACTGCAGTCGCATCAGATCGACGACGTTGACCACGCGCACCTTGAGCCCCGGCATCGCGTCCCGCAGGATCGCGGCCGCGGCCAGGATCTCCAGGGTCGGCACCTCACCGGCGGCGGCGAGCACGACATCCGGTTCGGTGCCGGCGACCTCGGTGCCGGCCCAGTCGAAGATGCCCAGGCCCCGCTCGCAGTGCGCGACGGCCTGGTCCATGGTCAGCCAGTTCGGCGCGGGCTGCTTGCCGGCGACGACGACGTTCACGTAGTCGACGCTGCGCAGGCAGTGGTCGTAGATGGAGAGCAGCGTGTTGGCGTCGAACGGCAGGTAGACGCGCACGACATCCGCGCTCTTGTTGACGACGTGGTCGATGAAGCCCGGGTCCTGGTGGGAGAAGCCGTTGTGGTCCTGGCGCCAGACGTGCGAGGACAGCAGGTAGTTCAGGCTGGAGATCGAGCGGCGCCACGGGATCTCGCGGGTCACCTTGAGCCACTTGGCGTGCTGGTTGAACATCGAGTCGACGATGTGGATGAACGCCTCGTAGCAGTTGAACAGCCCGTGGCGGCCGGTGAGCAGGTAGCCCTCGAGCCAGCCCTGGCACTGGTGCTCGCTGAGCATCTCCATGATCCGGCCGGCCCGGTCGAGGTTGGTGTCGCCCGGGTGGTACTCGCCGTTCCAGGTCTTCTCCGTGGCCGAGAACACGGCGGGCGCGAGCCGGTTGGATGCCGTTTCGTCCGGCCCGAAGATGCGGAAGTTGTCGGGGTTGTCGCGGATGACGTCGGCCAGCCAGGTGCCGAGCACCTTGGTGGCCTCGTCGGTGGTCGCGCCGGGCGACGGCACGTCGACGGCGTAGTCGCGGAAGTTCGGCAGCCGCAGGTCCTTGCGGAGCAGGCCGCCGTTGGAGACCGGGTTGGCGCTCATCCGCAGGTCGCCGACCGGCGCGAGGGCGGTGATCTTCGCGACCGGGGCGCCGGCCTCGTCGAAGAGTTCCTCCGGCCTGTAGGAGGCGAGCCAGCCGCCCAGCAACTGGGTGTGCTCCAGCGTGTCGCGGGCGTTGCTCAGCGGAACCTGGTGCGAACGCCAGGAGTCGACGACCTGCACGCCGTCGATCGTGGTCGGGCAGGTCCAGCCCTTCGGGGTGCGCAGGATGATCATCGGCCAGCGCGGGCGCTCGGTGTCGCCGGCGAGGGCGCGGGCCTTGATGTCGGCGATCTCGTTGAGCACCTCGTCGAGCGTCTCGGCCATCCGCCGGTGGACCAGGAGGGGGTCTTCCTCGTTGAACCCGCCGGAGACGATGTGGGGATTGTGGCCGTAGCCGCGCATCAGGTCGAGGAGCTCCTCCTCCGGGATGCGGGCGAGCACGGTGGGGTTGGCGATCTTGTAGCCGTTCAAGTGCAGGATCGGCAGCACGACGCCGTCGACGAGCGGGTCGACGAACTTGTTCGAGTGCCAGCTGGTGGCGAGCGGGCCGGTCTCGGCCTCGCCGTCGCCGACGACGGCCGCGACCAGCAGGTCGGGGTTGTCGAAGGCCGCACCGTAGGCGTGGCTGAGCGCGTAGCCGAGCTCGCCGCCCTCGTGGATGGAGCCGGGGGTTTCGGGCGAGGCGTGGCTGGGAATGCCGCCCGGGAAGGAGAACTGGCGGAACAGGGCCTTCACGCCGCGTTCGGACTTCTCGATGCCCGAGTAGATCTCGCTGTAGGTGCCGTCGAGGTAGGCGTTGGCGACCATGCCGGGGCCGCCGTGGCCGGGGCCGGTGACATAGAGGGTGCTGATGGCGCGTTCCTGGATGGCCCGGTTCAGGTGGGCGTAGAGGAAGTTCAGCCCCGGGGTCGTCCCCCAGTGGCCCAGCAGGCGCGGTTTAATGTGGTCACGAGTAAGGGGTTCACGCAATAAGGGGTTGTCCAGCAGGTAAATCTGCCCGACCGACAGGTAATTCGCTGCCCGCCACCAGGCGTCGACGCTGGCGAGGGCGTCTGCGCTCAGCGGTTGCGTCTGGCGATGGGGCCAGAGGAAGGATTTACCGGACGATTCAACCATGGGTGCCTCCAGGCACTGTCGGGGCGTTATCTGCGCTCTCCCATCCTAGGAGAAATTGCGGAATCGTTATCATGGCTAACGGCATGGCTAACGGCATGGCGGTGGCCTCGCCGCGGGAGACCGGGCCCGGCGGCCGGAGGAATGCACAAAGAAGACTCCTCGCGCACCCACCAGAGCCCGGTTACCCTTGCTACGTTTCCGTCCTGGGGGAGTTGGCCGAGATGGCGCCACGCGAGGAGCCGACTGCCAGTTTAGGCGGAAAGACCCGTGCCCCCCAAACCCGTCGGCGAAGAGGCACAATGCGGCCGATCCCGGCCCGGTGTGACAGCGGACGCCGGAAACAGGTAAGATTCTTTCTTGGCCGTTCCTCACGGATACGGCCGGCCAGGAGAATTCGCCTAGTGGCCTATGGCGCACGCTTGGAAAGCGTGTTGGGTGAGAGCCCTCGGGGGTTCGAATCCCCCATTCTCCGCCAATGACAGTCCCTCCCCCGGTGGTCGAGCCCCGTTGGTCGAGCCCCGGTGGTCGAGCGGCACCGGTGGTCGAGCTTGTCGAGACCCCCGCGCCGTGATTTCGACAGGCTCAATCACCGGTGGTCGAGACCCGGTGGTCGAGCAGACCCGGTGGTCGAGCTTGTCGAGACCCCCGCGCCGTGATTTCGACAGGCTCAATCACCGGCGGTCGAGCTTGTCGAGACCCCCGCGCCGTGATTTCGACAGGCTCAATCACCGGGCCGGCTCAATCACCGGGCCGGCTCAATCACCGGGCAAGCTCAATCACCGGCGGCGCGGGCGCGGCGCGGGCGGCGGCGGCACCTCTTTCGCTGCGACGATGTCCGCGAGTGCGATCGCGACGAGCCCGCGTTTGGTCTCGACCACGCACTCGGTCGCATCGCAGGAGCGCAGGTAACCGACGGCATCCGTCACCCCGCCCTCGATGCGCTTGCGCACGACGACCCGGGTTCCCGGCTCGGCGTCCATCACGAACCGGGCTGCTGCTTCACTCATTGGGCCGAGCCTACCCGCAGCACGGGGCGCCGGGCAGAGGTCAGATCAGCCGGCTGAACGCCTCGACCCGTTTGGACTCCCCCGCGATCAGGATGATGTCGGTCGCCGCGATCACGGTCTCCAGGGTCGTGTAGCTCCACACCCCGTCCCGGTTGAACGCGGTGACGGTGACCCCGTGGTTGGACCGGATGCGGGCCTTGCCGAGCGGAACGCCGATGATCTCCCGCGGCGGGGTCGTCTTCACGACGGCGAAGTTCTCGCCGATCTCGATGTAGTCCTGCATCACGCCGCGCACCAGGTGGGCAACCCGCTTGCCCATGTCCTTCTCGGGGTAGATGACGTGGCTGACCCCCAGCTGCTGCAGGATCTCGCCGTGCGGGTCGCTCACGGCCTTCGCCCAGATGTTGGGGATGCCGAGCTTGAGCAGCAGCGACGCGGTGAGGATGTTCGCCTGGATGTCGCCGCCGATCGCGACCACGGCGCTGCTGAACTCGCTCACCGACAGCTGCCGGAGGGTTTCCTCTTTGGTCGAGTCTGCGCGCACGACATGGGTGAGCAGCCCGTTGTGCGCCTGCACGATGTCCTCATCGCCGTCGATGCCGAGCACCTCGGTGCCGCTCTCCATCAGCTCGAGGGCCAGCGCGCTGCCGAAGCGGCCGAGCCCGATCACGACGACGGACTCGGCTTCGGCGATGCGGGCGGGGTCGTGAGACCCGAACAGGTTGAACCTAGCCAATGATCGGCCTCTCTTTCGGTAGCTCGTAGGTGGCGGGGCGTTCGCGGAGGGCGAGCGCCGAGGCGAAGGTGACCGGCCCCAGCCGGCCGATGAACATCAGCAGCATCAGGATGATCTGGCCCGGCACCGGCAGCCCGGCGGTGATGCCCGTGGACAGGCCGACGGTGCCGAAGGCCGAGATCACCTCGAACAGGAGCTTGTCCATGCTGATCTCCGTCATCACCATCAGCGCCGCCGTCGACGCGATGACCACCGCGACGGCGAGCAGCACGATCGTGATCGCCTGACGGTGCACGGCCCGGGAGAGCCGCTTGCCGAACACGTTGACCGCGGTGTCGCCGCGCACCTCGGCGAGGAGGATGAAGAACAGCACGCCGAACGTGGTGATCTTGATACCACCGGCGGTTCCGGCGGGGCCGCCGCCGATCAGCATCAGGATGTCGGTGCCGAGCAGGCTGGCCGAGTCCATCGCTCCGGTGTCGACACTGTTGAAGCCGGCCGTGCGCGCCTGCACGGACTGGAAGAAGCCGACCAGGAGCTTGTCCGGCCAGTCGAGCGGCCCGAGGGTCGCCGGGTTGGACCACTCCACGGCCGTGAGGTACACGGTGCCGCCAACCAGCAGGATCAGGGTGCCGGCCAGCACCAGACGGGTGTTCATGTTCCACAGGCGGGGCGTGCGGACGTGCCGCCGCAGCTGCACGATCACCGGGAAGCCCAGGCCGCCGAGGATCACGGCGGCGGCGATCGGCAGGCAGATGAACGGATCCGTCGCGAAGGAGATGAGGTTGTCGCTGAACAGGGCGAACCCCGCGTTGTTGAACGAGGAGACGGAATGGAAGACCCCGAGCCAGACTGCGCGGCCGAGCGGCTCGCCGTAGCCGAGAAGGAAGCGGAGGCTGAGCAGGAGCGCGACGCACGCCTCGATCACCAGGCTCATCCGCACGACGCCGAGGACGAGTCCCTTGACGTCGTCGAGGCCCACGCTCTTCGCCTCCGCGGCTGCCGTGATCCTGGAACGCAGCGAGAGCTTGCGCATGACCGCGAGCCCGATCACCGACGCGAAGGTCATGATGCCGAGGCCGCCGACCTGGATCAGCAGCAGGATGACGACCTGGCCGAAGGCCGACCACTGGGTGGCGGTGTCGACGACGATCAGCCCGGTCACGCAGACCGCCGAGGTCGCCGTGAACATCGCGTCGAGCACTGACGCCCCGCCCGGGCCGGGGGTGGCGATCGGAAGCATCAGCAGGCCCGTGCCGACCAGGATCGTCGTCGCGAAGGCGGCGGCCACGACCTGGGCCGGATGCGCCCGGAACCGTGGCGTCTGCGCGGCGGGGCGTGGCGTCGTCCGGGAATTCACCTGCTCACTCTACGGTTCCTGGCGCCTGGGCAGGGCACAGAAGAAGAGGCGCGGCTCCAGACGGGGGCCCCGTGCCTCGTTCCTGCACCGGCGGCACAGGCGGATTCCCCACCGAACCCCCCGGAACGGTGGCTGGCACACGACGGTGAATTCCGGGATAATCTGACTACACCGGCAAGGGGGAACCACGGGTGAGTTTAAGCGGAGGGTTGCGCACTCGGGCGCACGCTTTGCGACCCCACGGCCGGCTTCTGTTGCACACCGGCCTCTCCGTCCTCGCCCTGATCGCACCGTTGTCGGCCGTGCTGTTCTGGCTGACCATCCCCACGAATTCGTGGCAGCCGGTGGTCCTGGGCGAACTCGTCGTCCTCGCGCTCTGCCTGGTCGCGGCCATCGCCTTCTACCGCACCGTCATCTGGGTGGACAGGGAAGGCATCTCCGAACGCGGTTTCCTCGGCGGCGTCTCCGATTTCTCCAAGGATGAGATCGGCAGCGTCGTGCTGCTCGACCTGTACCAGAGCGGCGCGCTGGACACGCATCCGCAACTCTTCCTCACCGGAACCGACGGCCGCCTGCTGATCCGGATGCGCGGCCAGTTCTACTCCCGCGGCGCGATGGAGACCGTGGTCGACATGCTCGACGCGCCCGTCGTGCGCGTGCCGGAGCCGATGACCCTGCAGGACCTGAATCGCGTGCGCCCCGAATTGCTCTACTGGTTCGAGCGGCGCATCACCAACCACGCCGGCTGAGGCCGGCGGCCGCGGTCAGCGGCGGCGGCGAGTGCCGAAGATGCCGCTGACGACCCCGGTCAGGATCGACTTGGTGACGGATGACCCGAGCACCTGTTCGAGCACGCTTTTCTGTGGGCGCGAACTCGTGCGGCTGCGGGGCGAACCCTGAGTCTGCTTCATCAGGCGGTCGTACTCGGCCTGCGCCTTCTTCTGCGCCTTCGCCTGCTGCGCGGCGGCGGCATCCTCCTGCTTCTCCTGCTCGGCGGCGGCCTTCGCCTGGTCGAGGGCGGTCTGCTCGGCCAGCACGAGCCGGTTGGCGGCCTCCAGTTTCGTCGCCAGAATCTCGCGCGCCGAGTCGCGGTCGATCGCGGCGCCGTACGTCGCCAGCAGGGGGGACGCGGCGACGGTGGCGTCGATCTGCTCGGGCGGGGTGGGCGACATCGAGCCCTGCGGCGCGCGGAGGCGGGTCCAGGCGACGGGGCTGGGGGCGCCCTTCTCGTTCATCACCGTGACGATGGCCTCGCCGGTGCCGAGACCGGTGAGCACCTCTTCGAGGTCATAACCCGAGTTCGGGTAGGTGGAGACCGTCGCCCGGAGGGCCTTGGCGTCATCCGGGGTGAACGCCCGCAGCTGGTGCTGCACCCGGGAGCCGAGCTGCGCGAGCACGTCGCTCGGCACGTCCTTCGGGGTCTGCGTGACGAAGAAGATGCCGACCCCCTTGGAGCGGATCAGCCGGACGGTCTGGGTGATCGAGGCGAGGAAGTCCTTCGACGCGTCCTTGAACAGGAGGTGCGCCTCGTCGAAGAAGAAGACGAGCTTGGGCTTGTCGAGGTCGCCCACCTCCGGCAGGTCGTTGAACAGGTCGGCCAGCAGCCACATCAGGAAGGTGGAGAACAGGGCCGGCTTGTCGGCGACGCCGGGCACCTCGAGCAGGCTGATCATGCCCCGGCCGTCGGCCGTGGTGCGGAGGAACTCCATGGTGTCGATCTCCGGCTCGCCGAAGAAGACGTCGGCGCCCTGGTCGGCGAAGGTGATCAGTTCGCGCAGGATGACGCCCACGGTGGCCGGGGACAACCCGCCGAGGCCGGTGAGCTCGCCCTTGCCGGCGTCGCTGATCAGGAAGCCGAGCACGGCCCGCAGGTCGGTCAGGTCGAGCAGGGGCAGGCCGGCCTGGTCCGCGTAGTGGAAGACGAGGCCGAGGCTGGACTCCTGGGTGTCGTTCAGGCCGAGCACCTTGCTCAGCAACAGCGGGCCGAAGCCGGCGACCGTGGCGCGCACCGGGATGCCGCGGCCGACCCCTCCGAGCGAGAAGTACTCGGTGGGCGACGCCACGCCGGACCAGTCCTGGCCGATGCCCCTGGTGCGGGACAGCAGTTTCTCGCTCGGGGTGCCTGGGGTGGCGATGCCGGACAGGTCGCCCTTGATATCGGCGGCGAACACGGACACCCCGTGCGCGGAGAGCTGCTCGGCGAGCACCTGCAGGGTCTTCGTCTTGCCCGTGCCGGTGGCGCCGGCCACGAGGCCGTGCCGGTTGGTCATCGCCAGCGGGATGCGCACGGGCACGTCGGGGCGGGCGTCGCCGTTGACCAGGGCCCCCATTTCGAGCGCGGGGCCGGCGAAGGCGTAGCCGGCGCGGATGGTCTCGACCTGCGCGGCGGTGAGCGGGCCGGCGGTCGGCGGTGGTGCGGTGGGAGTTGCGGGCGCCGGTGCTGCCGGCGCCGGTGCTGCGGG
>NZ_SOHH01000091.1 GCF_004403515.1 Cryobacterium fucosi | reverse complement strand
GAATCTCTGCCCAATCATCCAATTTGATCACCTTCCATAGTGGTTGGTGGTCCTATTGTCAGTTGGCGTTTCTGGCCCTGTTTTCAGTTGGCGTTAACACGGTTACGTTCATCGGCTATCCGAACGGCTTGTATGACTCAGCCTCGTTGTTGCCTATCGTGCGACAGGGGTATGCAGCGACCGCGATGAACGTGGACTACGAAGGAAAGCCGACCTTCCTGATCGACGCGTCCGTTTTCCCCGGCTCCAGTGGTAGCCCTGTCTTCTTGGTGCCTAGGCCATCTGTGCCTGATAAACGTGGCAATATCACGATCGGGGGGCATCCACGTCCTCCAATATTGCTCGGGATCGTCGCGGCGGTGCACCAGCGGCAAGTTCCTGTCCTTCAAACTAGCGCTGGTGGGGGCGTGCCGTTCGTATATGACTTAATCGACTTAGGAATCGTCTACAAGGCGAGTGAGGTTCACTCGCTCGCGGACCAACTGATCTCAGGTGCTCCCAAAAGCCCCTGACCCAGCTCGGTAGCGTGCGGTCGGCTTCTGCAGCGAGCACTGAACCAGTGCAGGTCGTTTCTGCGATCGTCCAGGCCGACGTGTGCTCGACAATAAGCAGCGCATGCGCCCCGTTCCCTCTCGGTCCCGGGAGCTGGCCGGAGCGGGCACCGCCCGCGTTGCGATCGGTTCGGGGAATGAGGGGCGTCGGAGCAGCTGCCGAGTATGCGCCTGGCGACCAGCGCGTACAGGTTGCTTGACGACCAGAGGTTAGTCGGTAACGAAACGTGGTGGGGTTCCGCTTCAACGTGTAGCTTCTCACCGGGTTGCGCGCGAAAACGTGAAGTCTCGAGTGCTGGGGCATCCCAGGGTGGACTGGGGGGCGGTTGTGTCACGAGCGATTGGCATCGCGACGATGAGCGATCGTGACGATCTCGATGACGAGGATGCGGTCGAGCACCCGATAGACCACGCGATACTCACCGCGCCGGGCAGAATATAGGGGAAAGAGGGGGGCTTTGAGCTGCTTCCCGACCCGCTTGGGGTCCGCTCTCACCGCGCCCATGATGAATTCAAACGCCGCGACGGCAACGCTCTTGGGGAGAACTTCGGTGAGCGAACGACGAGCGGAAGCGGAGAACGTGACCTCGTAGGTTTCGGTCACCGAGTCATCCGGCCGGCGGCGCCGAGTGCGTCGCGGACATCGTCGGCGGTGGCTGTGTCGCCCTGGGACACCTCGTGCAGGCCCTGCTTGACCGACGCGAGGGTCTCGGCGTCACCGAGGATGGCCAGCGTCTCCAGAAGCGCGTCATAGTCGTCGGCGCCAAGGAGGACCGCCGCACGGCTCCCGTTGCGAGTGACTTCGAACCGCTCGTGAGTGGTGCTCGCCGATTCGACGAGCTTGGAGAAATTGGCGCGGGCCTGCGCCACCGACAAGGTTGTCATGTACAGAATTATAGTGCGAATTCCGTTCATCCAATCAGATAGACGAGGCCGCGACCATCGCTCGCCAGACGAGATGAGAACTCCTGGGCAGCGGCGAGATAGTGTCCGATGTAGCGGTGCTCCATCTCCGAGGAATCGGCCCTATCCGGGTAGCTCGCCAACAGGCTGCGGATGTCGGTGTCGTCGACGGTCGCCAGATCCGCGGCGATGGCCTTCACCTGCGCGGGGCTCAGCGCGCGTTCGAAGGCTATCCAACCCATTTCGACCTGGGTGACCTGACCTTCGACCAGTTGGAAGGCGGCGCGGGCGGGCACGCCCGGGGCCGGGCCGAGCATTCCCTGGAACTCCCGCCAGCACTTGTCGAGGTAGAGCATCTCCGGTCTGATCGTCGTCGGCCCCCACGCATCCATCAGCGGGTCGGTTCCAAGGAACTGACAGGGGTCTGCGAGGGCGCGGAGATAGTCGGTGGCGGCGATCGGATAGGCGTAATAGCGAATTCCCATTTCACAACGGTCGATCATGGGCGGGAATCGGGGGCGGGCTGGATGAAAGCTGTGCAATCGGTCGCGACGTTGCGGTCGGTTGAGGAATGGCTGGCGCGCATCTGGAATTGTCCGCTGTGGGACGCGCATCCGACCTGCGGCCGTGTCCCGGATGTTGCCGCACCCCTGCTGAGGATGCTGCTTCCTGCCGACGGGATCACCGGGCTCGATGCCGTCAGCTTCGTGTTGGTCGACAAGACCACGACCGTGCGCCGCACGAGCGTCACGCAGCGCATCGGCCGGCTGTCGTCGACGCAGCTCGTTGAACACGAGCGGCTCGTGATGGTATTCCTCGGACTGGCCGACTGAACGATCCGGTGCTTGTGATGCCCGTCTGCGCACCTATGCCGCGGCGAACCGTTTCGCCGAACGGGCCTTCGCCTTCTCCGCCTCGACCTCGCGGTTCTTGGAAGGAGCCGTGCTTACCAGGTCCGCGAGCAGGTGCCTCGAGGTGTGTGCGATCTCCTCAACCGCGCGGTTGAACGCCTCGGCGTTGGCGTTCGACGGCTTCGTGGATCCGCTTATCTTGCGCACGAATTGCAGGGCGGCCGCGTGTACCTCGTCGTCCGTGGCGGTGGGCTCGAAATTATGCAGTGTGTGGATGTTCCGGCACATGCACCCAGAATAGCCAATCGACCGGGCGTCGTCACGCGTCACGGCTTTCGGCAACGCAACCCGGTGGAGTGCCGCTTCAACGTGTAGCGCCTGCTCGGCTGCCGGCCGTCCGCTGCGCACCTGGCGTCGGTGCCGCTGGGCTCACATGCGCTTGCGATCAATCAAATCAGCGAAAAGGAGAGAAAAACAGCACTGCACTTGCAAGCGCTTGCGACCCGCGTTGACGGCGCGTAGCATCAGGGATCGTGGCAGCGAGTCTGGATGAGGTAGCAGCGCGGGCAGGAGTGTCTGCGTCGACGGTGTCCCGCGCGCTGAGAGACGTACCCGGAGTCGCCCTGCGGACCAGGGAGCGTGTGAAAGCGGCGGCCGCCGAGGTCGGGTATGTCTCCAACGTGAGCGGATCGCGCCTGGCAACCGGGAAGACAGGCACCATCGCCATCGTCGTGCCCACGGCTGCCCGATGGTTCTTCGGGCAGGCCATTGCCGGCGCCGGGGCCGTGATCCGTGGCGCGGGATTGGACGTACTGCTCTATGAGCTGGGTGACGCGGCCGGGCGCCAGCGGTTGTTCGCTGAGCACGGTCTGCGGGGCCGGGCGGACGCTGTGCTGGTCCTTTCCCTGAACCTGAGTGGTAGCGAGACTCGCCTTCTGCAACAACTCGGCGTGCCCGTCGCGGTGCTCGGAGTGGGGCCCGCGAGCTTCAGCAGTGTCGTCGTGAATGATCAGCTCGCCGCGGAATCGGCTCTGCGGCACCTGATCAATCTCGGTCACGAAGTCATCGGCCTGATCGGAATCGACAACGGGTCTGACGTCACCTCCGGCAGCGTCCCGCCCATTGCCCGGGTGGCCGGCTACCGCGCGGCAGTGTCCTCGGCCGGGATGAGCCTGGATCCGGACCTCGAGCAACTGGACGAGAACTCGGCTGCCGGCGGGGCGGCGGCCATGACCCGGCTGATCTCAGGGCCCGTCATGCCGACGGCAGTTTTCGCCTCCTCCGACGAAATGGCCTTTGGAGCCCTCCACGTCCTGCGCTCCGCTGGGATTCGCGTGCCGGCGGACATGTCCATTGTCGGATTCGACAACCATGATTTTGCCGCCGTCGTCGACCTCACCACGGTTGACCAGAATGTGCTGGCGCAGGGGCAAGCCGCCGCACGTCTGGTTCTGGCAGCGCTCGCCAACCCGGGCGCCGCCCCGACGACCGCATCCGTCCCGACCCGCCTCGTGATCCGGCGAAGCACGGCCCCTCCCCAACCGCTGCGACGTCGACTCGAAGCCACCGATACCACCCAGAACTGAAAGGCAACCAAACATGGAGTACCGCAAGCTTGGCTCATCCGGGATGTACATCAGCGAGCTGGCCTATGGGAACTGGATGACCCATGGCGAACAGATCGAGCAGGATGTCGCCACCGCGTGTGTGCGTCAAGCACTCGACCTGGGCATCACCACCTTCGACACCGCAGACGCCTATGCAGGGACGCGCGCGGAGCTGACTCTCGGCCGCGCGTTGTCAGGTGTGCGACGGGAAGGGCTCGAGATTTTCACCAAGGTGTATTTCCCCACCGGCGAGGGCAAGAATGACCGTGGACTGTCCCGCAAGCACATGATGGAGTCCATCGACGCATCGCTCGCGCGACTCGGAACGGAGTACGTGGACCTCTACCAGGCTCACCGCTACGACTACGAGACTCCGCTGGAAGAGACGATGCAGGCATTCGCCGACATCGTGAGGGCGGGGAAGGCCCTCTACGTCGGAGTATCCGAATGGACGGTGGAGGAAATCCGGGCGGGCGTTGAACTGGCGCGCGGACACGGCATCCAGCTCATTTCCAACCAACCGCAGTACTCCATGCTCTGGCGGGTCATAGAGCAGGAGATCGTTCCCGCCAGCCAGGAACTCGGCCTGGGGCAGATCTGCTGGTCTCCCATGGCGCAAGGCGTGTTGACGGGGAAATACGTCCCCGGCCAGGCTCCGCCCACAGCATCCCGATTCGCCGGGGCAGAGGGCACGCTCGTCTCAGACCACCACTACCTGACCGAGAACATCCTGACCCGGGTTCAGCAGCTAAGGCCGCTCGCCGCGGACGCCGGCCTGTCCATGGCGGCCCTGGCGATCGCCTGGGTGCTGCAACGGCCGAACGTATCGGCGGCCATCGTCGGCGCCTCACGGCCGGATCAGCTCGTCGACAACGCCACCGCGGCCGGTGTGAAACTCGACCCCGCTCTGCTCTCGCGGGTCGACGACATCCTCGACCCCGTCATCGAACGAGACCCCGCGAAGGTCGAGTCCTTCACAACCCGCCCCTGAAACGAAGAGTGAACACGGCTCTGACGCACGTTCCAACCCGCCGAAAGGAGCGTTGCCGACGCAGTCCATGGTGACGTCTCGCGACCGCCCCTCGGTCAGGACGTCCTCCAAGGTGCGATCGATCACCCGGTCTGCGCCGGGCGCGGTGACAAGTTACCGGTTGACGCCGGCGTGCCCGCCGAACGGTCCTGTCGTCATGGTTGTCCGCTCCTCACCACGTTGACCGATACCAATGTCACGCCCAGGTTGCTGACCCGTCGCAACAGCCCGTGCAGGGCAGCCTGATCGAGGACCGATCCCGTGAGGGTGGTGGTTCCATCGCTCTCGCTGGTGAGCGTGAAGCCCTCGAACCAGTCGGTCCAGCATTCATCGAGCTGCCCCTGGAGGCGGATCTCATACCGGTCGAGCTGACCATGCCTGCCTGGCATCGTGCGTCCTTCGCTCATCGCGCACTTCCTTTCCTTTCGCACGGGCCTGTGGTCGGTGCTCAGACCGCCGGCGTGCGGTCGAGGCGGGAGCCTCGTTCGCCGGACATGCTCAGTGCTGCGGTACGCCGGTCCGACCAGAGGGAGAAGCCGAGCCAGATCAGGGCGAGACCCATGGGGATGGCGGCCATCCGTTCGAGGGTGTGCGGAAGCAGCGCGCCCGCAACGGGCGTCACCGCAGCGGCGATGATGAGAAGGATGCCGGCTCCGCGGGAGAGGATTCGGGCACGGATGATGCCGACACCGAACACCAGGGCGCCGACGATGTAGAGCACGCTTCCGACCAGCGGGAGCGCTGCGAGAGGGCCGAGGTCGGTCATGGCCGGGTTCCGGCCGAAGAGACCGACGAAGTCCTCGGCGAACCGCGGTGCGTCCGCCACGACCAGCGGCGCGATGAACGCCTCGGCGAACACGAAAGCCGACTGCAGGACGAAGAAGAGCCCGAACATCGCGTATCCGATCAGTCCGGGCAGCCCGGATTGCCGCACCTGGCGAAGGTAGATGCCGGTGATGCCGACCAGGCCGAGGACGGCCATGCCGAAGCTGAGACTGTGGACCGTCACCCAGGCCTGGGTGGTGAGGGAGGAGACCACGTCGGCGGGATGGATGAACTGGATGACGATATAGATCAGCCCTGACAGTGCGGCGGCGACGCCGGCCCCACGGGTGAGGGTGGACGAGGTGATGCTCATGGTTGCTCTCCGATGTTCTGAAATGCCTGGGCGGATGCCTGAAGACAACCTGAATCTACGGAGGCACGTGGTGACCGGGCATCACCCGGTGTGGTGATCGATGTGGTGACTTCGGGGATCGATGGCGCGGTCAGTGCCGCGCCGCGGCCGGTGGCACAATGGCGGCATGACACTGCACCTGACTGGCGACCCCGCGGCGGACACGCTGCTCACCGAGGATCCGTTCGCCCTCCTCCTCGGCATGCTCCTCGACCAGCAGATCGCAATGGAGACCGCGTTCGCCGGGCCGGCCAAGATCCGCGACCGGATCGGCACCCTCGACCCGGCGACCATCGCCGGCTTCGACCCCGACGCCTTTGCCGTGGTCTTCCGCACCAGCCCGGCCGTGCACCGCTTCCCCGGCTCGATGGCGGCGCGCGTGCAGGAGGTCGCCGGGATCATCGCCCGCGAGTGGAGCGGCGATGCCTCGTCCCTGTGGACCTCCGGCTCCCCGGACGGCGCCGAGATCCTTCGCCGGCTGAAGACGCTGCCGGGGTTCGGCGATCAGAAGGCGCGGATCTTCCTCGCCTTGCTCGGCAAGAGGCTGGGGGTGACGGCCGCGGGGTGGCGTGAGACCTCCGCACCGTATGGCGAGGACGGCTCGCACCGGTCCGTCGCCGACATCGTCGACGCCGAGTCGCTGACCCTGGTGAGGGAGACCAAACGTGCGGCGAAGGCGGCCGCGAAGAAGGCCTGAGGAAGGCAGCGAGATCAGCCCGCTGACGACCGGACCCTCGGGTCCTGTGAGAGCACACGATGACGCACTGCGGCACCGCTCAGCGAGACTGGCGGCGCCCCTTGGGCTTCGGCGCACCCTTGACTGCCGGCGCACGACCCTGGCCTTTGGAGGCCTTTGCCTTGCCACCGGCCTTCGCCTGAGCCTTCGGTGCGGCGGATGCCGCGGGCTTCCGCACCACAGGTCGTGCGACCTCGAGCAGTTCGAGTCCGGCGCTCGTCAGTGTGGGCACGTCGTCGACGGTGACGAACAGTTCCCCGCCGACCTCCTCCTCGAGCTTGCGGATGGAGATGAGGAGGGTGGCGCGGGTCATGTTGAGGGTCTTCGCCGCGGCACCCCAGTTGGTGGCTTCGGCGGTCGTGACGAAACGCCGGAGCAGGGTGGTATCCACAAAAAGCCCTTCGAACTGCCGCCGTGCCGGTCACGGGGGCAGTAACAGGGTACGCGTTGCGATGAGACCATGGGGTCATGACCGCAACACTCGTCGCCAGGGGGCTGGCCGGTGGCTACGCCCACCGCACCCTGTTCGAATCGCTCGACCTCACCGTCGCCCCCGGCGACGTCGTCGGGGTGGTCGGCGCGAACGGGGCAGGCAAGTCCACTCTGCTCCGGCTGCTCGCCGGCATCCTCGCGCCGCAGGCCGGCACCGTGAGCATGGCACCGACGGATGCCTTCGTCGGCTGGCTGCCCCAGGAGCACGAACGCGTGGCGGGTGAGACGATCTCGGGCTACATCGCCCGCCGCACCGGGTGCGCGGAGGCGACCCGCGAGATGGATGCCGCGGCATCCGCCCTCGCCGATCCTGAGCCCCGCCCGACCGGACAGGACCCGGCCGACGTGTACTCGAGGGCCCTCGACCGGTGGCTCGCCAGCGGTGCGGCCGACCTCGACGACCGGCTGCCGATCGTGCTCGCCGAACTCGGGCTCCGGCTCGGCGCCGACCTGGCCGAGGACACTCCGATGACGGCGCTCTCCGGCGGCCAGGCGGCCAGGGTCGGCCTCGCCGCCCTGCTGCTGTCCCGGTTCGACATCGTCCTGCTCGACGAGCCCACCAACGACCTCGACCTCGACGGGCTGGAACGGCTGGAGGCCTTCGTGCGCGGGCTGCGCGGCGGAGTCGTGCTGGTCAGCCACGACCGGGAATTCCTCGCCCGCTGCGTGACCCGGGTGCTCGAACTCGACCTGGCGCAGAACGCGAACCGGGTGTTCGGCGGCGGCTACGACTCGTACCTCGCCGAACGCGAGACGGCCAGGCGGCACAAGCGCGAGGACTTCGACGAGTTCGCCGCGAAGAAGGCCGACCTGGTCGGGCGGGCCCGCACCCAGCGCGAGTGGTCGAGCCAGGGCGTGCGGAACGCCATGAAGAAGGCGCCGGACAACGACAAGATCCGGCGCAAGGCCTCCGCCGAGTCCAGCGAGAAGCAGGCGCAGAAGGTGCGGCAGATGGAGAGCCGGATCAACCGCCTCGAGGAGGTCGAGGAGCCGCGCAAGGAATGGCAACTCGAGTTCGCCATCGGCTCCGCGCCCCGCTCGAGCGCCGTGGTCGCCACGCTCAGCGCGGCCGTGTACCGCCAGGGCGAGTTCACCCTCGGCCCGGTGTCGCTGCAGGTCAACGCGGGCGAGCGGATCGGCATCACCGGCCCCAACGGGGCAGGCAAGACCACGCTGCTGCGGGCGCTGCTGGGCAGGCAGGCCCCGGACGAGGGCACGGCCGGCCTCGGCGCAAGCGTGCGGATCGGCGAGATCGACCAGGCGCGCGCGCTCCTCGCCGGGGACCGGCCGCTCTCCACCAGCTTCGAGGAGCTCCTGCCCGACCTGTCCGTCGCCGAGGTGCGCACCCTGCTCGCCAAGTTCGGGCTGAAGGCCGACCACGTCGGCCGGCCCGTCGACGAACTGTCCCCGGGCGAACGCACCAGGGCCGGCCTGGCCCTGCTCCAGGCCACCGGGGTCAACCTGCTCGTGCTCGACGAGCCGACGAACCACCTCGATCTCGCGGCGATCGAACAGCTCGAGCAGGCGCTCGAGTCCTACCAGGGCACGCTCCTGCTGGTCACCCACGACCGGCGGATGCTCGAAAACGTCACGACCGACCGGCACTGGAGCGTCGACGCCGGGCAGGTCACGCAGGGATGACGGGTGCTCACCACGCCATGACCGGCGCGGCCGCGTGGATCGCCTTCACGCATTGATGCACTGATCGGCCCTTGGCGGATGGGCGGGGGCGTGGTTCGCTGGGGGTATGACCAACCTGCCGATGTTTCCGCTCGGGTCCGTGCTCTTCCCCTACCTCCCGCTGCAGCTGCGGGTGTTCGAGGAACGGTACCTGGTGATGCTGTCCCGGATCCTCGCCGATGAGCCGGCCGAGTTCGGCGTCGTACTGATCGAACGCGGGCAGGAGGTCGGCGGGGGAGAGCACCGCTTCGGCTACGGGACCGTCGCCCAGATCACCCAGCTGGCGGCATCCGACGGGTTCGTCGGCGTGCTCGCCCAGGGCGAGCGCCGGGTCGAGGTGCTCGAATGGCTCGAGGAAGACCCGTACCCGGAGGCCGTCATCCGCGACATCCCGGAACTGGACTGGGACGACGACCTGTTCCCGCTCCGGGAGGAGGCCGAACTGGCCGTTCGGCGGGCACTGGCACTGGCCAGCGAATTCACCGACCAGGCCTGGTCGTCGGATGTCGAACTCTCCGAGGACCCCACGGCCGCCGCCTGGCAACTGGCCGGCATCACGCCGGTCGGCCCGCTCGACCAGGTCGCCCTGCTGCGGTCGACGACCATGGAGGGGTTGCTCACCGCCGTGCTCGTGTTCACGGCCGCGGCGGTGGAGTCCTTCCGTTCCCCCTGGCCGGAGGAGTGAGCCGGGCACCGGGCCAGCCGGTGCCGGCCGCAGGCCTGCGGGGCGCTAGGCTGGTGGCGAAAACCGAATATCGGGCCATCACGGTCGATGCGGGAGAGTTCGGCGCCGACAGGCGTGCGAACACCGAAGGAGCAATCCTCCCCGACAATCTCTCAGGTACTCGTACCGCATCGAACTGGCCACTCTGAAAAGTAGTCGCGGCACCTGCGCGACTCGCCCATGGTGAAAGCCGCACCCGACACCGGTGCGGCGAAGCTCTCAGGCCTGACGACAGAGGGGGAGTTCCCAGGGGCTCGATCGCGCCCCGGAGATTCTCGCTCGGCCCCGGCCGACGACGACCTGGAGAACTCATGACCCCGGACAACGCCGCCCAGCCCTCCTCGGAATCGCCGACGAACGCCGCCCCGACGAACGCCGAGAGGTTCTCGCCGCTGCACCAGGCGCACGTCGACGCCGGCGCCAGCTTCACCGACTTCGCCGGCTGGCAGATGCCCGTGCGCTACTCGAGCGATCTCGCCGAGCATCACGCCGTGCGCACCGGGGCCGGCATCTTCGACCTCTCGCACATGGCCGAGATCACGGTGGCCGGGCCGGACGCCGGGGCGTTCCTCGACTACGCGCTCGCCGGCAAGCTCTCCGCGATCGACCTGCTCCAGGCCAAGTACAGCCTCATCCTGAACCCCGCCGGCGGCATCACCGACGACATCGTCGTCTACCGCACCAAGGCACAGGAATACCTCGTCGTCGCCAACGCAGGCAACCGGTTCCAGGCCTTCGAGGCTCTGTCCGCCCGCTCCGCCCGGTTCGACGTCACCGTCACCGACCGGAGCGACGACGTCGCCCTGGTCGCGGTGCAGGGTCCCGTCTCCCGGGCCATCCTCGAGTCCACCGCCGGCCTCACCGTCGACGGCGACCTGTCCGAGCTGAAGTACTACCGCGCCCTCGCCGGAAGGTTCCGGGACGGCGCCGTGCTCATCGCCCGCACCGGCTACACCGGCGAGGACGGCTTCGAACTCTATCTGGACGTGCCTGACGCGGCCGCACTCTGGGACGCGCTCCGCGCGGCGGGGGAGCCAGTCGGCCTCGTGCCGGCCGGCCTCGCCAGCCGCGACACGCTCCGCCTCGAGGCCGGGATGCCGCTCTACGGCCATGAGCTCTCCGTGTCCACCTACCCGGCCCAGGCCGGTCTCGGCCGGGTCGTCAACCTGGCCAAGGAGACCGACTTCATCGGCCGCGCGGCCAGCGAAGAGGGCCCGAGCGCCGACGCGCGCGTGCTGGTCGGCCTCGTCGCCGAGGGAAAGCGCGCCGGCCGCGCCGACTACCCGGTCTACCGCAGCGCCGACGCCCCCGTCGCCGAGGGCGTCATCACCAGCGGTGCGCTGTCACCGACACTGGGACATCCGATCGCCATGGCGTACGTCGCCCCGTCCCTCGCCCGGCCGGGCACGGAGGTCTTCGTCGATGTGCGCGGAACCCGCATCCCCGCCACGGTCACCCAGCTCCCCTTCTACAAGCGTCAGAAGTAGTCCACCCCCTCGAGAGGAAACCCCATGGCAGACAAGACTGAACTCCAGTACACCGCCGAGCACGAGTGGGTGCAGGTCGACGGCGACACCGCCCTCGTCGGCATCACCGCCTACGCCGCCGACAAGCTCGGCGACGTCGTCTTCGTCGAACTGCCCGAGGTCGGCAGCACCGTCGCTGCGGGCACCGTGGTCGGCGAGATCGAGTCGACCAAGTCGGTCGGCGAGCTCTTCGCCCCGGTCGACGGCACGGTCGTCGAAACCAACGACGCCGTCGTCGACAGCCCCGAACTGGTCAACAGCGACCCGTTCGGCGCCGGCTGGCTGCTCAAGGTGACCTTCACCGAGCTGCCCACCCTTCTCAGCTACTCCGAATACTCCGCCCTCGTCGGCGAATAGCCCCCAGCGAAGCCAGGTCTCCCCGCACATGTCACAGCCCTTCACCCAGCGTCACATCGGCACGGATGCCGACGCGCAGTCCCGCATGCTCGCCACCCTCGGCTACGACTCGGTCGGGGAGCTCGTCAACGCTGCGGTCCCCGCGACCATCCACGTCGACCGGTTCCGCACCGAGGGGGACAGCACCCTCCCTCCCGCGGCCACCGAGCGGGAGGCGATCGAAGAACTTCGCGCCCTTGCCGGCCGCAACACCGTGAAGCGCTCGATGATCGGGCTCGGCTACTACGACACGATCACGCCCGCAGTGATCAAGCGCAACGTGTTCGAGAACCCGAGCTGGTACACCGCCTACACGCCCTACCAGCCGGAGATCTCCCAGGGACGGCTGGAGGCCCTGATCAACTTCCAGACCATGGTCGCCGACCTGACCGGCCTGGCCACGGCGAACGCATCCATGCTCGACGAGGCCACCGCCGTGGTCGAGGGCATGCTCCTCACCCGCCGGGCGTCGAAGTCCGCCTCGCACCGTTTCATCGTCGACGCGGATGCCCTGCCGCAGACCCACGCGCTGCTCGCCAGCCGCGCCGCGGCCCTCGGCATCGAGCTCGCGATCCTCGACCTGCAGCCGGGCACCACGGCCGCCGAGCTCGGGGACCACTTCGGTATCTTCGTGCAGTACCCCGCCGCATCCGGCCGGGTCTGGAACCCCGCCGGCGTCATCGCCGCCGCGCAGTCGCAGGGGGCGCTCGCCGTCGTCGCCGCCGACCTGCTCGCGCTCACCCTCATCTCCTCGCCCGGCGAGCTCGGCGCGGACGTCGCCGTCGGCACCAGCCAGCGGTTCGGCGTGCCGATGGGCTTCGGCGGACCGCACGCCGGCTACATGGCCGTGCGCACGGGCCTCGAACGGCAGCTCCCCGGCCGTCTCGTCGGCGTCAGCGTCGACGCGGCCGGCCACCCCGCCTACCGGTTGTCGCTGCAGGTGCGCGAACAGCACATCCGCCGGGACAAGGCCACCTCGAACATCTGCACCGCGCAGGTGCTGCTCGCCGTGATGGCCGGCATGTACGCGGTCTACCACGGGCCGGACGGCCTGAAGAAGATCGCGACCGAGGTGCAGGAGACCGCGGGCCGGCTCGCCGCCGCCCTGCGCGCCGCCGGCGTCGACGTCGTCGGCGACAGCTTCTTCGACACCATCCGGGTGGCGGTGCCGTCGCGGGCGGCCGAGATCGTCGCCCGCGCGGCCGGGGCCGGCGTCAACCTGCGTCAGGTCGACGCCGACATGATCGGCATCTCTGTCGACGAGACCACCACCGACCGCGACCTCACCGCCGTGCTCGGCGCGTTCGGCGGCCTGGACGCGTTCGGCAACGTCGACCTCGGCGCATCCGTGGCCGGGCTGCCCGGGGATCTCGCCCGAACCAGCGCCTACCTCGTCCACCCCGTCTTCAACACCCACCGCTCCGAGACGAGCATGATGCGCTACCTCAAGCGCCTCGCCGACTTCGACTACGCGCTTGACCGCGGCATGATCCCGCTGGGTTCCTGCACGATGAAGCTGAACGCGGCCACCGAGATGGAGGCCGTCAGCTGGCCCGAATTCGGCGGGCTGCACCCGTTCGCACCCCAGGGCGACGTCGATGGCTACCTCGAACTCATCCGTCAGCTCGAAACCTGGCTGACCGACGTGACCGGCTACGACACCGTGTCGCTGCAGCCCAACGCGGGAAGCCAGGGCGAACTCGCGGGCCTGCTCGCGATCCGCGGCTACCACCACGCCAACGGCGACGCCGACCGCACGATCTGCCTGATCCCGTCCAGCGCCCACGGCACGAACGCCGCGTCCGCGGTTCTCGCCGGGATGCGGGTCGTCGTCGTCGCCTGCGACGACCTCGGCAACGTCGACCTGGTCGACCTCCGGGCGAAGATCGCCGAGCACGCCGACAGCCTGGCCGCGCTGATGATCACCTACCCGTCCACCCACGGCGTCTACGAGCACGAGGTCGGCACCATCTGCCGTGCCGTGCACGACGCCGGCGGTCAGGTCTACGTCGACGGTGCCAACCTCAACGCCCTGCTCGGCTTCGCCCGCTACGGCGACTTCGGCGGCGACGTCTCCCACCTGAACCTGCACAAGACCTTCTGCATCCCGCACGGCGGCGGCGGACCCGGCGTCGGCCCGGTCGCCGCGAAGGCGCACCTCGCCCCGTTCCTGCCCGGGCACCCGCTGGCCCAGAGCGACGGGCACTACCTGCGCGGCGCGCTCGGCGACACCGTGGTGCACGGCGGCGGCCCGGTCTCGGCGGCGCCATACGGGAGCCCGAGCATCCTGCCGATCTCGTGGGCCTACGTGCGGATGATGGGAGCCGACGGCCTGCGCGAGGCCACCGGCGCCGCGGTTCTGGCCGCCAACTACGTGGCCAAGCGGCTCGAGGCGCACTACCCGGTGCTCTACGCCGGCGACAACGGCCTGGTCGCGCACGAGTGCATCCTCGATTTGCGACCGCTGACCGAGGCGACCGGGGTCAGCGTCGACGACGTGGCCAAGCGCCTCGTCGACTACGGGTTCCACGCGCCGACCATGAGCTTCCCGGTCTCCGGCACCCTGATGATCGAGCCGACCGAGAGCGAGGACCTCGGCGAAATCGACCGGTTCGTCGAGGCCATGATCGCGATCCGGGCCGAAGCGGATGCCGTGGCCGGCGGTCGCTGGCCCGCGGACGACAACCCGCTGCTGGGCGCCCCGCACACGGCGCAGTCCGTGATCGAGGGCGAATGGACCCACCCCTACGACCGGGAGACGGCGGTCTACCCGGTGCGCAGCCTCATCCGTGGCAAGTACTGGCCGCCCGTGCGCCGGATCGACAACGCCTACGGCGACCGCAACCTCGTCTGCGCCTGCCCACCCCCCGAGGCCTTCGAGTAACTGCGCCGCCGGGTCTCGACAAGCTCGACCACCGGTGGTCGAGCTTGCCCCGGTGGTCGAGCTTGTCGAGACCGGGCCTGCGGTGGTCGAGCTTGCCCCGGTGGTCGAGCTTGTCGAGACCGGGCCTGCGG
>NZ_SOHH01000012.1 GCF_004403515.1 Cryobacterium fucosi | reverse complement strand
GCGAGAGTGTCGCGACTCCCCCGCAGCGGCGCGCGGCGTCAGCGGCGCGCGGCGTCCAGCCGGGCCGCGGCCAGGTGCTCGGCGGCGGCGAGGGTCGTGATCCCCTGCTCGCGGGCATCCGTAAAGATGGTCGACACGGTGTCGCCGATCGCGTCGACCCGCGCCGCGACGACGTCCAGGTCGGCGCCGGGCTCTGAGGCGAGCGCGAGGTAGATGACCCCGCCGGAGTTGACGACGAAGTCGGGCGCCCAGAGGATGCCGCGCGCGTCGAGCTGGGCGGCACCCTCCGGCTGGGCCAGCTGGTTGTTGGCGGCGCCGACGACCCCGAGCACATTGAGTTCGCCGATCACCCTCGCGGTGAGCACCCCGCCGAGGCCGCACGGCACGAACAGATCGGCCGGCACGAGGTGCACGTCGTCGACGGACACCCAGGTGGCGCCGAGCGAGTCGGCCAGGTCCCGCCGGGCGAGGTTGACGTCGCTCACGGTGAGGCGGGCGCCGGCCGCGGCCAGCGCGGTGGCGAGGCGGCCGCCGACCTGGCCGAGCCCGGAGATGACGATGTGCCGGCCGGACACCTCGCGGCTGCCGAACAGTGCTTCGAGGGTGGCGACGACGCTGGCGTAGACGCCCGCCGCGGTCGCGTCGGCGGGCTCGCCCACTCCGCCGCTCGAGGCCGGGAGGCCGCAGACGTGGTCGGTGCGTTCCTTGACGACGGCCATCAGCTCGGCGTTCGTGCCGACATCCTCCGCCGTCATGTAGGCGCCGTGCAGGCTGTCGATCGCGTCGCCGAGGTCGAGCATGGCGTCGTGCTTCTCCGCCTCGGTGAGTGCGGTGCCGAGCGGCAGGTGGATGACGGACTTCCCGCCGCCGAGGTTCAGCCCGGCGGCCGCGTTCTTCAGCGTCATCGCCGCGGAGAGGCGCAGGGCGTCGGCGACGGCATCGGTCCAGCTCTCGTACTGCCACATCCGTGCGCCGCCCAGGGCCTGGCCGAGCCTGGTCGAGTGCACGGCCACGGTGATCACGAGACCCGAGCGGGCGCCCGTGGTGATCAGCACGCGTTCGTGGGTGAACGGGATTCCGACGAGCGCATCCAGCGACGGTGATGGTTGCGTGAGGGTCATGATTGTTTCTCCTTGCTGGCCTTGTGGGCCGGTGGGTTGGGGCCGCGGTTGTGGCGCGGCGACTGACCCAGACTAGCCTCGTCAGCGCTCGTCAGCGCGGGCCCTCCTGCACGGGGATCGACGTGGTGAACTCCGCGGCCCGCGCCTTGGCGTTCTCGTCGCCGGAGAAGAGCCCGATCGGCGCGGTCACGGGGTGGGACGGCTTCGGCCCGCGCGCCACCGCAGGCTCCCGAAGGGGTTCCCGCCGCAGCTCCATCCGGCCCACCGGCAGCGCGTCCGGATTGTGGGTGTTGAGCCAGTCGATCAGGTTCTCTCGCACGAGGCAGCGCAGGTCGAACAGGGTGGGAGCGTCGGCGGCGGAGACCAGCACGCGCACCCTCACAAAGCCGCCGACGGCATCCGTCACCTGGAGCACGACGACGCGGCCGTCCCAGAGCTCGGTCTGCGCGACGATCCGGTCCAGCTCCTCTCGCATCCCGGCCGGGTCGACCCGCCAGTCCAGGTCGAACTCGACCGCGCCGAGCAGCTCGCTGTTGTGCCGGGTCCAGTTCTGGAACGGATTCGTCGTGAAGTAGGTCGACGGCAGCACCATGCGCCGGTCGTCCCAGATGTGCACGACGACGTAGGTGAGCGTGATCTCCTCGATCTTCCCCCACTCGTTCTCCACGATGACCACGTCATCCACCCGCAGGGCGTTGTTGAAGGCCAGCTGGATGCCCGCGAACACGTTCGCGAGGGTGGACTGGGCGGCCAGGCCCGCGACGACGCTGAGCAGGCCGGCGGAGGCGAACAGGCTGGCTCCCAGGGTCGCGGCCCCTGGAATGCTCAGCAGCACGGCCCCGATCGCGCAGATGATGATCACGACCACGCCGATGCGCCGCAGCATCCGCAGCTGGGTGCGCACCCGCCGGGCGACGCGGTTGTCGCGCACATCGATGCGGTAGCGGCCGGCGGCGACCTCCTCGAAGAAGTAGAGCAGCGCGCAGACCAGCCAGGTGGACGCGGCGATGAACAGTGCCCGGAAGGCGAAGTCGACCAGGCGCTCGATCTCCGCCGTGGTCTGCAGGAACAGCGTGTTGACGGACCACATGGTGCCCATCAGCAACGTCAGGCGGAACGGGACCCTGGCCAGTCCGACCAGGGTGCGGGCCCACGCCTCCTTCCGGCCGACCAGCCGGAACACGAGCGCCGTGATCGCCGTGACCGCCACGGCGGCCACGCCGGCGACCAGGAGCGCGATCAGATAGTCCGGCCGGATGAACCCCTCGAGGTCTGACACGACTGCCCTTCCCTCCGCGACGCGTCTGGTGGCACCTCGGACCTCTTAATCGTGCCAGAGTCTGCGGGGATCTGCCGCAGCCGGCGACGCTCGACCGTCCGTCCCCCCGGCGGTGACAGGAGGAACGGGTGGGCGGGAAGACCGGGTCAGTGGAAGAAGTGGCGCTCGCCGGTGAAGTACATGGTGACCCCGGCGGCCACGGCCGCCGCGATCACTTCTTCGTCGCGCACCGAGCCGCCAGGCTGCACGACCGCGGTGACGCCGGCCTCGAGCAGCACCTGCAGGCCGTCGGCGAACGGGAAGAACGCGTCGGAGGCCGCGACGGAGCCGGCCGCCCGGCCGCCCGCGCGCAGCACCGCAAGGTGGCAGGAGTCGACCCGGTTGACCTGGCCCATCCCCACGCCGACGGATGCGCCGCCGCGCGCGAGCAGGATCGCGTTCGACTTCACCGAACGGCAGGCCTTCCACGCGAACTCGAGATCCGCGCGGGTGGCCGCGTCGGCCTCCTCGCCCGCGGCGAGGGTCCAGCCGGAGGAGTCGAAGTCCTCGAATGTGTCGGTCTCCTGCACGAGCAGACCGCCGGAGATCTGCCGCAGTTCGAGCGAGGACCGGTGGTAGTCGGCGGGGAGTTCGAGCAGGCGGATGTTCTTCTTCGCGCTGAGCAGTTCGAACGCGGCGGGTTCGAAGCCGGGGGCGACGAGGACCTCGGTGAAGATCTGGCTGACGGTTTCGGCCATGCCGAGGGTGACGACCCGGTTCGCGGCGATGACCCCGCCGAACGCGGACACCGGGTCGCAGTCGTGCGCGCGGTGGTGGGCGGAGGCGATCGCGTCGGGTGCCTTCGGACCCGCGATGGCGATGCCGCAGGGGTTGGCGTGCTTGATGATGGCCACGGCCGGTTCGGTGAAGTCGAAGGCGGCGCGCACGGCGGCATCCGCGTCGACGTAGTTGTTGTAGGACATTTCCTTGCCGTGGCGCTGCACGGCCTGCGCGATGCCCTGGCCGCCGTCGCCGACGTAGAGCGCCGCAGCCTGGTGCGAGTTCTCGCCGTAGCGGAGCACGGCCCTGCGGGTGGCCTGGATGGCCAGGGTGTCGGGGAACGACGCTTCCGACTCGAAATTGGTGGCGATGACGGCGTCGAATTGTTCGAGGATCTCATCGCCCAGGGCTTCGATGTCGTCCTGCCACTGGTCGTAGACGTTCTCGGTGAACCAGGCGGAGACGCTGAGGTCGTAGCCGGCCGTGTGCTCGAAGGCGAGCGAAGCGAGCTTCTGGCGAAGCCGCAGCGTGGTTCCGCCGCCGGCGACGGCGGCGACGATCTCGTCGTAGTTGTCGGGGTCGACTACGATCGCCACGTTCGCGTGGTTTTTCGCCGACGCGCGCACGAGCGCCGGTCCGCCGATGTCGATCTGCTCGATGACCTCGGCCGGGGACGCGCCCGACTCCACGGTCTCGACGAACGGGTAGAGGTTCACGACGACGAGCTGGAAGGCCGCGATGCCGAGGTCGTTCAGTTGGGCCTCGTGCGATTCGAGGCGGAGGTCGGCGAGGATGCCTGCGTGCACTCCCGGGTGCAGGGTCTTCACCCGGCCGTCGAGGGATTCGGGGAAACCGGTGACGGAGGAGACATCCGTCACGTCGTGTCCGGCGGCGCGGATGGTCGCGGCGGTGGAGCCGGTCGACACCATCTCGACGCCGGCGGCGGCGAGTGCCCCCGCGAGCTCCAGCAGGCCGGTCTTGTCGCTGACCGAGATCAGCGCGCGCTGCACCGGCACGATGTCCCGCTCGCGGTACAGGCTCTGGTCGTTGGTGTGCCCGCTCATATCTGGGAATGCTCCTCGAGGTCGACGTGTCCGTTGGCGATGTCGAGCACGGTCTGCACCAGCAGGCGCCGCTCGACGGTCTTGATTCGTTCGTGCAGGGATGCTTCGGTGTCGCCGGGTAGCACCGGCACCCTCTCCTGCGCGATGATCGGTCCGTCGTCGACACCGGTGTCGACGACGATGAGACTCGCCCCGGTCTCCGGGACGCCGGCGGCGAGCGCGTCGCGCACGCCGTGGGCTCCGGGGAACTCGGGCAGGTAGGCCGGATGCGTGTTGAGCAGCTGCGGCGACAGCGCGGCCACCACCCGCGGCGGGAGCAGGCGCATGAAACCGCTCAGCACGACCAGGTCCGGCGTCCACTGCCGGATCTGGGCCAGGACTTCGTCGCCCCAGGCCTCCCGGCTGGCGTGGGAGGAGAACGGAACGCTGAAGGTCGGGATCCCGAATTCTTCGCCGAGGTCGAGACCGTCCGCGTCACGGTCGGCGCCGATGGCGACCACCCGGGCAGGATACTCGGCATCCTGGCACGCCTCGAGCAGGGAGCGAAGGTTGGATCCCCCGCCTGAGATCAACACGACCAATGACAGCACGGGATGAGCCTACCGTTTGGCGGCCGGTTCGTTCTTCGGTGTGACGCCGCCCCGGTGGAACGGATGCGGCGTCAGCAGCCCGGCGCAGGCCGCGACGCCGACTTCAACGGCGGTGAGCAGCCCGACGAGCACGGGGTTGGGACCCACCTCCACGAGCCGCCCGGGACCCATGGCTCCGCCCGACCACCAGGCGAGCAGCCCGAGCAGGATCCCGGCGACGATCCCCGTCGCCAGCCCGGTGATGAGCTGCTGCGGAATCGTGGGCCGCGCCGCGGCTGCACCGGTCAGTCGCTGCCGGGTCACGGCCGCGGCGAGGAAGCCGATCAGCACGGGCACCAGCAGGCCGAGGAAACCGAAGGCGAGTGTGCCGTGCGGGAGCACACCGAAGATCGGCAGGCCGGGCACGGAGCCGAGTGCCGTGCCGACCGGGGACACGCTGGTGCCCACGCCGACCGCGATGCCGGGGCCGACGAGCCAGGCGGCGGCCCAGACGACCAGGTTGGGGATGAGCGCGAGCTCGAGCAGGGTGAGCACGATGCCGCCGGTCAGCCCGGACTGCACCGTCTCGTAGAGGCCGATCACCGTGGCGTAGTTGCTGAGGATGAGCACGAACAGGGCCACGGCGGAGACCGCGACGATGGCGGCGGCGGCGGCCGTTCCGCCGCGGACAGCGGCCGCCGCGATGTCGCGTGCCACGACGGGCAGTGCCCGGTAGCGCCTTCCGAGGGCGCCACCGGCCTGGCCGCGGAGCACGCCGCTGAGCACACCGGCCGCGAAGACCGCCGTGGGCAGGAGGATTCCCTGCGGGAGCGAGGGCCGAACGGCATCCGTGCCGGCGGTCAGGCTGAGCACGGTGGCGAGCAGGGCGTAGGCGGTGATGGCGGCCCCGGCGCCGACCCAGCGGTAGGGGGTTTCGGCGGCGCGGGCACCCGTGCGCCGGCCGAGCAGCACGGCCAGCAGGGCGTAGCCGAGCAGGGCGATGGTGAGCGGGAACGGGGCCTCTGAGCCGGGCAGCCCGAGGGCGGTGACCACGGCCGGGTCGAGCTGCACGGTCAGGTCGACGCCGTTGCCGAGCAGCCAGACGTCCACCGCGGCCCGCCAGAAGACGACCCAGTCGATGGCCAGGCCGAATTGGGTGGCCCAGAGCACCGTGAGTGGCACGAGGGCGATTCCGACGCCGATGGCGACGACGATGACCGCCTCGAGAGCGGCGAGCAGGGCTGTCGTTATGCGGTTCATCCGCCCCGAGCCTACTTGGCCCTGCGGGCCGCGGGTTTCGCCCTCGCCGCCCCCGTCGAATTCGACGGAGATTTTGCCCGTTCGGCCGCTGAGCTGGCGATTTCAGGCCGTTTCCGGCAATATCTCCGTCGAATTCGACCGGGCGAGAGAGCAACTTGGGCCCGGGCTGCCCCGCAGACGACGATGGGCCCGCCTGATCGGGCGGGCCCATCGGTCGGATGCCGCGTCTACAGTGCCGCGAGAACCTCGCGCAGCAGGGTGGCGGTCTCGCTCGGCGTCTTGCCGACCTTGACCCCGGCGGCCTCGAGGGCCTCCTTCTTGCCCTGCGCGGTTCCGGCCCCGTCGGACACGATGGCGCCGGCGTGGCCCATGGTCTTGCCCTCCGGCGCGGTGAAACCCGCGACATAGCCGATGACCGGCTTCGTGACGTGCGCCTTGATGTAGTCGGCCGCCTTCTCCTCGGCGTCGCCGCCGATCTCGCCGATCATGACGATGACCCTGGTCTCCGGGTCGGCCTCGAATGCTTCGAGGGCGTCGATGTGCGTGGTCCCGATGATCGGGTCGCCGCCGATCCCGATCGCGGTGGAGAAGCCCAGGTCGCGCAGTTCGTACATCATCTGGTAGGTCAGGGTGCCCGACTTGGAGACGAGGCCGACCGGGCCCTTGCCGGTGATGTTCGCCGGGGTGATGCCGACGAGCGCCTCACCGGGGGTGATGATGCCAGGGCAGTTCGGCCCGATGATGCGGGTCTTGTTGCCCTTGGCCTTGTTGTAGGCCCAGACCTCGGCTGAGTCCTGGACGGGGACCCCCTCGGTGATGATGACGAGCAGCGGGATGCCGGCGTCGATGGCCTCGATCACCGCGTCCTTGGTGAAGGCCGGCGGGACGAACGCGATCGAGACATCCGCGCCGGTCTTGGCCATGGCCTCGGCGACCGAGCCGAACACGGGCAACTCCACGTCGCCGTGCACGACGGTGGTGCCGGCCTTGCGCGCGTTCACGCCGCCGACGACCTGGGTGCCGGCCCCCAGCATGAGGGCGGTGTGCTTGGTGCCCTCACCGCCGGTGATGCCCTGCACGATGACCTTGGAGTCCTTGTTGAGGAAGATTGACATTTACTGTTCCTTATTCCTTGATCTCGACAGGCTCGATCAGCGGGCTGCGTGGGCGAGTTCGGCGGCCTTGTCGGCGCCCTCGTCCATGGTTGCGGCCAGAGTGACCAGCGGGTGGTTGGCCTCGGTGAGGATGCGACGGCCTTCCTCGACGTTGTTGCCGTCGAGGCGCACGACGAGCGGCTTGTTCGCGGCGCTGCCGAGCTCGGCGAGCGCGCCGACGATGCCGCGGGCCACGGCGTCACAAGCGGTGATGCCACCGAAGACGTTGACGAACACGCTCTTGACCTGCGGGTCGCCGAGGATGACGTCGAGGCCGGCAGCCATGACCTCTGCGGATGCTCCGCCCCCGATGTCGAGGAAGTTGGCCGGCTTGACGCCGCCGTGGTTTTCGCCCGCGTAGGCGACCACGTCGAGCGTCGACATGACCAGCCCTGCGCCGTTGCCGATGACGCCGACGACGCCGTCGAGCTTGACGTAGTTGAGGTCGTTCAGCTTGGCCTTGGCCTCGAGCGGGTCGGCGGCGGCCGCGTCCTCGAGTTTGGCGTGCTTCGGGTGGCGGAAGCCGGCGTTCTCATCGAGGGTGACCTTGCCGTCCAGGGCGATGATGTCGCCTTCTTCGGTGAGCACGAGCGGGTTGACCTCGACCAGGGTCGCGTCTTCGCCCGTGAACACGTTGTAGAGCTGCACGAAGACCGGGGCGACCTTGTCGACCAGCTCGGCCGGGAACTTCGCGGCGACCGCGATCTCACGGGCCGTGGCCAGGTCGATGCCGTTGGTCGGGTCGATCGCGACGTACGCGAGCGCCTCGGGCTTCTCGACGGCGAGCACCTCGATCTCAACGCCGCCCTCGTAGCTGGCGAGGGAGAGGTAGGAACGGTTCGACCTGTCCAGCAGCACGGAGAAGTAGAACTCCTGCTTGATTCGCGCCCCGCCGGCAACCATGACCCGGTTGACGGTGTGACCCTTGATGTCGAGGCCGAGGATGGCCCGTCCGGCGGCTTCGGCGTCGTCGGGGGTCTTGGCGACCTTGACTCCGCCTGCCTTTCCGCGACCGCCGACCTTCACCTGGGCCTTGACGACGACGACGCCGCCGAGCTTCTCGGCGGCCGCGCGCACCTCTTCGGGCGTGTCCGCGACGATGCCCGGCAGAACCGGGACTCCATACTGTTCAAACAGGTCTCTGGCCTGGTATTCGTAAAGATCCACGCTGCTCTTTCCAATCCGCGTCTTGGCGTTCCTGCTCGGTACGAGGGGTGTGGGCACAGTGTGCAGAGCCGAATGTAGCTCGACATCAAGACATACTGGCCAGTTCAAACTCTAGCGTCCCACATCGGCATCGCGAACTCTGGCCAAAGACCCGGTGCGGCAATACCATCGCACTGACAGGCAACGGATGCCAGAGACCCGGGGGTTTGCCCACGATGAGTCCACCGTCGAACAAGGTTCCCTCCCGAGGTGCGCCCGGGCCCCGCGCGCGCCTGCCGCGCCCGGTCGAGCCGCGCGTACTCGAGCTGCGGGTGCACGGCATCAACAACACCGCCCCGCCAGTACTTCTCGATCTTGCGGCCGACGACATCGAGCTCGTGGCCGGGGACCGGCTCGGCAGCTTCTGGGCCCCGACTCCCCCCGCGTTGGACCGGCTTCGCCGAGCGCCGGATGCCGCGGGCCGGCGCGGTTTCGTGCCGCGCAGCATCCGTCGCGAGGCGTACTCCTGGGGCGGACTCGTGCGCAGCACCCCGGAGCCGACCGGGCCGGGCGGTGCTCTCGTGGCCGGGCTCGCCCGGGTCGGCTGGTCGCTCCTGCTGCCTTTCAGCATCGCCAATGCCGCCGCCTGGTGCTGGCGACTGCCCACCGACGACCGCACCGTGAGGCTGAGCGTGCGCGCCGGGCTCGTCCGCCTGTTCGGTGTGTTGCTCACGCTGCTGTTGCTGTCGACGGTCACGTCAGTCGCCGTCGACCTGCTCGCCGTGCAGTGCTATGCGGGGGGCAGCCTGCTCTGCACCGTGCTGCCGCAACCGTTCGAGGGGCTCTCCCTGTGGACGCCCGGGCGCCGGATGGCACTGTTCTCGCTGGTCCCTGTGCTGGTCGTGGTGGGGCTCTGGCTGTTGTCGGGCATCAGCCGGCTGCGCTACGACGTCGCCGACCGCTATCTCGACGCGCGGGAACCGTCAACGCCGGCCGAGTCCGCCGGCGCCCTGGGGGCTGGCGCGCCGTTGCTCGCGCGGCCGCAGTTCTGGAGCAACCGCGGCGAAACCCACCGTCTGTCCCTCGGCCACCTCGCGGCCGGGCTGAGCCTGCTCTCGGTCGAGCTGGGCGCGCAGGCCGGTGTCGACGGCGGGAGTGGCGTCGTCATCGCCGCCGCCTGGCTCTGCGGCGGCCTGCTCCTCACCGCCCTGGTCACCGTTTTCGTAACTCGCACCCTCCCGATGGAGCGAGTGGCGGCGGGGGGCCGCTGGCAGACGACGCTGGCCGGCCTGAGCGCCGCAGGGTATGTCGCGACCCTGGGGCTACTGATCGTGGGGTGGCCGTCCACCGGTGGCGACGCATCCGGCCGGTCCGGTTACACGGTCGCGGCCGTGACCCTCCTCGCGCTGGTCGGGCTCATGCTCGCCGTCATCGCGTCGAGCGTGTTCTTCCGCCTCCCGCGTGCCGGTGCCGCGCTGCGGTTCGAGGCCTGGCACGGCCTGGCCCCTGCCGTGTTCCTCAGCCTCGCCCTCGGCGTCGGGCTCGTCCTATCCAGCCTCGTCACGGTGGCGGCGGGCGACTGGCTGAACGGCGGTGCAGGCGCGAGCGCGCTGCTCGGCTCCGGCCCGGTCGCAGCCGAACCGCCCGTCACCGCGCGAGCGATCTGCCCCGGCACGTGCGTGTCCCCTGATCCCCGGCTCACCGTCCCCATGCTCTACTCGTGGTTCGGCGGCGTCGCCCTGGTTCTGTTCACCGCGGCGCTCCTCGTCGTCGGCGTGGCCCTGGTGCGGCCGAGGTCGGTGACTCGCCGAGTTGCCGCCTGGACAGCGCCGACCCCGGCCGACGAGACGACCGCCGCGGACCCGCCGATGCCGGTGGGCTCCGCGGCTGAGCTGCTCGCCCTGCTCGGCCCGGTGCGGACACGGAAACGGGCAACGGCCGCGCGCCTGCACCTGGTCGAGCCGGTCGTGGCGATCGTGGCGGGAGCCGCCGTCGTCGCCGTCCTCGCGACGGAGGGACTCTCCTGGCTCTACCCGCAACTATCCGCTTCTCCGGTGCCGGCCGAGGTCAGGGCGGCCTGGACCGGGAATGCCGGCTGGGTGCGGGCCTGGCTCGACGTGTCCATGGGAGCCTGGGCCGGCATCGCCATCCTCGTGCTGGCCGGACTCGCCCTCCCCGCCGGGGTCGGCCCGTCGACCCGGCCGCTGGCGATCGTCTGGGACCTGGCCTGTTTTCTGCCCCGGGCGGGGCATCCGCTCGGGGCGCCGTGTTACACCGAACGGGCCGTGCCTGAGGTGTCCCGCCGCATCCTCTGGTGGCTGCACCCCGAATCGGATGCGCCGGCTGCCCGACGGCGGGAGGTGGTGCTCGCGGCACACAGCATGGGTGCCGTCGTGTCACTGGCCGCGCTGTTCTCGCTGTCGTCGCACCCGGACTGGGCCACGCTCCGCCCCCGGATGTCGCTCCTCACCTTCGGCGTGCAACTGCGCCCCTACTTCGGGCGCTTCTTCCCCGAGTTGCTCGGGCCGGCCGTGCTCGGCACCACGCCGTGCCTGCGGCCGCGGTTCTGGGCGGCCGACCCGTGGGGCGCGGACGCCGCGGCGGAAACGGCCGAAGCGGATGCCGGAGCGGCCGCGTCGCCGGTTCCCGCCCGGCGCTGGGTCAGCCTGTGGCGGGCGACCGACCCGCTCGGCTTCCCGGCATTCTCGAACCGGCGAGAGGGCAATCAGATCGACGAATTCGCCGACGAGATCGACACCAGCGGGTACACCGCGGCAGTCGGAGGTCACGGAGAGTATTACCGCACCCGGCAGTACCACACCGCTCTCGCGGATCTCGCCGGCACGGCACGGCCGGAGCCGGACTGAGGGCAGCCGGCCGTTGGTGGCGCCGTCGACCGGGCAATGGTTGAATTCAGACATGACTGAACCGGACCACGGCGCCGATCCCCACTCCGCGGGCCACGCCTCTCGCCTCAACTGGCTCCGCGCCGGCGTGCTCGGGGCCAACGACGGCATCGTCTCGGTCGCCGCCCTCGTCGTCGGCGTTGCGGCCGCGACCCCGGATGCCGCCGCCATCCTGATCGCCGGCGTCGCCAGCCTCCTCGCCGGGGCCATCTCGATGGCCCTGGGCGAATACGTGTCGGTAAGCAGCCAGCGCGACACCGAGCGCGCCCTGATCGCGAAGGAACGCTCGGAGCTCGAGCACATGCCGGAACAGGAGCTGGCCGAGCTGGCCGGCCTGTACCAGGCGAAGGGGCTCAGTTCCGACACCGCCGGGCAGGTCGCGCTCGAGCTGACCGCGCACGACGCGCTCGGCGCCCACCTCGAGGTGGAGCTGCACATCGGCACCGAGGAGCTGGCCAATCCGTGGCATGCGGCGTTCGCCTCCGCCCTCGCGTTCACGGTCGGCGCCATCCTGCCGCTGCTCGCGGTGTTGCTGCCGCCGCCCGCCTGGCGCCTGCCGGCCACGTTCGTGGCGGTCGGGGTGGCCCTCGTCATCACCGGCTGGCTGAGCGCGTACCTCGGCGGCAGCCCCAAGGCCCGCGCCATCTCCCGGGTGGTCATCGGCGGCCTGCTCGCCCTCGGCGTCACCTGGGCGATCGGCGCCTTGATCGGCACCTCGATCTAGTGTCCCGGCGCCCGGCGTCCCGGCCCGTAGGCTGGCAGGATGACAGCACAGCGAGCATCCCGGGCATCCGTCATCGCCGCGGCGTCCGTCGACGCCGGCCTCGTGCTGGTCTTCGTCCTGATCGGTCGGGCCAGCCACGGCGAGGGTCTCCTCGGGGTCCTGACCACGTGGTGGCCGTTCCTCGGCGGCCTCGCGATCGGCTGGCTCCTGCTGCGCGCGTGGAGGGGGCCCCGCCGGATCGTCTGGACCGGCATCGGCATCTGGCTGTGCACGGTGGCCGGCGGGATGCTGTTGCGGCTCGCCGGCGGCCAGGGCGCTGAGCCGAGCTTCATCGTCGTCGCCACGATCGTGCTCGGCCTGTTCCTGCTCGGCTGGCGCGCGATCGCGGTCCTGGCGGCACGGTCGCGGCGCGCGACCTCGAAGGTCTGAGCCCTCGCGCGCCGAAGCCCACCGTCGTCTGCCCGGGTCCCCTCCGCCGACCGGTCAGCCGGCCGCGATCGCGTCGTAGGCCACGAACGCCCCGAACAACGCCCCGGCCACGAGTACCGCCCCGGCGAGCGCCGCCGCCCGATCACGCGCCGAGGGCCCCCAGCCGAGCGCGAGCGCGACGCCGACGGCCGCTTCCAGCCACCACTGGAGGCCCCCGATGAGCAGGATGCCGTAGAGACCCTCGCCGAGGACGACTCCGCCGATCGCCGCGGCCGCAGTGCGCCGGAGCACAGGCTCGGCCCGCCGCACGAGGCTGCCGGCGAGACCGCAGAGGGCTCCGGCGACGACGCCGACGGTTCCCCAGAGCAGGACCTCACGCGGGGTCGGCGGCGCGGGGGCGAGGAGCACCCAGACGGCGACCATCGCGGCCAGGCTCGCGGCCCCCGCAAGCACCGCCCGGCGACCTCGAACCCGAAGGGCAGCCACGGCGAAGAAGGGGACGATCCCCCAGAGCGCGCTGGTGTTCGCAAGGGTTCCCCACGAATCGGACAGGACCAGGAAGAGCAGCCGTGCCGCTCCGCCCGCCAGCGCTCCGGCGGCAGTCGCAAGGGCGAGCACGGCGGGGAGCCGAGCCCGGGCCGCCGCGGGGACCTCGTGCGGGGGCGCGGCGACATTCGGGGCCTTGGGGCCGGGGCGCGGAATGTCGGTCACGGGCCCAGCCTAGGTGCGCGCCACGGATGACTGGCGCAGGCCCGCGCACCGGCGCACCCTGGTGTATCGGCTAGCTCCGGTAGTCCTCCGCATCCGGGTCGGCATCGCGGTCGTCGGCGTCGTCGAAGTCGACGGAGCGGTCATCGGCGTCGACGGTCCAGTCGTCCGCGTCGGGGTCGATCGGCAGATCCTCGTCGAGGGTCAGGGCGATGTCGTCGAGATCGCGATCCTCGTCCAGACCGTCGTTCGCCGCGTCCGCACGACGCGGCCAGAGCCCATCCGGGTCCATTGTCATGATCGATTCCTCCCCGCCAGGCGAAGGGCCGGGTGCCCCCGCGCGAGCCACGGTACGCTCTTCGAACACCCGCGACAAGGGTGCCGGCGGATGCCGGGAGGGACCGGCCGGCGTCAGGCCCGCAACCCGGGGGTCGCCAGGAGCGACCCGTCCCGGGGCACCGCGAGCACCTCGACCGGCCAGGTCTCGGTGCTCCGGTTCAGGGTGGCCTCGCCGCCGGCGAAGATGGCCGTGGCCAGCACGTCCGCGGTCACGATGTCCCGGGCGAAGACGGTGACCTGCCGGTACGGCGACGGCCCGCCATCGACGGCCGTCCAAATGTGGTCGCCGCGTTCGGCGCTGCCCGAGGTCGCGACCGCCCGGAGCGGCACGGCCAGGGGAACCACGGCCAGCGAGCGGGCCCGGTCCTCCGGGTCGGCGATGCCCGCCATCCAGTCGAGGCCCGGAGCCTGGTCCCCGGAGACGAGGATGTCCCCGCCCGCGTTCAGCGACCAGTCACCCTGACCGAGGGCGCTCAGCGCTCTCCCGGCCTCGTCGATGGCGAGGGCCTTGACCACTCCGGACAGGTCGAGCACGCCATCCGCCCGGTGCGGGGTGAACACCCCGTCGGTGCGGTCGCGCCAGTCGAGGGCGAGCGCGTAGCAGTCGCGCAGTGCCACGCTCGCCTGGGTGAGGCGGAGTTCCCCGCGGTTGACCCGGCTCAGTTCCGAGTCGTCGCGGTAGAGGCTGAACCGCGCGTCCCACCGCCCGAACACGCGGGCGATCGCGTCGCGGGCGGCGTCACGCCGGGCCGGTCCGACAGGCCCGCCGAAACGGATGCTCAGCACCGTCCCCATGGACGTCACGGTGAGCGCGCCGGTTCCGGCGGCGCCGTCCTCGGACGAGACCTCGGCGCCTTGCGGCATCGCGGTGCCGGACCGGCTAGAAGCCGGCGGCATCGAGCGCCGCCTGCAGCGAGGTGAGATAGCCGTTGGTCGTGTAGGTGGCCCCGCTGACGTTCTGCACCTGGGCGGATTGCGCGGCCAGCACCTCGTTGCGGAGGATCGGTGCGGCCCGGTTGCTGATCATGACCGAGCGGCCGCCGTCGTTGGTCAGTTGGAGCGCCGTGACCTCGGTGACCGTCCCGTTCGCGATCGTCACGGACACCTGCACCGGCCCGAACCGGGTGTGCACCACCGACCCGTCGACGGTGCCGCTCGGAGCGGCCGGGGCGGGCGCCGGTGCGGCGGCGGGCGCCGTGGCCGACGCGGTCGGGGCCTCCGGC
>NZ_SOHH01000076.1 GCF_004403515.1 Cryobacterium fucosi | reverse complement strand
CCACCGGGTCGGCGGCGCCCGGCGCGGCCCGCGCAGCCTCGGCGGCCAGCCAGGCCTTCTCGACCCGCACCTGTCGGGGCGGCACGGCGAGCCGGATGATGTCGCCGGCGTTTCCGGCGGCGCGGTCGGCGACCCGCCTGGCCAGGTTCCAGACCTCGGCGGTGAGCACGGATGCCTCCGACACGACCGAATCGAGCGGGCTGAGCGCGCCGTGGTAGTCGGGCGCGACCCCGTCCAGGGCTGCCGTCTCCGTCCCCGGACGAGCGGCGGCCGGGGACGCGCCGACGACCTCGATCAGGTAGCCGTCGGCCACCCGCCCGGCCGACCTGAGCGGCACACGCACCCGCACCCCGGGGAACGCGAGCGTCACGAGCTCCTCGGGGATGCGGTAGTCGAAGAGGTGGTCGAGCTGCGGGAGGGGCGAATCGATCAGCACCCGTGCCACGAGGCCGGTGCGGGTCATCGCTACAGCCCGGCGGCGCTCTTCAGTTCCTCGACCCGGTCGAGCCTCTCCCAGGTGAAGTCGGGAAGCTCACGGCCGAAGTGGCCGTAGGTCGCCGTCTTGGCGTAGATGGGCCGCAGCAGGTCGAGGGAATGGATGATCGCGGCCGGGCGCAGGTCGAAGACCTCCCGGATGGCTGCGGTGATTTCCCGGTCGGGGAGCGTGCCGGTGCCGAACGTTTCGACGTACAGCCCCACCGGGGAGGCCTTGCCGATCGCGTAGGCGACCTGGATCTCGAGGCGCTCTGCCAGGCCGGCGGCCACGGCGTTCTTGGCCACCCAGCGCATGGCATATGCGGCGGAACGGTCGACCTTCGATGGGTCCTTGCCGCTGAAGGCTCCCCCGCCGTGCCGGCTCGACCCGCCGTAGGTGTCGATGATGATCTTGCGCCCGGTGAGGCCGGCGTCGCCCTGCGGACCACCGATTTCGAAGCGCCCGGTCGGGTTGATCAGCGTCTTCAGCTCGGAGGAGTCGAGTTCGACCCGGTCGAGCACGGGGCGGATGACGAGTTCCTCGACCTCCGCGCGGAGCTGTTCGTTGGAAACGGTCTTGGAGTGCTGGGTGGAGAGCACGACGGTCTCGACGGTGCGCGGGATGATGCCGTCGTATCCGATGGTGACCTGGGTCTTGCCGTCGGGGCGGAGGTAGTCCAGCTCGCCCGACTTGCGCACCTCGGCGAGGCGTTCGGCGAGGCGGTGCGCGATCCAGATCGGGATCGGCATGAGCTCCGGGGTCTCCCGGGTGGCATAGCCGAACATGATGCCCTGGTCGCCGGCGCCCTGCCGGTCGAAGTCGTCGATGCTCGATTCTTCGCGGCGCTCGAAGGCGTTGTCGACGCCTTGGGCGATGTCGGGCGACTGGCCGCCGATGGAGATCTCCACGCCGCAGGACCGGCCGTCGAACCAGACGTCGGACGAGTCGTAGCCGATGTCGGTGATGCACTTGCGCACGATCGAGGGGATCTCGACGTAGGCCTCGGTGCTGACCTCGCCGGCGACGTGCACGAGGCCGGTGGTGACGAGCGTCTCCACCGCGACCCGGCTGTGCGGGTCCTCGGCCAGGAGCGCGTCCAGGATGCTGTCGGAGATCTGGTCGCAGATCTTGTCGGGGTGGCCTTCGGTGACTGACTCCGAGGTGAAGAGGCGTAGATCGCTCATCTGGCCCGTCTCTGTTGGTGATTCGTGTACGTGGGGGAAAACGGCTGCCGTGGACGCGGACAGCGAGGAACCGGACGACCCGCGTTCGGCGTCGACGGTGTCTCAGCTGAGCTGGTTCCGGCTCATCGGTGATCGGCTGGGCAGTGTGATCAGCTCAACAGGTCAAGGATGCGCCCGGCCACCGACATCTTGCTTCCGGAGGCCTCAATCACTATATCTCCGTGGCTGTCGAGCACCGTGACCGCGTTACGTTCGGAGGCGAAACCCTCGGACCAGCCCACCCTGTTGAGGACCAGGAAGTCGCAGCCCTTCCGGGCGGCCTTATCCCGGCCGAGTTCGAGCAGCAGTGCCGGGTCGGTCTCGGTCTCGGCGGCGAAACCGATGACGACCTGACCGGGCTTCCTTGCTGCGGCCAGTCCGGCGAGGATGTCCGGGTTGCGCACGAGGGTGAGCACGAGGGTGTCGCCCGTGTCGTCCTTCTTGATCTTCTCCGGGCGAACCTCGGCCGGCCCGTAGTCGGCGACGGCCGCCGCCATGATGATGACGTCCGCGTCTGGCGCGGCCAGCAGCATGGCCCGTTCGAGGTCCGCCGCGGAGCTCGCCAGGCGCACGTCGACGTTCTTCGGCGCCGGAACCTCCAGGTTCGCGGCCACGAGCACGACGGATGCCCCGCGGGCGGCCGCCGCCTCGGCCAGGGCGACGCCCTGCTTGCCGCTTGACCGGTTGCCGAGGAACCGCACCGGATCGAGGGGTTCCCGGGTTCCCCCGGCCGAGATGACGATCCGTTTCCCGGCCAGGTCGCCGGGGCCGGCCGCGGCGGCGCCCTGGTCGGCCTCGGCCAGCGCCGCGAGGGCCGCGGCGACGATCGTGTCCGGCTCTTCCATCCGGCCGGCCCCGGAGTCGGCCCCGGTGAGGCGGCCCGTCCCCGGCCCGACGACGACCACGCCGCGTTCGCGCAGGGTCGCCACATTCGCCCGGGTGGCGGCGTTGTTCCACATCTCGGTGTGCATCGCCGGCGCGATCACCAGCGGCGCCGTGCTGGCCAGGATGGTGTTCCCGAGCAGGTCGTCGGCCAGCCCGCAGGCGAGCTTGGCGATGGTGTTCGCGGTGGCCGGTGCGACCACGATCAGGTCGGCCGACTGGCCGATGGCCACGTGCCGCACCTCCGCGACCCCTTCATAGAGGTCGGTGTGGACGGGGTTGCGGGAAATCGCCTCGAGGGTGGGCTTGCCGATGAAGCGCAGCGCGGCCGGCGTCGCGACGACGTGAACCGAGTCCCCACGCAACACAAAAGCGCGCACGATGTTGACGGCCTTGTAGGCGGCGATGCCGCCGGTTACCCCGACGACGATCGTGCGACCTGACGACATCCTGCGCGCTCGAGTGTGCCCGGTCGACTACGGGGCGATGGGGCGGGAGACGAGCTTGTCTTCGTTGATTTCGCGCAACGCGACCGACAACGGCTTGTCGTCGACGGTGGAGTCGACCAGCGGCCCGACGTTGTCGAACAGGCTGCCTTCGTGCAGGTCGGCGTAGTAGTCGTTGATCTGACGAGCGCGCTTGGACGCGAAAACCACGAGGGCGTACTTGGAGTCGACCTTGGTCAGCAGGTCGTCGATGGGCGGGTCAATGATGCCAGTGGGCTTGTTGGCCATTGGTGTCACTCCTTCAGAGCGGTTCGTGCTGCACGTGGTGTCGCAGCGGGTATCGGTGGTGCGGGTGACGCTGGATCGGCTGAACGCGCGAGTGTCGGCGCGTCTCAATCACGAAAAAATCGGGCGATCAGGCAGCTGGGGTGCCTGACGCAGATTCATCAAGTCTACGACCTCCCGGGCGGCCTCGGCCACGTCGTGGTTGACGACACGGTAATCGAACTCCTCCTGCGCGGCCAATTCGAGCTTGGCGGTCTCCAGACGCCGGGCCTGCTCGGCCGAGCTTTCCGTGTCGCGGCCGATCAGCCGGCGCACCAGTTCGTCCCAGGTCGGCGGCAGAAGGAAGGCGAGCCTGGCATCCGGCATCGAACGTCTGACGGCGCGAGCGCCCTGGATGTCGATCTCCAACAGCACGCTGTCACCGCGGGCCAGAGCCGCTTCCACGGGGCCGCGCGGGGTGCCGTAGCGGTACGCGTTGTGCACGACCGCCCATTCGAGGAGTTCCCCTGCCTGGACCATTCGGTCGAATTCGGCGTCGTCGACGAAGAAGTAGCTCACTCCCTCGGTCTCCCCCGGCCGCGGCGCCCGGGTGGTGGCCGAGACGGACAGCAACACCTGGGGATAGTGCTCGCGGATGTACCCGGCGACCGTTCCCTTGCCCACCGCCGTCGGACCGGCGAGAACGACGAGACGGGCGACGGATGCGCCTCGCCTCGCGCTCGACCGGCTCGACAGGAAGTCCCGGAGTCGATCGCGCTGGTGCTTTCCCAGACCGCCGAGACGCTTGGACGGAGAGATCTCCAACTGGCTCATGACGCGTCGCATCTTCGTGACGCCGATGGCCGGGATGCTGACCAGGAACTCGGTCACGCGAAGGCGTCCCTCGACGCCATCCGGGCTGTCGATCGCGGTGGACAGCACCTCGAGGGCCGAGCGTGTGCCGTGCGCGATCTGGTCTTTCACCGCCGCGCGGGCACGCCTGGCAGCCACGGCGGCACGCGAGGCCGCGACCCGGTCGACGTCGGGTGGGGTAGGGCGATTCTCAGCCACGGGCCGCTCCAGCTTCAAGTACTCGGCGCGCTATCGTCTCGGAAATTCGGCGGGGACCGGCCGAAAGAACGCTACGCGATTCACTCACGATAACGCTTTGAGCGTACCCCCCGTACAAGTTCCTCAAATCGGATACCCGCGCGCCCTGGTGCCCGAACCCGGGCGCCAGGATCGGAGTGAGCGATCGTGCCGGTGCGACGGCCAGGTCAACCCCGAATCCCGCCAGGTCGAGGGTGGCGCCGAGCACGACACCGAGGGACCCGAGCGCGTGCGTCGGGTCCTGCGCATTCCGTGCGGCGACGTCCTCGAAGATCGCCCCTGCCACCATGAGGCCGACCTGTCCCCCGCCGGCCACGACCGCCTGCTGGATCGCCTCCGCCTCGGGGTTCGAGGTGGCGGCGAGCAGGAAGAGCCCCTTGCCGTCCCGGTCGGCCTGGGCGATGACGGAGGCGAGTGAGCCGACGCCCATGTACGCGTTCACCGTGATGGCATCCACCTCGAGCGGGGAACCGATGCCGAGCCAGGCCTGCCCGTAGGCCTCGACGCTGGTGCCGAGGTCGCCGCGCTTCACGTCGGCGATCACGATCAGGCCAGCGGCGCGCGCATCCGCCAGCACGCGCTCGAGCGCCGCATATCCGGCCGAGCCGAAGCGCTCGTAGAAGGCGACCTGCGGCTTGACGATGCCCGCCTGCCCTGCGCACGCCTCGACCACCGTTCGCCCGAACGACTCGGCGCCCGAGGCGGAGTCCGGCAGGCCCCAGTCGGTCAGGAGCCACGCGTGAGGGTCGATCCCCACGCACAACTGGCCGCGCGCCGTGAAGACCGCATCCAGGCGGTCCCCGAACGACGCTGCAACCGCGGCCGGCGAATCGTGGCTCACAGGGCGTTCGTTCGGGTGATGGCGTACTCCTGCAGCGAGGTCACCTCGAAGCCACCGCGGATGGCGTCGATCGACGCGACGGCGGCGCTCAGCTCGGCGATGGTCGTGAACAGCGGGAGGTCGCCGGCGACGGCCGCGGCGCGAATCTCGTAGCCGTCTGCGCGCGCGGTGCGGCCACCTGGGGTGTTGATGACGATCTGCACCTCTTCGCGGCGGATCAGTTCGACGATCGACACGTCGTCCGCCCCGCTCTTCTCGCTGAACTTGGTCACGATCCGGGCGCGGATGCCGTTGCGCTGGAGAACCTCGGCGGTGCCTTCCGTCGCGGCGATCTCGTAGCCGAGCTGCTGCATGCGCAGCATCGGCAGGATGATGGCCCGCTTGTCCCGGTCGGAGACCGAGACGAAGACGGTTCCGCTGAGCGGGATTCCGCCGTAGGCGGCGAGCTGGCTCTTCGCGAACGCCGTGGGGAAGTCCCTGTCGATGCCCATGACCTCGCCGGTGGAGCGCATCTCGGGGCCGAGCACGGAGTCGACGACCAGGCCGGCGGGGGTGCGGAACCGGTTGAACGGGAGCACGGCCTCCTTGACGGCGACGGGCGATTCCATCGGCACCCGGGAACCGTCGACGAGGGGCAGCTTGCCCTCGGCCTTGAGTTCGGCGATGGTCTTGCCGACCATGATCAGCGAGGCGGCCTTGGCGAGGGTGATGCCCAGCGCCTTGGCGACGAACGGCACCGTGCGGGAGGCGCGCGGGTTGGCCTCGAGCACGTAGAGCACTCCGGCGCCGATCGCGAACTGCACGTTGAGCAGCCCGCGCACGCCGATGCCCCTGGCGATGCCGAGCGTGGCCTCGCGGACGCGGTCGATTTCGGCGCGGCCGAGGGTCACCGGCGGGAGGGTGCAGCTGGAGTCGCCGGAGTGGATGCCGGCCTCCTCGATGTGCTCCATCACGCCGCCGATGTACAGCTCGGTGCCGTCGTAGATGGCGTCGACGTCGATTTCGATCGCGTCGTCGAGGAACCGGTCGACGAGCAACGGATGCGACGGGCCGACGATGCCCTGGCCGGCCATCCTGGTGAAGTAGTCGGCCAGTGAGGCGCTGTCGTAGATGATCTCCATGCCCCGCCCGCCGAGCACGTAGCTCGGCCGGACGAGCACCGGGTAGCCGATCTCCTCCGCGACGACGACGGCGCCGGCGAAGTCGGTGGCCACGCCGTTGCGCGGTGCGAGCAGGCCGGCCTGGTCGAGGATGCCGGAGAACAGCCCGCGCTCCTCGGCGAGGTCGATGGCGGTCGGCGAGGTGCCCAGGATGGGGATCCCGGCGGCCTCGAGGCCCTTGGCCAGACCGAGCGCGGTCTGGCCACCGAGCTGCACGACCACGCCGACGAGTTCGCCGCTCTGGCTTTCGGCGTGGATCACCTCGAGCACGTCCTCGAGGGTGAGCGGCTCGAAGTAGAGCCGGTCGGAGGTGTCGTAGTCGGTCGAGACCGTCTCCGGGTTGCAGTTGATCATGATGGTCTCGTAGCCGGCCTCCGACAGCGCGAAGCACGCGTGCACGCAGGAGTAGTCGAATTCGACGCCCTGCCCGATCCGGTTCGGGCCGGAGCCGAGGATGACGACCTTCCTGCGGTCGCTGGGCACGACCTCGGTCTCCTGGTCATAGCTGGAGTAGTGGTACGGGGTGAGCGCGGGGAATTCACCGGCGCAGGTGTCGACGGTCTTGAATACAGGCCGCACGCCGAGGATGTGGCGCACCTTGCGCACGTCCGCCTCGCCGAAGCCGCGGAGCTCGCCGATCTGGGCGTCGGAGAAACCGTGGTCCTTCGCGGTGCGGAGGATGTCGGTGTCGAGGCGTTCGGCCGCGGTGATCTCGTCGGCGA
This sequence comes from Cryobacterium fucosi, assembly GCF_004403515.1. Taxonomy (GTDB): domain Bacteria; phylum Actinomycetota; class Actinomycetes; order Actinomycetales; family Microbacteriaceae; genus Cryobacterium; species Cryobacterium fucosi. The sequence goes on along the minus strand of NZ_SOHH01000076.1, from coordinate 7,298 downwards.
TCTCGTTGATCAGCACGATCTGGTCGATGAACCACGGGTCGATCTTCGTCGCCTCGAAGACCTGCGGGGTCGTTGCGCCCTTGCGGAGCGCCTGTTGCACCGTGACGATGCGCCCGTCGGTCGGCACGGCGGCGACGAGGAGCAGCTCGTCCAGGCTGCGGGTTTCGGTGCCCCAGTGGAACGACGAGCCGCGTTTCTCAAGCGAGCGGAGCGCCTTCTGCAGTGCGGAGGCGTAGTTGCGGCCGATCGCCATGGCCTCGCCGACCGACTTCATGGTGGTGGTGAGGCGAGGGTCGGCGGCCGGGAACTTCTCGAACGCGAACCGGGGAACCTTAACAACGACGTAGTCGAGGGTGGGCTCGAAGCTGGCCGGGGTGACCCCGGTGATGTCGTTGGGGATCTCGTCGAGCCGGTAGCCGAGGGCGAGCTTCGCGGCGATCTTCGCGATCGGGAAGCCGGTGGCCTTGCTGGCCAGGGCCGAGGACCGGGACACCCGCGGGTTCATCTCGATCACGATGATGCGTCCGTCGGCCGGGTCGATCGCGAACTGGATGTTGCAGCCGCCGGTGTCGACGCCGACGGCGCGGATGATGTCGATGCCGATGTCGCGCAGTTTCTGGTACTCGCGGTCGGTCAGGGTCAGCGCGGGGGCGACGGTGATCGAGTCGCCGGTGTGCACCCCGACCGGGTCGACGTTCTCGATCGAGCAGACGACGACCGTGTTGTCGGCCGTGTCACGCATCATCTCGAGCTCGTATTCCTTCCAGCCGAGGATCGACTCCTCGAGGAGCACCTCGGTCGTCGGGCTCTGGTGCAGGCCGTCGCCGACGATCCGGCGCAACTCCTCCTGGGTGTAGGCGAATCCGGAGCCGAGCCCGCCCATGGTGAAGGAGGGGCGCACGACGAGCGGGTAGCCGAGGTCGTCGGCGAACTGGACGGCCTCCTCGACCGTGTGGGCGATGTGCGAGCGGGCGACGCCGCCGCCGAGGTCCTCCACCAGCTGTTTGAAGATCTGGCGGTCCTCGCCCTTCTGGATGGCGTCTAAGGAGGCTCCGATGAGCTCGACGTCGTACTTCTCGAGGATGCCGCGCTCATGCAGCGCGATGGCCGCGTTGAGGGCGGTCTGGCCGCCGAGGGTCGGCAGGATCGCATCCGGTCGTTCCTTGGCGATGATCGTCTCAAGGATCTCGGGGGTGATCGGTTCGATGTAGGTGGCGTCGGCGAAGTCGGGGTCGGTCATGATCGTGGCGGGGTTGGAATTGACCAGGATCACCCGGACCCCCTCCGCCCGCAGCACCCGGCAGGCCTGGGTGCCGGAGTAATCGAACTCGCAGGCCTGGCCGATCACGATCGGCCCGCTTCCGATGACAAGGACGCTGTTGATGTCGTCGCGCTTGGGCATTACTTGGCGTCTCCTGCTCCGGCGGCCGCGCCATGGGCGACCACCACGTCCCTGAACCTGTCGAAAAGATACTCTGCGTCGTGCGGGCCGGCCGCAGACTCCGGGTGGTACTGCACCGAGAACGCGGGGATATCGAGGCAGCGGATGCCCTCCACCACCTGGTCGTTGAGGCTGTAGTGGCTCACTTCGACCCGGCCGAACCCGGTGCGGGAGTCGCTGATCCCCTCGATCGGCATGTCAACGGCGAAGCCGTGGTTCTGCGAGGTGATCTCCACCCGGCCCGTGGTCTTGTCGAGCACCGGCTGGTTGATGCCGCGGTGACCGAACGGCAGCTTGTAGGTGCGGAAACCGAGGGCCCGCCCGAGGAGCTGGTTTCCGAAGCAGATGCCGAAGTACGGCACGCCGGCGCGCAGCACCTCCTGGAGGAGGGTCACGTGGGCGTCGGAGGCGGCCGGGTCGCCGGGTCCGTTGGAGAAGAACACGGCGGACGGGCCCAGCGAGAGCACGTGCTCCGCGGTCACCGACTGCGGCAGCACGAGCACGTCGAAGCCGCGCTCGGCGAGGTGGTTCAGGGTGGAGGTCTTCACGCCGAGGTCGAGCACGGCGACCGATCCGATCCGTTCCCCCTTCGCGGGCACGGAGAACGGTTCGACCGTTGACACCTCGTCGGAGAGGTTGCGGCCGCGCATGGCCTGGCCGGAGCGCACCAGCTCGAGTTGCTCCCCGTCGGAGAGCCCGAAGGCGTCGCCGGAGAAGATGCCGGAGCGCATCGCGCCGGCCGAGCGGATGTGCCGGGTGATCGCCCGGGTGTCGATGCCGCTGATCCCGACCACGCCGCCGTCTTCGAGGTCGTCGTCGAGACGCCGGGTCGACCGGAAGTTCGAGGCGATCCTGGCGGGTTCGCGCACGATGAAACCGGACACCCAGATCCGGCGGGACTCCATGTCCTCGTCGTTGGCGCCGGTGTTGCCGATGTGCGGCGCCGTCATCAGCACGATCTGCCCCGCGTAGGACGGGTCGGTGAGGGTCTCCTGGTATCCGGTCATCCCGGTGGCGAAGACGATCTCGCCGAGGGTCCGTCCGCGGCTGCCGTATGCACGGCCCACGAAGCGTCGGCCGTCCTCGAGCACGAGCACTGCGGGATCCGTTGTGCGGGTATTTGGCCTGCTGGTGTCCGGGTGGTCCTGGGTCGCTGCGTTGCTCATGCTACGCCTCGCTTTCGTCGTGCTCGGCCGGGCTCAAGGCTCCGGCAGCAATGGTTCGGATGGCGTCGTTCACGGTGACGCGTTCGGCGGGGTCGATGATGCGGAAGTAACTGTCGACGATCTCCCCGGTCTCGGCGGCCGGGGCGTTCAGACGCCAGCCGAGAAGGAGCAGGCCGTCGGGTTCGACCGCCCGGTCGATGGTCCAGGTGGCCGGTTCGAGCAGTTCGATGGCGTCGGCCGGGATGAACACGGCTTCCTCGCCGGAGAGGTAGAGGAAGACGCCGGCCTCGGTGACGGTGACGGCGGCCCTGGCCCGGAACCCGAGCCCGCGGATGTTCAGGCGTTCGAGCGGTGTCCCCCGCCTGGTGGTGGCCACATAGAACGCCGCCGCCGAGGCCAGCTCCGGTGTCGTCTCCGCGGGCAGCGGGTAGCCGGCCGGCAGTGCGGCGTCGCGGCGTCCGCGGGCGCGCCAGCTGCGCATCATCAGGGCGAGCAGCCCCAGCATCACGAGCGCCGTGATCACGGCGGGGATGGCCCTATCCACGGTTGTCCTCCGGTTCCGACCTGATCTCGCCGGCCGGCCGCAACGCGCCGTCCAGCACAGTCGCGTAACCGCGGTGGAAGGTCGCGAGCACCCGGCCGGGAAGCGTCATGCTGAGGTAGGGCGAGTTGGCGCCCTTGCCGGCGAGGTCGGCCCGGCCGAAGACCCGGCTGGCGGCGGGGTCGTAGAGGGTGAGCTCGGCGGGGCCGCCGACGACGATGCCCTGGCCCTGGCCGGTGACCCGGCCGATCCGGGCGGGCGCGGCGGAGAGCACCCTGGCGATGTCCGACCAGCCGAGCATCCCACTCTCCACCATGGCCGCATGCACAACGGACAGGGCGGATTCGAGGCCGACCATGCCGTTGGCCGCGGCATCCCATTCGCAGTCCTTGGACTCGACCGGGTGCGGGGCGTGGTCGGTGGCGACGATGTCGATGGTGCCGTCGGCGAGTCCCTCGCGCAACGCCTCGACGTCTTCGCGGCGGCGGAGCGGCGGGTTGACCTTGAACCGGGCGTCGTAGCCGCGGACGAGGTCCTCGGTCAGCAGCAGGTGGTGCGGGGTCGCCTCGGCGGTCACGTTGATGCCGCGGGCCTTCGCCCAGCGGATGACGTCGACGGACCCGGCAGTGGAGACGTGGCACACGTGCAGGCGGGAGCCGACGTGCTCGGCGAGCAGCACGTCGCGGGCGATGATCGATTCCTCGGCCACCGCGGGCCAGCCGGTCAGGCCGAGTTCACTGGACAGCGCGCCCTCGTTCATCTGCGCCTTCTCGGTGAGGCGCGGCTCCTGCGCGTGTTGCGCGATCACACCGTCGAACGCCTTGACATATTCGAGGGCACGCCTCATCAGGAGCGGGTCGGAGACGCAGAACCCGTCGTCGGAGAACACCCGCACGCGCGCCCGGCTCGTCGCCATGGCGCCGAGTTCGGCCAGCCTGTCCCCCGCGAGGCCGACGGTCACGGCGCCGATCGGCTGCACGGTGACGTAGCCGGCCTGCTCGCCGAGTGCGAGGACCTGTTCGACCACCCCCGCGGTGTCCTGCACCGGGGAGGTGTTCGCCATGGCGAAGACGCTCGTGAAGCCGCCGACTGCGGCGGCCTGGCTTCCGGTGAGGATGGTTTCGCTCTGCTCGTAGCCGGGCTCGCGCAGGTGGGTGTGCAGGTCGACGAGACCGGGCAGGACGATCAGGCCGTCGGCGTCGACCGTGGTCGCGCCGGCGCGGGAGAGGCCGGAGCCGATCTCGGCGATCCGCCCTTCGGCCAGGACGAGGTCGGCGCGGGTCCCGTCGGGGAGCGCGGCGCCGCGGATGAGCCAGGGCGTGCCTGGGATGCGATCGCTGGGCATTTAGGAGTCCTCCCGGTCACCGGACATAAGCAGGTACAGCGCCGCCATCCGCACGGAAACCCCGTTCGCAACCTGTTCGAGCACGGTCGACGCCGCCGAATCGGCGGCCTCCGACGAGATCTCGAGGCCGCGGTTCATCGGGCCGGGGTGCATGACAATGCTAGCCGGAGCCAGCCGGGCGAATCGCACGTCGTCGAGGCCCCAGCGGCGCGAGTACTCCCGGCTGTTCGGGAAGAAGGCCGCGTTCATCCGTTCGGCCTGGATCCGCAGCATCATGATCACGTCGGGCTTCGCGGCGATCGCCGCGTCCAGGTCGAACCCGACGGCGGCCGGCCAGCCGGACATGTCCATCGGGAGCAGGGTCGGCGGGGCGACGAAGGTCACTTCCGCGCCGAGGGTGGTGAGCAGCCACAGATTGGAGCGGGCAACCCGGGAGTGCAGCACGTCGCCGACGATGGTGACCCTCACCCCGTCGAGCCCCGTGCCTCGGGAGGCGGTGCCGTGCAGTCGGCGGCGGATCGTGAACGCGTCGAGTAGCGCCTGGGTGGGGTGTTCGTGGGTGCCGTCGCCGGCGTTGATGATGCCCGCATCGATCCAGCCGCTGGCGGCGAGCACCTCGGGGGCGCCGGAGGCCGGGTGACGGATGACGACGCCGTCCGCTCCCATCGCGGCCAGGGTCTGCGCGGTGTCTTTGAGGCTCTCGCCCTTCGACACGCTCGATCCCTTCGCGCTGAAGTTGATCACGTCGGCGCTGAGCCGCTTGGCGGCGGCCTCGAAGGAGATCCGGGTGCGGGTGGAATCCTCGAAGAACAGGTTCACCACGGTCTTACCGCGCAACGTCGGCAGCTTCTTGACCTCACGGTTGGCGACGTCGGCCATGTCCTCGGCGATGTCGAGCAGTCCGATCGCCTCGGCGCGGCCCAGTCCCTTGGTCGAGAGCAGGTGCTTCATCGGGCGTCCTCCCCGTCGTGGTCAATGCCGCCGCCGCCGTCGATGCTGACGAATTCGTCACCGTCGACCTCGAGCAGGTGCAGGTTGATGCGCTCGTCGGTGGAGCTGGGCAGGTTCTTGCCGACGAAGTCCGCGCGGATCGGCAGTTCGCGGTGACCACGGTCGACGAGCACGGCCAGGCGCACGATGGTGGGGCGGCCGTGGTCGCCGAGCGCGTCGAGGGCGGCGCGGATGGTCCGGCCGGAGTAGAGCACATCGTCGACGAGCACGACCGTGGCGCCGTCGATGCTGCCGGGCACCAGGGTGCGGGAAGGCGTCCGGGTGCGGGTGCGGGCCAGGTCGTCGCGGTACATGGTCACGTCGAGGGAACCGACCCGCACATCCGTCGCCGCCGGTTCGATCCGCGCGATGGTGTCGGCGATGCGCTGGGCGAGCACGACGCCCCTGGTCGGGATGCCCAGGATCACCAGTTTGTCGGGTCCTCGATTGGACTCGAGGATCTCGTGGGAGATCCGAGTCAACGCTCGGGCAATGTCAGCCTGGTTCAGCACGGTGCGTGCCATAAACCGGACCTCCTTCCCCGCCTCACCGGACGGCTGTTAAAGGATGTCTGTCGGAGTTCAGCCTAGCAGCGTGGCGGCGGTGCGACGGGCCGCCGCGGCCACCGGCCCGTGACCGGGGTCGAGCCCGGTGGTCGAGCCTGTCGAGACCCGGTGGTCGAGCCTGTCGAGACCCGGTGGTCGAGCCTGTCGAGACCCGGTGGTCGAGCCTGTCGAGACCCCCATGCCTCAGTGCAGCGGCTTCACGGCCTGGATCGTGTAGCTCAGCGGCGCGACGCCGGCTCGCGCATCGAGGGCATACTCGCCGTCTGCGCGCCGGAGCATCTGTCCGGGGAGCGCCTCCCAGGGAACGCTGTCGTGTTCGATGAGCATCGTGAGCGCCAGACCCGCGTCGAGGAGCGCGGTCACGATCTCACCGAGACCGTGGTTCCACTCGAAGGTCTTCGTGGCGGTGATCGGCCGGTCGGTCTCAACATAGCTGGAATCGTCGTCCCACTCCAGCGGCGCATCCTGCTCGAAGTACGGGAAACGCAGGTGCAGGTCGTCGGCAAGCCTCTCGTCCATGGTCCACAGGATCGGATGGCCTTCGCGAATGAAGAGGCGCCCGCCCGGTGCCAACAGCCCGGCCACGACGGCCGCCCAGCGTTCGATGCTGGGCAGCCAGCAAAGCGCCCCGATCCCCGTGTAGACGAGGTCGAAACCCGCCGGCTCGAGCACCGACAGGGCCGAGTACAGATCGGACTCGACGAAGTCGACCTGGTCGCCGGTGTCCGCGACCAGGGCGCGCGCCTCCGCAAGAGCCGCCGGGGAGAAGTCCAGTCCGGTGACACGTGCACCGAGCCGGGCCAGGGAGAGTGTGTCGGTTCCGATGTGGCACTGCAGGTGAACCGTGCGCAGCCCGGTGATGTCCCCCAGCCGATCTCTGTCGAAGCGCACGACCTCCGACAGGAACTCTGGATCGTCAACGTATCGCTGCACTTGGTAGCCGAGTCCGTTTCGCGCGGCGTGGGCCGACGCTCGATCGTCCCAGTTGGCTCGATTGGTATCCAAATGGTTCTGCATGGTCAACCTCATCCCGCTCGGCTTCGGCCAGCCCACCAGACTACGTGACCGCATCCGAATCGATCCCGTCGAACATTAAATGCTATTTTCCGCCGAACAAACTCGAGATATACTCGTATTCATGTTCGATTTATGGTATTCTGGGGGCATGGCAGGAAACCCTGATCCCAGTGCCACCACCGCCTTCACCGAGGCGGATGCCGGCGCGGGCAGCGGCGCGGACAGTGGTCTG
>NZ_SOHH01000115.1 GCF_004403515.1 Cryobacterium fucosi | reverse complement strand
GCCGCTGCCAGCGCGACGGGCGCCGGTGTCTTGCTCGGCTGCGGACGCCCGGCCGCGGCCGCGTCACCGGGCACGCCGGCGCCGCCGCGCCAGACGATGAGCAGCACGATCAGGGTCACGACCAGGGTCGAGCCGATCGCGCCGAGCAGGAACCAGAGCCGTCGCCGGGCCCGGCGCGGTGGAGCGGACGGAGCTGGTGCGGTCATTGGCAAACCCCCTGGCAGATTGGGGCCAGCCTACCGGGCCGGCGGGATCTCGACAGGCTCGATCACCGGGCGGGTCCGATCGCCGGTGATTGAGCTCGTCGAAATCCCGGTGATTGAGCTCGTCGAAATCCCGGTGATTGAGCTCGTCGAAATCCCGGTGCGGGGATCTCGACAGGCTCGATCACCGGGCGGGCGGGGATCTCGACAGGCTCGATCACCGGGCGGGGTCGATCACCGGGCCGGGTCGATCACCGGGCCGGGTCGATCACCGGGCGGGGTCGATCACCGGGCGGGGTGACGATGGATGGCCCCCTGCCGAGGCAGGGGGCCATCCGTCGTCGCTAGCGGATGCTAGTTGTAGGTGCCGGGCGTGAAGTCGTCCGACGAGAAGCTGTCGAAGTCGACGAAGCTCAGGTCACCCTCGTTGAACGCGGCATCATCGGTGAAGATGCGGTTCGGGTAACGCTCAGCCTTGGCTTCATCCGTTGCCTCGACGGTGACGTCGCGGTAGCGGGGAAGACCGGTGCCGGCCGGGATCAGCTTTCCGATGATCACGTTCTCCTTGAGGCCCATCAGCGGGTCGCTCTTGCCTTCCATGGCCGCCTGGGTCAGTACCCGGGTGGTCTCCTGGAAGGAAGCGGCGGAGAGCCACGACTCGGTCGCCAGGGAAGCCTTGGTGATACCCATGACCTCCTGACGGGCCGAAGCCGTCTTCTTGCCCTCGGTGAGCGCGGTGCGGTTCAGCTCGTTGTACTTGAGCCGGTCGACCAGCTCGCCGGGGAGCAGGCCGGTGTCGCCGTGCTCGACGACGGTCACCTTGCGAAGCATCTGGCGAACGATGACCTCGATGTGCTTGTCGTGGATCGGCACACCCTGCGAACGGTAGACATCCTGCACGCCACCGACGATGTGCTTCTGCACGGCGCGGACACCCTTGACGCGAAGAACTTCCTTCGGGTCGACGGCGCCGATGATGATCTGCGTGCCGAGCTCGACGTGCTGGCCATCCTCGACAAGGAGGGTGGAGCGCTTGAGCACCGGGTAGGCGATCGGCTCGTCGCCGTTGTCGGGGGTCAGGATGACCTTCCGGCTGCGGTCGGTGTCCTCGATCGTGATCCGGCCCGCGGTGTCGACGATGGGCGACGCACCCTTGGGGGTACGCGCCTCGAAGAGCTCCTGCACCCGGGGAAGACCCTGGGTGATGTCGTCGGCGGATGCCGAACCACCGGTGTGGAAGGTACGCATGGTCAGCTGCGTGCCGGGCTCACCGATCGACTGTGCGGCGATGATGCCGACGGCCTCTCCGATGTCCACGAGCAGGCCGGTCGCGAGCGAACGGCCGTAGCAGACCGCACAGACACCGACGGCGGACTCACAGGTGAGGACCGAGCGAACCTTGATGGTCTCGACGCCGGCCTCGACCAGCTTCTCGATGAGCACATCGCCCACGTCGTCACCGGCCTCCGCGACAACCTCGCCCTTGGCGTTGACCGCGGCTGCGGCCAGGCTGCGGGCGTAGACCGCGTTCTCCACGTTGGGGTGGCGAACGAGTTCTCCGAGCGGGTTGATCTCGGCGATCGGCAGCTCGAGGCCCTTGGTCGTGCCACAGTCGTCTTCGCGGATGATGACATCCTGCGAGACGTCCACGAGACGACGGGTGAGGTAACCCGAGTCGGCGGTACGCAGAGCGGTGTCGGCCAGACCCTTGCGAGCACCGTGAGTAGCAATGAAGTACTCGGCGACGGACAGGCCTTCGCGGTAGCTCGAGATGATCGGGCGAGGGATGATCTCACCCTTCGGGTTGTTCACCAGGCCTCGCATGCCGGCGATGTTGCGCACCTGCAGCCAGTTACCACGAGCACCGGACGTGACCATGCGGTTGATGGTGTTGTCCTTGGGGAAGTTCTCCTGCATGGCCTTGGCGACGTCTTCCGTTGCCTTCGTCCAGATCTGGATGAGCTCCTGGCGACGCTCGAGGTCGGTCGTGAGACCCTTCTCGAACTGCGACTGGACCTTGGCGGCCTGCTTCTCGTAGCCGGCAACGATCTGCGGCTTGTTCGGCGGGGTCAGGATGTCGCTGAGCGCCACGGTCACACCGGAGCGGGTTGCCCAGTAGAAACCGGCATCCTTCACGCGGTCGAGCGTTGCGGCCACTTCCACCTTGGGGTACCGCTCGGCGAGGTCGTTGACGATCGCCGAGAGGGTGCCCTTGTCGGCGACCTTCTCGAAGTACGCGTAGTCGACCGGCATGGCCTCGTTGAAGATGGCGCGTCCGAGGGACGTGGTCACCAGCACGGTGCCGACGGCCTGGCCGCCCACGAGTTCGACGCCTTCGGGCTGGGTGCCCTCCTCGAAGTACTTGTCGGTCAGGCGGATGCGCACCTTGGCGTTCAGGTCGAGCGACTTCTGGTCGAAGGCGAGGATCGCCTCCGCGACAGAGGAGAACGCGCGGCCCTCGCCGATGACGCCTTCCTTGAGCGTGGTCAGGTGGTGCAGACCGATGATCATGTCCTGGGTGGGCAGGGTCACCGGGCGACCGTCGGACGGCTTCAGGATGTTGTTCGAGGCGAGCATGAGGATGCGCGCTTCGGCCTGGGCCTCCATCGACAGCGGCAGGTGCACGGCCATCTGGTCACCGTCGAAGTCCGCGTTGAACGCGGCGCAGACGAGCGGGTGCAGCTGGATGGCCTTGCCTTCGACGAGCTGCGGTTCGAACGCCTGGATGCCGAGGCGGTGCAGGGTGGGCGCACGGTTGAGCAGCACGGGGCGCTCGCGGATGATCTCCTCGAGCACGTCCCAGACCTGCGGGCGGCTCCGCTCGACCATGCGCTTGGCGGCCTTGATGTTCTGAGCGTGGCTCAGGTCGATCAGGCGCTTGATCACGAACGGCTTGAACAGCTCGAGTGCCATCTGCTTGGGCAGACCACACTGGTGCAGCTTGAGCTGCGGGCCGACGACGATGACCGAACGGCCGGAGTAGTCGACGCGCTTGCCGAGCAGGTTCTGACGGAAACGCCCCTGCTTGCCCTTGAGCATGTCGCTCAGGGACTTGAGGGCGCGGTTTCCGGTGCCCGTGACGGGGCGGCCACGACGACCGTTGTCGAAGAGCGCGTCAACGGCCTCCTGCAGCATCCGCTTCTCGTTGTTGACAATGATCTCGGGGGCACCGAGGTCGAGCAGACGACGCAGGCGGTTGTTGCGGTTGATCACACGACGGTAGAGGTCGTTGAGGTCACTGGTCGCGAAGCGGCCACCGTCGAGCTGCACCATCGGGCGCAGTTCGGGCGGGATCACCGGGACGACGTCGAGCACCATGGCGGCCGGCGAGTTGCCGGTCATGATGAACGCGTTGACGACGCGGAGACGCTTGATCGCGCGGATCTTCTTCTGGCCCTTGCCCTCGGCGATCTGCAGGTGCAGGTTTTCGCTTTCGGTGACCAGGTCGAAGGCCAGCAGGCGCTTCTTGATGGCTTCGGCGCCCATGTAGGCCTCGAAGTACATGCCGAAGCGGTCCTGCAGCTCGTGGAAGACCGAGTCCTCGGGCTTGAGGTCGCCGACCTTGAGGGTGCGGAAGTCTTCCCACACGCGCTCGAGGTGAGCGATCTGCTCGTCGAGGGACTTGCGGACCTGGCTCATCTCCTTTTCGGCGGCGTCCTTGGTGCGCTTTTTCTGGTCGCTCTTGACGCCTTCGGCCTCCAGTGCTGCGAGGTCGGTTTCGAGACGCTGCAGGCGGTCGGCGATCCGGGAATCGCGCTGGCCCTCGATGGTCTTGATTTCGAGGCGCAGCTCGTTCTCGAGGCCGGGCATGTCCTGGTGGCGGCCGTCTTCGTCAACCGTGATGACCATGTACGCCGCGAAGTAGATGACCTTTTCGAGGTCCTTCGGGGCCATGTCCAGCAGGTAGCCGAGACGGGACGGGACACCCTTGAAGTACCAGATGTGGGTGACCGGGGCGGCGAGCTCGATGTGGCCCATCCGCTCACGGCGCACCGACGACTTGGTGACCTCCACGCCACAGCGCTCACAGACGATGCCTTTGAAGCGCACTCGCTTGTACTTGCCGCAGGAGCATTCCCAGTCGCGGGACGGTCCGAAGATCTGCTCTCCGAACAGGCCGTCCTTTTCCGGCTTGAGCGTGCGGTAGTTGATGGTTTCGGGCTTCTTGACCTCACCGTGCGACCAGCGACGGATGTCGTCGGCGGTGGCCAGGCCAATGCGAAGCTCGTCAAATGTTGTTACGTCGAGCAATTTCTCTCCTTGGAAAGTTTTCGAAGTTTTCGTCAGTGGCCGGGCTTAGATGTCGTCGATGGACGACGACTCAAACCGGGTGGAAATGTTGATGCCCAGTTCCTCCGCTGCGCGGAAGACCTCGTCATCCGTGTCGCGCAGGCTGACTGCTGTTCCGTCGGACGAGAGAACCTCGACGTTCAGGCACAGCGACTGCATTTCCTTGATCAGAACCTTGAAGCTCTCTGGAATACCAGGCTCCTGGATGTTCTCGCCCTTGACGATCGCCTCGTACACCTTCACGCGGCCGAGGATGTCGTCCGACTTGATGGTCAGGAGTTCCTGCAGTGCGTACGCGGCGCCGTATGCTTCGAGCGCCCACACCTCCATCTCACCGAAACGCTGTCCACCGAACTGCGCCTTACCACCCAGCGGCTGCTGCGTGATCATGGAGTAGGGGCCGGTGGAACGGGCGTGGATCTTGTCGTCGACAAGGTGGTGCAGCTTCAGGATGTACATGTAGCCAACGGAGACCGGGTTCGGGAACGGCTCGCCGGAGCGGCCGTCGAAGAGCAGGGTCTTACCGGTGGAGTCGATCATGCGGTCGCCGTCGCGGGTCGGGATCGTGGAGTCCAGGAGACCCTCGATCTCGACCTCGAGCGCGCCGTCGAACACCGGGGTCGCGACCTTGGTGTTCGGGGCTGCGCTGTGGGCCTGCTCGGGCAGACGGCCGGCCCACTTGGGCTTGCCTTCCACCTGCCAGCCCTGCTTGGCGATCCAACCCAGGTGAGTCTCGAGGACCTGGCCGAAGTTCATTCGACCGGGGATGCCCAGCGGGTTGAGGATGATGTCGACCGGGGTTCCGTCGGCGAGGAACGGCATGTCCTCGATCGGCAGGATGCGGGAAATGACACCCTTGTTGCCGTGACGGCCGGCGAGCTTGTCACCCTCGGTGATCTTGCGCTTCTGGGCGATGAAGACGGCAACGCGCTGGTTGACGCCCGAGCCGAGCTCGTCGTCGCCATCCTGCGAGTCGAAGACCTTGACGCCGATGATCGTGCCGCGCTCACCGTGCGGAACCTTGAGGCTCGTGTCGCGGACTTCGCGGCTCTTCTCGTTGAAGATCGCGCGGAGCAGGCGTTCCTCGGCGGACAGCTCGGTCTCGCCCTTGGGCGTGACCTTGCCGACGAGGATGTCGCCGGGGCGAACCTCGGCTCCGATCCGGATGATGCCGCGCTCGTCCAGGTCTGCAAGCAGATCCGGGGAGACGTTCGGCAGGTCGCGGGTGATCTCTTCCTTTCCGAGCTTGGTGTCGCGGGCGTCGACCTCGTACTCCTCGATGTGGATCGAGGAGAGGGTGTCGTCCTTGACCAGGTTCTGGCTCAGGATGATCGCGTCCTCGAAGTTGTAACCCTCCCACGGCATGAACGCGACGAGCAGGTTCTTGCCGAGGGCGAGCTCTCCGTTTTCGGTGGCGGGGCCGTCGGCGATGACCTCGCCGACCTCGATCCGCTCGCCGGCCTGGACGATCACGCGGTGGTTGTAGCTCGTGCCCTGGTTGGAGCGCGCGAACTTGCGCAGGTAGTAGTCCTGCGTTCCACCCTCGTCGAGCTGGACGGTGACGACATCCGCCGACACCTCCATGACGACGCCGGCCTTGTCGGCGGTGAGCACGTCACCGGCGTCAATGGCCGCGAAGACCTCCATGCCGGTTCCGACCAGCGGGCTCTCGCTCATCAGGAGCGGGACGGCCTGGCGCTGCATGTTGGCACCCATCAGGGCGCGGTTCGCATCGTCGTGCTCGAGGAACGGGATGAGGCTCGTGGCGACGGACACCATCTGGCGCGGCGAGACATCCATGTAGCCGATGTCTTCTGCGGGGAAGAGGTCGACCTCGCCACCCTTCTTGCGGGCGAGCACGCGGGCCTCGGCGAAGCGCGAGTCCTTGGTGAGCGGCGCGTTGGCCTGGGCGACGATGAACTCGTCTTCCTCACTGGCGGTGAGGTAGTCGATCTGGTCGTTCAGGACCTTACCGTCGACGACGCGACGGTACGGGGTCTCGATGAAACCGAAGGCGTTGATTCGCGCGAACGAGGCGAGCGAACCGATCAGGCCGATGTTCGGGCCTTCCGGGGTCTCAATCGGGCACATCCGGCCGTAGTGCGAGGGGTGAACGTCTCGCACCTCGACGCCGGCGCGGTCACGGGACAGACCGCCCGGGCCCAGCGCGGACAGGCGACGCTTGTGCGTGAGGCCTGCGAGCGGGTTGTTCTGGTCCATGAACTGGCTGAGCTGAGATGTTCCGAAGAACTCCTTGATCGCGGCGACGACGGGGCGCACGTTGATCAGGGTCTGCGGGGTGATCGCCTCGATGTCCTGGGTGGTCATGCGCTCGCGAACGACGCGCTCCATCCGGGACAGGCCGGTGCGCACCTGGTTCTGGATGAGCTCGCCGACGGCACGGATACGACGGTTGCCGAAGTGGTCGATGTCGTCGATGTCGATGCGGATGTCGGTGGGCTTGCCGTCTCGGATGCCGGCGATCGTGGTCTGGTTGTCGTGAAGCGCAACCAGGTACTTGATCGTGGCCAGGATGTCCTGGAGGGTGAGCACGGAGTCGCTGAGCGGGGCTTCGAGGCCGAGCTTGCGGTTGATCTTGTAGCGCCCGACCTTGGCCAGGTCGTAGCGCTTGGAGTTGAAGAAGAAGTTGTCGAGGAGCGCACGCGCTGCCTCGGCGGCAACCTGCTCGCCCGGACGGAGCTTGCGGTAGATGTCCTTGAGTGCTTCTTCCTTGGTGAGGATGTTGTCCTTCTCCAGGGTGAGCTCGATCGACGCGAAGCCCTTGAATTCCTCGAGGATCTCTTCGCTGGTCAGCCCGAGCGCCTTGAGGAAGACGGTGACGGACTGCTTGCGCTTGCGGTCGATGCGGACGCCGACCTGGTCGCGCTTGTCGATCTCGAATTCAAGCCAGGCACCACGGCTCGGGATGACGCGAGCGGAGTAGATGTCCTTGTCGGACGTCTTCTCCTGCTGGCGGTCGAAGTAGACACCCGGCGAACGCACGAGCTGCGAGACGACGACACGCTCGGTGCCGTTGATCACGAAGGTGCCCTTGGGGGTCATCAGCGGGAAGTCGCCCATGAACACGGTCTGGGTCTTGATCTCACCCGTGAGGTGGTTCATGAACTCAGCGTTCACATAGAGCGGTGCGGAGTAGGTTTTACCCTTTTCCTTGCACTCGTCGATCGTGTACTTCTCCGGCTCGAGCTCCGGGTTGGTGAACGACAGCTGCATCGTTTCGCCCAGGTCCTCGATCGGGGAGATCTCTTCGAAGATCTCGTCGAGGCCGGTGCGAGTCGGCAGGTCCTGACGACCGGCCGCCTGGCCCTCGGCGACACGCTTTTTCCATTTGTCGTTGCCTACGAGCCAATCGAAGCTCTCGGTCTGCAATGCAAGCAGATCCGGAACAGTCAGATTGTCGCTGATCTTTGCGAACGAAAGACGCCCAGCGGCGCGTCCGTTCTTGGGTGAGTTGGTGGTTGCGTTGCGCGCAGCAGCCAAGGAAATAACCTCCGTGGACCCCGTCAGGTCTAGTCACTGTTAGTAATGAATACCGAGTACGAACTCCACAGACCCTCCGTATATCCGAACCCGCTGATATAACCGAAACGAGGTATGCCTCAAGGTGGCTTGAGCACGCAAAGCCGACCGCAATATGAAGGCAGAGATTTGTCTGGAAGCGCAAAGATCAAGCATAGGCGCTTTCCCACGCCGTGTCCACCTCAATCTTGACCTTCCCGGAATTCTCAGGTATAACCCGCCTCGGCTTGGCTCGCCCCGCTCCTACCGCGCGTCTCTTTCCGCACCCGTCATCCCACACCCTCCCTCACCCGTCATCCCACACCCTCCCTCGCTCGTCCTCCCCCACCGACTTCTACCCTTTCGGTCGAAACCGACCAGCGTGCGAGTCGGTTTCGACCGCAATGGTCGATCTCGGCGAGGGCGGAAGGTCGCAGGGCGAGGGCGGAGGGGACGCAGGGCCGGATGGCGCAGACTGGGGGGATGAGCAGGGTTGAAGCGCAGCATCCGTCGGTCACGTTGAAACTCAGCGGGCACCTGGCCGTGATCGAGCCCGACCGGTTCACCCCCGGCAGTTTCAACCTGATCGTCGACGGCACGCCCCAGTCCCATGTGAACGTCGACCACCCCGACGAGCTGTTCTTCGAATATGTGCAGCGGATCGGCCACGTGATCGACCTGATCGGCGAGATCGGCGAACCGATCACCGCCGTGCACCTCGGCGCCGGCGCGCTGACCCTCCCCCGCTACGTCGAGGCGACCCGGCCCGGCTCCCGCCAGCAGGTGGTCGAGCTGGAAAGCGACCTGATCGACTTCGTGCGCGCCGAGCTGCCCTGGGACAAGCGCGCCCAGCTTCGGGTGCGGCACGGCGACGCCCGCGAGGTGCTCGGCAAGCTGCCGGCCGGGCTGCATGGCTCGGTCGACCTGGTCGTCGTGGACATCTTCTCCGGGGCCCGCTCCCCCGCGCACGTGACCAGCCGGGAATTCTACGAGCTGGCCGCACCGCTGCTCAGCCCCAGGGGCGTCGTGGCGGTCAACGTCGCCGACGGACCCGGCCTTGCCTTCGCCCGCGCCCAGGCCGCGACGCTCTCGGCCGTGTTCGACCACGTGCTCGGTCTCGCCGAAACCCAGGTGCTCAAGGGACGCAGGTTCGGCAACATTGTCTTCGTGGCGGCCCACACGCCGATCGACCTCAGCTGGGTGTCGCGGTTGCTCGCCGGCGGCCCGCACCCGTCGAAGGTGGTCGAGGGGGCGGAGCTGCGGCAGTTCATGGCGAGCGCGCTCGTGACGACGGATGCGACGGCCACCCCGTCGCCGCTGCCCGGCCGCACGGTCTTCCAGATCGGCAACTGAGCCGGCCGGACGCGTCCCTTGATTCCACATTCTCTGTGGATAACTCAGCTTCCCTGTTGATAACTCGGTTGCCCGGGAGGCTGCCCCGGCTCCGCGTGGCTAACTCAGGAGATCCGGAGCCGGCCATCGGCCGACGCCCGGAATCGCGCGGGCGCGGCGTGGCGGCATCCGGAATCTCCTGAGTTAGCCACACCGCGCGGCGCGGCGGCAGGGCGCGGACCGGCCGGGGCGGCACGCGGCGCGGCAGGGTTCGGTCGGGGTGCGAAGCCCGACGCGAAACACCCCAGCACTGGGGCTGGCGGCCGCCGCTCCCGGGATACTCTGGAGGCGACCCGTTTTCACCCGCGGCACGCCCCGGCCGCCCTCGTTTCAGGAACACACCCTGCCCATCATCATTGGCTACGACGCCGTCACCCTGCGTGAAAAAGTCGATCTGCGTGCCGCCGGCCTCCGCCTCGACGAACTCGGCGAGCTGCGCAGCCTGTCCGCCCTCAATGAAAAGGTCGCCCTGCTGCGGCTGACCGGCCGGCTCGACGAGGCCTGGGACACCGCCAACACGGCGCTGCGCCAGGCCCGGTTCACCGGATCGCGGGAGGAGCTCGCGGCCAGTCGTATCCGCCGCGCCCAGGTGCAACAGTTCCAGGGCAAGCTCGACGAGGCCGCGGCCGAACTCACGCACTGCGTGCTGGAGTCGGAGACCCACGAGTGGGCCGGCGTCGCCGCGTTCGCCCGCGAGAATCGGGGCAAGGTGTACTTCGAACAGGGCGAGCTCGAGCGCGCCCTCGCCGATTTCACGGCCGCCGTGTTCCTGCGCGACAAGGCGGGGGCATCCTCGGAACACCTCGAGAGCGCGCTGATCGCCGTGGCCGTGGTGGAGTCGTTCATCGCCGAGCAGCGCCAGGCCCCCTGACCCTCGAGCCGACCCACGGCATCCGCTCGCCCCTCCTTCCCGTGCATAACTCCTGCAGAACGGGTTCGGTAGGGAGGCTCTCCCCCGGTTCCACGCGGAAGTTCGGCATCGGACACCCAATTTGCAGGAGTTACGCACGTGGGGTGGGGAATCGGGGGCATGCTGGATCCACACGGGTGAGCCCCGGGCTGGTGCGGGAGAGAACGAGACGAGGCACGAGATGAACGGCGAGCCGGGCAGCAGGGACGGGACCCTGCGGCCCACCGGCCGGCGGATCGTCACTCGGTTGGCGGTTCTACTGCTGGTCGCGGTGCTGGCGGGCTGCACGTCGAGCGTGCCGCGGCCGTCTGTTGCGACCGAAGCGCCGGCCCGGCCCCGGCCGACCCCCTCCCTGAGCCTCCCGCCGAACGCGGTGCTGTTGCCGGTGCATCCGGTGGGTGACCCCGTCGTCATCGCATCGGGGCTGGACGCCCCCTGGTCGGTCCTGCGCCTGGCCGGCGGCACGCTGATCAGCGAACGCGACACCGCACTGGTGCGCGAACTGCTGCCAGACGGCAGCCTGCGGGACGCCGCCGAGATCGCCGACGTGCGCCCGGGGGGCGAGGGCGGCCTGCTCGGCCTGGCCTTCCTCGCCGACGCCGCCGCCCCGGGCGGAACCGGCTGGGTCTACGCCTATTTCACGGCCGCCGGCGACAACGAGATCGTGCGGATGCCGCTCTCCGGCGCCCCGGGCAGCCTCGGCCTCGGCGAACCAGAGCCGGTGCTCTCGGGCATTCCCAAGGCCGGCAACCACGACGGAGGCCGGCTCGGCTTCGGCCCGGACGGAATGCTCTACGCCACGGCCGGCGACGCCGGCGACACGGGCAACGCGCAGGACCTCGGCTCGCTCGGCGGCAAGATCCTGCGGATGACCCCGACCGGCGCGGTGCCGGCCGACAACCCGTTCGGCACCCTCGTCTACTCGTTCGGGCACCGCAATCCGCAGGGCATCGCCTGGGATTCCCGCGGTCGACTCTGGGCGAGTGAGTTCGGCCAGAACACCTGGGACGAGCTCAACCTCATCGTGCCAGGCGGGAACTATGGCTGGCCGGTCGTGGAGGGCGCGGCCGGGAACCCCGACTACCGCGACCCGGTGCAGCAGTGGCGCCCGAGCGAGGCGAGCCCGAGCGGGCTGGCCATCGTGAACGACACCCTGTTCATGGCCGCGCTGCGCGGCGAACGGCTCTGGCGCATCGATCCCTCCACCGGGGAGACCAGTGCGTGGTTTGTCAACAGCTTCGGCCGGCTGCGCGACGTGGTGTCGGGCCCGGATGGCACACTGTGGTTTGTGAGCAACAATACGGATGGCCGCGGAGACCCTGCTCCCGGCGACGACAGGCTGTACCAGGTGCGGGTGGCTCCCTGATGGCCGACCTGGACCGGGTGCGGCGCTGGGCCGACGCCCTCATCGTGCTGCACCTCGACCGGACCTGGACCTTCGCCTTCGACAACGCGAAGAAGCGCGCCGGTCTGTGCAACTACACGGCGCGACGGATCACCGTGTCGCGGTATCTTGCCGCGCGGTACGAGGACGACGTGGTGCACCAGATTCTGCTGCACGAGGTCGCTCACGCCCTGGCCGGCCCGCGCGCCGGGCACGGGCCGAAGTGGAAGGCCGTCGCCGGCGGACTCGGCTACGACGGCAAACGCACGCACGACGGGGAGATCGCCGACGAGCTGGCGCCGTGGGTGGGAGTCTGCCCGGCCGGCCACGTCCACTACCGCTACCGGCAGCCCACCCGGGCGTTCGCCTGCGGGCTGTGCGGAAAGGGATTCAACCGCGCGCACCTGATCGAATGGGACCGGAGGGAGATCACCGCGGCGGCACGCCGGCGCGCGGCGGCGGCCACGGTGACTCGGTGACTCAGTGACTCAGTGACTCAGTGACTCAGTGACAGTGACAGTGACAGTGACAGTGACAGTGACACAATCACGGTGACTCAGTGACAGTGACACAGTCACGGTGGCCCAGCGACAGTGTCACCTCTTTCACAGGGGGAAGGTCAGGTTTCCAGGGGGAAGGTCAGGCCGGAAAGGTGAACTCCCGCAGCAGCGCGATACCGGCAGATTCACGGCCGGCGGCTGCCCGACCGCCGCCCGTTTCGGATCCTGCTTCGGATCCTGCTTCGGCGCCGGGTTCGGCCGTCGACCGGGCCTGCGGGCGCACCGCTGCCGTCACCTCGGCCTGCCTCCCGTCGGCGACGAGGGCGAGGGCCGTCTCGGAAGCGCTGACCAGGTGCCGGAGCGCCTGCCTGAGTCCGGTAAAGCTCGCGGCGGCGGCCGCCGCCTCCGGCGAGACGTGGTCGATCCCGCGGCTCGACAGCGCGTCGATGACCGCGCCGGCGACGAGGAAGTCCTCGACCGCGAACCGGGCGGTGCCGTCGTTGCGCCGCTCGCCCACCGCGATGACAGCGACGACGAACCGGTCACCCTTCTCCGCCTGCCGGGCGAGCACCCATTCGGCAACGCGATCGGCCGTGCCGAGATCGGCCGGGATGACCCGGTGCGCGGCCAGCGGAGTGGGGATGCCCGGCGCGTAGCCGGTGGGCGGCAGCGCGTCGGCGAGGATGACGACGTCCGCCTGCGCGGCGAGGGCCTGGAAACCGACGAGGCCGACATCGAAACGGACCTGGTACTTCTGTTGGGGCTCGGCGGCAATCACCTGACCAGAATATCGGGAGCGGCCCGGCGGGAACCGGGCGGGCGGGAAAACTAGCGGACGTCGAACCGGGCCAGCGCGTCGGCATCCGTCGCCAGGGTCATCGCCCGACGAGCGCCGTCCAGGGCGGCGACCGGGTCGGTTTCGGCCAGCGCGAGGGTGAGCTGGCGCTCGGACTCGGCCAGGCGCGTGCGCGCGTCGGCGCCGACCCGTCCGGGATTCCCGGTGATGAAGTCGCGGGTGACGGTGAGCTGGCTTCGCACGGCAAGCAGCGCGCCGGACAGGGCGCCGCGGGCGTTGTCGAGGCGCAGCTGCCGGTTGCGGGCGTCCGAACGGATGACGTCCAGCCCGTCCATGGCCTCCCGGAGCCTGGCGAGGTCGGCGGCCGGATCGCTGAGGCGCGACGGCCGGCGCAGTTCGCCCAGCGCCGCGTCCGCCTCGGCGATGACGCGGCCCAGGTCCACCCGGGCGTCGGGCTCCTCGTGCGCGTCGCGCAGGGTGCGCGCCTCGGCCAGCTCGGCGTCGGCCGCGCCCCGGGCACGGGTGAGGGCTGCGAAGCCGAGGTGCAGCCGGTCTTCCCCGGACTCGATCGCGTCGAGCAACTTGCCGGCGCGGAAAAGCGCGCGCTCGGCCGATCGGAGGTGGTCGCCGACCGGTCGGGCCGCGTCGGCGGCGAGCTGGGC
>NZ_SOHH01000013.1 GCF_004403515.1 Cryobacterium fucosi | reverse complement strand
CGCCGTGGCCGACGCGGTCGGGGCCTCCGGCGGCGTGGCCGCCGTCGAGCCCGTCGCCGTGGAGGCGGTGCTCGTGCCGGCCGCCGGCACCGAGGTCGCCAGCGCCTGTTGGGATGCCGTGAGCTGGGCGCCCAGCTGGGCGCCGATGCCGATCACGGAAACGGAGGCCAACGTGGCCAGGGTTATTGCGCGCAATCTCACCAGTCGAACCTTTCAAAATGGATTTGGCGTGTCGGCAGTCCGGCCGACCGGGCGTCGCGCACGACCTCGTCCGTCCAGCGCCGGGGACCGCAGATGTAGACATCCGCTTCCCGGAGCTGCGGAACCAGGGTGGCGAGTGTGATCTGTGCTCGCACGGCGTCCGCCGGCAGCCAGCTGTTCACGCCGGGCGAACGCTTCCCGGCGATGATGCGCAGTTCGGCGCCCCTGACCCGGCACAGGTCGGCCAGTTCGTCGACGAGGTAGGTGTCGTCGGCCGTGCCCCCGCGGAGGATCACGGTGGCCTGGCCTGGCGCGAAGGTCGCCGTTTCGAGCAGCGACCTGATCGGGGCCACCCCGATGCCGGCGGCGATCAGCACGATTCGGGGTGATGTGCGGGCGACGTCGGTGAACAGCCCGTATGGTCCCTCGAAGCTGACCCTGGTGCCCTTGGGCAGCGCCGACAGCGCCGTGGACGCGTCGCCGAGGCCGCGCACGGTGATCCGCAGCGCGCTGCCGGTCGGTGCGGCCGACAGCGAGAACGGATGCGCCTGCCACCACAGCTTCGGCGTCCAAAACCTCCAGATGAAGAACTGGCCGGAGCGGGCCCCCAGCCGGCCCAGCCGGCGGCCGGACAACCTGATCGAGACGACGTCGCGGGCGACGGGGTCGACGCCTTCCACGACGAGCCCGGAGCGCAGGGAGCGCACGATCGGAACGACGAACCGGAAGAGCACGACCCCGCCGGCCACTCCGAGGTAGAGGGCGAGCCAGTAGTAGCGCTGCACCGAGCCCTCGCGAAAGAGGGTTCCCACGCTCAGCTGGTGAGGGATCGCCACGAGCACGGCCAGGTAGGAGAGCAGGTGCACCAGGTGCCACGCCTCATAGCGGAAGCGACGACGCACCACCACGAGGGAGGTCACCACGACCGTCACGAGCAGCCCGAGGCCCACGAACGCGAGCGGCAGGTCGGGGAGGGTCGTGAGCATGATCCACACCTCCGCGAACACGGACGCGGGCTGCACCATCGCGTATCCGATGGTGAGGAGCACGCCGTGGCCGAGGATCAGGTAGAGCGCGGGCTTGCCCAGCGACTGGTGCAGCGCCATTGCGCTGTCGTGCCCGAAGGCCCGGTCTATCGGGGGGAGCCTCGCCGCCAGCAGCATCATCAGAAGCAGAAGATCGGTCCCGACGAGGCCGGTCACCACACCGAGGGAGGTGATGGCGTCGGCCGGCGTGCCGAAGCGGGCTGCTCCGCCGTCGCCGAGGAAGATCGCGATCACGAGGGCGACCGAGACCACCGCGATGATCTGCAGGCCGTCGGCCAGGCGCATCCGCCGGTGGTAGTCCGGGTGGATTCGCGGCACCGCGGTGTGGCGCCGGGTGCGCTGGGCGGGACGGGTGACGAGGCTCATGATTGGAGCATCCCGGGCGAATCAGTTGAATCCCTATCGAGAAACTGAGAACAGACTGTGCGCCTCCAATGCGTCCTGCGCGAGCTCTCAGGAACGCTCCCGGGTTCGCGCGAGGAGCACGGTCAGGATGGCGATCACAACCGTTCGTGCAGGGTTTCCGGTTTTCCGGGCCCGGCCGCTAGATCTTCTCGATCGGCGCGACCTTGATCAGGAGCTTCCTCGCGCCCGCGGTGTCGAACTGCACGTGCGCGATCCGTTTTGTGCCGTCGCCGGTGACCTGGTTGACCCGGCCGTCACCGAAGTCCACGTGACGGATGCGATCCCCCGCCGCCAGGGTGAGGTCACCGTTGTCTCGCACCTCCGACACGCGGTTCGTCCACTCCGTCTTCGGCTTGGGCGCGGGCGGCAGCGCCCGCGGTTCGCCGCGCCCCGCGAACCCGCCGCCGAAACCGTCCCTGCGCGCGTTGAGCGCGCGCGGCTGCGTGCCGCCACGGGAGTTCGCCATGCCGGGCGACTGCTTCCAGTCGATCAGGCCGACCGGGATCTCCTGCAGGTAGCGGCTGGGCATCGCCACGTTGATGTCGCCGAACTGCGCCCGGGTCATCGCCAGGGACAGATACAAGCGCTGGCGGGCCCGGGTGATCCCGACGTAGAACAGCCGGCGTTCCTCGGCCGGCCCGCCGGGCTCGTGGGCCGACATCTGGTGCGGCAGCAGACCCTCCTCGACACCGGTGAGGAAAACCGCCTCGTACTCGAGCCCCTTGGCCGTGTGCAGGGTCATCAGCGACACCGTGCCGGAGGCGTCGTCGAGGTCGTCGGCCGCGGCGACGAGGGACACCTGGGTGAGGAAGTCGACGAGCCCCGAGTCGGGGTTCTCCTTGTTGAAGTCCTTCGTCTGGGCGACGAGTTCCTCGATGTTCTCTGCGCGCGCCTCGTCCTGCGGGTCGCGGCTGTTTCGAAGCAGGGTGAGCAGCCCGCTGCCATCGAGCAGGAAGGTCAGCAGCTCGGACACGTTCGCCTGCCCGGCCGGGTTGGCCGGGTCTATCGACAGAGCCGCCTCATCGAGCAGGGTCGCGAGCGTCAGGATCGCGCCGGTCACCTTCGGGCCCAGGCCGAGCGACGCGCTGTCGCGCATGGCCTGCCGGAAGCTGATCTGGTTGGCGTCGGCGAAACTGGCCAGCCCGGTCTCGGTGGCCGGCCCGATCCCGCGTTTCGGGGTGTTCAGGATGCGACGCAGGGCCAGCTCATCGTTCGGGTTGGCGACGGCGATCAGGTAGGCCAGCGCATCCTTGATCTCGGCCCGCTCGTAGAATTTCGTGCCGCCGACCACCCGGTACGGCACGGCGGAGCGCACGAGGATTTCTTCCAGCGCGCGGGTCTGCGCGTTGGT
The DNA here is from genome assembly GCF_004403515.1 of Cryobacterium fucosi. Lineage (GTDB taxonomy): Bacteria > Actinomycetota > Actinomycetes > Actinomycetales > Microbacteriaceae > Cryobacterium > Cryobacterium fucosi. The sequence goes on along the minus strand of NZ_SOHH01000013.1, from coordinate 10,321 downwards.
GCGGTAGAACACGGCCATGTCGCGGTAGGCCATGCCTGCCGAGTGCAGCACCTCGATCTCGTCGGCCACGAACTGGGCCTCGTCATGGCCGGAGTAGGCCGTGAATCCGACGATCTTCTCGCCGTCGCCGCCCGCGCTCCACAGTTTCTTGTCTGTGCGGTCGAAGTTGTGCCCGATCACCGCATTGGCGGCGGAGAGGATGTTCTGGGTGGACCGGTAGTTCTGCTCGAGCAGGATCACCCTGGTGCCGGGGAAGTCCCGCTCGAATTCGGTGATGTTGCGCGTGTCGGCGCCGCGGAAGGCGTAGATCGACTGGTCTGAGTCGCCCACCACGGTGAGCGACGCGCCGGGGATGCCGCCGGTGGCGTCGCGCAGGTTACGCACGTGCACGCCGGTGGCCTCCATCTCGTCGGCCAGTTCGGGTTCGACGGGCCGGGTGAGCTCCCGCACGAGCGAGTACTGGGCGTGGTTGGTGTCCTGGTATTCGTCGACGAGGATGTGCCGGAACCGGCGCCGGTAGAGGGCGGCGACCCTGGGGAAGGCCCGGAACAGGTAGACCGTCTCGCCGATCAGGTCGTCGAAGTCGAGGGCGTTGGCGGCGCGGAGGCGCTGGGTGTACTGCCGGAAGATCTCGACGAACATGACCTCCTGCGGGTCGCTCATGTTCGCGTTGCGGGAGTAGGAGTCCACGTCGGCGAGCTCGTTCTTGAGCTTGGAGATCTTCGCGGACGCGTTGCCGGGGGTGAACCCGAGGGTGTCGGCGTCGAGCGACTTGATGATGCGCTTGAGGGTGACCTTGGTGTCGGCGGAGTCGTAGATGCTGAAGCTGGCGGAGAGGCCGGCGTTCTCCGCCTCGCGGCGCAGGATCCGCACGCAGGAGGAGTGGAAGGTGGAGATCCACATTCCGTCCGCGCCCTGGCCGAGGATGGCCTTGACCCGGTCGCGCATCTCGGCGGCGGCCTTGTTGGTGAAAGTGATCGCGAGGATCTGGCTGGGCCACGCCTCGCGGGCCTCCAGCAGGCTCGCGATGCGCCGGGTGAGCACACTGGTCTTGCCGGAGCCTGCCCCGGCGATGATGAGCAGGGCTGGGCCGCGGTACTCGACGGCCTCGCGCTGCTGGGGATTCAGTCCCTCGAGCAGCGGGCTCTGGTAGCCGCCGGCGTGCCCGTCGGGGCGTTCGCCGTCGACGATGATGGGCCCTCCTGGCGGGGCCTGGCGGGCGGGCGTGTTGTCCGGGTCGAAAAGCGTTGTCATCTCGCTGACAATCCTAGGCGTTGCGTCTGACACCCGGTCTTGACGGGTGAGGGGCCCGGTCAGCCCGCTGCGGCCAGCTCGTCCCGCACGGTGACCGCGAGGTCGGGGTGGTCGGTGAAGACCCCGTCGATGCCGGTGCCCATGATCGTGCGGAACTCCGACTGCCAGTCGCCGAAGTCGGCCCGGAACCGGCCGCGCCGGAAGGTCTTGGCGAGGAACCGGTTCTCGGGGCGGAGGGTCCAGCAGTAGATCTCCAGGCCGGCGGCGTGCGCGGCGTCGACCAGGTCGGATGCCCCGGAGACGTGACCGTCGGCATCCGTTTCGAGGATGAGCGATTTCGGCACGCTGATGCCGTCGACCTTGCCGCTCAGCGCGTAGAGGCCCTGATCGGTGAGGAAATCGGCGTAGTGCGGGGCCTTCGCGCCGAGGAGCGCGACCTCGTCGAACGGCTTGCCGCGGGCCTCGAGCAGGAAGATCCGATTGCCGTAAATGCCGCGGGCGTAGACCTTGTCGAGCAGGCTCTGTTCGAAGCTTTCAATGGTGAGGCGGCCGTCTCCGGCGTTCCATCCCGCCGCGTTGACCTCGGCGGCGAACAACTCGTCGAGAGGCAGGCCGATCGACTCGAAGTAGGAGGCGTGCTTGATCTCGGCGACGACACCGATGGAGCGCCTGGCCCGACCGGCGACCCGGTCGATGAGCTTGAAGACGTCCCGCAGCCGCAGCAGGGGGAACCTGTCGTCGAAGGTGGCGCTGGACTTGCGCAACTCGGGCAGGCGCTCCCTGGCGCGCAGGGTGCGCAGTTCCGCCCAGGTGAAGTCCTCGGTGAACCAGCCGGTGAGCCGGATGCCGTCGATCACCTTGGTTGTGCGGCGCCCCGCGAACTCGGGATGGTCAGAGACGTCGGTGGTGCCGGATAACTCGTTCTCGTGACGCACGATGAGCACGCCGTCCCGGGTGGCCACGATGTCGGGTTCCACGGCGTCGGCCCCGAGGGCGACCGCCAGCTCGTAGGCGGCACGTGTGTGCTCCGGTCGGTACCCGCTCGCTCCGCGGTGGCCGATCACAATGGGGTGCATGTGCCCAGAGTACGCGCGCAACTGCCAGACTCGAGGCGATGACACCCTGGATCGCACCTGCCGCGCGGCCGACCGCGTGGGGCAACCCGCGTGCCCGATACCTCGCGGGTCTGTCCCTGATCATGCTCGGCGTCGCCGCGACCAGTTTCACCAGCACCTACAGCATGTTCTTCCTGCTGATCGGGCCTTCGCTTCACCTGCTCGGCTGGCTGTTGCTGCCGGGAGCGCTCTGGCGCCGCCTCGTCGTGCTGCTGCCCTGCCTCCTGGCCGGCCTCACCCTGCTCGGCGGGACCGACTTCGCCGGCGCCTTCGCCGTGCTCCTGGCCGGCTGGCTGCTCGTGCGGCACCGTTCGCTGCCGAGCTACCTCGTCCTGCTGCTCCCGATCGGCGTGAGCTTCCTGATCAAGGCGTTCCTGCACGGCTACGCGCAGAACTGGGTCGGCGACCTGGTCGGAACGGTCACCGTGATCGCATCCGCCTGGCTGGCCTGGTGGCTGGCCGGCTGGCCGGGCGGCCGGAGGTCCGGAGCGGGCACCGGCGCGGGTCCCGACCACGTCGTTGTTCCGGCACTCGAGGCCGGTCAGGTCGCAGAAATAACTCGGCAGATACCCAGCAGATCTGAATAGACTTTCCCCAGACACCAGCACCATTCGGCGCTGGCCGCAACCTCAGTCGATTGTGAGTCACGAAAACCATGGCATCCTCCAACCCCGCATTCTCTCGAAACGCCGCTTTCGGCGCTCCTGGCGCCGTTGCAGCGGGCAAGGTGCTCTCCGACAACGATCTGCAGGGCATGTTCAACGCCCCGTCCGCCGGCGCGCAGGACACCGACCGGATGACCTACGACGACACCATCCGCAAGACGGTGCTCAGCTTCGTGATCCTGCTCGCCACGGCGGCCCTAGGCTGGGTCATCACCCCGGTGACGATGATCCCACTCATCCTCGGCGCGATCGTCGGCCTGGTTCTCGGACTGGTCAACGCCTTCAAGAAGGAGCCGTCCCCGCCCCTGATCCTCGCCTATGCGGCGGCCGAGGGCCTCTTCGTCGGTGGCATCTCGATCGTCTTCGAGATGATCTACCCGGGCGTCGTCACCCAGGCCGTGCTGGCCACGCTCGTCGTCGTCGGTGTCACGCTGGCCCTCTTCGCCAACGGCAAGATCCGCGCCTCCAAGAAGGCCACCAAGGTCTTCATGATCGCGATGATCGGCTACGCGGCTTTCTCGCTCGTCAACTTCGGTCTGATGGCCTTCGGCGTGAACGACAACGCGTTCGGCCTCCGCAGCGCCGAGTTCATGGGCATCCCGCTCGGCCTCATCATCGGCGTGCTCGCCGTGATCATGGCCGCGTACTCGCTGGTGCTCGACTTCGACTTCATCCAGCGCGGCGTGAACAACCGCGCACCGCGCAAGTACGGCTGGACCGGAGCCTTCGGCATCATGGTCACCGTCGTCTGGCTGTATGTGGAGTTGCTGCGCATCTTCGCGATCGCCCGCGACTAGACGCCACGCGGTGAGGAAGGGCCGCCCCTCGGGGCGGCCCTTCCTGCATCCGGGCGCTCGCCCCGCGCCGCAGAGGCGGAGTTTTTCGCGACTCGCCGCATCCGCCGCCTCGGCATCCGGCGAGTCCCGGGTTTCTCCATCTCGAAGCGCCGAGCGGCGCGGTCGGCAAAGCGGCGCGTCGCACGAATCTGGCGGATGCCTCCTTCCGAAGCCGCCGGGCTCGACCTGCCCGCGCATCCGGGGCAGACTCCACGATGAGAGCACCAGCGAACGAGGAGGCACACCCGTGGTAAAGGAACAGGATTTCGTCATCGTGGGGGCATCGCTCGCCGGCGCGTCGGCCGCGAAGACCCTCCGCGAAGAGGGCTTCGCCGGCAGCATCCGACTGCTCGGGGCCGAACCCCACCATCCGTACATCCGTCCCCCGTTGTCCAAGGAGTTCCTCGCCGGCACGGCCGACCGCGGCACGGTCTTCGTCGAGTCGGACGACTGGTACGCCGCGAACCAGGTCGAGTTCCGGCCGTCCACCCGCGCGGTCGGCCTCGACCCGCGCGGGCACCGCCTCACCCTCGAGAGCGGCGAGACGCTCGCCTGGGACCGGCTGCTGCTGGCCACCGGGTCGTCCCCGCGCCGGCTCGCGATTCCGGGCGCCGACCTGGGCGGGGTGCACTACCTGCGCACCCTCGACGACTCGGAATCCCTTCGCGGCCTGCTCGCCGGCGGAGGCAGGCGGCTCGTCCTGATCGGCTCCGGCTGGATCGGCATGGAGGTCGCCGCGACCGCGCGCGCACTGGGCAATGAGGTCGTCATCCTCGAACGCGACCCGATCCCGCTCGCGAACGCGCTCGGCGACGAACTCGGACAGATGTTCGCCGACCTGCACCGTGAGCACGGGGTGAGCCTGCGCACCTCCGTCGTCGTGGAGAGCATCGCGGGCGCCGAGGGCCGGCTGACCGGGGTGGTACTGGCCGGCGGCGAGGTGGTGCCGGCTGACCTGGTCCTGGTCGGTGTCGGCGCCATCCCGAACGTCGGCCTGGCCGAGGCCGCGGGGCTGGAGGTCGACAACGGGATCGTGGTGAACGAGAGCCTGCAGACGAGCCACCCCGACGTCTTCGCGGCCGGTGACGTGGCCAGCGCGTACCACCCGGCGGCACGGATGCGGCTGCGCAGCGAACACTGGGCGAACGCCCTGCACGGCGGGCCCGCGGCGGCGCGCGCCATGCTCGGGCAGGCCGTGTCGTTCGACGCCATCCCCTACTTCTACACCGACCAGTTCGACCTGGGGATGGAGTATTCGGGCTTCGGGCCGCTCACCCGCGGGGCGGACCTCGTCTTCCGCGGCAACCGCGGCAGCCGGGAGTTCATCGCGTTCTGGCTGGCCGCCGGCACCGTGGTCGCCGGGATGAACGTGAACGTGTGGGACGTGAACGACGCGGTGCAGTCCCTCATCCGCCGCGGCGCCCCGGTCGACCCGGGCCGCCTGGCCGACGAATCAATCCCCCTGGACGCCGTCTGAGCCGACTCCCCGCCTGAGCTCTACTCCCACTCGATCGTCCCCGGCGGCTTCGACGTGACGTCGAGCACGACCCGGTTGACCCCGTCGACCTCGTTCGTGATCCGGTTGGAGATCTTCGCCAGCAGGTCGTAGGGCAGGCGGGTCCAGTCTGCGGTCATCGCGTCCTCGGAGGACACCGGGCGCAGCACGATCGGGTGGCCGTAGGTGCGGCCGTCACCCTGCACGCCCACCGAGCGCACGTCGGCGAGGAGCACGACGGGGCACTGCCAGATCTCACGGTCGAGGCCGGCGGCCGTCAGTTCGGCGCGCACGATCGCATCCGCGTGGCGGAGCAGGTCAAGCCGGTCCTGCGTGATCGAACCCACGATGCGGATGCCCAGGCCGGGTCCGGGGAACGGCTGGCGCTGCACGATCTCGGCCGGCAGCCCCAGCTCGGCGCCGATCGCCCGCACCTCGTCCTTGAACAGGGTGCGGAGCGGCTCGATCAGTTCGAACTGGAGGTCGTCGGGCAGTCCGCCCACGTTGTGGTGGCTCTTGATGTTGGCGGTGCCGCTCCCGCCGCCGGACTCGACGACATCGGGGTACAGGGTTCCCTGCACGAGGAAGCGGATCGGGTCGCCGTCGATCGCGGCGGCCTCCGTGATCAGCTCGGCCTGGGCCTGCTCGAAGGTGCGGATGAATTCGCGGCCGATGATCTTGCGTTTCGTCTCCGGGTCGCTCACGCCCTCGAGTGCGGTCAGGAACTGCTCCCGCACGTCGACGGTCACGAGACGCACGCCGGTGGCCAACACGAAGTCCTCCTCGACCTGGCGGCGCTCGTCCTGCCGGAGCAGGCCGTGGTCCACGAAGACGCAGACGAGCTGGTCGCCGATGGCCTTGTGCACGAGGGCCGCGGCCACCGCGGAGTCCACTCCGCCGGAGAGCCCGCAGATGACCTTGCCGGTGCCGACCTGGGCGCGGATGCGCGCCACCTGCTCGGCGATGACGTTGCCGCTGTTCCAGTCGGCGGGAATGCCGGCGGCGCGGTGCAGGAAGTTCTCGAGCACGTTCTGGCCGAATTCGGAGTGCCTGACCTCGGGGTGCCACTGCACTCCGTACAGCCGGCGCGTATCGTTCGCGAACGCGGCGACCGGGGTCGACGCGGTCGACGCGAGCACGCTGAAGCCGGCCGGGGCCTCCGACACCGAATCGCCGTGGCTCATCCACACGGTCTGGTCGGTGGGCTGGTCGGCGAGGAGCGCGTTGCCCGCGGCCGAGACGGTGACCGGGGTGGAGCCGTATTCGCGGGCGCCGGTGTGGGCGACGGTGCCGCCGAGGGCGGTCGCCATCACCTGGAAGCCGTAGCAGATGCCGAGCACGGGGATGCCGAGGTCGAAGATGGCCGGGTCGAAGGCGGGGGCTCCGTCGGCGTAGACGCTGGACGGCCCGCCGCTGAGCACGATGCCGAGCGGGTTCAACGCCTGGACCTCGGCCGCGGTGATCGTGTGCGCCACGATCTCGGAGTAGACGGATGCCTCGCGCACCCGCCGGGCGATCAGCTGCGCGTACTGCGCTCCGAAGTCGACCACGAGCACGGGGCGGGCGCCGGTCTGGGCGGCCACGGCGCTCATGAACGCGCCTCGGCGGTCGCGGCGGAAACGTCGACGTCACGGCCGGCCAGGAACGCCGTGACCTCGCGCGCAACGCGCACCTCGAGGAAGAACGACAGGGTGGGGATGATGCCGCCGAGAGCGATCAGCAGGAAGCGCGGGAACGACCAGCGCATCAGGCTCCACAGCCGGAAGTCGGCGAACAGGTAGAGCACGTAGAACCAGCCGTGCACGATCAGGATCGCGGTGCTCAGGTTGAACGCGGTCACCGTGTCGCGGGCGACCAGGGCGAGCAGACCGCCCGGGCCGCCCACCTCGAGTTCGTACTGGAAGACGAATTTGAGGATGACCTCGACGCAGAGCAGCAGCAGGAAGACGCCGGTGATGACCGACGAGATCTTGTAGAGCCGGAGCGCACCGGGGATGCTGGGGATGTCGGCGGGCTTGGGTTCAAGTGGCATGCGGCAATTCTATCGGGCCTCCGCGGCGTCGATGGCTGCCTGCTCCTCCTCGCGCTCCCAGGCGTCCCGCGCAAGGCGGTACCAGAGGAACACGGCGAAGCCGGCGAAGACCGCCCATTCGAGGGCATAGAAGATGTTGAGCCAGTTCAGCGCCGCGTCGGATCCCGGCTCGGGCGAGTCGATCACGAGCAGGCCGGTGGGGCTGGTCCCGTCGACGATGTAGCCCGCGTAGACGGACTGGTCGGTGAAGCCCGTCCACAGGTTGATCAGCGCCGCCGTCGACACCGTCGTCTGGGTGTGCGGGTCGCGTCCGCCGGACGGAACCGCGGGGGCCTCGGACGGGACGAATCGCCCGGTGAGGGAGAGCGACTGCCCCGCGGGAAGGCCGGCCAGCGCGTCGATCACCTTGTCGGCCGCGGCCCGGTCGGCGGCCCAGCCTCGGGCGACCGCGATGTTCGCGGCATCCGTCGTGACGAACCGGCTGACCACCCAGAAGCCGCTGGCGCCCGCGTTGAGACGATCGCTGATCAGCTGTTCGTCGCCCGGCACGAAGGAACCGTCGGCCGTCACCATCTGCCCGGTCGCCGCCTCGCGCGGCGGACCATCGGGGTCAACGGCCTCGTCGAGGGGGCGCACGATCTCCGTGCTCCGTTCGATGACCTGACCGGAGACGATGGCGCGCTCCAACTGCCACCGGCCGAGCAGGGCGAAGGCCGCGGCCACGGCGAGGGCGAACAGCAGGGCGAGGATCCACCGCGGCCTGAGCATCATTCTGATCACGAGTAGTCTCCTGTGCCGTTGTCGCGGGGCGGCTTCGCGGCGGGGCCGGCCTCGTTGTTGAAGTGTTCGCTGACGAAGTCGGCCATCGAGTCGCTGCCGGCGGTCGTCGTCTCCGCGCCGGCGCGCTCGGTCACCCGCTTCACGGCGTGGTCGGTGTCGTCGGTGCGCTTGCCGCTGTCTCTCGTGACCGCCTCGACCAGGGCGATCTCCTCGTCGAGCATCGGGTTGCGGGCGGGCCTCGCGGCCGGCTTCGCCCGGCGAAGGCGACGCCCGGCGGCCGCGCCGATCTTCTCGGAGTTCGCGGTGAACAGCGGGCCGAGGATCGCCATCGTGAGCACGTAGAGACCGGCGAACGGCTGCAGCCGCTGGTCGAGACCAGCGCTTACCGACAGGGTGGCCAGGATCAGGGTGAACTCGCCGCGGTTGACGAAGATAGCCGCGGTGTTGAGGCCCTCCCTGGGGCCCATGCCGTGCAGCCTGGCCAGCAGCATACCCGAGACCAGGCTGAGCACGAACGTCATCGCCACGGCCAGCAGCACGATCGTGATGACCGAGCCGAACTCGGCGACGTTGAGGGCGAGGCCGAAGTTGAGGAAGAAGAAGGCTCCGAACACGTCGCGGAGGGGCACGGCGACGCGCTCGATCCGGCCGCGGTAGGTGCTCGCGCCGAGCACGACCCCGATCAGGAACGCGCCGATCGCATCCGTCACCCCGATGATCTCGCCGACTCCGGCGAACAGCACGGCCAGGCCGAAGAAGAGGATGGTGAAGAGTTCGTCGTCCTTGGTGCGCATCAGCCTGGAGACGACCCGGCCGCCCCAACGGGCGATCGAGAACATGACCACGAGGAAGAGGAACGCGATGCTCAGCTGCAGCACGATCGGCCAGATCTCGGTCTTGCCGCTGAGCACGACCGAGACGATCGCGAGGTAGACCGCGATGAAGATGTCGCCGACCACGGTCACGCCGAGGATCATCGGCGTTTCCTTGTTCGCCAGGCGGCGCAGTTCGATCAGGAGCTTGGTGATGATGGCACTCGAGGAGGTGCCGGTCATCCCGGCGATCACGAGGGCCTCCCTGGTGCCCCAGCCGACCATCAGGCCGAACGCGAAGCCGAGGCCCATGTTTATCAGCACATAGGAGCCGCCGGAGATGAGCAGTTTTCCGGCGTCGCCGAAGAAGGCATCCTGGTCGAACTCGAGGCCGAGGCTGAACAGGAGCAGGATCAGCCCGAAGATGGCGATCAGCTCGATGTCCGCCGAGTGGAAGTTGAGCGGAAACCAGCCGCTGTTCGGGCTGGCGAGCAGGCCGACGATCATGTAGATCGGGATCGACGGGAGCCCGATCAGCTTTCCGGCGCGCCCCAGGAGGTAGGCGACGACGAGCAGGATGCCAAGAGTGATGAGGTCTTCGCCGAGGTTCATCGGCTAGCCCCCGGGCGGTGCGTCGACGGTCTTGGCCTTCACTTCGCCGGTGCGGAAGAAGGCGAATGCCTTCGCGACCTTCTCTGGAGAGCCGGCAACGACGAGCGTGTCCCCGGGGAAGACCCGGAAGTCGTGGGCCGGTGCCGGGTTGGCGGACTCTCCCCGCACAACGGCGACGACAGTGAGGCCGGCGATGCCGCGATCGGCCGGGTTGCCGAGGGCCTGGCCGGCAATGTGGTCCTCGTAGTCGACCGTGAACCAGTCGATGCTGAGCCCGGGGATCTGGTCGAGCGCGGTGAGCGACTCGGTGATCTGCGTGCCGCCGAGAAGCTCGGCGAGGGTGTGGGCCTCGTCCTCGTTGAGCCGCAGGGAGACCTTGGCCGCATCGGGCCCGCCCTCGTCATCGGCGAAGGTGATCAGGTCGCTGTGGCCTGAGCGGTGGGCGATGACACCGACCTTGCCGCCGTCATCCGTAATGAAGGTGTGCAGCACACCGACTCCTGGGAGCTTGACCCGACGAACGTCAACCATGGTGAGGACTCCTGAGGCTTGTGGGCTGTCCGCCTAGTGTACCGGAGCGGGATTGCGCGGTCATCGGATGCCGCCCTCCGCCGTCCGCGCGGGATCAACGCGGGCCGGCCCCGCCCTTGCCCAGCCTTCGCCCGGCCCCGCACGACCCCGCCGGCCCCCGCCGGCCCTCGCCGCGCCGGTTTTCGCAGG
>NZ_SOHH01000004.1 GCF_004403515.1 Cryobacterium fucosi | reverse complement strand
CGGCCCGATCAGCCCGGTCGGGCCGCCGGGCGGGCGGGCGAGGGAGGCGCCGGGCGCGGGCGGCACCGCGACGTGGGCGCAGTCGCCGATCGCGTGGATGGCGGGGTCGGCCCAGCTCCGCAGCGACTCGTCGACGAGGATGCCGGTGGAGACGGGGAGGCCGGCGAGGTGGGCGAGCTCGGTGCGGGCGCCGGTGCCGCAGGACAGCACGAGCAGGTCGCCGCCGATCTGCTTGCCGTCGGCGCAGATGAGGGCGTCGAAGCGCGCCGCGCCGTCATCGTCGACGTGGAACAGCACACTCTCGGCGCGGGAGTGGTTGACCATGGTGACCCCCGCCGCGCGTGCGGCGCGGGCGAGCACGGTGCCGCCGCCGCGGTCGAGGTTGCGGTTCATCGGAATCTCCCCGTGGTAGACGACGCAGACCTCGGCTCCGCCCTTCGCCGCCGCGAGCGCGAGCTCCATGCCGAGCACGCCGGCGCCGAGCACCACGATCCGGCCGCCGGCACGCACGGCGCCGAGCACCGTGTGCGCGTCGTCCAGGTCGCGCAGCGCGACCACGCCGCGGGGAAGGGCGGCGCCTGCCGAGTCGAGGGTCGCGGCATCCGTCGGCGGCGCCATCAGGTTGCGGCGCACCCGGGCGACGCCGTCGAGGGTGGGCACGTTGGCCCGGGCGCCGGTGGCGAGCACGAGCCGGTCCCAGGCCAGCACGGCGCCCGTGCCGAGGGTCACCGTGCGGCGGGTGCGGCTGATCGCGGTCACGCTGGTGCCGGTGAGGATGTTCACTCCCGCGGCGAGCGCCGCCGCGGTGTCGGTCACCTCGAGCGCCTCGCGCTCGGCGTGGCCGACGGCGTAGTCGGCGATCAGCACCCGGTTGTACGCGTCGGCGGCCTCGGCGCCCACCACGGTGAGGGTGGCGAGGCCCGCGCGCACGACGGGGAGCAGCTCCTCGACGAATCGGGCGCCGACGGGCCCGTAGCCGACGAGTACGATCCGTTCCGGGCTCCGGCCGGACGTGGGGGCCGCCTCCGGCGCGACGCTCGGTTCAGACATGGGCACCTCGTTCCTCGCCGGCGAGTGCGCGCACCCGCACGGTCGTGCGCTTGAATTCGGGCATCCCGGAGACGGGGTCGGTCCTGTCCGCGGTGAGCCGGTTGGCGCTCTGCTCGCCGGGGAAATGGAACGGCAGGAAGACCGTGTCGTGGCGGATGTCGACGGTCACCTCCGCCCGGCAGCGCACCACCCCGCGGGCGTTGGTCACGTCCACCCAGCCTCCGTCGACGACGCCGAGCTGGGCCGCGGTCGCCGGGTGCAGCTGCAGGCGCGCCTCCGGTCTGGCCTGGGCCAGCTCCGGCACCCGGCGGGTCTGCGCGCCTGACTGGTAGTGCTCGAGCAGGCGCCCGGTGATCAGGGTGAGGATGCCGCCCTGCTGGGCAGGGGCATCCGCCCCTCGGGCGCGCACCGGGTGGATCCGGGCGCGGCCGTCAGCGTGCTGGAAGCGATCCTGGAAGAGCCGCGGGGTGCCGGTCGAGCCGGCCGGGTAGGGCCAGTAGGCGGCCTCCCCCGTGTCGAGCAGGCCGTAGCTGAGCCCGGAGTAATCGGCGGGGCCGCCGGCGGAGGCGCGGCACAGCTCGTCGAACACCTCGGCCGGGTCGGTGCCGAAGGTGGACGGGGCGTGCAGCCGGCGGGCCAGCTCGTGGAAGATCCAGAGTTCACTGCGCACCCCGGCCGGGGCAGTCACCGCCGTGCGGCGACGGATGACGCGTCCCTCGAGCGAGGTCATCGTGCCGTCCTCCTCTGCCCACTGGGTGACCGGCAGCACGATGTCGGCGAGCGCGGCCGTCTCGGAGAAGAAGAAGTCGCAGACGACGAGGAAGTCGAGGGCGGCGAGGCCGGCGCGCACCCGCTCGGCGTTCGGCGCGGAGACGACGACGTTCGCCCCGTGCACGAGCAGGGTGCGGATGCCGCCGGGTTCGCCCATCGAGGCGAGCAGTTCGACCGCGGGGATGCCGGCCCCCGGGATGCTGTCGGGGTGCACTCCCCAGACCCCGGCGACGTGGGCGCGGGCGGCCGGGTCGGTGATCTTGCGGTAGCCGGGCAGCTGGTCGCACTTCTGGCCGTGCTCACGGCCGCCCTGCCCGTTGCCCTGGCCGGTCAGCGTGCCGTAGCCGGAGTGGCTGGTGCCGACGAGGCCGAGGATGAGGCTCAGGTTGATCGCGGCGGTGGCCGTGTCGGTGCCGTCGACGTGTTGTTCGACACCGCGCCCGGTGAGGATGTAGGTGCCGCCGCCTGCCGCGAGCCGGCGGGCCAGGTCGCGCAGCTGCCGGACGGGCACGCCGGTCTCGGCCTGCACCCGCTCGGGCCACCACTGCCCGACGCTGCGGCGCAGTTCGTCGAAGCCGATGGTGCGCCGGTCGATGTAGTCCAGGTCGACGAGCTTCTCGTTGATGACGACGTTGATCAGGCCGAGCAGCAGCACGAGGTCGGTGCCGGGCGTCGGCTGCACGTGGCTGCCGGCCCCGTTTTCGGTGAGCCGGGCGGTCGCGGTGCGGCGCGGGTCGACGACGATCAGGCCGCCGGCGGAGCGCGCCCCCTCGAGGTGCCCGATGAAGGGCGGCATGGTCTGGGCCACATTGGAGCCGAGGATGAGGATGGTCGAGGCCGCGTCGAGGTCTTCGACCGGGAACGGGAGTCCCCGGTCGAGGCCGAAGGCCCGGTTGCCGGCCGCCGCGGCCGAGGACATGCAGAACCGGCCGTTGTAGTCGATCCGGGAGGTGCCGAGGGCGAGCCGGGCGAACTTGCCCAGCTGGTAGGCCTTCTCGTTGGTGAGCCCTCCGCCGCCGAAGACGCCGACCGAGTCGGCGCCGTGCTCGGCCCGGCCGTCGGCGAGCCGCGCCGCGATGAGGTCGAGCGCCTCGTCCCAGGTCGCGCCGGCGAAGCTGCCGTCGGGCTGCCGCAGCATCGGCTCGAGGATGCGCTCGGGCGAGGAGAGCAGCTCGGCGGATGTCCAGCCCTTCTTGCACAGGCCGCCCCGGTTGGTCGGGAACTCGCGCCCGGCGACCGTGACGCTGCCGGCGTCGTCGGTGAGGTTCATGGCGCACTGCAGAGCGCAGTACGGGCAGTGCGTCGCGGTGGTCGTGGTCACGGGTTCCTCCGATCGGTGGTCGAGCCTGTCGAGACCCGGTGGTCGAGCCCGTCGAGACCCGGTGGTCGAGCCCGTCGAGACCCGGTGGTCGATCCCGTCGAGACCCGGTGGTCGAGCCCGTCGAGACCCGGTGGTCGATCCCGTCGAGACCCGGTGGTCGAGCCCGTCGAGACCCGGTGGTCGAGCCCGTCGAGACCCGGTGGATGATCTCGACAAGCTCGATCACCGGCGAACACAAGCTCGATCACCGGCGGACACAAGCTCGATCACCGGCATCGCCGAGCCTCAGATGCGGTGCCCGGCCACCGAGGAGCCGCGGCGCAGGTAGACGAAGGCGGTGATCGCCATCATCACGACGTAGGCACCCACGAAACCGTAGATCGCGCTGGTGTAGTCGCCGGTCGTGGTCTTCGAGTAGCCGAGCACCTGCGGGATGATGAACCCGCCGTAGGCGCCGACCGCGGAGATGATCCCGAGGGCCGCGGCGGTCTTGCGCTGGGTGCCGACATCGCCCGAATTGCGGTGGGCATCCGTCACGCCGCTGCGGGCGGCGAACACGCTCGGGATCATCCGGTAGGTGGAGCCGTTGCCGACGCCGCCGGCGACGAAGATGACCAGGAAGGCCGCGAGGAAGGCCCAGAAGTTGCCGAGCGGGAGCGTCCAGATCACCAGGAGCGCACCGATCGCCATGGTGGCGAAGGCCGCGACGGTCACCAGCGCCCCGCCGAACCGGTCGGCCAGGCGGCCGCCGGCCGGACGGGCGAGGGAACCGACGAGGGCGCCGAGGAATGCGAGCGAGAGCGAGGCGGAGCCGACGGCGAAGGTGGAGAAGGAGGGGAACTGGTCGGCGATGAGCTTGGGGAACACGCTCGCGAAGCCGATGAAGGAGCCGAAGGTGCCGATGTAGAGCACGGCGAGGATCCACAGGTGCGGTTCCCGCACGGCCGCCGCGGAGGCGGCGAAGTCGGCCTTGGCGTTGGAGAGGTTGTCCATGTACTTCCAGGCGCCCCAGATGGCGACGAGGATGAACGGCACCCAGATGAACCCGGCCAACGGCAGGTTGAGGGTGCCGACGGCGCCGAGCGTGATCGCGATCGGCACGACGAGCTGGGCGACCCCGGCGCCGAGGTTGCCGCCGGCGGCGTTCAGGCCGAGCGCCCAGCCCTTCTGGCTCTGCGGGTAGAAGTAGGTGATGTTCGACATCGAGCTGGCGAAGTTGCCGCCGCCGAACCCGGCGAGCGCCGCCACCAGCAACATGACGGGGAACGGGGTCTCCGGGTTGCCGACGCAGATTCCGAGCAGGATCGCGGGGATCAGCAGCAGGGCGGCGGAGATGATGGTCCAGTTGCGGCCTCCGAAGCGGGGCACCAGGAAGGTGTACGGGAACCGCAGGGTGGCGCCCACGAGGCTCGGCATCGAGATCAGCCAGAAGATCTGCCCGGTGTCGAAGGTGAAGCCGGCGGCCGGGAGCTGCACCACCACGATGCTCCAGAGCTGCCAGACGACGAAGCCGAGGAACTCGGCGAAGATCGACCATTTCAGGTTGCGGGCGGCGATGGCCCGGCCGCCGCCCTCCCACTGCACGTGGTTCTCCGGGTTCCAGTTGTCGATCCAGCGGCCGGGCCGGTGCCCGAGGGCGTCGTTGGTGGAGTGGAGGTCGGTCGTCGCCTGAACGGTGCTCGCGGGGGGTGTGCTGCTGGGGCTCATCAGGTGCTCCTCTGGGACAAGGGGTAAGGGAAGGGGTCAGCGGGGGTCAAGAGGGGAAGGGAAGGGCGCCGGTCAGCCGGCCTGGCCGGCATCCAGCCGCACCTGCACGAGGCCCGCGTCCACCCGCACCGGGAAGGTGCGGAGCGCGTACTCGGCGGAGGTGAAGCACTGGCCGGTCTCGAGGTCGTAGACCTGCTTGTGCAGCGGCGAGGCGATCGTGTGCCGGTCGCCCCTCGAGCCGACGATGCCGCGGCTCATCACGAAGGAGCCCGTGGCGGGGTCCTCGTTGGTCACCGCGTACAGGTGGCCGTGCGGCAGCAGCACGAGAGCGAGCTGCTGCCCGTCCACCAGGGCGGCCTCACCCCAGAGCGGTTCGAGCTGCTCGAGGGCGCAGACGCTGGTCCAGGCCTGGGGGTTCGTGTCCCAGGCGACGGATGCGTCGGGGCGGTTGATCCGGGTGGCTGTCGACACGGGGCACCAGACCTTTCATGGCTTGTTCGGCTTCTCGGTGTCCCCACGCTAACCAGCGCGTGTTTCGCCGCCCCGCACCCACCGTGTCGATTGCGTGAAATGAACCTCACCGCCCCCGGGCTGCGATGTGAGATCGCGGTCACACATTGTTACGTGGGCGCAACGGAGGGGAAACGCGCCACTCTTAGGCTGGCGGCATCCCCAACCCGGAAGGCTCAGCCATGGAAAACGTCAGCAGCACTCCCGCTGAGTCCGGCGCGTCCCGTCGGGTGCTCGTGATCGGCGGCGGCCCGGCCGCACACCGGTTCGCCGAGGCGATGGCCTCCCGCGGCAAGCCGGCCCGGCCCGGCTACCCCGGTTCCCCCGGCAACGCCGCGGGCCACAGCGTCACGGTGATCGGCGAGGAGCCGCACCTCCCCTACGACCGGGTCGCGCTGTCCCGCCGCCTGGTCGACTCCGAGGACCTCACCCTCGGCGACCGCGCCCTCTGGGGCTCCCCCGGCATCCGTTTTCGCGGCGGCAGCCGGGTCACCGGGCTCGACCCGGCGGCCCGCACGGTGACCCTCGACGGCGGCGAGACCCTCGACTACGACGAGCTCGTCTTCGCGACCGGCTCCGCCGCCAGTGTCCCGCCGATCCCCGGCGCCTCGGCCGGCCACGTCTATCGCACCATCGAGGACGTCGACTTCCTCAGCACCGAGGTGGCGCGCCTGCGCGACCGGCTCGGCCGGCCCGCGAACGTCGTCGTCGTCGGCGGCGGGCTGCTCGGCCTGGAGGCCGCGGGCGGGCTGGCCCGGCTCGGCGGGCTGGCGACGATCGTGCACTCCGGCCGTTGGCTGATGAGCGCCCAGCTCGACGAGGGCGCCGGCCAGGCCCTCGGCCGGCTGATCCAGGCCCAGGGCATCAGCCTCGCCCTCGGCAACCGGCCGACCGAGATCCTCACCTCCCCGACCGGCCGCGTGCTCGGCGTCAGCCTCACCGACGGGACCGCGTTGAACGCCGACCTGGTGATCTTCTCCATCGGGATCACTCCCCGCGACGAGCTCGCCCGCCTGGCCGGGCTCGACCTGGGCCCGCGCGGCGGGATCGCGATCGGCGAGGACTGCGCGTCCTCCGTACCCGGGATCTGGGCGATCGGCGAGGTCGCGAGCATCGGCGGGGTCTGTGTCGGGCTCGTCGCCCCGGCCAACGCCATGGCCGAGGTCGTCGCCGACCGGCTGCACGGCGGCGCCGCGGTGTTCCCGGGCATCGACGACGCCACGAAGCTCAAGCTGTCCGGCGTCGAGGTTGCGAGTTTCGGCGACGCCCTCGCCGCCACCCCGCACGCCCTCGAGGTCGTCTACGCCGACCCGGCCAGGGGGCTCTACCAGAAGATCGTCGTCACCAACGATGCCAGGACCCTGCTCGGCGGCATCTTCGTCGGCGACGCCGCGCCGTACACCTCCCTCCGCCCCCTGCTCGGCCGGGAGCTCCCCGCCGAACCCGGCGCCTACCTCTCCGCCGCCGGCGCCGAACCGCCCGCCAACTCCGACCTGCCGGACGACGTGCAACTCTGCTCCTGCAACAACGTCTCCGTCGGCGCGGTGCGCGCCGCCATCCGCGGTGACGAAGCGGCCGGCCATACCGAGGCCTGCACCGAGCTCGGGCCGCTCAAGGCCTGCACCCGCGCGGGCACCCAGTGCGGCTCGTGCGTTCCTCTGGTCAAGAAGATCCTCGAGACCGAGCTGACCCGGGCCGGGATCGAGGTCTCCCGCGCGCTCTGCGAGCACATCGCGCAGAGCCGCAGCGAACTGTTCGAGTCGGTGCGCATCCTGCAGCTGACCTCGTTCGAGCAGATCATGGACCGGTTCGGCAGCGGCCTCGGCTGCGACATCTGCAAGCCCGTGATCGCCTCGATCCTGGCCACCCAGACCTCCGGCTACATCCTCGACTCCGGCCGCGGGGCGCTGCAGGACACCAACGACCGGGCGCTCGCGAACATGCAGAAGGACGGCACCTATTCGGTGGTGCCCCGCATCCCCGGCGGCGAGATCACCCCCGCGAAGCTCAGGGTGATCGCGGAGGTCGCCGCGGACTTCAACCTCTACACGAAGATCACCGGCGGCCAGCGCATCGACCTGTTCGGGGCCCGCCTGGAGCAGCTGCCCGAGATCTGGAAGATCCTCGTCGACGCCGGATTCGAATCCGGCCAGGCCTACGGCAAGTCCCTGCGCACCGTGAAATCCTGTGTCGGCTCGACCTGGTGCCGGTTCGGCGTGCAGGACTCCGTCGCCATGGCGATCAACCTGGAGCTGCGCTACCGAGGGCTGCGCGCGCCGCACAAGTTCAAGCTGGGAGTGTCCGGCTGCGCCCGCGAATGCGCCGAGGCCCGCAGCAAGGATGTCGGCATCATCGCAACCGAGCTCGGCTGGAACCTCTACGTGGGCGGCAACGGCGGCTTCCAGCCGGCGCACGCCCAGTTGCTCGCCCAGGACCTCGACGACGACACCCTGATCCGCTACATCGACCGCTACCTGATGTACTACATCCGCACCGGCGACCGCCTGCAGCGCACCGCCCGCTGGCAGGAAGACGTCGACGGCGGCCTCGACCACGTGCGCGACGTGGTCGTCAACGACTCCCTCGGCATCGCCGAGGAACTGGAACGGGCGATGCTCGAACACGTCGGCAACTACGAGGACGAGTGGGCCGCCACCCTGAAGGACCCGGAGCGGTTGCGCCGGTTCCGTTCGTTCGTGAACGCGCCCGAAACCGGCGACCCGGCGATCGTGCAGGTGCTGGAGCGCGGCCAGCCTCGTCCGGCCCGCCCCGACGAGCGCGCAGCCGCCGCGGCCGGGCCGGTGCTGCTGGCCGGGCCGACCATCCCCGTCCGACCCTCCGACCGCCCGTCCGGCCCGGCGGCCGGCCTGCCCCGAACCGAACCGATCGGAGCGTGAACCATGGACATCAACCTCGACCTCGCCGGGCGCCGGGTGCTCGTCTTCGGCGAGCCCCGGCGGGCCAGACGCGTGCTGGCCCGCTACCTCGCCGCGGGCGCCACCGTCTACCTCGCAACGACCCCGGTCGACGGCCGCACCCCAGACCGGCCGCACCCCGAGGTGCGCCCGGTCGAATACCCGCACTTCCCGCACGGCTGGCGTGACCTCGTCTCCGCCGTCGACCTGGTCGTCCTGGTCGACGTCTCCCGGGCCATCGACGGCATCGTCTCCGACGCCTGCGCCACGGCGCGGGTCTGGCTCTCCCGCGAGCGGGCCGCGGCCGTGGCGCCCCTCGGCCAGGTCAGCCTTGTCGGTGGCGGGCCGGGCGATGTCGGCCTGCTCACCCTCGCCGCGAGGCGCGCGCTCCGCGACGCCGACGTGGTCTACTACGACCGGCTCGGCCCGACCGACCGGCTCGCCGACTGGTGCCCGGGCGCCGAACTCATCGACGTCGGCAAGACCCCCGGCCACCACGCCGTGCCGCAGGCCGAGATCGAGCGGATGCTCGTGGCGAGCGCCAGGGACGGCCACACCGTCGTGCGGCTCAAGGGCGGCGACCCGTTCGTCTTCGGCCGCGGCGGTGAGGAGGTCATCGCGTGCCGGGGCGCCGGCATCCCGGTCACCGTCATCCCGGGGGTGAGCAGTGCCATCTCGGTGCCCGCCGCCGCCGGCATCCCGGTCACCCACCGCGACGTGAGCCGCATTTTCACGGTGCTCTCCGGGCACGCCCCGCTCAGCGACACCGAACTCGCGCACCTGGTCGGCCTCGACGGCACGATCGTGGTGCTGATGGGCATCGGCACCCTGCCGCACCTGGCCGCCGGCCTGGCCAGGCACGGGATGACCGCGGGCATGCCGGTCGCGATCATCGAGCAGGGGTACTCCACCAGGCAGCGCACGACCATCACCAGCCTGCACGAGGTCGCCGCGGTGGCCGGCGCGCTCGGCGCCCGGTCGCCGGCTGTGCTGGTGATCGGCGAGGTCGTACGCTTGGCCCAGCAGGACGACACGGCGGCCGTGGAACTGATGCGGAGCGCCGCCGAGCTCGCCGATCTTGGGTAGCCCGCACCGGCGGGCCGCCCGCCCGAACGATACCGGAGACACCATCAGCGACATGGGCAGTGACGCGACCCTTCCCGGGGTGCGCCCCGACCAGCTCGACGGCTTCCGGATCGCCGTGACCAGCGACCGGCGTTCCGAGGACCTCATCGCCGCGTTCGAACGGCGCGGGGCCGAGGTCATCCACGCGCCGGCCATCCGCATCGCCGCCACCGCCGACGAGGCCAAGCTCACCGAGGACACCCGGCTGATCATCGCCGCCCGCCCGGACGTGCTGCTCGCCACCACCTCCTACGGCATCCGTCGCTGGTTCGAGGCGGCGGATGCCGCGGGACTCGGCCACGACCTCACCACCACCCTCGAACACTCCCGCATCCTCGTGCGCGGACCGAAGGCGCGCGGAGCGGTGCGGGCAGCGGGGCTCGACGACTCGGGCATGAGCGACGAGGAGACCACCCGTTCCCTCGTCGACTACGTGCTCAGGGACGACGCGGCCGGCACCACCGTCGCGGTTCAGCTGCACGGCTTCACCGACGAACCGCAGCTCGACCGGCTGCGGGCGGCGGGCGCGACCGTGCTCACCGTGGCGCCCTACCGCTGGCTGCTGCCGGAGGACTCCGGGCGCGTGCTCAAGCTGGTCGACCTGATCTGCACCGGCGCGGTCGACGCGGTCACCTTCACCAGTGCCCCCGCGGTGGAGGCGCTGTTCGGCGCGGCCGACGGAATCGGCCGGCTGGACGACCTTCTGGACGCCCTCAGCGAGACCGTCGTCGCCGCGGCGGTCGGCCCGGTCACGGCCGCACCGCTCAGGGCCGCCGGGATCGAACCTCTCGTGCCCGACCGGTTCCGGATGGGCGCCCTGATCCGCCAGGTCTGCGACCACCTCGAACAACAGCGCGTGTTCCGGTTGGACACCCGGCACGGCCCGGTCGAGCTGCGCGGTCGGCTGCTCCGGCTGGGCGGGGCGGAAGCGGTCCTCGCCCCCGGTTCCCTCACCCTAATGCGCGCCCTCCTCGACCGGCGCGGTTCCGTGATCTCCCGGGCCGAGCTCACCGCGGCCCTGCCAGACATCACCGACGACCACGCCGTCGACGTGGCGATCAGCCGGTTGCGGCAGGCCCTGCCGGTGCCGGGCCTCGTCGCCACGGTGATCAAACGCGGCTACCGCATCGACGTGTGATCCGCAGTCAGGTCGCACGGTGAGCGGCGATCCGCCCGAAGTCGAGTGCTGCGAAAACGTCAACAACGCTCCCCACCGTATAGGGGAGAGCCCGCGGCGGTGTGCGACGCAGCCGGTGCCGAGCGTCGCACGGGTGCAAGAGGGCGCCCCGGGATGGTGCCCCAGCGGCGCGGGCCTGCCGCACGAGGCATCCGCTCGGCCCGTCGAATTCGACGGAGATTGTGGGCTCAGCCGCCCGAAAACCGCCCCACAGAGGGCGGTCTGGCAAAAATCTCCGTCGAATTCGACGGGGCGTGTGCGCGGTAGCTCGGGGTTGCGTCCAATGGTGTGGTGTAGCCCCGGTCCTGTTGGGCGTGTCCCTGCGTGTTGCACCGATCTGCGCCGCCGAATACGGCCAGATCTCCGCCGACCGGGTCAACTCCCGCAACGGCTACCGCCACCGAGACTTCGATACCGGACTGGTCATTCACTGATGGGCGCTTCCGATACCGGGAAATCGACGTCATGCGGCCGAGGAATCACCGGTCTGTCCCATCACAGTCTGAAAGGGTTCGAACGCCGGGCCGGGGCTGGCCGCCCCCACGCCCGACCGGAGGCGGTCAGGCCGTAACCGTGCGCCGCCGACGGATGCTCGCGGCCACCTCGTCGAGCACGGCCTCCGACCCGGCGTAGATGCCGTCGGCGCGCGGCCAGTGGCTGATCACATCCGTGAAGCCCAGCCGGGCCGCACGGTCGACCGCGTCATCGAACGCCGCCACGCTCCGCAGCGAATACGACCCCCCGCTGTCCAGGTTCAGGTACCGGTCGATCGTGGCCGGGTCGCGCCCCTCGGCGTCGGCGGTCTCGTCGAGCCGGGACGCGAGCCGTTCGACCGAGGCCCACCAGTCGTCGCCGCTGACGCCGTCGGCGCCGGTGGTGACCCAGCCGGCGCCGTGCCGCACGGCCAGGCGCAGCCCCTTCGGCCCGTTGGCCGCGATCACGAACGGGAGCCTGGGCCGCTGGCGGGGCACCCCGACCATCCGGGCGTTGACGGCGCTGGCCCACTCGCCCGCGAAGCTGATTCCGGTGCTCATGCCGGTGCCGTCCGGTTCCTCGTGCCGGAGCAGGAGGTCCAGGGCTTCGACGAACTCCGCGAACCGCTCGTGGCGTTGCCGCGGAGAGTAGTCGGGCGCTCCGAGCACGGCGGCATCGAATCCGGTGCCGCCCGAACCCACGCCGAGCAGCAGGCGGCCGTCCGCGATGTCGTCGAGGGTGGCGAGTTCCTTGGCGAACGGCACCGGATGCCGGAAGTTCGGTGACGACACGAAGGTGCCGAGCCGGATCCGCGCGGTCACGACGGCCGCCGCGGTGAGCGTGGGGACCGTCGCGTGCCACGGCTGGTCGGCCAGGCTGCGCCAGGACAGGTGGTCGTAGGTCCAGGCGTGGTCGAACCCGAGTTGCTCGGCCCGTTCCCATCTGAGCCTGGCGACCCGCCACGGGTCCTGCGGGAGAATGACGATTCCGAAACGCATGCTGCGAGTCTACGGATCCCGTCCGCGACGGTCTGCTCAGCCGGCGTCGTCGTCGATCGCCTCAGCGAGCCCAGTCGGATGCCCGCACCCCGCGGGGGCGCAAGGGGTGCGCCTGTCACCGGCAGGTGACACACTCGAGCCATGACAGGAAGCGAGCACGCCCCGACCCGATGCGCCATCGTCCCGCCGTATCTGCTGGTGCGGCTCGCCCGCCTCGACGACCCCCGGTTCGCCGCGGCCTCCGAGGCGGCCCGCCGGTCCCTGCTTCGCGACTCCCCCCTGCGCACCCAGCGCCAGGTG
>NZ_SOHH01000096.1 GCF_004403515.1 Cryobacterium fucosi | reverse complement strand
GTATCCGACGCCGGCCGCGCCGCGGCCTACCCGGCCGAGGAGGACGCCGACGGCAGCACCGTCGCCGGGCGCATCGTGCTCGTCGCCGGTGCGACCAGCACCGCGGGCCTCGCCGTCGTGTCCGCCCTCACCCGGGCCGGCGCCGGCGTGATCGCGGTCGGTTCCAACGCCGAACGGCTACGCGCGCTGCGTGCCACGGCCCCCGCAGCCGTGACCTACCAGTGCGACCTGGCCGATTTCGCGGCCGTGACGAGTCTCGCCGCGGTGGTACACGCCGAGCACGGCCCGATCGACGGTCTCATTCACCTTGTCGGCGGCTGGCGCGGAGGCGGCGGCCTCGCCGGGCAGGGCGACGACGACTGGGACTTCCTGCACCGCAACATCGTGACCACCCTGCGCAACACGACCCGCGCGTTCAACGACGACCTGCTCACCTCGCCGGCGGGGCGCCTCGCGATCGTCTCCTCCGTGTCGGTCGACAACCCGCTCGCCGGCGGGGCGAACTACGCCGCCGCGAAGGCCGCCGCCGAGACCTGGACCCGCGCCGTCGGCCAGGGCTTCCGCAAGGCAGCCGGACCGGCCGCGGCCGTCGTCTTCGTCGTCAAGGGCCTCGAGGGGCTTGAGGCGGAGCTCGCCGCCCGCGTCGTCGCCCTGTGGGACGCGGATGCCGCATCCGTCAACAACACCCGCGTGCTCCTGACCCCCTGACCTCGGGCGTGGTCCCCCCGCATTCGCCGGGCGTGGCCGGAGCCGGCACAGAATCGAAGGAGCTTGATGCGCGAAGATGGAGGAGTGACCCCACTCCATGACCTCAGCTCGCGCGGTTTCGCCTCGGACAACTACTCGGGCGTGCATCCCGAGATCCTCGAGGCCATCAACCGGGCGAACGGCGCCCACCAGATCGCCTACGGCGAAGACGTCTACACGGCCCGGCTGCAGGAGGTCTTCGCGGAGCACTTCGGGCCGGGCACCCTGGCGTTCCCCGTGTTCAACGGCACCGGCGCGAACGTGATCGGGCTGCAGTCGATGCTGCCGCGCTGGGGCGCGGTGGTCTGCGCGTCGACCGCGCACATCAACTCCGACGAGGCAGGGGCGCCGGAGAAGGTCGCCGGCATCAAG
Organism: Cryobacterium fucosi; assembly: GCF_004403515.1. GTDB lineage: Bacteria > Actinomycetota > Actinomycetes > Actinomycetales > Microbacteriaceae > Cryobacterium > Cryobacterium fucosi. Next base: position 11,158 of record NZ_SOHH01000096.1, on the reverse strand, counting down.
CTGCTCACCGTGGACACCCCCGACGGCAAGCTCACCCCGGCCCTGATCGACCAGCAGGCCTGGGGTTGGGGCGACGAGCACCGCGCCCAGCCGCTCGTCGTGTCGATCACCCAGACCACCGAACTCGGCACCGCGTACACCGCCGAGGAGGTGCGCGCCATCGCCGACCATGCCCACGCGCACGGCATGTGGCTGCACATGGACGGGGCGAGGCTCTCCAACGCCGCGGCCTCCCTCGGGCTGCCGTTCCGGGCGTTCACCCGCGACGCCGGCGTCGACGTGCTCAGTTTCGGCGGCACCAAGAACGGCATGATGTACGGCGAGTGCGTCGTGGTGCTGAACCCGGAGGCATCCGACGGCCTGATCTACCTGCGCAAGCTGAACATGCAGCTCGCCTCGAAGATGCGGTTCATCTCGGCCCAGCTGATCGCCCTGCTCGAGCACGACCTCTGGCTGCGCAACGCCGGTCACGCCAATGAGATGGCCGCCCGGCTGCGCGCCGCCCTCGAGGATGGCGTGGCGGACGGCTCGATCGAGGGCGTCGAGTTCAGCCAGGCCACCCAGTCCAACGCCGTGTTCGCGGTGGTGCCCGCCGGGGTGGCCGACCGGCTGCGCGAATCGTTCCGTTTCTACGACTGGGACGCGGCCCGGAACGAGGTGCGCTGGATGTGCGGCTTCGACACCACCGAAGAGGACATCGACGCATTCGTCGTCGCACTGAAGAAGGAGCTGGGAACCCGATGAACGCGTTCGCGAACAAGCCCTGGCTCGGCGCCTATGCGCCGGGCGTTCCCTCCACGATCACCGAGCCGACCGAGACCCTCGTCGACATGATCGAGAAGTCGGTGCGGCGCTTCTCCGGCGACGTCGCGCTCGACTTCTTCGGCGCCACGACCAGCTACGCCGACCTCGGCGACCAGATCTCCCGGGTGGCCAACGGGCTGCTCCGCCTCGGCGTCAAACCCGGCGACCGGGTGGCCCTCGTGCTGCCGAACTGCCCCCAGCACGTGGTCGCGTTCTATGCCGTGCTCCGGCTCGGCGCGATCGTGGTCGAGCACAATCCGCTCTACACCGAGCGTGAGCTGCGGCACCAGTTCGAGGACCACGGCGCCACCGTGGCCGTGGTCTGGGACAAGGTCTACGCAACCGTGCTCGATTTCCCGGCCGACATGGGGCTGCGCACCGTGGTCGCCGTCGACCTGACGGATGCCATGCCCTTCGGCAAGCGCCTGGCGCTGCGGCTGCCCGTCGGCAAGGCGCGTGCCGCCCGGAGCGCCCTCACCGTTGACTCGCTGCCGAAGGGCGCGATCGAATGGTCGTCGCTGGTCGGGTCGCGCAAGCTCCGCCACAACCACCCGCGGCCGAAGATCGGCGACACCGCCGCGCTGCAGTACACCAGCGGCACGACCGGCAGCCCCAAGGGCGCCATTCTCAGCCACTTCAACCTGCGCGCGAACGCCCTTCAGGGCGAGGCGTGGGTGCCGGGCCTGCACGTGGGCGAGGAGGTGTTCTACGCGGTGCTGCCGATGTTCCACGCCTACGGCCTCACCCTGTGCCTGACCTTCGCGATGGCCACGGGGGCCAGGCTCGTGCTGTTCCCCAAGTTCGACGAGGGGCTGCTGCTCGACGCCGCCCGCCGCACCCCGCCGACGTTCATGCCCGCGGTCCCGCCGATCTACGACCGGCTGGTCAAGGCGGCGGCGGAACGCAAGGTGAGCCTGCGCAGCATCCGCTTCGCCATTTCGGGCGCGATGAGCCTGCCGGTGTCGATCGTCGAGCGCTGGGAGGCCGCGACCGGCGGACTGCTGGTCGAGGGCTACGGCATGACCGAGGCCTCGCCGATCGCCGTCGGCAACCCGATGGGTCCGACCCGGCGGCCGGGCACGGTCGGCGTGCCGTTCCCGAGCACGGAGATCCGGGTGGTCGATCCGGCCGACCCGACCGTCGACCGGGGCATCGAGGAGGAGGGCGAGTTGCTCATCCGCGGCCCGCAGGTCTTCTCCGGCTACTGGGACCAGCCGAGCGAGAGCGCGAAGGTGCTGCTCGAGGGCGGCTGGCTGCGCACCGGCGACATCGTGCGGGTCTCCGCCGACGGCTTCATCACGGTCGTCGACCGGATCAAGGAGCTGATCATCACTGGCGGTTTCAACGTGTCGCCGTCGGAGGTGGAGGCCGCGCTGCTCTCGCACCCGGACGTCGCGGACGCCGCCGCGGTCGGCCTGCCGAGCAGAAACGGCGGCGAAGACGTCGTGGCCGCGGTCGTGCTCACCGGCGGAGCCGCCCTCGACGTCGAGGAGCTGCGCGCGTATTGCCGCACCCGGCTCTCCGCCTACAAGGTTCCGCGCAACATCGTGCAGGTCGACGAGCTCCCCCGCTCCCTGGTCGGCAAGGTGCTCCGCCGCGAGGTGCGCGCCTCCCTGACCGCCCCGTAGCCGCCCCCGCCCGCACCCCACCGGTGATCGTGCCGCGCACCGGTGATCGAGCCGCGCGCCGGTGATCGAGCCAACCCCGGTGATCGAGCCAACCCCGGTGATCGAGCTTGTCGAGATCCCCGTCTCGACAAGCTCGACGACCGGTCCCAAGCTCAACGACCGGTCCCAAGCGCGACGACCGCCGCCGTTACGGCCGGAGGAGCACCTTGATCGCGCGCCGCTCGTCCATGGCGGCGTAGGCCTCGGCGACTTCGGACAGGGGCAGCTCGAGGTCGAAGACGCGGCCGGGGTTGATGGCGCCGGAGAGCACCTCGGGCAGCAGCTCCTCGACGTAGCCACGCACGGATGCGACGCCGCCGTTGAGCCCGACATTGCGGCCGAACAGCGGCCGCACCTCGATCGGGCCGCCGGTGGGCACACCGACGTAGCCGACCATTCCGCCGGGCCGGGCCGACGCGATGGCCTGCTCCATCGATTCCCTCGTGCCGACGCACTCGAGCACGCAGTCCGCGCCGATGCCGTCGAAGATTTCACGGATGCGGGCAACGCCCGCGTCGCCGCGCTCTTCGACGATGTCCGTCGCGCCGAACTCGCGGGCAACGGCCTGCCGTTCGGGGTTGCGCGACATCGCCACGATCCGGGAGGCGCCGAGGCGCTTGGCCGCGATGATGCCGCAGAGTCCGACCGCGCCGTCGCCGACGACCACGACGGTGCTGCCGGTGGTGACCCCGGCCGACAGGGCGGCGTGGTGGCCGGTGCCCATCACGTCGGCGAGGGTGAGGAGGCCGGGAACCTGGGCGTCGGTGGGCTGAGTCGGTGTCGCCACGAGCGATCCGTCCGCGTGCGGCACGCGCACCTTCTCCCCCTGCGCACCGTCGGCGAAGCCGCCGAGCTTGTCGTTCGAGCCCCACCAGCCGCCGTTCAGGCAGGAGGTGCTGACGCCGTTCAGGCAGTTGACGCAGGTGTTGTCGCAGTCGTAGAACGGTGCGATGACGAAGTCGCCGACCTTGATCGTCGACACGTCGGCGCCGATTTCCTCGACGATGCCCACGAATTCGTGGCCGATCCGGTGAGGTTCGTCGGTGGGCTGCACACCGCGGTAGGGCCAGAGGTCCGAGCCGCAAACGCAGGCCGCGACGACGCGCACGATCGCGTCACCGCCGGTGGAGAGGATGGGGTCGGGGACGTCTTCGAGGCGAACATCCCGTTCGCCGTAGATCACTGTTGCACGCATCCTTCGACCCTAGATGCCCCTCCTGACCACCACCCGGCCGTACACCGTTTTTCCGCTGGCCGCGAAAGTGCAGTTTTCGCCTTTGTGGAGGTGCCCAGGGGGTGAAAACTGCACTCTCGCGGTAAGGGAGGAGGAGGAGGAGGAGGAGCCTGGTCAGACCAGGGCGGGGGCGGATGCCACGGTGAGGGCGTCCTCGTCGGGGTCCAGGTCAACCAGCACCGTGTCGCCGTCGCGGATCTTGCCCGAGAGCAGCGCCGTCGCGAGGCGGTCGTCGATCTCGGTCTGCATCAGCCGGCGCAACGGGCGCGCGCCGTAGCTGGGGTCGTAGCCGCGTTCGGCGAGCCAGGACCGGGCATCCGGGGTCACCGCGAGCTCGAGCCGGCGCTCGACCAGCCGGCGCTCCAGCCGGTCGACCAGCAGTTCCACGATCTGGCCGAGGTCATCCATCGACAACGACTCGAACACGACGATGTCGTCGAGGCGGTTGACGAACTCCGGCTTGAATGTCTGCCGCACCAGCTGCTGCACGGCGTCCTCCTTCTGCTGCCGGTCGAGGCTCGCGTCGATCAGGAACTGCGAGCCGAGGTTGGAGGTCAGCACCAGGATCGTGTTGCGGAAGTCCACCGTGCGACCCTGGCCATCCGTCAGCCGGCCGTCGTCGAGCACCTGCAGCAGAACGTCGAAGACCTCCGGATGCGCCTTCTCCACTTCGTCGAACAGGATCACCGAGTAGGGGCGCCGCCGCACGGCCTCGGTGAGCTGGCCACCCTGCTCGTAGCCGATGTAGCCGGGAGGGGCCCCGACGAGCCGGGAGACGGAGAACTTCTCCCCGTACTCGCTCATGTCGATGCGCACCATGGCCTTCTCGTCGTCGAAGAGGAACTCGGCGAGCGCCTTGGCCAGCTCGGTCTTGCCCACCCCGGTCGGCCCGAGGAACAGGAACGACCCGGTCGGTCGGTCCGGGTCGGAGATGCCGGCCCGGCTGCGCCGCACGGCGTCGGCGACCGCGCGCACGGCCTCCTTCTGGCCGATCAGCCGGTGCCCGAGCTCGCCCTCCAGGTTCAGCAACTTGTCGGTCTCGCCCTGTAGCAGCCGTCCCACCGGGATGCCGGTCCACATGGCCACGACCGCGGCGATGTCCTCGGCGGTGACGTGGTCTCCGACCATTCGGGGTTCGTCCGGGGACGCCTCGGCGCGTTCCGCAGCTTCGATCTCCTTCTGGATTCTGGGCATGACGTCGAATTCCAGTCGAGAACGTTCCTGGAAGTCGGTTTCACGCTCGGCTCGATCTCGCAGTACCCGGGCGTCATCCAACTGCTTCTTGAGGTCGCCGACACGGTTCAGCGAAGCGCGTTCGCGATCCCACCTCGCCTTCAACGCGGTCAATTTCACCTCACGGTCCTCAAGATCACCCCGCAGCTTCTCGAGGCGTTGCTTCGAGGCGTCGTCCCTCTCCTTCTTCAACGCGAGCTCCTCGACCTTGAGCCGGTCGACGCTGCGGCGCAGCTCGTCGATCTCCACCGGCGCCGAGTCGATCTCCATCCGCAGCCGGCTCGCGGCCTCGTCGATCAGGTCGATCGCCTTGTCGGGGAGCTGCCGGGCGGTGATGTACCGATTGGAGAGGGATGCCGCGGCCACGAGCGCTGAGTCCGCGATCGTCACCTTGTGGTGGGCCTCGTAGCGCTCCTTGAGCCCCCGCAGGATGGCCACGGTGTCTTCGACGCTCGGCTCGTCGACCAGCACCGGCTGGAAGCGGCGCTCCAGCGCGGCATCCTTCTCGATGAATTCGCGATACTCGTTGAGAGTCGTGGCGCCGATCAGTCGCAACTCGCCGCGGGCCAGCATCGGCTTGAGCATGTTGGAGGCCGCCACCGAGCCTTCACCGCCGCCCGCGCCCATCAGGGTGTGCAGCTCGTCGACGAAGGTGATGATCTGCCCCTCGGCGTCGTTGATCTCCTTGAGCACGGCCTTGAGCCGCTCCTCGAACTCGCCGCGGTACTTGGCGCCGGCCACCAGGGCCGCCAGGTCGAGGGAGACGAGCTGCTTGCCCTTGAGCGAGTCGGCGACGTCGCCGGCGACGATGCGCTGTGCGAGGCCTTCCACGACCGCCGTCTTGCCGACGCCGGGCTCGCCGATCAGCACAGGATTGTTCTTGGTGCGCCGGGTGAGCACCTGGCTGACCCGGCGGATCTCCGCGTCCCGGCCGATCACCGGGTCGAGTTTGCCGCTCTTGGCGATCTCGGTGAGGTTGACCCCGTACTGCTCGAGGGCCGTCTTGGCGTCTTCCTGGGGCGGCTGCTGACCTGCTTGCATCGGGAGATCCTCTCTGGCCGGCCAGCCTCCCTGGGCAGGCGGCGGAAAAGCTGAGTCTTGTCGACTCAACTTTATTTCATATTCGACCGACACGCCAACGCCGCGCCCAACCGACTGCAGGGCAGGTGAATTGTCTGCGCCCGGCGACCGATCTTCCCCCCGCCACGTGCCGTCCTCTGGATGTACGGTGTGGATGACTGGATGCGCAACGCCCGCCGACATCCGCTCTTCACCGCAGAGGAATCACGATGGCTTTCCACCCGCTCGATCCACTGGCCGCAGCCGAGTTCACCGCCGCGTCCACCGTTCTCTCCCGGGAACACGGGGTCGGCGAAGGCTGGCGCTTCGCGTCGATCGAACTCGTCGAACCCCCCAAGAGCGCCATCCGGGCCTTCGAGGCCGACGGCACTGTGCCCGACCGGCGGGCCAGGCTCGTCGTGCTCAACCGCGGCGAAAACAGCACCTGGGTCGCGGTCGTCTCCCTCACGCACGGCTCCCTGCTCGACTGGGCCACCGTGCCCGGCGTGCAGGCGAACTTCACCGTCGACGAGTGGGGCGAGGCGGATTCCGCCCTCCGCGCCCACCCCGACGTGATCGCCGTGCTCGCCGGCCGGGGAATCACCGACCTGGACAACGTGTTCATCGACACCTGGACCTACGGCGACGCCGTCATCCCCGACCGGTTCCGCGGCCGCAGGCTTGGCTGGGCGGACATCTGGGTGCGCAGGGAGAAGGGCGCGAACCCCTACGCCGGACCGGTCAGCGGCCTGCACTTCGTGATCGACGTGAACACCATGGAACTCCTCGAAATCGAGGACTCCTTCGAGGTGGAACGCCCGGAGGTGATGGGCGAATACGTGCCGCACCTGATTCCGCCGCGCATCCGGGCGCTCAGCCACCGCCCACCGCTGAAGCCGCTCGACATCGTGCAGTCCGACGGGCCGAGCTTCCCGGTCGACGGCAACCTGGTCCGGTGGCAGAACTGGTCCCTCCGGGTCGGCTTCAACTACCGCGAGGGCATGACCCTGCACAACGTGAGCTACACCGACGCCGGACGGGTGCGCCCGATCGCCAACCGGCTCTCCTTCGCCGAAATGGTCGTGCCCTACCGCGACCCGAGCGTCGACCACTTCCGCCGCACCGCGTTCGACATCGGCGAGTGGGGCCTCGGCTTCATGACCACCTCGCTCGAGCTCGGCTGCGACTGCCTCGGCGAGGTCCGCTACCTCGACGCCGTGCTGCACAACAGCAAGGGCGAGCCGTACACGATCCCGAATGCCGTCTGCATCCACGAGGAGGACAACGCGGTGCTCTGGAAGCACGTCGACCACGACGGCGGGGCAGAGGTGCGACGGATGCGCCGCCTCGTCGTGTCCTTCCACGTCACCGTCGCGAACTACGAGTACCTCGTCTACTGGCGCTTCTACCAGGACGGCAACATGGAGTGCGAGGTGCGCGCCACCGGGATCATGGTGGTCACCCACCTCGAGGCCGGCCAGCCGCATCCGAACGGCACGCTTGTCGACACCCGCACCTACGCCCCGTTCCACCAGCACTTCATCGTCGCCAGGATGGACCTCGACATCGACGGCCCGGAGAACACGGTGTTCCGCTCCGAGACCCGGATCGAACCGATCGGCCAGGCGAACCCGCTCGGCCTGGCGCTGACCCAGCAGAACACGCCGATCGAGACCGAGGGCTTCGACGACTTCGAGTGGAGCACCCAGCGGGCCTGGAAGGTCGTGAACGAGAAGTCGCTGAACGGCCTCGGCACCCCCGTCTCCTACAAACTCGTGCCGGGCGGCGCCATCCCGTCGTTCTTCGATGCCGCCGCGCCGGCCCTGCAGCGCGCCCAGGTGATCGGGCACACCGTCTGGGTCACCCCGAACGACGAGTCGGAGCGCTGGCCCTGCGGCGAGTTCGTCAACCAGAGCTCGGTGGACCACGGGCTGCCGGAGTGGATCCAGGCACACCGATCCGTCCGCGACACCGACCTCGTGCTCTGGTACGTTTTTGGCATCCACCACATCACCCGGCCGGAGGAATGGCCGGTCATGCCCGCCGACACCGTGTCGTTCTGGCTGAAACCGGTCGGCTTCTTCGACCGCAACCCGTCGCTGGACGTGGAACCGAGTCCGAGCGGCCACTGCGCCCCGGGGGCAGCCGGCGCACACGACGGGCACGAAGCGCACCAGCACCGCGGCACCACAGAATCGAAGGAGTGAGCAGAGTGACCCGAGTAGCGAACTACGTCGTCGCCTACGAAGCGACCGAACGCGGCAACGAAGCCATCGAATTGGGTGTCGCCCTGGCGCGCCTGACCGGGGCCGAGTTGCGGCTCTGCCTCGTGCTGCCGCACTCCTCCGCCGTGCCCGCCAAGGTGGGCGCCTCCGCCTCGGACTTCCAGGCCCTGCTCGAGGAGCAAGGGCTCGAGTGGCTCGCCCAGGCCGCGCTGCGGATCCCGGCGGACGTCGCCTGGTCGACGCATCTTCTCTGGGCGGATTCGGCCACCGAGGGGCTGCTGCAGGCAGTCGAGAGATTCGACTCCGACCGGATCATCGTCGGCGCCTCCCGCCGCGGCATCCTGAACCGGTTCACGATCGGCAGCGTGGCGAACTCGCTGCTGCACGCGTCGCCGGTGCCCGTCGCCCTCGCGCCGCACGGCTACCGCGCCCCGGAGCAGATCACTCGCATCACCTGCGCGATCGGCACCCGGCCGGGCTGGCGAACCCTGCTCGACTCGGTGCTCGCGTTCTCCGAGGGCCTCACCGTCGACCTGCGTTTCGTCACCCTGGTCGAGGTCGACGCCCATCGCACCCACGCGACCGGCGCCGAGGCGGTGGCCGACGAGAACGAGAGCGGCGCCCACCTGCGCACCGTGCTGGACTACTTCTCGACGCATTCCCGGGCGCACGGGGACATCACCACCGAGGTGGCCTCCGGCCACAGCGTGGAGGCCGCGGTCGAGGCCCTCGACTGGCAGGAGACCGAGATCGCCTTCGTCGGGTCGAGCCGTCTCGCCCAGCCCACCACGATCTTCCTCGGCATCACGGCACACCGCATGCTGCACGCGCTGCCCGTGCCCCTGATCGTCGTCCCCACCGGCACTCACGCCCGGTTGACGCACTGAGAGAAGGACGCTCTGATGACCAACATTCCCGCCCCGGGCGCCACACCCGGAGCATCCACCACCGCCACGGGCGGCCTGTCCGACAAAGGCCTGAGCGCCGGCTCGATCGGGCTGCTCGGCGCCACCGTCATCGGCATCTCCTGCATCGCCCCTGCCTACACCCTGACGGCTTCGCTCGGCCCGACGGTCGCGGCCGTCGGCACCCAGATGCCCGGCATCTTCCTGGTCGGGTTCATCCCGATGCTGCTGGTGGCGCTCGGCTACCGTGAGCTGAACAACGCCATGCCGGATGCCGGAACCTCCTTCACCTGGGCCACCCGCGCCTTCGGCCCGTGGATCGGCTGGATGGGCGGCTGGGGGCTCATCGTCGCCACCGTGGTCGTGCTCTCCAACCTCGCCGGCGTCGCCGTCGACTTCTTCTACCTCATGCTCGCCCAGCTGTTCGGCAATCCCGACCTGGCCGATCTCACCTCCAACGCGGTCATCAACGTGCTCACCTGCCTGGTCTTCATGGTGGCGGCCTGTTACATCTCCTATCGGGGCATGGAAACCACCAAGGCGGTGCAGTACGTGCTCGTGGCCTTCCAGCTGGTCGTGCTGGTCTGGTTCAGCGTCGCCGCCCTGGTGCACTTCGGCAACGGTACGGCGTTCGACGCCCTCGGCTTCGGCGCCGAGTGGTTCAACCCGTTCCTCGCCCCGTCGTTCTCGGCCTTCGCGGCCGGGGTGTCGCTCTCGATCTTCATCTTCTGGGGCTGGGACGTGACCCTCACCATGAACGAGGAGACGAAGAACCCCAAGACCACCCCGGGGCGCGCGGCCACCCTCACGGTCGGCATCATCTTCGCGCTCTACATCCTCGTCGCCGTTGCGGCCCTGATGTTCTCCGGCGTCGGCGCCGGCGACCTCGGGCTCGGCAACGAAGACATCCAGGGGAACGTCTTCGCCGCCCTCGCCGGGCCGGTGATGGGGCCGTTCGCGATCCTGATGTCCCTGGCCGTGCTGTCGAGCTCGGCCGCATCGCTGCAGTCCACCTTCGTCGGCCCGGCGCGCACCATGCTCGCGATGGGCCACTACAAGGCATTCCCGAAGCGGTTCGCCTCGATCAGCCCGCGCTACAAGTCGCCCGGCTTCGCCACCCTGGTGGCCGGCATCGTCGCCTGGGTGTTCTACGCGGTGATGCGGGTGCTCAGCACGGATGTCCTCACCGACACCATCCTGACACTCGGCATGATGATCTGCTTCTACTACGGCGTCACCGCGTTCGCCTGCGTGTGGTATTTCCGGGCCGAGTCGTTCACCCAGACCCGGGCGTTCTTTCTCAAGTTCCTCGCCCCGCTCGTCGGCGGGGTCATCCTCGCCGTGATCTTCGCAACCACCCTGTACGACAGCATGAACCCCGACTACGGCAGCGGGTCGAACATCGGCGGGGTCGGACTCGTCTTCCTCCTCGCCATGGTGTTGTTCGTGGGCGGGGTGGTGCTGATGCTGCTGATGCGACGCGCGGACCCGGCGTTCTTCCAGGGCCACACCCTCCGGAAGGGTTCTTCGGCCGACCACGCCTAGCCGGGCACCTCAGCGCGTCTCCGGCCAGGGCGGCGGCGCATTCCCGTGACAGAATGGGAGCCCTCACCATGGCTCATTCACTCAGTTCCCACCAGATCGCGATACTGGTGGGCAGCCAGGCGTTCTCCCGCGGCGAGCGCTATGCCCGCAACGGCAACGTCCATGCGCCGGAGTGGTTCGGCGCAGGCACCCAGCTGTTCGGCGAGGTGCAGGGCACCCGGTCGACGCCGTACGCGGTGACCGTGTCCTTCACCACGAACACGTCGGGCGCGCTGGTGCGGGCCTCCGGCGTGTGCACCTGCCCGATGAAGAAGAACTGCAAGCACGTGGCTGCGCTCCTGATCGTGAGCGCGGGCACGCCAGGGGCAGACGGCACCCCGGCCGGCGAGGCCGCCCACGCGGTCGGCGACCGGCGGATGCCCCGGTTCGAGCCGTCCGCCGGCCCGCCCGCTCCGCCGGACTGGCAGCGCGCCCTCGCGCCGCTCG
>NZ_SOHH01000051.1 GCF_004403515.1 Cryobacterium fucosi | reverse complement strand
GGTCGTGCCGCCGCCGGCGAGCCAGAGGTCCCCGGCCGGCCGGCCGCCCAGCGCGGCGTGTGCCGTGCGGAGGGCGAGCGCCACTCCCTCGAGCGCCGCCCTGGCCAGGTCGGACCGGTCGTGGCCGAGGTCGAGCCCCACCCACGCGCCGCGCAGGTCCGGCCGGAGGTAGGGCGTGCGCTCACCGACCAGGTGCGGGAGGAACAGCGGCGCGCCCGGGCCGATCGGCCGGGCGGCCAGGTCGTAGAACTCCGGCCACTCGTAGCCGAGCAGGCGGCGCACCCAGTCCAGCGCCAGCCCGCCGCCGAGGATCGCCGCCATCTCGTACCAGCCGGACTCCGCCGCGTAGCTGTGGATGCCCCGCTCGGCCGCCGGGGCCGGCGCGGCCACAGGGGTGACGAACTGGCCGCCCGTGCCCAGGGTCAGCTGCACGGTGCCGGGGGTGACCAGCCCGCTGCCGAGCATCGCGGCGGCGGTGTCGGCGAGGCCGTGGGCGACCGGGATGCCCGCGCGCAGGCCGAGGTCGGCCGCGGCATCCGTCGTCAGCGGACCGGCGATCTCGGCGGCCTCGTTGATGCGAGGGAGCAGCGCCGGGTCGATCCGGAGGTCGACGGCGAGGTCGGTCAGCCACGCCCGGGTGGTCAGGTCGTAGAGCAGGGTCGCGGAGGCGTCGGTGTGCTCGGTCGCCGCGAGGCCGGTGAGGCGCAGCCGGAGGTAGTCCTTGGGCTGCAGGGCGACGGATGCCGCGCGGAGCCTTTCCGGCTCGTGCCGGGCCAGCCAGCCGAGGAGCACCCCGGCCATGCCCGGGCTGAACGGGTTGCCGAGCCGCCCGAGCACCGCGGGGGCCAGCCGGGCCCACTCGGACCGCAGGCCCGCCGCCCGGGTGTCCGCCCAGGTGATCGCGGGCCGCACCGGGTCGCCGCGCCCGTCGACGAGCACGAGGCCGTGCATCTGGCCCGACAGCCCGATGGCGCCGACGTTTCGTTCGGAGGCAGCCGTCACCTCCCGCACGGCCGCGCAGACCGCCGCCCACCAGGCGCGGGGATTGGTTTCGGCCCAGCCGGGGCGGGGCGCGTCGAGCGGGTATGCCGCCCGGGCGCCGGCCAGCCGCCGCCCCGCCGGGTCGAAGAGCGCGACCTTCACCGAGCTGGTTCCCAGGTCGATGCCGAGCAGGGTCTCTCCACCAGCGCTCACGGCTGCCTCCTCGGTCTGCGCGAACGCGTGTGGACGGACGATCGAATGCTACGCCGTGGCTCGGCCGACTGCGAGAAGAAGCCCAGCCCGCGCCCAGCCTCGCCTGCCAGTCTGGCCGACACCGGCGCATCCGTCACCGCGTCACCGACGTCACGCGCGCCAGACAACTCGACCGTCAGAAGGAGCACACCATGGGATTCCTCGACCGCCTCCTGGGCCGCGACGAACCGGAGCGCCCGGCCGGCCGCCAGACCACACCGAAACGCACGGACGACGAGATCGCCGTCGAACGCTACGAGTACCTGCTGCGCACGGCCCCGCCCGAAACGATCGAACAGGTGCACACCGAGGCGTTCGGCAAACTCACCGAAGAACAGCGCGATCTGCTCTTCCGCCGCCTGAGCGAGAACGCCGACGCCAGCGAGCGCCCCGCGAACGCCGAACCGGCCACCCTCGCCCAGGCCGCCACCCGCCAGGAAATCCGGCAGCCCGGCACCCTCGCCCGCAGCTTCGGCGGCCAGGGCCAAGGCGGGCTCGGCTTCGGCGGCATGGTCGGCAGCACCATCCTCGGCACGGTCGCCGGCTATGTCATCGGGTCCGCCCTGATGAGCACGTTCCTGCCGGGCGACTCCGGGGGCACGGATGCCGGCGGCGACACCTCCGGCGCTGACACGGCCTCCTCCGGCGGGGACTTCGGCGGCAGCTCCGGCGGGGACTTCGGCGGAGGCTCCGGCGGCGACTTCGGCGGCGGGGACTTCGGCGGCTTCTGACCGCTCACCGGGCACGTCCCGGGCGTCCGCGCCTCGACCGCGGCAGACCGCAACCGGGAGCCTGAAACCGGCAGCCTGAAACCGGTAGCCTGAAATCGAACGACGGCACAGGACGACCGCGCAGCCGGCACCCCGGCGCGGGGCCACCCGCGATGGAGAACAGGCTGGTGACCCGTGGCCGACCCCGGCATCCTGGTCCTCCTCCGTCACGGCGAGAGCACGGCGAATGCGGCCGGGCTGTTCACCGGCGTTCTGGATGCTCCGCTGTCGGTGCGCGGGATCCGCGAGGCGCACGCCGCCGCCGCCCTTCTCGCCGCCGCCGGCCTTGGCCCGCAGGCCGTCTTCAGCTCCGAGCTGCACCGGGCCAGGCAGACCACCGAGATCGTGACCAGGGACCTGCCTCCCCACCCGGTGTCGTCCGCCGCGGACTGGCGGTTGAACGAACGCAACTACGGCGCCCTGACCGGCCGGTCGAAAGAGGACGTCCGGGCCGAGTTCGGCCAGGAGCAGTTCCTGGCCTGGCGCCGCTCGGTGCACACGGCGCCGCCGCCGCTCGGCGACGCCGCGTTCGCCGCGCTGCGCGAGACCGACCTCTTCCGGCGGCTCCCGGCCGAGGCCCTCACCCGCACCGAAGCCCTCAGCGAGGTGATGACCCGGGTCGCCGCCTTCCACGTCGAACGCGTGGAACCGCGGCTCGCGGCAGGGCAGACCGTTCTCGTCGTCGCGCACGGCAATTCCCTTCGTGCGTTCTGCGCCGTGCTCGACGCGCTCGACGACCACGCGATCCACCGGCTCAACCTGCCGACCGGGCATCCGCTCGTCTACCGGTTCGGCGCTGCTCCGCCACCGGAACCGAGCGGAGGTCGCTATCTGGATGCCGTCGGCGCGCACGCTGCCGCGATCACGCTCGCCCTCGAGGGCGGAACCTGACCGGTCGGCCTTCCCATCGGGTCGCCGGCGAGGTGCGCGCCGGAACGGTCGGCCCCTCTGGGCAGGTTCCGTCGGTTCACTCGCCGACGAGGCCGCGCGGCCGGCCTAGTACCAGTCCATCGCCTGCGAGTGCGACCAGGCCGAGCACGGGGTGCCGTAACCGCGGCTGATGTAGTCGAGGCCCCACGTGATCTGGGTGCCGGCGTTGGTCCGCCAGTCCGAGCCGGCCGAGGCCATCTTGCTTCCCGGCAGGGCCTGCGGGATGCCGGTGGCGCCACTGCCCTCGTTGAGGGCCGTGTACGACCAGCCCGACTCCTTGGCCCACAGCTGCGCCAGGCAGGAGAACTGCGAGTCGCCCCAGCCGTAGCGGGATGCGGCCAGGTCGCGGGCGATGGCTCGGGCGCCGTCGGGGGTGTTGGCAGCCGCGAGCGCGGTGGCCGCGGCATCCGCTGCCGCAGCGGCCGCGACGGCAGCGGCCCGGTCGGCTTCGACCGCTGCGGCCTGCACGGTGGACGCTGCGGCGCGGGTCTGACCGGTCAGGGAGATCACCGCGTCGAGGTCGAGGGTCTCGTAGTTCGCGAGCGACGTGACGGATGCGGCCAGCGGTCCGACATCGACCTTGTCCCTGGTCGATGCCATCACCACGGTGGCGTCCCTGAGCGTGTTCTTTGCGCGCCCGTCGGCGTGCGCCTTGGCCGCCCGGGGGTAGACGGCGAGCTGGTCCTGGCGCAGGCCGGTGCTCTGGGAGAGTTCGGTGGTCGCCGCGATTTTCGCGGCGGTCGCCCGGCTCGTCCGGGCCGAGGAGGCGGCACCCACGATCAGTCCGGTGAGGGCCAGGGCGGCCGCAGCCGACACGACCGTGGTGCGGGTGCGCCGCCGCCTGGCGGCGAGCGCCTTGCGGGAGGGCGGCGTGCGCTGCGCGCGGGCAAAGGGGCGAAGCAGAGTGCGGAGGAGGGGGTTCATGGCTTCCAGGTTGCGGCGCCAACGGGCAGTCGAGGCAGGGGGCGCCGGGTCGGTGGACCCGCGGCCGGTGCGGCCGTGCGGGCGAAGGTGACAGTCTGCACGCCCGTACTGGACGAATCCTCAGTTTTACCTGTGCAACCCATGCACGCGTATTGACAATGCGGGGCGGCGATCCGGCACCGGCACCGCGAGACCGGGGCTTTCGCCAGGCTCCCGGCCGACTGCGCCTAGGCTCGAACTATGCGATTCGGACTGTTTGTACCCCAGGGCTGGCGTCACGATCTGGTCGGGATCGACCCCGCCGAGCAGTGGGCGACGATGAGCGGCCTCGCCGCGCACGCCGACGCCGGCGACTGGGAATCGATCTGGGTGTACGACCACTTCCACACCGTCCCGGTGCCGAGCGCCGAGGCCACGCACGAGGCCTGGACCCTGATGAGTGCGTTCGCGGCCACGACGAAGCGGGTGCGGCTCGGCCAGATGTGCACCTGCATGAGCTACCGCAATCCGGCCTACCTCGCCAAGGTCGCCGCAACCGTCGACATCATCTCCGGCGGCCGGGTCGAGATGGGCATCGGCGCCGGCTGGTACGAGCACGAGTGGCGCGCCTACGGCTACGGGTTCCCCCGGGCCGGCGAGCGCCTCGCCCGGCTCGAGGAGGGCGTCGAGATCATGAAGCAGGCCTGGACGACCGGAACGGCCACCCTCGACGGCACGCACTACCAGGTGGACGGCGCGATCGTGCGGCCGCTCCCGCTGCAGGAGGGCGGCATCCCGATCTGGATCGCGGGCGGCGGCGAGAAGGTGACCCTCCGCATCGCGGCGCAGTACGCGAACTACACCAACTTCGACGGGTCCCCGGAGGGGTTCAGCCACAAGAGCGCCCTGCTGGAGGAACACTGCCGGGTGCTGGGCACGGACTTCGGTGCCATCACGCGTTCGGCCAACTACAACACCGTGATCGCGGCGACCGAGGCCGAGGTGGCCGACCGCCTCGACGTGATCGAGGCGCGGGTCACGCCCCACCTCGGCGCCACGGGCGCCGCGGACTTCATGGCGGAGTACCGCACCGGGCAGGCGCAGGGCGTCGGCACGCCAGAGCAGGTCGTCGAGCGGCTGAACGGGATGAAGGAGCGGGGCCTGGGCTACGCCATCCACTACTTTCCGGAGGCCGCCTACGACCGCTCGGGCATCGAGCTGTTCGAGCGCGAGGTCATGCCGGCGCTGCGCTAGCTGTTCGTCGCCCCGCACCCCCGCCCGCACCCACCACCCCACGCCCGCCCCCACACCGCCGAGATCGACCTTTCCGGTCGAACTCGACCCGCACACCAGGCGGGTTCGACCGAAAAGGTCGAACTCGACGCCACGGAGCACGAAGATGGACCCGATGAACGGCACGAATTCCGCCCCCGGCACGCACGGGCATCCGTCACCGGACCGCGCAACCTGGGTCGAGGCCGGCGAGGCGCGGTCGGCGGCCTGGCATTCCGAGAGCGGTTGGGCGCCGCCGAAACGCATTGTCCCCGTCGACGACACCCTCACCGCGGATGCCGGCTACCGCCTGGCGAAGGCGGGCACCGGGATGCTGTGGCGCGGCGACTACCTGGGCGCCCGCCAGCTGCTGCAGGCCCTCGCGCGCCGCGTCGACCGCGGCCGGCACACCCCGTCACCCGACCTGGCGACCGCGTTCCACCGCACCCGCGCCGAGGCAGCCCGCCGGGCCCGCCTGCTCGGCCTGGTTCTCGTTCCCCTCGGCGCCGACTACACGGTTCCCCTCCGCCGGGCGCCGCAGGTGGCGGATGCCTGCACCGAGACGTACGGGCCGGCGGCCGAGCCGTCGGTCGTGTCCCTGCGCGAGCTCATCGGCGTGATCGGGGCGCACCAATGGCGCGTCGAGGGCGTCGACGTCCCGGCGCTCGGGGCGCGCATCCACCCGCACTACGGTGTCTTCTCCCCCGTCCGCGGCGAATACCTCGACCTCGTGCGCCAGGCTCCCCTGCCGGACGGGGCGAGCTCGGCCTTCGACATCGGCACGGGAACGGGCGTGCTCGCCGCGATCCTCGCCCGGCGCGGCATAGCGCGCGTCGTCGGCACCGACCAGGAACCGCGGGCGCTGGCCTGCGCCCGGGAGAACATCGCCCGGTTGGGATTGGCCGGGGCCGTGGACATCGTCGAGGCGGACCTGTTCCCGGCCGGTCGGGCGAGCGTCGTCGTGTGCAACCCGCCGTGGATCCCGGCCGCCGCCGTGACCGCGACCGACTTCGCCGTCTACGATCCGGCCAGCCGGATGTTGCGCGGCTTCCTCTCGGGACTCGCGGACCACCTCGAACCGGGCGGCGAGGGCTGGCTCGTGCTCTCCGACATCGCCGAGCACCTCGGGCTGCGAAGCCGGAGCGAGCTCCTCGACCTCGTCGAGGACGCCGGCCTCGAGATCGTCGCCCGGCAGGACACCCGGCCCGTGCACCGCAAAGCGGCCGACGCGAGCGACCCGCTGTACCTCGCCCGTTCGAAAGAAGTGACCTCGCTCTGGCGCTTGCGCGCGGCATCCGCCCACTGACCCGGCAACCGCTGACTCGGAAACCACTGACCCGGCAGACGCTGACTCACGCACGCGTGCACGCAGACAGAAAAGGTGGGCAGAGGAGACTCTCTGCCCACCCTCTGTTGTGAGGTGTCCTACTTGGCCGCGACCGTGATGAGCGGGCTGCCGACCGAGACGTGGCCGGACGCCGCCTGATCGACAGATCCGAACTTCTTGGGATTCGTCACGAGCACCGGGGTGACCAGCGAGTAGCCGGCAGCCTCGATCACCTTGCGGTCGAAGGTCACCAGCGGAGTGCCGGCCTCGACCCGGTCGCCTGCGGCCACCTTGACGTCGAAGCCCTTGCCGGCCAGGTTCACGGTGTCGATGCCCACGTGGATGAGCAGTTCAACGCCGCTGTCGAGCAGCAGCCCGAAGGCGTGGCCGGTCGGCTGGGCGACGACGACCTTGCCCGCACCAGGTGCGTACACGGTGTCCTCGGTCGGATCGACTCCGACGCCGAGCCCGACGATTCCCTTGCTGAACACTGGGTCCGGCACTTCGGAGAGGGGAACGACGACGCCCGCGACGGGCGAACCGATCGTGGCCAGGACGGTGGCGACCGCGGTCGCCGTGCCCGTGGTCGCGGTCCCGGTGCCTGCCGCACTCGCAACGACCGGCGCTGAGACAGTCGAGCCAACGGCGGCCGTTGTGCTCTCGGCGGCTTCCCGAGCCTCGACCTCAGCGGCGACAGCCGCCTTCTGTTCGGGCGTCTGGTAGCCGGAGAGGATCACCAGGATCATCGCGGTGAAGAAGGAAGCAGCGACAGCGCCCGCATACAGCGGGATGTTGTCGAACGCGGGGATGGTCAACAGCGAGGTGAAGACGAATGCGCTGGTCTTCACTCCGCCGCCGAGGCCGATGATGACGCCACCGACGAGGCAACCGACGAGCATCCGCGGGTAGATGCGTTTGAACCGCAGGTGGATGCCGTAGAGCGACGGTTCGGAGATACCGCCCAGGAGGCCGGCCGCGAGTGCGCCCGTCGCCGTCTGCTTCATCTGGCGGTCCTTCTCACGGATGGAGAGGAACAGCACGCCCGCGGTTGCGCCGAAGCAGGCGAAGTTCCAGGCGCCCATCGGGCCCTGGATGAAGTCATAGCCGAGGGACTGGATGTTCAGCAGCATGATCGCGTTGAGCGGCCAGTGCAGGCCGAGCGGCACCATGAACGGGTAGGCCAGCGGAATGACGACCGCGAAGATGAACGGTGAGAAATCGTTGATCGACTTGAGGAAGTTGCCGAGGCCCGCTCCGCCGTACACGCCGATCGGGCCGATGAGGAAGGCGGTCAGCGGAATCATGACGAGCATGCTGATGAACGGCACGAAGATCAGCTGCACGCTGGCCGGAATGATCTTCTTCAGATACTTGGTCAGCAACCCGAGCACGGCTGCCATCAGCAGCGGCGGGAACACCTGCGAGCTGTAGTCGGTGACGGTCAGCGGCAGACCGAAGATCTGCACGATGGCTGCCTTGCCGTCGAAGACGGTCTCCGCCCCGTCCGAAGCCCCCAGCGCGGCGAAGCCGGGCAGCATGACGACGGCCATGATGGCGAAGCCGACCCAGGGGTCGGCGCCGAGCCGCTTCGAGGCGTTGTAGGCCACCATGAGCGGCAGGAAGACGAAAACGCCCTGCCACATCAGGTTGACGAACTGCCAGGACGGGTCAAGGGTGACGCCCGGTGAGTTCCAGGCCGGAATGACGCCGAGAGTCGCCATCAGGGCCATGAACGTGATGAAGAGGGATGCGCCGAGCAGCGCGCCGAGGATCGGGCGGAAGGAGTCGGACAGGACCTCGAAGAACGTGTCGAGACCGGCGAACTTTCCGCGCGGGCCCTTCGCGCGTTCCGCGGCCTTGACGTCGGCGATGGTGTCGCCGGCGTGGCTGTCGCCGGAGTGCATCTTCTTCAATGCGGGCAGCGCCATAATGTCGTTGTAGACGGTCTCGACGGCCCCGCCGATGACCACCTGGTAGCGGTTTCCGGTCTGAGCAACAGCGCCCAGGACGACAGGTATCGCCTCAACCGACGCTTGGTCGATGCCCGATGCGTCCTTGAGCTGGAAACGTAGGCGGGTCGCACAGTGGGTGAGGCCGACTATGTTTTCGGCCCCTCCCATGCTTTCAATAATGTCTGCAGCAGGTTTCGATGCCACTTGGTTCTCCCTAGGGTGTGGATGCGGGACGGGGAGTCTCCGCTGGGCACAACTCAGTGCGAACCGCGGTGGCCGGCTGAGAAGGTTCTCTTAATGTGCACGTATCATTAGCAACGATAACGGCTTTCGAGGGGCACCGGGGGCCACTCGCTCGGCTCCAGAGCCGTCGACTGGCCGTGGACTGGCCGTCGCAGCCGTCAGTCATGGCCCGATTGCAGTGGTGACCAGCCAAACCCGGCCGCGCTCCTACGCGAAGCCCGCGCACCGCCGACCGCAACATTCGAGGCAAATGCGATCGTGGTCGCCCGGCAGGCCGCCGGGGCAGGTCAGGCCGGCGGATCGCCGCGGCGCACCCGCCAGCGCGCCCACGGCCAGACGCCGTCCATCTCCACCTCGAGCGAGAAGCTGAGCAGAATGCGGATGATGACGATCCCGGCCAGGCCGAGCACGCTCTCCGTGGTCAGGTCGACCAGGATCGTGCGGATGATGTCGGCCACGATCAGCACCTCCAGCCCGAGCAGGATGGCCCGGCCGAGGTTGCGGCGCAGCTCGGTGTATGCGCTCTTCCGTGAGGCGACGGCCAGCGCCCGCGGCACCGCCACGACGAACGCGGATGCCCCGCCCAGCACCATGATCCCGGCACCGGCGGCCTCCACCACCTGCACGACCGTCCGGATGACTTCTTCGAATGCCATCTGCTTCACTTCCGGTTGCGGGTGGACACGTGCACTCCCCATTCTTGCCCCCGATCCTCCGCCGAGATCTACCTTTTCGGTCGAAACCGACCGGCGGAAGTGTCGACCTCGACCGAAACGCTCGAATTCGGCGAGATCAGGCCATATTTCCGGCGATTCGTTGCGGGAAATCGCAAGAAAACGCCGGGGTCGTCCCGATACGCTGGACCGTGGCGCTGAAGCCGGGCGCCGATACCCCGCCGCAACCGCGGCACTCACGAGGACGGGAGGTTCCCATGTCGAATTATGTTGCGCAAGAAGCACTGGTCGGTGAGCCCGAGGTTCTCGAGGACGTCGCTTCGTCCCCCGCGTGGCTCCGACTCAAGGCCGCCGCCACCGCCTTGCAGGCCCTGCAGGTCAAGAACGGTTCGGTCCCCGAGGCCACCGCGCACACGGATGCCGCCGCCCACGTCGCGACCATCACCGCGGCCGTCGACGAGCTCGCCCCGCGGTTCCCGCACGACGCCGCCTACCTGACGGCGCTCACCGCGGACTTCTCCCGCTGGGCCGCGGACGGCTTCGGCGAGCCCGACTTCTACGACTCGCTGATGGCCTTCCAGCCGCAGCGGCACCGCAGCGACGGCATCCGTCACCTGGTCGTGTTCCCGATGTACACCCAGAACGGCAGCACGAACCGCCTGGTCGAGGCCGTGCTGATCGAGGTCATCTGGCCGGAGTTCATCGACGAGCTGGAAAAGGAGTACACGAACGGATTGTTCGTGCCGATCCGGTTCCTCGACTTCACGCCCGGTTACGACACCAACTCGGCCGTCCTGTTCCCCGAGACCGTCGCGATGCGCGAGATCCCCACCTTCACCTGGGGGGCGATCTTCGCCGACCGCGAGGCCGCGAGGTTCCGCCGGGTCGTGCACGCGGCGGCCGAGATCACCCGTCTGGACCTGCCCGCCGACGCCGCCGCGCTCCTGGACGACCAGCACCTCACCGAGGAAACCTTCGTGATGTGGGACCTCATCCACGACCGCACGCACATGCGCGGCGACCTGCCGTTCGACCCTTTCATGATCAAGCAGCGGATGCCGTTCTTCCTTTATTCCCTTGAGGAGCTGCGCTGCGACCTGACCGCGTTCCGCGAATCGGTCACGATCGAGCGCGACGAGGCGGCCAGCCCCGAGGCGCGCAGGCACGCGAAACTGGTGCAGTACGCCGTGATCTTCGACCGGATCTTCCGGTTCGCGATCAGCGGCAGCCGGGTGCGCAACTACGACGGGCTCGGCGGCCAGCTGCTGTTCGCGTGGATGCACCAGCACCACGTGCTGCACTGGACCGACACCGCGCTGACCTTCGATTGGGACGCCGTGCCCGAGGTGGTCGTCGCGCTCGGCGCGCAGATCGACGAGCTCTACTGGGCGTCGATCGACCGGCCGAAGAAGGCACACTGGCTCGCCGCCTACGAGATGATCGCGAAGACCCTGACGCCGAACCCGGCGTCGACCTGGGCTCGCGGCCTGCCGTTGGAGGTGCTCGCCGGCGCGCCGAAGGGGTACACCGACCTCGTGCTCGACGACGAGTTCCCGCTGTCGATGTTCTTCGAGGCGCTCGACAAGAAGATGAAGGCCGTGATCGAGTCGACGGCCGGGCTCACCGGGCGTGACTGAACGGCCTGACGAAACCGCGGG
Organism: Cryobacterium fucosi; assembly: GCF_004403515.1. GTDB lineage: Bacteria > Actinomycetota > Actinomycetes > Actinomycetales > Microbacteriaceae > Cryobacterium > Cryobacterium fucosi. The sequence goes on along the minus strand of NZ_SOHH01000051.1, from coordinate 94 downwards.
GCCGGCGTCCGACGCCGGCCCCGGGCTCGTCGGCGCGCCCGACGGCGCGGGCGCAGTATCCGACGCCGGCCGCGCCGCGGCCTACCCGGCCGAG
>NZ_SOHH01000016.1 GCF_004403515.1 Cryobacterium fucosi | reverse complement strand
GCGGGCGCCGAGTGGGCCACCGCCCCGCCGGTCGTCCCGGCGCCGAGCCGGTCGGTCGTCCCGGCGCCGAGCCCGGCGATGCCCCGCACCGGGTACGGTCCGGCGTTGAGGGTGATCGACCCGCCGCCCGCGCCGCAGAGCGCCGTCACCGAGGCCGACACCAGGCCGTGCAGGGTCTCGGCGACCTCGGCGTAGTGGCGTTCGGCCTCCTGGTGCACCCAGGCGATCGACGAGCCGGGCAGGATGTCGTGGAATTGCTGGAGCAGCACGGTGTGCCAGGCCTGCTGGAGCGCGTCGTAGGGGTACGCGGCATCCGTCTGCACCGCCGCGGTGCTCGCCCACAGCTCCGCCTCACGCAGCAGGTGTTCGCTGCGCCGGTTGCCGCGTTTGGTGCGGGCCTGCGAGGTGTAGGTGCCGCGGTGGAACTCGAGGTACAACTCGCCGGACCAGACCGGGGGCTCCGGGTATTCGGCCTCCGCCGTCTCGAAGAACCGCTGTGGCGTCGACAACTCGACCGTGGGCGACCCCTCCAGGGACGCGGTGCGGCGGGCCGCGGCGATCATCTCGCCGGTCGGGCCTCCCCCGCCATCGCCCCAGCCGAACGGCACCAGCGAGGTGTGGGCGGCGCCCTTCTCGGCGTAGTTGCGTTGCGCGCGCGCCAGCTCCTCCCCGGACAGCTCGGCGTTGTAGGTGTCGACGGGCGGGAAATGCGTGAAGATCCGGGTACCGTCGATGCCCTCCCAGAGGAAGGTGTGGTGCGGCATCAGGTTCGTCTCGTTCCACGAGGTCTTCTGGGTCAGGAACCAGCACGACCCGGCCGCCGCCACGATCTGCGGCAGCGCCGCCGAATAGCCGAAGGAGTCGGGCAGCCAGACCTCCAGCGGTTCGACGCCGAACTCCTCCATGAAGAACCGCTTGCCGGCCACGAACTGGCGGGCAAGCGCCTCGCCGCCGGGCATGTTCGTGTCCGACTCCACCCACATGCCGCCGACCGGCACGAACCGGCCGGCCGCGACCTGCGCCTTCACCCGCTCGAACAACTCCGGGTAGTGCTCCTTGAGCCAGGCGTACTGCTGGGCGGATGACGCGGCGAAGGCGAAGTCCGGATTCTCCTCGATCAGGGCCAGCACGTTCGAGAACGTGCGGGCGACCTTGCGCACGGTCTCCCGCACCGGCCAGAGCCAGGCGCTGTCGATGTGCGCGTGGCCGACGGCGTGCACCCGGTGAGCGCTCGCGGAGGCCGGGAGCGCGAGCACCGGGGCGAGCGCGGCCCGGCCGACCGTCGCAGTGCCGGAGACGTCGTCCGGGTCCATCGCGTCGATGCACCGCTCCAGGGCGTGCAGGATGTCCGCCCGCCGCGGCAGCGCCTTCGGCAACTGGCGCTGCAAGCCGTTGAGGGTCCAGAAATCCTGCACGAGTTCCCAGACCGTCTCGTCCCGCAGGGCCAGGTCGACCTGGCGCAGCGTGTAGATCGGCTCGGTCCCGGCCGTGGCCGGGTCGCCCAGGGCAGTGGGCACGAAGGTGAAGCCGCTCGTGACATCCGGGTTGGACGCCGCCTCGATGTAGAGGTCCACGGCACCGCCGGGAGAGAGGGCGATGGGCACGCTGCGGTTCCGGGGCGAGATCGCCTTGAGGATGACCCCGGCGGGCGACCAGGCGATCCCCTCGGCCTGGAACCCGGGGGTGGCGGTGCTGAAGCCCAGGTCGACGACCACCTCGAGCCGGGTGGACTCGTCGACCGGCCAGCCGGCCGGCACGGTGCCGGTGGCGTGGAACCACGTGGTGCCCCACGGGCGTCCCCACGGCCGGCCGGTCTGGAACGGACGGTACTCCTGCCCGGCGGCCTCGTCGAAGCTGACCGGTTCGCCCGGCGCCGCCCACGCCGTGAGCGTGAGCGGGACGGCCTTCCGGTGGATCGCCGGGACCAGCCTCTCCCGGACGAACCGGTCGATCCGCAGTTGAACGAGCGCGCTGTCGTCATGCATGGTCTGTACCTGGCCTTCTACCCCTTGATTGCGCCGGACATCGTGAATGATCCGCCCATCCCACGGGAAACAAGCACGTAGAGCAGGATCACAGGCACGGAGTAGAGCACCGAGAATGCCGCCAACTGCCCGTATGCGATCGCGCCGTACTGGCCGAAGAAGCTGTAGATGCTCACTGCGGCGGGCTGTTTACCGGGCGAGAGCAACAGCACGAACGGCACGAAGAAATTCCCCCACGCCTGGATGAAGACGAAGATGAACACCACCCCCAGGCCGGGCCGCATCAGGGGAACGACGATGCGCCGCAACGCGTTCATGGCGCTCGCCCCGTCCACCCAGGCCGCCTCTTCGAGGCTGATCGGCACGGAATCCATGAAGTTCTTGGTCATCCAGATCGCCATCGGCAATGACGTGGCCGCCATGAAGAAAATGGTGGCCGGCAGCGAGTCAAGCAGGTTCATCCGCACGAACAGGCTGTACACGGGCACCATGATAGCCGTGATGGGGAGGCACGTCCCGAACAGGATGGCGTACATGAACGGCTTGTTGAAACGCATTGTGTACCGCGAGAGCGGGTATGCGGCGAGAACGGATGCGACGACGGTCACGATCGCGGTGCCCCCGGACAGCAGGACGCTGTTCCAGAGCGGCAGGAAGGTGAGTCCCGGCGTGAGCACGGCTGTGAAATTGGCCAGCGAGAGTTCGGCCGGAAGCTGCGTCTGATAGCTCGCCTTCACGTCGAGTGACGCGAGCACCAGCCAGGCCAGGGGCAGGAGAAAACACAGAGCGATCACGATCAGGATGCCGTTTGAGACGAGGGCGGAGACGTCCTTGCGCGGGGATGCGATCGACGTCGGAACGGCGCGCGGGGCCATCCGCTATTCCTTTCCCGGGCGCAGGGCCCGAATGTAGACGATGGAGAAGACCGCCCCGATCAGCAGCATGACCGTGGCGATGGCCGTGCCGTAGCCGATGTCGCTGAACTTGAACGCCTCCTGAAATGCCATCACGGGCAACGTCGTACTCTGGTTGCCTGGACCGCCGGCCGTCATCACCCAGATCAGGGTGAACACGGACAGGGTCTGCAGCGTGATCAGCATGAGATTCGTGGTGATGCTGTTCTTGATCATGGGGATCGTGATCAAGGTCAGGCGTGTGATGCCGCCGGCACCGTCGATCATGGCGGCCTCGGTGACCTCCACAGGCACATCGTTGAGCGCGGCCCGGTAGACCATCATCGAAAAGGCCGTCCCTCGCCAGACGTTGGCGAGCACCACGGCAAGCATGGGAAGGCTGTAGAGCCAGTTGGCGCCCGTCATTCCGAACCCGGCCAGGACCTGGTTGAGGGTGCCGTCCTTGCTGAAGTACGCATACGCGACGAAGGCGGCGACGATCTCGGGCAGCACCCAGGCCGACACGACGGCGGTGCCGACGATGCCGCTGACGACGCGATTGGCTCGGTTCATCAGAAGGGCGATGCCCAGCCCGAGGAAGTTCTGTCCGAGGATGGCCGATGCGACGACGAAGAGCACGGTGAGCCACAGGGAGAGCGGGAAGACCGGATCGGCGAACAACCTCGCGTAGTTGTCGAGACCGATCCAGTCCTGGCTCCGGGCGTGCGCCCCGGTCAGCGCGGCGTTGGTGAACGAGCCATAGAACGACCAGAGCACCGGGCCGAGCAGGAAGACCGCGAGGAGAGCGGTTGCCGGGCCCAACGGAAGCACCCGGGTGAGAGTGCGGAGGCGGCTTCCCCGGCGGGAGCCGGAACCGGCTGGTTCCGACCTCGCCGGGGACGGCTCTCGGGTCGGCACGCCGGGTCCGGCCGTCATCCGACTACTTCTTCGAAACCTTGTCGGCGCCGACGATTCCTTCGACCGCCTTGTCGTAGGCCGCTGCCGCCTCGGCGACACTCTGCTGTCCTGTGATGACCGCTTCGGTGGCCGCCTGCACCTCGGCGGAGATCTTGGCGTAGTCGGCGGTCGCCGGCCGATAGTGGGTCACGTCGACGAGTTTCGTCACATCGGCGACGAACGGGTTGGCGGCCAGGTAGGCCGGGTCCGCGGCGACATCCGTGCGCACGGCGATCTGCGAGTTGTTGACGGCGTACCAGAGCGCGTTCTCCTCGTTGACCGCGAGGGTGAGGAATTCGAAGGCGAGATCGGGATTCTTGGTCTTGGCCCCCACCGCGAGCGTCCACCCGCCCGACATGCTCACGCCTCCGGGAGCCCGGCCGTCCTGGGTCGGGAAGGCGGCCACGCCCATGTCGTCGGTGTAGGCCGGCCATTCGTAGGAGCCTCCGGTCTGCCAGAACGACGGAGTGTACGATCCTTCGACGGTGCCGCCCAGCTTGCCCTGCGGGAACAGCTCGCCGAACACCTTCTTCCACACGTTCGGGTCGAGGGCCTCAGACGGGTCGAGCGCGAGCTTCTCCGAGTACAGGGTCTCGAGGAAAGCGAGCGAGTCCTTGAACCCCTGGGACCCCACGACCCATTTCTGGTCCTTCTCGTTGTAGAGGGTATCCCCGGTGCCGTAGAGCAGTTCGTAGAAGCTCTGCATGACGGTGCCCTCGCCCGTGCCCTTGCCCGCGTACATGTTGAAGGGCACCACTCCCGGTTCCGCGGCCTGGATCTTTCGAGCGGCGTCGAGAATGTCGTCCCAGGTCTTCGGCTGCCACGGAACGGTGATGCCGGCCGCGGTCAGCACGGGTTTGCTGTACCAGATCGCCCGGGTGTCGGTGCCGAGGGGAACCGCGTAGACGCTTCCGTCATCGCCCATGCCCGCGGATTTGGCACCCTCGTTGAATTTGGACCAGTCGTCCCACGTGGCGAGGTGGTCGTCGAGGTTGAGAAGGTACCCGGCGTCGATGTCGGAGCGCACCCGGAAGGTGTCCTCGTAGAAGACGTCGGGGGCGGTCTCGGCCGACTGCTGCGACAGCGCGAGCTTGGTCGAGTAGTCATCGTCTCCGGCCTGAATCGGCTGAAGGTCGACGGTCACGCCCTTGTTGGCCGCCTCGAATTCCGGCTTGATCTTGGTGAAGAGAGTGTCGAGCGCGGTGAACGAATCCGTCTTCTCATAGACGATCTTCAACGTCTTCTCCCCGCTGGTCTCCGCGGACGACGAACAGCCGACCAGCGCGACCATCGAGGTCGCGACCAGCACGGACACGGCGATAGGTGCATTCCAACGCATGGTGCTCCTTCTGCTCCATCAGTTGCCCCCCACGGGCGTATGCCGATCGGTGACCGGCAGGTGGCACGCTGCAATAGTAAATCGAATGGACATATTCGACAAGGAGCTCCGCCGGACGGTTACCGACCCGTTATTCGGAGAGCAGGAGCCGGGCCGACCGGGGGGCGAGGACATGATCGAGAACGAGGCAGGCCGCGCCGATGGCGCCCACATCCTCGCCCACCCCGGTGCCGACGACCTCCACCCGGTGGACGCTCCGAGCAACCGACAGATCGTCGAGCACCCCCGGAACGAGGTGGAGGTAGGTACCGCTCAGCCGAGCCCAATATGGTCCACCGAAAACTACCCGGTCGACGTCGAGGAGATTGGTGATCACGGAAACGGCACGGGCAAGGTGCACAGCGGAGCGCTCCAGGATGGCCATGGCGCCCCCGTGCCCGGCCGAAGCCAGCGCACACAATGCGGAGAACTGTTCGTCGGTGGCGTGGGCATCAGGAGAGGCCTGGCTGCCGCCCAACACGCCGGCCGACTCCGCCTCACGAACGAGATCCTGGGGAGTGCACGTGACGGCCACGCACCCGCGCAGCCCGCACACACACGTCCCTCCATCCGGGTCGACGATGATGTGCCCGATCTCTCCGGCGTTGGCGGACCGGCCGCGGACGACCTCATCGTCGAGGACCAGGCCTGCGCCGATTCCCGTGCCCAGATAGCAGAAAACGAAGCTACCCGAACCACTGTGACCACCGACCCACATCTCGGCCACGGCGGCGGCTGTGACATCCTTGTCGATGATCACGGGGAGCCCGGTCGATCGTGCGAGGGCATCGCGGAGGGGAACCAGATGCCACCCGAGCAGGTGGGGCGGGTCGATGACGGTACCACGAGCCGGATCGATCGGACCGGGAGTCGCCACCCCGAGGCCCGCGATCCTGAGTCTGTCGATTCCCGACGCACGAATGAGGCGCTCGATCTCGGATGAGATCTCAAGGATGATCTGGTCCGGGTCGTTGGCAGTGGGGGTCCTCGTGCTGGACCGGAGCACGACGCTCCCGGTCAGGTCCAGGATTGCCACGGTCATGACCGCCGGATCGAGGTGGACACCGACCGCAAACACCCCGCCGGGGTTGAGCTGCAGGATGGTTCGCGGCTTGCCAGGGCCGATGCTGGTCTTGCCGGCCTCGATGACCGTCTCCCGGTCGAGCAGCCTGCGACAGATGTTTGAAATGGTCTGTGCGGACAGCCCCGTGGACCGCCCCAGTTCTACCCTGCTGAGACCGGTCTTCGAACGCCGGATGGCATCCAGCACAACCGCTGCGTTGAAATCACCCATCCGAGGTAGATTCGTTCCGCGGCGGGACCTCGGGTCACGCTCTTGAGCCACGGATTCACCTCATTGCTCACACCGACGGATGAGTTGAATCCTACGACCTCGCGCGTTGCCTCGGCCGCGAGAGGGGGGAGGCGGGGCAGGGGCGGGCTAGGCGCGGAGGTTGTAGCGCACGCTGGCGAGCTCGGCGTGGAGGGCCGGCGGCACCCGGCCGCCGAACTGGGCGAAGTACTCCTCGGTGAGGTCGCACTCGGCCAGCCACGAGGCGTGGTCGATGTGGAAGAGCTGCTCCGCCGCATCCGTCGACAGGTCCAGGCCGTCCAGATTGAGGCCGCCCTCGGCGGGAAGGCGTCCGATCGGGGTGTCGACGGCATCCGCCTTGCCCTCGATCCGGCGCACGATCCACTCGATCACGCGCGAGTTCTCGCCGAACCCGGGCCAGAGGAAGCTGCCGTCGTGCCCCTTGCGGAACCAGTTCACCTGGAAGATCGCCGGGGCCCTGGCGCCGAGTCCCTTGCCGACCGCGAGCCAGTGCGCCCAGTAGTCGGCCATGTTGTAGCCGCAGAACGGCAGCATCGCGAACGGGTCACGGCGCAGCTCGCCGACGATGCCCTCCGCCGCGGCGGTCTTCTCCGAGGCGATGGTGGCGCCCATGAACACGCCGTGCTTCCAGCTGCGGGCCTGGGCGACGAGCGGCACGTTGGTCGCGCGACGGCCACCGAACAGGATGGCGTCGATCGGCACGCCGCCGAACGCCTCCCAGTCGTCGGAGATCGACGGGCACTGGGCCGCGGCGACGGTGAACCGGGAGTTGGGGTGCGCGGCCGGGGTGCCCGAGGCGGGCGTCCAGTCGTTGCCCTCCCAGTCGATCAGGTGGCTCGGCGGCGTCTCGGTGAGTCCTTCCCACCAGACGTCTCCGTCGTCGCGCAGCGCCACGTTCGTGAAGATCGTGTTGCCCCAGACGGTGGCGACGGCCGTCGGGTTGGTGACCTCGCCGGTGCCGGGGGCGACGCCGAAGAAGCCGGCCTCCGGGTTGATCGCCCACAGGCGCCCGTCGGTGCCGGGGCGCAGCCAGGCGATGTCGTCGCCGATGGTCTCGACCTTCCAGCCGGGGATGGTCGGGCGCAGCATCGACAGGTTCGTCTTGCCACAGGCCGACGGGAACGCGGCGGCCAGGTGGGAGACGCCGCCCTGGGGCGAGGTGACCTTGATCAGGAGCATGTGCTCGGCGAGCCAGCCCTCGTCGCGGGCCATCACCGAGGCGATCCGCAGCGCGAAGGACTTCTTGGAGAGCAACGCGTTGCCGCCGTAGCCGGAGCCGTAGGACCAGACCTCGCGGGTCTCCGGGAACTGCACGATGTACTTGGTGTCGTTGCAGGGCCAGTCGACGTCGGCGCGGTGGCGCCCGTCGGCGTCGAGGAGCGGGTATCCCACGCTGTGCAGGGTGTGCACCCAGCTCGCACCGGCCTCGATCAGGCGCAGCACCTTCTGGCCCATCCGGGTCATGATGCCCATGTTGAGCACGACGTAGGGCGAGTCGGTGATCTCCACGCCGAGCTGCGAGATGGGGCCGCCGAGCGGGCCCATCGAGAACGGCACGACGTACATGGTGCGGCCGCGCATGCTGCCGGCGAAGACCTCGGTCAGCTCGGCGCGCATTGCCACCGGGTCGGCCCAGTTGTTGGTGGGGCCCGCATCGTCCGGGTCGGTCGAGCAGATGAAGGTGCGGTCCTCGACCCGGGCGACGTCGGACGGGCTGGTGCGGGCGAGGTAGCTGTTGGGGCGCCATTCCGGGTTCAGCCGGATGAGCTTGCCCTCGGTGACGAGCTGCTTGGCGAGGGCGTCGGCCTCGCGCAGGGATCCGTCGCACCAGACGATCGCGTCGGGCCGGGTCAACCGGGCGATTTCGTCCACCCAGGCCTGGAGGTTGGGGTCGGTTGTGCCAGCGGCGTTGCGGGACTCGCCCCCGCCGGTCTGAACTGAGACATTCGCGATGGTCATCTCCTGGCCTTTCGTGGTCGATCCGGTGCGCCGGATGGGTACCTGTAAATCAAGAATGCGCCTGTTTCTCGCATTCCGCAGGTAATCTTTCCGTTAAGAATTGTGATTCTTTCGGTAATGTTAAGGAATGCCCACACGTGCTTCCGACCTCGTCACCCTCGGCCTGCGCATCCGTCATTTCCGCGGCGAGCGCGGGCTCACCCTCGACCAGCTCGGCGACCGGGTCGGCCTCGCCGGCAGCCAGCTCTCCCTGATCGAGAACGGTCGGCGCGAGCCCAAACTGTCGACGCTGCAGGATGTCGCCACCGCCCTGGCCGTGCCGATCACCGAGCTGCTGAGCGGCGAGGCTCCCAACACGCGGGCGGCCCTGGAGATCGAGCTCGCCCGGGCGCAGAAGAACCCGCTCTACGGTGCCCTCGGCCTGCCGACGGTGAAGGTGACCAAGGGCATGCCGCTCGCGGCGCTCGAATCCCTGCTCGGCCTGCACCGGGAACTCGCCCGCCTGGCCAGCGAGGCCATCGCCACGCCGGAGGAGGCCAGGCGGGCGAACACCGAGCTGCGCGAGCAGATGCGCGAGCAGGACAATTACATGCCCGACATCGAGCAGCTCGCCGAGGACCAGGTGCGGGCATCCGGTCATCTGTCGGGCGCGCTCACCCACCGCGAGGTGAGCGTGATGGCAGAGCAGCTCGGCTTCAACCTCATCTACGTGAACGACCTGCCGGGTTCGACCCGGTCGGTGACCGACCTGGTCAACCACCGCATCTATCTGCCGCCGGCGTCGATCCCCGGCGGTCACGGGCTGCGCTCGATGGCGCTGCAGGCGATGGGGCACCGGCTGCTCGGGCACGAACGCCCCGACAGCTACGCCGAGTTCCTCTGGCAGAGGCTTCAGATCAACTACTTCGCGGCGGCCTGCCTGATGCCCCGGAACGCCTCGGTGGCGTTCCTCGCCAACGCCAAGCGGGAGCGTGAGCTCTCGGTCGAGGACTTCCGCGATGCGTTCGGGGTGACCCACGAGGCCGCCGCCCTGCGCCTGACCAACCTGGCCACCTCCCACCTCGAGATGCCGCTGCACTTCCTGCGGGTCAACGGCGACGGCGCCCTGCAGAAGGGCTACGAGAACGACGGACTGCCGCTGCCGGTCGACGTGACCGGGTCGATCGAGGGCCAGTACGTCTGCAAGCAGTGGAGCGCCCGGAGCGCCTTCACCCACACCAACCGCACCACCGAGTTCTACCAGTACACCGACACGCCGGTCGGCACATTCTGGTCGGCCACCCAGACCGGTGCGGCGGACGGCGGCGAGTTCTCGATCAGCGTCGGGGTGCCGTTCGCGCAGGCGAAGTGGTTCCGCGGCCGGGAGACCGCCCAGCGGGCGGTGTCCCGCTGCCCCGACGAGTCGTGCTGCCGCCGCCCGGCGTCAGAGGTCTCCTCCCGCTGGGCCGGGAAGGCCTGGCCGAGCGCCCGGCTGCACGCGCATGTGCTCTCCCCGCTGCCGAGTGGCACGTTCCCCGGCGTCGACGACACCGAGGTCTACGAGTTCCTCGAGGCGCACGCCGCCGAGTAGCACGCGGCGGCGGCCCCGAGGGTGCCGCCGCGTGTCAACCGCGCCGTGTCAACCGCGCCGTATCAGCTCAGAGAACCCCGCTCAGGTCGTCGAAGAAGTACGTGCGGTCGGACGGCATCGGTGCATAGCCGCCGGCGCCGACGAAGTAGTCGAAGAAGACACTCACCTTGTTGTAGGTGCTGGTCAGGTTCAAATTCTGGGTCGGCTTGGTCAGGTCGTAGGTCGTCGGCCCGTCGGGGATGTAGTGGGTGGAATTGTCGCCGAAGTCGAAGGTCAGGGTCTCCCACGCCCCGGCGACCGTGGTGAACGCATCCGTCTCGACGTTCTGACCGGGGTTACCCGCATTCTCGACCTTCATCCGAACGCGCACGCCCGCAGCAGGGCTGTAGACGCTCATCGTCATCCGGGTCTGAGTGGCCGTGAACGGGATCGTGTCGACCGACAGGTTCGCACCGGTGGACACGGTG
>NZ_SOHH01000086.1 GCF_004403515.1 Cryobacterium fucosi | reverse complement strand
GGCCTGCGCGGCGGCGCACCGGCGCGGGTGCCGGGCCGGATCGACCGCAGCATCTCGGATGCCGGCGGCCTCGAGCGCCTGCCGGGTCGCCTGGTGCGGGCCGAGGGTCACCCGCCCGTGCCCGACGTGACGGTCCGGGAGGCGTGGGACGGGCTCGGCAGCACGCACGACCTGTTCTGGAACCGTTTCCAACGAGACTCGATCGACGACCGAGGGCTGCCCCTCGACGCCACCGTGCACTACGGACGCAACTACGACAATGCCTTCTGGGACGGCGAGCGGATGGTCTTCGGCGACGGAGACGGCCAGGTGTTCAACCGGTTCACGGCGTCGCTGACCGTGATCGGGCATGAGCTCACCCACGGCATGACCCAGTTCACCGCGAACCTCACCTACCAGGGCCAGTCCGGGGCCGTCAACGAGTCGATGTCCGACGTGTTCGGCCTCGTCGAACAGCACGCGCGGGGCCAGTCAACGGCCGAGGCCGGCTGGCTGATCGGCGAGGGGCTCTTCACCGACCAGGTGCAGGGGGTTGCCCTGCGGTCGATGAAGGCACCGGGCACCGCCTACAACGACGATGTGCTCGGCCGGGACCCGCAGCCGGACAGCATGGCCGGCTATCTGGAGACCGAAGACGACAACGGCGGGGTGCACCTGAACTCCGGCATCCCGAACCGGGCGTTCTATCTGGTCGCCGAGGCACTGGGCGGCAACGCGTGGGACGCGCCGGGGCAGATCTGGTACGACACCCTGACCAGCGGCACCCTCGGCGGCACCGTCAGCTTCGCCGCCTTCGCCAGGGCGACGGCCCGCGCGGCCGTCAAACGCTACGGCATCGGATCGGCCGAACACCGGGCCGTCGTCGCCGGCTGGACCACCGTCGGCCTCGGCTCCGGCCTGGCAGCCGGCATCCCGGGGCCGCCGCGCCCGGAGTAACATCGGCGGCATGAAGGTCGTCGTTTCACGGAGCGGGGGCATCGCCGGCATCCGCATCACCTGGGAAGTCGACATCGACGCGCAGCCCGACGCCGCCGACTGGTTCAGCCTGATCACGGCGCTGCCCTGGGCGGAGGTGTCGGCGCGGGCACCCGAACCGGATCGTTTCGTCTACCGCATCCGGTGCGCGCCGAACGAGGTGGTCCTGGCCGAACCTCAGGTCCGCGGGCCCTGGAAGGAACTCGTCGACCGGGTGAAGGCGTCGCAGGACGCCGATTCCGGGCCAGGCCCTCGTTCGGCAGGGCCCAGGCGCTCCCCTGACTCGCCACTCGGCGGGTTTGGAGTCAACTCCCAGCCTCCCGGATGACCGCAGCCCCGGACCGAGGGCGGATTGCTGCGACGCATGCTCACATCCGACCCGATGGCATGGGAATATGGGGCATGGAAACCAACGACCTGTATCCGGTCCGGCACCTCAGCGAAGACGAATGCTGGGAGCTCCTGATCTCGTCGAGTTTCGGGCGCCTCGCGATGAGCATCTCCGGGGAACCCGACATCTACCCGGTCAATTTCATCGCCGCCGACCGGCGGCTGGTCTTCCGCACGGCGGAGGGCACGAAACTGCTCGAACTCACCGTGAACAACAAGGTTGCTTTCGAGACCGACGGCATCGGCCGCGACGAGGCGTGGAGCGTCGTCGTGCGGGGCCACGCCCGCGTCCTCGACACGCAGCACGAGATCGAGGCTGCCGACCAGTTGCCCCTGCGGCCGCTCATCCCCACCCTCAAGTACATCTACGTGGAGATCACCCCCCAGGTGATCACCGGGCGGCGTTTCCAGCTCGGGCCGGAACCCGAGCGCTACTAGCCTGGCCCGCCATGACGAACGCATCGGCCTCGAACAGGCCCCACAGCGTCCTGGATCGCCTGGATCGCCTGACCGTCCCCGCCGGCCGGGGCCCGGCATCCGCCGTCGACGGGCCGCGCGTCTGAGGTCAGAGCCCGGCCAGGGTGCGCAGCGCCGCCAGCCCCTGCGGGGATCCGGGCCAGTGCCGCTCGAGCGCCTCCGCCCCCGCACGCCGGGTGACGAACCGCAGCACGACCGCGACGATGATCGCGTCGTCCGCGTAGCCCAGCACCGGGATGAAGTCCGGCACCAGGTCGATCGGCGAGAGGAGATAGCCCAGGAGCACGACCAGCCACACCCGCACGCCGGTCGGGACGGTGCGGTCGGCCGCCAGGCGCCGAAGCAGCCGCACCACGTCGGGGATCAGGCGCAGCGCGTCTCGCAGCCGGGTCGGGTCTGACTGCGTGCGGGCCGCCCACCAGAGCAGGCCGACCAGCATCAGCCACAGGACCAGGATGCCGCCGGCAACGCCGAGCACGATCTCCCACCAGTCCGGGCCGGGCACGTTCACGAGACCAGGTCGTCGCCGGAGAGCCGGTCGTCGCCGGAGAGCCGGATCAGCCGGAACAGGGCGAGGGCGTAGGCATCCGCCGGGTCTGCCGCGTCATGGCTCTCGTCGGTGCCGGCCAACTCGACGCGCACCCGGTAGGCGTCCTCTCCGATCCGGGTGAGCGAACGGAAGGAGCTGCGGAGCAGGACACGCAACTGGTCCTCGCGCGGCAGCCAGAGCGCGTCCTCCAGAGCCAGCGAATCCAGCGCCCACTCGGTGGTGCCGTTGAAGCCGAGGATCGTTCCGGTGTCGAACTCGTGCGGCTCGATCGTCATGTCACTGACCGTGAAGACGTCGTTCTCGAAGCCGGACCGTTCGATCCGGAACGCGTCGCCGGAGACCGGGTGCCAGCGCAGCCCGGCGTCGGCCAGGGCGCGTGCGCAGTCGATTGAGATCATGGCCCATTATCTCCGCCCACTAGCGTTGTCAGGGTGACCATCTCTCTGAGGGGACCGGAGTGACCCGAACGGTGAATCTCACAGTGCACGTGAAACCGGGCAGCCGCAAGGGCCCGCTGGTCACCGTCGACGAGCCCACGGATGCCGGGCCGGGCGGCGCGGCGACCGGGCCCCCGGCGGATGCCGCACTGACGGTCTACCTGCAGCAACGGGCGGTCGAGGGGGCCGCGAACGACGCGCTGGTGAAGCTGCTCGCGAAGCACTTCGGGGTTCCGCGCGGCGCAGTGAGCATCGTGCGCGGCCACGCCTCGCGGATCAAGCACGTGCGCATCGACCACGAGACCTGACGAAGCGCACCCGACCTGGTCTCGACAGGCTCGACCACCGGCGGACTCGGTCCTCGGCGACCGGTGGTCGAGCCGACATCCGCTGGTCGAGCCTGCATCCGCTGGTCGAGCCGACATCCGCTGGTCGAGCCGACATCCGGTGGTCGAGCTTGTCGAGACCCCCACACGACCTGGTCTCGACAAGCTCGACCACCGCACGGCTCGACCACCGCACGGCTCGACCACCGCACGGCTCGACCACCGCACGGCTCGACCACCGGCGAGCTCGAGGCCTAGCTGACGCCGAGCAGGTCGATCACGAAGATCAGGGTCTGGCCGGACAGGCGGTGTCCGCCGCCCGCGGGGCCGTAGGCCAGGTGCGGCGGCACGACGAGCCGGCGACGCCCGCCGACCTTCATCCCGGGGATGCCCTGCTGCCAGCCGGCGATCAGGGAGCCGAGGGGGAAGTTGATCGACTGGCCGCGGTTCCACGACGAGTCGAATTCGTCCCCGGTGTCGTACTCGACGCCCAGGTAGTGCACGTCGACGGTGGCGCCGGGGGTCGCCTCGGCGCCCTCGCCAACCACGATGTCGGTAACGGTGAGGGCCTCGGGCGCTGGGCCCTCCGGCGCGTCGAGTTCGGGCTTGGAGTTCAGATCAGTCATGGTCCTATCCAACCCGATCCCGGCCCCGATCGCACACCGGAAAATTCCCCCTTGCGCGAACGGGGCCGGAAGGCGCACTATGAAGTCAGTAACTCGCCGCACCGGGAGAGTCGTCGGCATCGCCACACCACCGGGCGGCGAGTTCTATGTCTGCCGCAGATGTGCCGGCCGCGGATGCCGCGTGCCTCCGGTCAGCGCGCCAGGTCGGCGTCGCCGACCACGGCGGCGCGGTCATGCCGCACCAGCGTCAGCAGCTGCGCCTCGTCGGCCCGGTCGACGTTGCCGGCGCTGCCGTTGAGCATCCGCTGGCGGGCGAAGGCGAGCCGGGTGGCATCCGTGATGAAGTCGTTCATCCCGGCCCGCCGGTCCCGGGGCTGACCCGCCGCCCAGCCGCGCGCCTGCCGCCGCCCCTGCGGGGTGGCCAGCATCTCGACCTCCGCGGTGGAAAACCAGCCGGCCGCCGCATACTCCATCAGGCGGCGCTTTGTGATCCGTTCCTCCTGCTGCCGCAGCAGCACCACGACCACGACGGCCGTGATGAAGAGCGGAACCTGCACGAGCAGGTAGTACGAGATCAGGTTCGTGTCGCCGACGAGCAGGTAGAACGCGCCGTTCCAGAGCGCGTGCAATGCCACCGCGCAGACGAGTCCGAGCAGCACCGTGCCGACCATGCCACCGGCCCGGCGGCGGGCAGCCAGCCCGAACGCGATGCCCGTGCACGCGGTGAACATGACGTGGGCGAACGGGGAGAGCACGCCGCGCACCAGGAAGGTGAAGCCGAGGGTCTCTGCTCCGCCTTCGATCATCGCGACCCCGAAGTACTGGATGTTCTCCGAGAAGGCGAAGCCCGCCGCGATCGTGGCGGCGTAGACCACGCCGTCGACCGGGCCGTCGAACCGGCGCCGCATCGCCCAGAACAGCAGCAGGATGCCGGCACCCTTCGCCGTTTCCTCGACGATCGGCGCCTGGACCACACCGGTGAGGAAGTCGGTGCCGTCGCCGGTCGCGGCCGCACCGGCGGCGGCCAGGGCCAGCTTCACCCCGAGGTCGAAGACGAGGGCCGAGACGACCGACACCCCGGCGCCCCAGAGCAGCGCGAACCAGAGCGCCGGCCGCGGCTCCGGCTCCCACCGGTCGATCCAGCGCACCGCGAGCAGGATCACGCTCAGCGGCACGAGCGCGAGTGCGAGGCAGATGAGCAGCGCGCCAGGGCCGAGGAAGGTGGACAGATAGACCAGGACGAGCAAGAGCGCCCCACAGGCGACGACGATCCCGATGATCGCGAGGGCGACCGCGGCACCGCCGGGGCGGCGCACCGGGGTGGTCCAGACCTGCCGCACCGGGTGCAGCGCCGGGTTCACCGCCGGGTTCACCGCCGGGTTCACCTCGGGGGCAGCCAGGTCGCGTTCGGATGCCGGGGTCTCGAAGGTCATGCGCAACACCCTACTGGTGGCCGCCGCGTTCCGCGCCGGTCAGGAGGCGAACATGGTCCCGGGGTTCAGGATGGCCAGCGGGTCGAACACGGTCTTGATCCGGCGTTGCAGCTCGAAGCTCGTGTCGCCGAGCTCCTCGGCCAGCCAGCGCCGCTTCAACACGCCTACCCCGTGCTCCCCGGTGAGGGTGCCGCCGACGTCGAGCGCGGCACGGAACAACTCGCCGGCCGCGGCCCAGATCGGCTCAGGGACCACCTGCTCGTCGGCGGGCCTCCCCCGGTCGACCGGGATGACGAAGTTCGGGTGCAGGTTGCCGTCGCCGGCGTGTGCGACGGTCGGGATCGGCACACCGGTGCGCGCGCTGATCTCGGCGATCCGGTCGAACATCTCCTTCATGCGGGACCGCGGCACGCAGACGTCTTCGATCAGGACCTGCCCGTGGGCGGCCAGCGCGGGGTGCGCGGCCCGCCGCACGTCGAGCAGACGTTCAGCCGAGGCCGCATCCGTGGACAGCCGCGCCTCGCCGCCCGCCGCACGGAGCACGGCCACGGCCTGCTCGGCCTCCGCCCTGGCCGCCGGCCCATCCGTCTGCACCAGCAGGAACGCGCCCCGGCCGAGCGGGAGCCCGGCCGACGCCGCCGGTCCGAGGTGCGCCGCGATCAGGGCGAGGGCGACGGGGTCGATCAGTTCCATCACGGCCGGGCGGATCCGAGCCGCCGTGACGAGCACGGATGCCGCGGCCGCCCGGCCCACGTCGGGGAACACCGCGCCGATGGTGACCGTCTCCCCCGCCGTGATCGCCCTGGTCCGCACCACCGCCTCCACGATCACACCCAGGGTGCCCTCCGACCCGGTGAGCAGCGCGGTCAGGTCGTAGCCGGTGACGCCCTTCACCGTGCGGCGGCCGGTGCGGAGCAGGCTGCCGTCGGCGAGCACGACCGTGAGTCCGAGCACGGCCTCCCTGGTCACCCCGTACTTCGCGCAGAGCAGCCCGCCGGCGTTCGTCGCGATGTTCCCGCCGACGGTGGAGATGGCCCTGCTGGCCGGGTCGGGGGCGAACCACAGACCGTGTTCGAGGAGGGCGTCGCCCAGATGCTGGTTGATCACCCCGGGTTCGACCACCGCCAGTTCGTCCTCCGGCCGGATCTCGAGGATGCGGTTCATCCCGGCAACGCTGAGTACGATCGACCCGTCGGTGCCGCAGGCACCCCCGGCGAGGCCGGTCCCGGCGCCGCGGGTGACGACGGGGACGCGCCACTCCGAGGCGATCCGCAGCGTCGCCTGCACGTGCTCGACCGTGCCGGCCCGCACCACGGCCAGCGGC
This sequence comes from Cryobacterium fucosi, assembly GCF_004403515.1. GTDB lineage: Bacteria > Actinomycetota > Actinomycetes > Actinomycetales > Microbacteriaceae > Cryobacterium > Cryobacterium fucosi. The sequence goes on along the minus strand of NZ_SOHH01000086.1, from coordinate 3,070 downwards.
AGCCCGGCGGCCACCCAGCCGGACCGGTCGGCGCGGGCGGCCGCGAGTTCCGCCGGGTCAACGCTCACGATCGTGCCCAGTTCGGCCTGCAGTCGCTCCAATGCGGTCATGCCGCCACAGTACCGGCCCGCCGGTGCGCGTGCTCCCCGGCCATGCCCCGGCGGGCGCCCGCACGCGGCCATGTCCGATTCCCGCTATCGAACCGGGCCCTGACCTGTCAGGCTGGAAGCGTGAAATCGACCGAGTTCAGCCGGCCTGCGTCCCGCCCGCCCGCGACGCCCACGCCCGGTGCGGGAGCCGGGGCAGGAACCGGCGTGGCCGACCCGGTCTTTGCCGAGCGATACCGCGCCATGTCGTCCCGGGATTCCCGGTTCGACGGTCAGTTCATCACGGGCGTGCATTCCACCGGCATCTACTGCCGGCCGAGCTGCCCGGCCGTCACCCCGAAGCCCTCGAACGTGTCGTTCTACCTCACCAGCGCAGCCGCCCACGAGGCCGGCCTGCGCGCCTGCAAACGCTGCCTGCCGGATGCCGTCCCCGGCTCGCCCGACTGGAACATCCGTGACGACCTGGCCGCCAGGGCGATGCGGCTGATCATAGACGGCGCGGTCGAGCGGGAGGGCGTGACCGGGCTGGCCGCACGGCTCGGCTACAGCGAGCGGCACCTCACCCGGGTGCTCGTCGACGAGCTCGGGGCCGGCCCGCTCGCGCTCGCCCGAGCGCACCGCGCGCAGACCGCCCGGTTGCTGCTCGGCACGGGGCTGCCGATCAGCGAGGTCGCCTTCGCCGCCGGCTTCGGCAGCATCCGCCAGTTCAACGACACCATCGCCGCCGTCTACGAACGCACACCGTCCGAGCTGCGGAGCAGGATGCAGGCGGCCGTCCGGCCTGGATACGCGAGCCGGAACGGCGCCGAGCCGACCGGCGAACCAGGGATCGCCACGACCGTCACCCTGCAGCTCCCCGCCCGGGCGCCGTTCGACGGTCGCGGCGTGCTCGGCTTCCTCGGCGTGCGCGCGATCCCGGGCGTCGAGGCGGTCACGGCCGACTCCTACTCGCGCACCCTCCGCCTGCCGAACGGCTTCGCCGCGGTCGAGCTGTCCCTGGCCGGCAGTCCGGCTGCCCCGCTCGTGAGCTGCGTCGCCCGGCTCACCAGCCTCGCCGACCTCGCCCCCCTGGTCAGCCGGGTGCGCCGCCTGCTCGACCTCGACGCGGACGCGCAGGCCATCGACCTGGCGCTGGCGGCCGACCCGCTGCTCACCGCCTCGGTCGCCGGCACCCCCGGCATCAGGCTGCCGGGCAGCATGGACCCGGAGGAGACCCTGTTCCGGGCCCTCCTCGGCCAGCAGGTCTCGGTGGCGGCCGCCCGCACGGCGCTCTCCCGCCTCGCCGAGGCCCTCGGCGACCCGTTCCCGGATGCCGGCGCCACGCCGGGGCTGTCCCGGCATTTCCCGACCGCCGCCCGGATCGCCGCCGACGGTCGCGACGTGCTGCGCGGGCCCGCCGCGCGGATCGACACGGTCATCCGGGTCGCCGAGGCCCTCGCCTCCGGTGAGCTCGTGCTCTCCTACGGCCAGGCCAGGGAGACGCTGGAGTCGAGCCTGACCGCGCTGGCCGGGATCGGACCGTGGACGGCCGGCTACCTGGCCATGCGGGTGCTCGGCAGCCCCGACATCCTGCTCACCAGTGACCTGGCGCTCCGGCAGGGCGCCGCGCGGCTCGCGCTGCCCGGGGACGCGAAACGGCTGGCCGCGCACGGCGCCGGCTGGGCACCGTGGCGAAGCTACGCGGGCATGCACCTGTGGCGCGCGGCCGGGCCGGCGGCCCCATCCCGGCCGGAACCGGCCTGATCGGCGGCGCCAACAGGCAAACCCCTCCGGCGGCCGATAGCCTGAACAGGTGAAATTCGCGCACCTCAGAGTTGATGGCCAGTCCACCCCACGTCTTGCCGCGGTTTTCGACGACTCGGCGGTGTTCCTCGACGAAATCATGGACGACGCCCCCCGCGACCTGCAGGACCTGATCGAGAAGGGCGACGACGACTACGACCGGGTGCGCGCGCTGACCCTGAACGCCGTGTCGCACGGCGCCACCCTCACCCCGCTGGACGACCTGCGCTATTCGTCCGCCGTGCTCCGCCCGCCGCAGATCATCGCCATCGGAGCCAACTACGCCGCCCACTCCTCCGAGCTGCAACTCCGCGCGGAGGCGGCGGCGACCGTGTTCTCACTCTGGCCCAACTCGCTCACCGGCCACGAGTCGACGATCACCTGGGCGACCGACCTGACCGCACAGGTCGACTACGAGGCGGAGGTCGGGGTCGTCATCGGCCGCGCGGCCCGCAACGTGTCCGTGCAGGACGCCCTCGACCACGTCTTCGGCTACACGGTCGTCAACGACATCACCGCCCGCGACCTGCAGTTCTCCGAGGCGCAGTGGTCACGCTGCAAGTCCTTCGACGGTTTCACGCCGACCGGCCCGGTTGTCGTCACCGCCGACGAGATCGGCGACCCGCAGGACCTGTGGCTGACCACCCACGTCGACAGCCGCATCCTGCAGGACGCCTCAAGCGGCGACATGGTGCGCACGGTCGCCGAGATCATCTCCTACCTGTCGAAGACGTCGACCCTGCTGCCGGGCACCCTCATCTCCACCGGCAGCCCGGGCGGCGCCGGGTACAGCCGGAAACCCCCGGTGTTCCTGCGGGACGGGTCGACCGTCACCGTGGCGATCGACAAGATCGGTTTCCTGACCACGCACTGTCGCGCGCTCTGACCTCGGCGCTTCCGGCCGGATCGACGGCGCGAGCGTAGGCTCGGCTCCAGGACGCGGCATGGGCGGGGAAAGGTGGGCGACATGTCTACGATCTCGGTCGTCATCCCGTGCTACAACGACGCCGGCTTCCTGGCCGTCTGCCTCGCCGCGCTGGCGGCCCAGACCCGCCCCGCCGACGAGGTCATCGTCGTCGACAACAGGAGCACGGATGCGTCGGCCGCCGTCGCCCGCGCCGCCGGCGCCCGCGTCGTCCCGGCGCCCGCCCCCGGGATCTGGCCGACCGCGGCGGCCGGGT
>NZ_SOHH01000047.1 GCF_004403515.1 Cryobacterium fucosi | reverse complement strand
GCCCCGTCGGCCCCGTGGCCCCCCGCTGGCCCGTCGGAGTCCGCCCGCACCGAGGACCGAAGCGTTCCCGAGCGGTCCGGCGCCGAGGCCAACCGTGGGGGAGCAGGGCGCGCCGCCGGCGGCGCGCCAGTTCCGGCCACCGAGCCGGCGCCGGCCACCGACGACGACGCACCGCCGGAATCCGAGGACGCACCGCCGGACACCGAGCCCGGGATTGAGCCCGAGCCTGAGTCCGAGTCCGAGTCTGGGCCCGAGTCCGGGCACGGTGTGGGCTCTCGGCCTGGCTCGGACACCGACACCGACGCTGACGCTGGCTCGGACACCGACTCTGGCTCGGACACCGACGCTGATGCTGATGCTGATGCTGATGCTGATGCTGATGCTGATGCTGATGCTGATGCTGGCTCTGGCTCTGGCTCTGGCTCTGGCTCTGGCTCTGACGCCGCTTCCCACTCCAGTCCCAGTTCCAGTCCCGGCACCGAAGCGCGCCCGGCCTCCGAGCGCCCGATGCGAACCCCGGCGCCGGCCGGAGCGGCGGTCACCGCCTGGGCCACCGCAGTCATCCCGGGATCGGCATCGGCATCGGCAGCCTCGGTAGGTGGAGCCCCGCCGCGGACGCCCGACGCCGCGCCGTCTCCCGCATCGACCGCGTCGTCCGCCTCGGTGCCGTCCCCGGCAACTCCCTCGGCACCCCCGCCCTCCGCACCCACACCCTCGGCACCCACACCCTCGGCACCCCCGCCCTCCGCACCCCCGCCCTCGGCACCCACTCCCTCCGCATCCCCGCCCTCGGCACAAACGCCCTCCGCATCCACGGCGGCAGCACCCGCCGCGCCGGAGGGAACGAGCGACACCCCCTCGCCGCCCCCGTTCGACGACCCGCCCCCGTTCGACGACCCGCCCCCGTTCGAGGACGAACCGCCGCCCTACGACGAACCGCCGCCCCACGAGGACGGCGACGTGCCGCCCGACGATGAGTACCCGCCCGACCGGTTCGAGCGGTCGGCGCCGGCGCGTCCGCCGGCATCCGTCCCGGCATCCGTCCCGGATTCCCGGTCGCCCGTCGCGTCAGCAGCAGGCTCCGCTTCCGGCCCGGTTGGCACCCAGACGACCGCTGGGCACCCGGGTTCCCCCGCCACCCGCACGGCACCGCAGGCGGGCAAGGCCCCGGCGGGCACCGCCGCGGCGAAGGCCCGGCGCGGCCCGGCCTTCGCCGAGAAGCAGCGTTACGGAGAATCCGTCGTGCGCGAGATCCTCGGCGCGACCTTCCTCGAAGAACAAGATCACATCCCGGCATCCCGAAGCAGAGGCGACTAGTCCATGTACGAAGGCATCGTTCAGGAACTGATCGACGAACTCGGCCGGCTCCCCGGCATCGGCCCGAAGTCCGCCCAGCGCATCGCATTCCACATCCTGCAGACCGAGCAATTCGACGTGACCCGGCTCGCGAACGTGCTGCTCGAGGTGCGCGACAAGGTGCGCTTCTGCTCCATCTGCGGGAACGTCTCCGAGCAGGAAACCTGCCTGATCTGCCGCGACCCCCGCCGCAACCCGGCCATGATCTGCGTGGTCGAAGAGGCCAAAGACGTCGTCGCGATCGAGCGCACCCGCGAGTTCAAGGGGCTCTACCACGTGCTCGGCGGGGCGATCAGCCCCATCGACGGCATCGGGCCCGACGACCTGCGCATCCGCCAGCTGATGCAGCGCCTCGCCGACAACACGGTGCAGGAAGTCATCATCGCCACCGACCCCAACCTCGAGGGCGAGGCAACGGCCACCTATCTGTCCCGGCTGCTCACGACCCTCGAGATCACGGTCACCCGCCTCGCGTCGGGGCTGCCCGTCGGTGGCGACCTCGAATACGCCGACGAGGTCACCCTCGGCCGGGCCTTCGAGGGGCGCCGCACCGTCACGCACTAGCCCACGCCCACTAGCCCACACCCACGGATGCCCCTCCGCGCCCACGGATGCCCGTCCCGCACCGTTCCGCGACCGCGAGGCGCTCCTGCTCCGGCACCGCGGCATCCGTTGCGGGCGTTCGAGCGGAGTTTTTCGCGACACGCCGTCGGCGGCGCCCGCGAAGACGGCGTGTCGCGAATTTCTCCGCCTCAACGGACTGTCGGCCACCCGGGCGCACATGCCGTCACATTGCCGTCGCCGAATACAAACGCATTTATGATGGGAGCTTGGGCTGTGCCCGCCTACCCGATGTTCAGGAGTCCCACGTGAGCTTGATCGTGCAGAAGTTCGGCGGTTCATCCGTCGCCGACGCGGAAAGCATCAAGCGCGTGGCCAAGCGCATCGTCGACACCCGCAAGGCCGGCAACGAGGTCGTCGTCGCCGTCTCCGCCATGGGCGACTCCACCGACGAGCTCCTCGACCTGGCCCACCAGGTCACCCCGATCCCCGCCCCGCGCGAACTGGACATGCTGCTCACCGCGGGGGAGCGCATCTCGATGGCGCTGCTGGCGATGGCCATCAAGAGCATGGGGTACGACGCCCGGTCCTTCACCGGCAGCCAGGCCGGCATGATCACGGATGCCCAGCACGGCGCCGCGCGCATCGTCGACGTGACCCCGGGCCGCATCCGCGACGCGCTCGATGACGGGGCGGTGGCGATCGTCGCCGGCTTCCAGGGCTTCAACCGCGACACCAAGGACATCACCACGCTCGGCCGCGGCGGCTCCGACACCACCGCCGTCGCCCTCGCCGCCGCCCTGGGCGCCGACATCTGCGAGATCTACACGGATGTCGACGGCGTCTTCACGGCCGACCCGCGCGTTGTTCCCCGCGCGCACAAGCTCGACCGGATCACCAGCGAGGAAATGCTCGAACTCGCCGCCGCCGGTGCCAAGGTCCTCTATATTCGGGCGGTGGAATACGCCAGGCGGCACGGGGTGACCCTGCACGTGCGGTCCTCGTTCAACAACAACATCGGCACCATCGTCTACAACCCGCTGACGACCGGCCGGACCGGCGCCATCCCGAGCTCGTCGGTCCCGGGCGCCGCACAGCCCAATCCCGCAACCGCGAATGGAGAGACAGTGGAAGAACCAATCATCGCCGGGGTCGCCGCCGACCTGAGCGAAGCGAAGGTCACGGTCGTCGGAGTCCCCGACATCCCCGGCAAGGCCGCCCAGATCTTCAAGATCGTCGCGAAGACAAACGCCAACGTGGACATGATCGTGCAGAACGTGTCCGCCGCGTCCACCGGGCTGACCGACATCTCCTTCACCCTGCCCAAGTCGGAGGGCCAGCAGGTGCTGACCGCGCTGACCAACGAACAGGACAACGTGGGCTTTGCCGGCCTGCAATACGACGACCAGATCGGCAAGCTCGCCCTCGTCGGCGCCGGGATGCGCACCAACACCGGCGTCTCGGCCCGCCTGTTCGAGGCGCTCTACGAGGCCGGGATCAACATCGAGATGATCTCGACCAGTGAGATCCGGATCTCGGTCGTGACCCGCGCCGACACCATCAACGAGGCGCTCCGGGTCGTGCACACGGCCTTCGGGCTCGACGCCGCCGACGACGCGATCGTGCACGGCGGCACCGGCCGCTAGCCGGCATCCCGTCCCGGCACTGCCGCCTCGGCCGCGCCGATGACACCGCCGCTTCGCGCATAACTCCTGCAATTTCGACTGAGATCCGCCGGGAGTGCCGCCTCCAGCCCCGAACTGGAAGAATTGCAGGAGTTATGAACATTGACTCAGGAAGATCGACCGGGTCGGACCGAATGCCAACCGTAAGGACAACATCGTGACCAGCACCGCAGGAATCCAGATCGGCGTCGTCGGGGCCACCGGCCAGGTCGGCGCCGTCGTGCGCCGCCTGCTGGAGGAGCGGGACTTCCCGGTCGCCGGCATCCGTTTCTTCGCCTCCGCCCGCTCCGCCGGCACCACCCTGCCGTGGAAGGGCGAGAAGATCGTCGTCGAGGACGCGGCCACCGCCGACCCGACCGGCCTCGACGTCGCCATCTTCTCCGCCGGCGCCACGCTCTCCCGCGCCCAGGCGCCGCGCTACGCCGCGGCCGGCGTCACAGTCATCGACAACTCCTCCGGCTGGCGGATGGACCCCGAGGTCCCCCTGGTCGTGAGCGAGGTCAACCCGGAGGCGATCGGGCAGGCCGTCAAGGGCATCATCGCCAACCCGAACTGCACCACCATGGCCGCCATGCCCGTGCTCAAGGTGCTGCACGACGAGGCCGGCCTCGAACGCCTGATCGTGAGCACCTACCAGGCCGTGTCCGGCAGCGGACTGGCCGGCGCCCGGGAGCTGGCCAGCCAGGTGCGCGCCGCCGCGCTCAATGACAACCTGCTCCAGCTCGTGCACGACGGCTCGGCCGTGGCCATGCCGGACCCCGTGCTCTACGCCCGCCCGATCGCGTTCGACGTGGTGCCGCTGGCCGGGTCAATCGTCGACGACGGCGAGTTCGAGACCGACGAAGAGAAGAAGCTCCGCAACGAGAGCCGCAAGATCCTCGGCCTGCCCGACCTGCTCGTGTCCGGCACCTGCGTGCGAGTGCCCGTTTTCACGGGGCACTCGCTCTCCATAAACGCCGAATTCGCCAGCCCGCTCACGGTCGCCCGTGCGCTCGAACTGCTCGCCACCGCGCCCGGCGTGGTCGTGACGGATGTCCCCACCCCCCTCGAAGCGGCCGGCCAGGACCCGAGCTTCGTCGGCCGCGTCCGCCAGGACCGCGGTGTGCCGGACGGGCGCGGCCTCGCCCTGTTCATCACCAGCGACAACCTCCGCAAGGGCGCCGCGCTCAACGCCGTGCAGATCGCCGAACTCGTCGCCGCCGACCTGACCGCCGGGCACGTCTCCGAGCCGGCCGCCGGCTAGTCGACCCACGGCCAGCGCTCGCGCCCAGCGGTAGGCGAACGTCCCGGATGGAGTTTTTCGCGATTAGCGGCGTGTCCTGCCCGCGAACGCGGCGTGTCGCGAATTTCTCCGATTCAAGGCGCGGGTCCGAGACATCCGGCGGGCAAACGTGCCGGTCTCGCCTCCACCTCCCGCGCCCCGAGGGGCACCGGGAGTGGGGGGCGCAGGCAGAGAGGCCGGTGCACTAATGTGTGGAAGCATGGGTGGGAATTCGGTGGCAGCAGGCGTGGGGCGCTTCGGCCTCGCCGCCTTCGCCGCAGCCGCCCTCCTGGCGATCGTCGGCGCGGTGGTCTCGCTCGTCCCGGCTCCGCCGGAGCACTGGGCCGTCGCCGCGCTCGGTGTTCTCTGCGCCGGCGTGCTCGAACTCACCTGGGTGCGGCTCGGCAGCGTCGCGCACCGCAGCCCGATGATCTCCCTCCCGGTTCTCGCCCTGCCGGCCATGGCCTCCCTGGTGTCGATGCCGACGGCGATCGGGGCCATCGCGCTCGGCGTGCTCCTCGCCGTGCTCCTCGAAGCCGGCCGCATCACGGTCGCCCTCTACAGCGCCGGCCTGCAAAGCCTGGGCGGGCTCCTCTCCGCCGGGCTCTTCACCGGGCTTCGGGTCCTCGGGTTGACCGACCTCGCCGCGGTGGCCGCGGCGTGCGTCGGCTACGTCGGATTCGTGCTCCTGGTGGAGGTCCTGTGCAAACGGATCATCGGTCCTCCCGTCGATCGGGGCGGGCGACCGCCGCTCTCGCCCCTCCGACTGACCGGCGCGGTCCTCGGCGCGGTCCTCGTCGCTGTGCTCGCCGCACTCTGGAGCGTCGTGGGACCGCCCTTCCTCGTCGAGGTGAGCGCGACCGTGAACACACTCGAGGTGCTCCTCGGAATCGTGATCGTCGCGGCGATCGTCAAGGTCATCTCCGTCCTCACCGACATGCGTCGCCGGCTGGCCGGCCTCGTCGCCGGCGCCAGCGCCCTGAGTGCGGATGCCGAGACCGGCGCGCGGTCGGGGGCCGAGATCGCCGAGGTGCTCTGCCAGGCCGTCGCCGACGCTGTCGGGGTCGAAACGGTCGTCGTGCGCGAGGAGCCGGCCCGGCCGGGCGAAATCAGCCTGCCGTTGACGTTCGTTGCGCCGGGCGCCGAGCGGTACATCGTGGTCAGCCGGGACGCGATGGACGGCGCGTTCACCGGGAACGACCGCCGGGCACTCGACGCCCTGGTGACGACCGCCGAAATGGTGGTCAGGGCCGGCCAGAACGTCGCGGGGCTGACCCTGCGCGCGAACACCGACCCGCTCACCGGCCTGCCCAACTACGGCGCGTTCCAGGCGGCGCTGGCGAACGTCAACGACCACCGGGACTACTCCGAGGCCCTCGCGGTGCTCTTCCTCGACCTCGACGACTTCAAGCGGCTGAACGACCGGCACGGGCATGCGGCCGGCGACGAGGTGCTGCGCGAACTCGGCCGGCGCCTGCGTGCCGTCGTGCGCCCGGACGACCTGGTCGCCCGGGTCGGCGGCGACGAGTTCGTGGTCATCCTGACCCACCTCACCTCCCTCGGCGAGGCGAAGGTCGTGGCCGAGCGCATCCTCGCCACCACCGGGGAACCGCTCACCGTCGGCCCGGCAACGTTCCACCCGATGATGAGCATCGGGCTGGCCTACTCTGCCCACCGGGAGACCGATCTCTCCCAGCTGGTGCAGGATGCCGACCGGGCCATGCTCGCGATCAAGAAGACCCGGCGTCGGGGCGGCTCCGCGCAGGAGAGCAGCATCAACATCTCCAGTCACCGCTCGAGCCAGATGAACGACATCATCGCCAGGGCCATCGACGAGGACCTGCTCGAACTCGCCTTCCAGCCCATCGTGAGCCTGGTCACCGGCCAGATTTGGGCCTTCGAGGCGCTGGTGCGCTACACCGACCCCGACCTGGGGCCGCTGTCGCCGCCGTCGATCGTGGAGAAGGCGAAGAGCCTCGGCCGGCTCGATGCGATGACCCGGCAGGTCGCCGTGAAGGCAATGGCCGCGGCCGCCGACTTCCGCCTGGTCGAACCCCGCGTGGTCTGCATGACCTTCAACGTGGAGGCCGGTCAGATCCTGCCCGAGCGCGTCGGCACGTTCGTCGAGGAACTCGCCGAACGTTACCCCGGGATCTCGCTCTGCCTCGAGCTGAACGAGCGGTCGATGGCCAAGGTGACCCCGGCCATCCGTGCCCAGGCCGACCGGATGCGCGACCTCGGCCTGATGATCGCGCTCGACGACTACGGCTCCCAGGATTCCTCGGTCGACTCGTTGGTGCGGATGCCGATGGACATCCTCAAGATCGACAAGAGCCTGGTCGACGACCTCGACGACATCCGGCAGCGCGAGGTGCTCACGGCGCTGCAGGGCTTCGGCGACAACCTCGAGTATTCGATGATCGTCGAGGGGGTGGAGAACGAGGCCATGGCCGTGCACCTGACCGCGCTCGGCATCCGCAGCGCCCAGGGCTTCCACTACGGCGTGCCGGAGAACTTCGAGCACACCCTGAGCCGGCTCGAACGGTACGGCGCCGCCGCCGTGGTGCCGCGGGTCATTCCCGTGCCGGCCGCGGAACTCGTCGTCCCCGCCGAGTCGCCCGCGGCCTGAGCGGACGCAGGGCGGCCGCCGGCCGGGCCGCCGCACCGGTTATTCTGGGGGGATGAGCACTGAGCCCGTACCCGCCGAGGTCGAGAACTACTTCGCCGACCTCGAGCCGGACCAGCGCGCGGTGCTCTACCCGGTGATCGACACCGTGCGCGACGCCATGCCGCCCGGCTATGCGCTCGGCATGTACTGGGGAATGCCCGGCTGGGTGATCCCTCTGGAGACCTACCCGAACACCTACAACGGCCGGCCGCTGGCCTACGTCAGCGTCGCCGCCCAGAAGAACTACAACTCGCTCTACCTGATGGGGCTCTACGGCGACCCGGCCGCGGATGCCGCGTTCCGCGCCGAATGGGCGGCCACCGGTCGAATGCTGAACATGGGGAAGAGCTGCCTGCGGTTCAAGACCCTCGCCGACGTCGACCTGGGGATCATCGCGCGCACGGTCGCGAGCATCCCGGTTGACCGGTACCTGGCGACCTACCAGCGGATCAGGCCGGCGTCGGCCACGGCCGCCACCCGCGCGGCGACGCGCGACCCGGCGCCAGGGGCGACCGCCACCCAGTGACCTGCGCGGAGCATCCGTTCGCCGGAGATACACTGAAAAGTGTGAATCCAATGGCGAAGGCTGATGTCGTATTAATTGGTGGCGGCATCATGAGCGCCACCCTCGGTACCCTGATCAAGCAGGTGCAGCCCGACTGGAGCATCGAGGTCTACGAGCGTCTGGGCGAGGTCGCCCAGGAGAGCTCCAACCCGTGGAACAACGCGGGCACCGGCCACGCGGCCCTCTGCGAGCTCAACTACATGCCGGCGGCCGAGGACGGCTCCGTCACCGCCGACAAGGCCGTGAGCATCAACGAGCAGTTCCAGATCAGCCGCCAGCTGTGGGCGCACCTGGTCGCGATCGGTGCGCTGCCCGAGCCGGCCAACTTCATCAACTCCACCCCGCACATGACGTTCGTGCGCGGCAAGGACAACGTGGCCTACCTGCGCAAGCGGTTCGCGGCGCTCGAGAACCAGCCGCTGTTCCACGGGATGGAATACAGCGAGGACCCGGCCGTGATCGGCGCCTGGACCCCCCTGCTCACCAGGAACCGGCCCAAGGGGCACAAGATCGCGGCCACCCGGATCGCCTCCGGCACCGACGTGGACTTCGGCGCCCTGACCCGCTACCTGTTCGAGAACCTCGCGGAGTCCGGCGCGGGCATCCACGTCAACCAGCACGTCACCGGCCTGAAACAGCAGACGGATGGCAGCTGGCGGCTGAACCTGCGCCGCCTGGTCGGCGGGTACCCGAGTCAGGTCAACGCCCGCTTCGTCTTCGTCGGCGCGGGGGGCGGCGCGCTCGCCCTGCTGCAGCAGAGCGGCATCCCCGAGATCAAGGGCTTCGGCGGCTTTCCGATCAGCGGGCAGTTCCTGCGCACCACGAATCCGAAGATCGTCGCCCAGCACCGGGCCAAGGTCTACGGCAAGGCCGCCGTGGGCGCCCCGCCGATGTCGGTGCCGCACCTGGACACCCGCATCGTGGACGGGCAGGCTTCGCTGCTCTTCGGCCCGTACGCCGGCTTCACGCCCAAGTTCCTCAAGTCGAGCACGTGGTTCGACCTCCCGTTCTCGATCCGCCCGCACAACATCGGGCCGATGCTCGCCGTCGCCGCACACAACTTCGGTCTGATGAAATACCTGATCGGCGAGATTTTCGCCTCGAAGTCCACGAAGCTCAGGGCGCTGCAGGAGTTCGTGCCCACCGCCAAGCCGGCCGACTGGGAGCTCATCACGGCCGGCCAGCGCGTGCAGGTCATGAAGAAGGACCCCGAGCAGGGCGGCGTGCTGCAGTTCGGCACCGAGGTCATCGCGTCGGCCGACGGCACGATCGCCGGGCTGCTCGGCGCGTCCCCGGGCGCGTCGACCGCGGCGCCGATCATGGTCGACCTGATCAAGCGCTGCTTCCCCGAGCACTACCCCGCCTGGGAGCCCAAGCTGCGCGAGATGATCCCGAGCCTCGGCACGAAGCTCTCCGACGACCCGGCCGCCGCCGCCGCGTCGCTCGCCGCCACCGCCGCCGCGCTGAACCTGACCGCGTAGGCGGCGCCCGCGGCGTCGCGCCGCTC
>NZ_SOHH01000063.1 GCF_004403515.1 Cryobacterium fucosi | reverse complement strand
GGTTCTGGCCGAAGCCCGGCTGGCGGAAGCCGGGCCGGCCGAGGCCGGGCCGGCCGAGGCTGGGCTGGACGCGTCCGGCCTGCCCGCCGGCGGGGCGGATCCGGACCGGCCCCTGCAGGTGCTGAAACTCTACGAGCGGCTGCTGCCCTTCGCCGTGCTGTTCGGCCAGGAGAAGGAATGGTCGGGCGTGCTCGGCGAGTACTACGCGCGCAGCGGCACCCAGCCGGACTGGTACGCCGGCAGCGCCGGCTTCAACGCCGGCTTCAACGCCGGCTTCAACGCCGGCTACTTCGCGGCAGGCATCAGCGCCTTCGCGAGTTCCACCTCGGCCGCCTGGTCGGGGACGGCATCGAGTTCCTCCAGCTCGGGCGGAGGCGGCGGCGGCTCAGTCGGCGGGGGCGGCGGCGGCGGCGGGGGAGGGGGCGTCTGATGGGCACTCCCGCTGCTCCCACCTTCACCCGGTCCGCGCTCGCACCGGGCCTGCTCGGCGCGATGGCGCTGCTCGGCGGCCTCGCCCTGCTCGATTCGTCCGGCTACATCGTGATCCGCTACGCGGTGAGCATCCTGGCCCTGATCATCTGCGTCTTCGCCTGGCAGGCACGGTCCTGGTGGTGGCTGCTGCTGCTCGGCCCGATCGCCGTGCTCTGGAACCCGGTCTTCGTGATCGCCCTGCACGGGCAGGGCTGGGTGTCCGCCCAGTTCGCAGCCGCGCTGGTCTTCATCGTCGTCGGCGTGCTCACCAAGGTGCCGGTGCAGCGGGGCGGTGGCGCGGGCGTAGACTGAATCAGCGCCTTGAAAGCCCGGCCACCGTCTTGACCGTGCCGCTCCGCGAAAAACGTGAGCATCACAAATATGGTTGACGCGGTGTTCGATTCAGGGTTCGGCGTATCGATCGCACCGGTATCCACGGATGCCGCAACACGACGAGCGCGGCTCCGTCTGCCGCGCTGCTGTGAAGTTGGAGAAGAATGGCATACACCCGCCACCAGGCCGCAGGTTCGAACAACCGTGCCGCGGCCGGAGGCCGCGCCAGGCAGCGGCCCCGTTCCCGCGACGACGACGCGCCCCTCATCCCCATCCTCGCCCGCAAGGTGCGCGAGGTGGAGGCGAAGGCGCAGACCGGTGGCAAGCTCGGCCCGACCAACCGCACCAAGTACCAGGTCATCGCCCTGCTCATGCGCGAGGAGCGCGCCAGGGTCAAGGCCGACAAGGAGCTCACCGACGCGAACCGCGCGGAACTGCTCAAGCGCCTCGACGGCATCGCCCAGATCCTCGCGAAGACAGCCGCCCGCGACACCAGCCTGATCACCCTGCTTGAACCCGATGCCGGTGTGTCCACCGTCGCGCAGCGGTTCCGCCGTGACTGGCTGCTCGAATCAGGGGCCGAGCTCAGCCCCGACGAGCTCATCATCACCCGCGAACCGGAGGCCAAGCCCGAGGTCGCCGAGAATCAGGTCGTCCCGCAGTCGGTGAAGGCCCGGCAGCTCGCGAACCCGTTCCTCGCCCCCGACTTCAGCGCGGCCCAGGCCCGTCCCGTCGTCTCCGCCCGCCGGCTCGCGAACTGGGAGCTCCTCGGCCCGCTGTTCAAGTCCTTCGAATACGGCTCAGGCGGCCAGGCCGCCAGCATGGACCTGCCGGAGGCCCCCCGGGTCGACCGGCTGTCGCCGCCCGCGATGGAGCTGATGCGCCACCAGGCCCGGTTCGTGGAGAGCGCCCGCCTCGGCCACCGCAGCTACCTTCTCGCCGACGAGCCGGGGCTCGGGAAGACGGCGCAGAGCCTGCTCGCGGCATCCGTCGCCGGCGCCTACCCGCTGCTGGCCATTGTGCCCAACGTTGTCAAGATGAACTGGGTGCGCGAGGTGGAAATGTGGACTCCGCAACGCCGGGCCACCGTGATCCACGGCGATGGTCAGACCCTCGACGCGTTCGCCGACGTCGTGATCGTCAACTACGACGTGCTCGACCGCCACCGCACGTGGCTGGGCACGCTCGGCTTCAAGGGCATGGTCGTCGACGAGGCCCACTTCATCAAGAACCTGCAATCCCAGCGGTCCAAGCACGTGCTGGCCCTGGCCGACCAGATCCGCCGCCGCACCCCGGGCGGGAACCCGCTCCTGATGGCGCTGACCGGAACTCCCCTGATCAACGACGTCGACGACTTCCGCGCGATCTGGCAGTTCCTCGGCTGGATCGACGGCGACAAGCCCACCCCGAAGCTCATGCAGCGCCTCGAAACAACCGGGCTGACCCCCGCCGACCCCGGCTTCTACGCGGAGGCGCGGGCCGCGGTGATCGACATGGGCATCGTGCGCCGCCGCAAGATCGACGTCGCCGCCGACCTGCCCGCCAAGCGGATCGCCGACCTCCCGGTCGAGCTCGACGACGACCTGGGCCGCTCCATCCGCCAGGCCGAACGCGAACTCGCCGCCCGCCTCGTCACCCGCTACAACGGGCTCGTCTCCGCCCGGCACCCGGACGAGAAGAACCCCGTGCTCACCGAGGAGCAGCGCGCCGCGTTCATCCGCGCCGTCGCGCACGCCGAACTCGAGGAATCGAAGGGCCAGACCACGGGGGAGAACGTCTTCACCATGGTGCGCAAGATCGGCCAGGCCAAGGCCGGCCTCGCCGCGGACTACACCGTGCAACTGGCGCACTCGGTCGGCAAGGTCGTGTTCTTCGCCAAGCACATCGACGTGATGGATGCCGCCGAAGACATCTTCGCCAGGCGCGGCCTGCGCTCCGTGTCGCTGCGCGGCGACCAGACGGCCCTGGCCCGCCAGGCCGCGATCGACTCGTTCAACGACGACCCCGGCGTGGCCGTCGTGGTCTGCTCGCTCTCCGCGGCCGGCGTCGGCGTGAACCTGCAGGCTTCCTCCAACGTCGTCCTCGCCGAACTCAGCTGGACCGCCGCCGAACAGACGCAGGCCATCGACCGGGTGCACCGGATCGGCCAGGACGAGCCCGTCACCGCCTGGCGGATCATCGCCGCCCACACCATTGACGCTCGCATCGCCGAATTGATCGGCAGCAAGCAGGGCCTCGCGGCCCGCGCGCTCGACGGGTCCGAGGACGAGATCTCGTCCGCCGACTCCGTTCAGGCCAGCGCACTGATCTATCTGCTCACCCAGGCACTTGACGGGGAGCTGTAGGAGCGCCCCTCACCGGCGTTGATTTGAATACGGGCCCATTCCGGGACCATCATTAGGAGGCGGTGAAGGCGCCGACATGGTTAATCGTGCATGAAGGAGCTGTCACAAAATGAAAATTGGTATCCTCACCAGCGGTGGAGACTGCCCGGGACTGAACGCCGTTATTCGCGGCTCCGTCCTTAAAGGCGTTCGCGTTCTCGATGCCGAATTCGTCGGTATTCGGAACGGCTGGAAAGGCCTGGTAGAAGGCGACTTTATGACCCTGGACCGGCACAGCGTGCGCGGTCTCTCCCGCCAGGGCGGCACGATCCTCGGTAGTTCCCGCACGAACCCGTTCGAGGGCGATCGCGGCGGTCCCGTTAATATTCAGAAGACCATGGACGCGGAGGGCATCGACGCGATCATCGCGATCGGCGGCGAGGGCACCCTCACCGCGGCGCGGCGGCTGACGGATGCCGGGATCAAGATCGTCGGCGTCCCCAAGACGATCGACAACGACCTCGAAGCGACCGACTACTCGTTCGGGTTCAACACCGCCGTCGAAATCGCCACCGAGGCCATCGACCGCCTTCGCACCACGGCCGACTCGCACGGCCGCTGCATGATCGTCGAGGTCATGGGCCGCCACGTGGGCTGGATCGCCCTGCACGCCGGCATGGCCGGCGGAGCCCACGCCATCCTCACCCCCGAGCAGCCGCAGACCATCGACCAGATCTGCGAATGGGTGCTGCACGTGCGCGACCGCGGCCGCGCACCCGTGCTGGTCGTCTCCGAGGGCTTCAAACTCGCCGGAATGGACGAGGCGCTCTCCACCAAGGGCCTCGACGCGTTCAACCGCCCTCGCCTCGGCGGCATCAGCGAGATGATCGCCCCCATGGTCGAGGAACGCACGGGCATCGAGACCCGCGCGACCGTTCTCGGCCACACCCAGCGCGGCGGCGCCCCGTCGGCCTACGACCGGGTGCTCGCCACCCGCCTCGGCATGGCGGCCGTCGACGCCGTCTACGCAGGACAGTGGGGCTCGATGGTCTCGCTCCGCGGCACCGACATCGAGATCGTCAGCATCGCCGACGCCACCATCGGCCTGAAGACCGTCCCGCAGGCCCGGTACGACGAGGCAGCAGTCCTCTTCGGCTAAACCATCCGGATCGCCCAGAGGGGTCCCGAACCGATCGTCCCGCAACCGCGGGAGGCCGGGTCGGGACCCCTCGGCGTTTCCCGGGCGGGCCGGGCGTCGGCCCGGCTCAGGCCAGTTTGGCCTGCACCTGCGCGAGTGACGGGTTGGTCGCCGCCGACCCGTCGGGGAAAAGCACGGTCGGCACGGTGCGGTTGCCGCCGTTGAGGCTCATCACGAGCTCGGAGGTGCCGTCGACCTCTTCGACGTTCACCTCGGTGTAGCCGATCCCGACCCGGTCGAGCTGGGTCTTCAGGCGAGAGCAGTAGCCGCACCAGGTCGTCGTGAACATGGTGATGGTTCCGGATGCGGGCACGAAGTTCATCCTCGAAGCCTAACAAGGCGCGGCCCGGTATCGCGGCCGGCCCCGTGGTCGCAAGCCGCCGGTACCATGGGGCCATGGCCCTTCCCCAGGTGTGCGTGTGCTACCTCACCCGCCAGAACCCCGACGGGACCCTCCAGGTGTTGCTCGGCCGCAAGAAGAAGGGCCTCGGCCTCGGAAACATCGTGGGCCTCGGCGGCAAGCTCGAGCCGGGGGAGACCCCCGTGCAGGCGGCGGTGCGCGAAATCGAAGAGGAGTCCGGCCTGTCGGTCGTCGAAGCCGATCTGTCGCCCCGCGGCGTGCTGACCTATCTGTTCCCGCACCGGGAGGCGTGGAGCCAGGTCTCCACCGTCTTCGTCTGCGCCGCGTGGGAAGGGATTCCGCGCGAGTCAGACGAGCTGGATCCGGAGTGGTTCGACGTGGCGTCGTTGCCCGTGGACGAGATGTGGGACGACGCCCGGCACTGGCTGCCGGGGGTGCTGTCCGGGATGCCGGTGCGCGCCACCTTCACCTTCGGCGAGGACCTCGCAACGGTGGTCGCGCGGAGCTGAATTGACCTGCCTGCCTCAGGCTGTCAGGATCAGTGGAGAAGCTTGATCGCACGGCCTCCCGGGGGACGCGAACGGATTCGGCACTCCAACTCCCAGACAGTCAAGAGAGATGCCGGTGGATTTCACCCTGATCGTTGTGCTGGTCATCGCACTGGCCCTGGTTTTCGACTTCACCAACGGGTTCCATGACACCGCGAATGCGATGGCAACCCCGATCGCGACCGGCGCCATGCGGCCCAGGGTCGCCGTCGGGCTGGCCGCCGTGCTCAACCTCGTCGGCGCCTTCCTCTCCACCGAAGTGGCGAAGACCGTGTCGGGCGGAATCATCCGTGAGGGCGACGGCGGGGTGCAGATCACCCCGGAGATCATCTTCGCCGGCCTGATCGGCGCCATCGTCTGGAACCTGATCACCTGGCTGCGCGGCCTGCCGTCCAGTTCCAGCCACGCCCTCTTCGGCGGCCTGATCGGCGCGGCGATCATCGGTATCGGCTTCCAGTCCGTCGACTACAACGTCGTCGTGGCCAAGGTGATCCTGCCGGCGCTGATCGCGCCGCTCACCGTCGGGGTGGTCGCGTTCATCGCCACCAGGCTTGCCTACTTCATCACCCGGCGCGATTCCGGCCGGGCGGACGGCCGGGGCGGCTTCCGCTACGCCCAGATCTTCTCCTCCTCGCTCGTCGCCCTCTCCCACGGCACCAACGACGCGCAGAAGACGATGGGCGTGATCACGCTTACCCTGATCGCCGGTGGCGTGCAGTCGGTCGGCAGCGGACCCCAGCTCTGGGTGATCGTCGTCTGCGCCCTGGCCATCGCGATCGGCACCTACACCGGCGGCTGGCGCATCATCCACACCATGGGCCGGGGCCTGACCGACGTGAAGCCGGCCCAGGGCTTCGCCGCCGAGACCAGCACCGCGGCGACCATCCTCGCCTCCAGCCACCTCGGCTTCGCCCTCTCCACCACCCAGGTGGCCTCCGGGTCGGTGATCGGTTCCGGCCTCGGCCGTCGCGGCGCCACCGTGCGCTGGGGAATGGCCGGACAGATCGCGCTCGGCTGGGTGCTCACCCTGCCTGCCGCGGCCATCATGGGCGCCTTCGCCGCCGGTTTCGCCCTGCTCGGGCCGGTCGGCATCGTGATCGACCTGCTCCTCGGCTCGCTCGTCGTCGCGCTCCTGTTCCGCCGCGCCCAGCGCAGCCGCATCTCGCACGACAACCTCCACGACATCGACGACGCCGGACGCGTGGTCAAGATCCGCAAGACACCGCGCAAGATCTCGCGCCGGGACCGGAAGAAGGTCGCGCTGTGATCGACTGGGCAGCATTCGTCGTCGTCGCCGGGGCGTCCCTCCTCGGCACCGTTGTCGTGGTGAGCCTGTACTCCCTCGGCCTCCGGCTGCTGACCAGCGCCGGCCGCGCCCTCGTCGTCGACCCGCAGTCGTTCACCGGGGCGATCACCATCCTGACCCCGAAGCGGGCAGCGAAGGAAGCAAAGCGGGCCCGCAAGACCGCGTCCGCGAACCCGCTGACCGTGGGCCAGAAACGCCTCGCCCTGGTCGGCGCGTACACGTGCTTCGTGCTCTGCATCGGCGCGGTGCTCTACGGCGTCTACCTGATCGTGCCGGCGCTGCACCGCTGACGTAGTCGGGTCTCGACAGGCTCGACCACCGCGGGAGGGCCCCCCACCACCGCGGGAGGGCCCCCACCACCGGTCGCCGAGCCGCTCAGTCAGGTCCGTGCCGAATTCAGGTGTTGCGCCCGGAACAGTGCTACGGATGCCCGCCACGGCCCTGCTGCCGGGCTGTTCTCCTGAATTCGGAACACGTTCGACCGCGGGTCTCGACGGGCTCGGCCACCGTGGGACGAGCCCGATCACCGGGGGCGGCGGGGGCGGCGGGGCCGGCGTCAGCGGCGGGTGCGGCGCAGCCGGCCGACCCAGCTCATCAGGTGGTAGATCACGATCGCGGCGATCGTGCCGAGCGCGATCCCGTTGAAGCTGAGCGACCCGACGGTGAAGGTGTAGTCGGCGATGCCGATGATCAGCGCCGTCGCGGCGGTGAACTGGTTGACCGGGCGGCTGAAGTCCACCTTGTTGTCGAGCCAGATCTTCACGCCGATGATGCCGATCAGGCCATAGAGCGCGGTGGTGACCCCGCCGAGCACCCCGGCCGGGATCGTGTTGATCACGGCGCCGATCTTGGGGGACAGTCCGAGCAGGATGGCGACGATGCCGGCCACCCAGTAGGCGGCGGTGGAGTAGATCCGGGTCGCGGCCATCACGCCGATGTTCTCGCCGTAGGTGGTGGTTCCCGACCCGCCGCTGAAACCGGCGAGCATGGTCGCCAGGCCGTCGGCCATCAGGGCGCGGCCGGTGTACCGGTTCACCTTCGCATCCGTCATCTGGGCGACGCCCTTGATATGGCCGACGTTCTCGGCGACCAGCACCAGCACCACCGGCAGGAACGCGGGCAACAGGCCGAACACGGCCGGGTTCTCGAACGGGTTCGCGGGGCCGGTGAACTGGGGCAGTCCGAACCAGGGCGCCGCGGCCACCTGGCCGAAGTCGACCTCGCCGAACGACACCGCCGCCAGGTAGCCGATGACGACGCCGATGAAGATGGAGAGCCGGCCGAGGATGCCGCTGAACAACACGGTCGAGAGGATGACGGCGGCCAGCGTGATGATCGCGGTCAGCGGCGCGGCGGCGAAGTTGCTCTTCGCGACCGGTGCCAGGTTGAAGCCGATCAGGGCCACGATTGCGCCCGACACGACGGGCGGCATCAGAGCGTCGATCCAGCCGGTCCCGGTGAGGTGCACGACCAGGCCGATGACGGCCAGCAGGAATCCGACGACGACGATGCCGAAGAGGGCGCTGCCCATCCCCGCCGTGGCCGTCGCCGCGGTGATCGGTGCGATGAACGCGAACGAGGAGCCGAGGTAGCTGGGCAGCCTGTTGCGCGTGATCAGGAGGAACAGCAGGGTGCCGACGCCGGAGAAGAGCAGGGTCGTGCTCGGCGGGAACCCGGTGAGCAGCGGAACGAGGAAGGTCGCACCGAACATCGCCACCACGTGCTGGGCGCCGATCCCGATGGTGAGCGGCCAGTTCAGGCGTTCTCCCGGGCCGACCACGTCCTGGGCTCCGACCGTCTTTCCGTCGCCGTGCAGGGTCCAGGGCAGTGCCATCTGTGTCTCGTTTCTTGTCGGACGTCTCCTGCGATCGTAGTGAAGAATTAGGATCGGACGGTGACCCGACCTGTTCAGACCAACCGCGACGACACGCTCGACGTCCTGATTTCGACCGGCGCGGTGCGGGGGATCCGGGAGCGCGGCGTGCGGGCCTGGCGCGGCATCCCCTATGCGGCGGCGCCGGTGGGTGCGCTCCGCTTCCGGGCGCCGCGGCCGGCTCAGCCCTGGCCGGGCGTGCGCGAC
>NZ_SOHH01000110.1 GCF_004403515.1 Cryobacterium fucosi | reverse complement strand
GAGCCGCGGCGCCGCGTCGGTCAAAAGCCAGCTGCGCGCGCGGGTGCTCGAGCGCCTCGCCGAGCGCGGCCCCGACTGGCTGGCCGGCACCCGGAGCGCCGGGGTGGCCACGCTCGTCGGGCAGGGCCTCGACGCCCTCGACAACTACTTCGCCCGGTACCTGCCGCAACTGCTCCTGGCCGGCATCGCCACCCCGATCCTCGTGCTGGTGATGCTCTGGCAGGACCTGCCGAGCGGCCTCACCGTGATCGTGGTGCTCCCGTTCATCCCCCTGTTCATGGTGTTGATCGGCCAGGCGACCCAGGCCGTGCAGCGCGCGCAGTGGGACGCGCTGCAGCGGCTCGGCGTCGGCTTCCTCGACCTGGTCGGCGGGCTCGCCACGCTCAAGATCTTCGGTCGGGAGGCACGTCAGGCCGACCGGGTGCGCACCATCACGGAGGACTATCGAGGCCGCACCATGAAGGTGCTGCGGGTCTCCTTCCTCAGCGGCTTCGTGCTCGAGCTGGGTGCCAGCCTGTCGGTCGCGCTCGTCGCCGTATCGGTCGGCCTCCGCCTGGTCGACGGCTCCCTCCAACTCGGCGTCGGCCTGTTCGTGCTGCTGCTGGCCCCGGAGGCCTTCCTCCCTGTGCGGCAGGTCGGGGCCCAGTTCCATGCGGCGGCCGACGGCCTCGCCGTCGCCGAGGACGTCTTCGCGATCCTCGACGAGCCAGCACCCACTGCACCCTCCGCACACACCGCGGCCCTGGCCGCAGCCGCGACCGGGCCGACGGATGCCGCACCGCCCACCCCGGACGCCCTGCGCTTCGACCGGGTCAGGGTGCGCCGTGCCGCCGGCCCGGCCGCCCCGGAGTTCTCGGCCGTCTTCCGCGCGGGCCGGCTCTCCGTCATCCGCGGTGCGAGCGGCGCCGGCAAGTCGACCCTGGTCGCTGCCCTTCAGGGATTCGTGCCCTTCGACGGGGAGATCAGCCTGGGCGATGCCGAGGTCACCCCGGGCACGCCGCGCCCCTGGCTGGCCTGGGCCGGACAGCGCCCGGGGCTGCTGGCCGGAACGATCGCCGACAACGTCTCGCTGGGGGAGGCGTCCGTCGACCCGGCGCTGGTGCAGCGGGTCCTCCGCGAGGCCGGGGCAGGCGATCTGGACCCGGCGATCCGGCTCGGCGTCAACGGCGACGGGCTCTCCGGCGGGCAGTCCCAGCGGGTGGCGGCCGCGCGGGCCATCTACCGCGCCCGCCTGCACGGCTGCCCCGTGCTCGTGCTCGACGAGCCCAGCTCCGCGCTCGACCCCGAAGCCGAGACACTCCTCGTCTCCGGGCTCCGCGGCCTGGCCGCCGAGGGGCTCATCGTGATCGTGGTGAGCCACCGGCCCCTGCTCCGCGACGCCGCGGACCAAATCGTCGAACTGGACGGGGCCGCGCATGTCTGAGCCGTGTGCCGGAACTCCGACCGGCGCCCCGGCCGGCACGCCACCCGCCCCGTCGCAGGCGCGCACCGGGCACGCCAGGGATGCCACGCGGGCGATCCTCCGGCTGGCCCAGCCTCGGGCGCGCTGGTTCCTGCCCGGCCTCGCGGCCGGGGTGGCCTCCATGCTCTGCGCCGTGGCCCTGCTCGCCACCTCGGCCTGGTTGATCACCCGGGCCGCCGAGCAGCCACCCATCCTCTACCTTTCGATGGCGGTCGTCGGCGTGCGGGCCTTCGCCCTGGGCAGGTCCGCCTTCCGCTACCTCGATCGGCTGAGCAGCCACGACGCGGCGTTCCGCCAGCTCTCCCTGCTGCGCGTCGGCGTGTTCTCCCGGATCGTTCCGCTGGCCCCGGCCGGGCTCGCCGACACCGGGAGGGGCGAGCTGCTCACCCGCCTCGTGCGTGACGTCGACGCCTTGCAGGACCTGCCGTTGCGGGTCGTCCAGCCACTCGCGACCGCGGGCATCCTCGCCGTCGTGAGCGTCGTCGGGGTGTGGAGCGTGCTGCCGGCTGCCGGACTCACCCTGTTGCTCAGCCTCGTCGTCGCGGGGGTGCTCGGCACGCTCGGCTCCGGCATTCTCGCCGCCCGCGCCGAGCGCGAGCTGGCCCCGCTGCGAGGCAACCTCACCGGTCAGGTGCTCGAGGTCGTCGAGAATCTCGACGTGCTGACGGCGTTCGGCGCCCTGCCGGGGCGCCTCGCCGACCTTCGGCGGGCCGACGACCTCCTCAGGCGGGCGACCCTCCGGCGCTCCCTGGGCGTCGGCGTGCAGGGCGCTGTGTTGTCCCTGTTCGCGGGTGCCGCGACTGTCGCAGCTCTGGCCGTCGGCATCCCCGCCCTGGCCGCGCAGGGGGCCGACGGCACGGCGGGCGGCCTGGCCGGCCCGGCCTTCGCCGTGATCGTGCTCGTGCCGATGGCCGTCTTCGAGGTGTTCGGTCTGGTCCCGGCTGCCCTGGGAGCCTGGCGGGAGGTGCGTTCCAGCGCCGAGCGGGTCGCTACGGCCGTGCCGGCGGAGATCCCCGTCGAGATCCCGGTCGAGATGCGCGCTGAGATGCGTGCCGAGATTCCCGCGGACGAGTCGACCCCGGCTGCCGCCACCCCGCCTGCCCGGCCGGCGCGGCCTGCCGCTCCCGTGGTCGAACTGACCGACCTCGGTGCGAGCTGGCCGGGCGCGACCGCCCCGGCCGTCGCCGGGGTCTCCCTGCGTTTGGCCCCCGGCGACCGGGTGCACCTGGCCGGCCCGAGTGGCGCGGGCAAGACGACGCTGGCGCAGGCCCTGGTGCGCTTCCTCGACTACACCGGGTCGTACACACTCGGCGGCGTCGAGGCCCGTCTGCTGGCCCAGTCCGAGGTGCGCGCGGTGGTCGGGCTCTGCGAGCAGCGACCGTGGCTGTTCGACGACAGCATCCGTCAGAACCTGCTGTTCGCCAGGGACACCGCGACCGACGACGAGCTGCTGGCCGTGGTCGACCGGGTGGGCCTGGCCGAGTGGGCCGCGGAGCGCGGCGGCCTGGATGCCCGGGTCGGCGAACGCGGCGCGCTGATTTCCGGCGGGCAGGCCCAGCGGATCGCCCTCGCCCGGGCGCTGCTGGCTGACTTCCCGGTGCTCGTGGTCGACGAACCCACGGCCAACGTAGACGAGGAGCAGGGCGACCGGCTCGTGCGGGACATCCTGGCCACGGCGGCGGAGGATGGCCGGGCCGTGCTGCTCATCTCCCACACGCCCGTCCCGGACGAACTCATCACGGCCCGGGTGGCCCTCGCCGGTTAGGGCGGCGGATTGCGCCGCGCGCCGCCGGAGCCCGTCGCACCTAGGCTGGGGGCGTGCCAGCTCCGATCCGACGATTCCCCCTGCCCGGCTGGTGGGACCCGGCGTTCGTCTACCTCACCCTCCACCGGTCGAGCAGCCACTCCTTTTGGCTCGACGCGGGCGTCGCCGCCGAGGACGGCTTCAGCTATCTCGGCGCCGCGGATGCAGCCTCCCGCTTCGTGACCGCGTCGGTGCCGGACGGCACCATCACGGTGACATACCCGTGGACGGGCCCGGGCGCCGAGGCTGTGACCGTGCCGGAGACGATCTTCGAGTTCCTGCGTGAGGACCTGGCCGCGGCCGAGCGAGGTGGATCCGACGAGGATCCGGGCGACGACTTCGCCCCGGCCGACGACGCGGTTGAGACGGATGCCGCCCCCGAGAGCGGATTCCGGCTCGGCTGGGTCGGCTGGCTCGGCTACGAGCTCGGCGCCCAGACCGTCGGCGCACCCGTGCACGACTCCCGCTACCCCGACGCCGCGCTCCTGCAGGTGGACCGTGCCATCGAATTCGACCACGCCGCGCGCACCGTCACCCTGCTCGCCCGCACCGGGGCAGGCCCGAACGAACAGTGGGCCGCCGACGTGCTCGCTGCCCTACGGGCCGCAGCAGAGGCATCCGGTTCCCCCGCACCCGCCCCGGCCGCGTCCGGAGTCCGGGTCGACGCTCCCGGCGCCCCCTCGGCGCATTGGCGGCACGACGCGGGCCGGTACGACGCCCTGATCCGGCGCTGCCAGGCCTCGATCACCTCGGGCGACGCGTACCAGCTCTGCCTGACCACCGAGATCCGGGTCGCCGTTCACCCCGACCCGGTCGACGCCTACCTCCGGCTTCGGGCGGGCAGCCCCAGCCACCACGGCGGTCTGCTCCGGTTCGGCGACACCGCCCTGCTCAGCGCGTCGCCTGAGCAGTTCCTCGCCGTCTCCCGCTCCGGCCGGGTCAGTACCCGGCCGATCAAGGGCACCCGGCCGCGCTCCACCGGGATCGCCCGCGACCTGGCTCTCCGTACCGAACTGGAGACCAGCGACAAGGAACGCGCCGAGAACCTGATGATCGTCGACCTCATGCGCAACGACCTGGGCCGCATCGCCGAACTCGGGTCGGTCGCGGTCACCCAGCTGCTCGACGTGGAGAGCTACGCGCACGTGCACCAGCTGGTCAGCACGGTGGAGGCCCGGCTGGCTGCCGGGCTGACCGGTGTGGATGCCGTGGAATCCTGTTTCCCGGCCGGCTCGATGACGGGCGTGCCCAAGCCCAGCGCCATGGGCATCCTCGACCGGCTCGAGGACGGTCCGCGCGGGATCTACTCCGGCGCATTCGGCTACTTCGGGTTCGACGGCGCCGTCGACCTGGCCATGGTCATCCGCAGCATCGTGATCGGCCCGGACGGCGCATCCGTCGGCACCGGCGGCGGCATCACGGCGCTGTCCGACCCGGCCGAGGAGATCGAGGAGACCCGGATCAAGGCCGCCGCCCTGCTCGACGTGCTCGGCGCCACGGAAACGCAGCCCGCGACCCCGCCCGCAACGCCGGCGGGCCAGGGTTTAGTAACCTAGAAGCCTGGACGACGCCTGCGGGCGCCCTTGTGCCTGAGACGGCGCACATCCCACCGCAACGAAGAGAGTCACGTGGCACACGAGCACGACCACACGCCCACCGGCGCCCACCACGACGAAGAAATCTACGATTTCGCCGCGATCCAGGCCAAATGGCAGCCGATCTGGGAGGAACTCGAACCGTTCCGCACGAACGACCCCGATGACACCCGCCCGCGCAAGTACGTGCTGGACATGTTCCCGTACCCGTCCGGCGACCTGCACATGGGCCACGCCGAGGTCTACGCGCTCGGCGACATCGTCGCCCGCTACTGGCGCCAGCAGGGCTTCAACGTGCTGCACCCGATCGGCTGGGACTCCTTCGGGCTGCCCGCCGAGAACGCGGCGATCAAGCGGGGCATCGACCCGCGCGGCTGGACCTACGACAACATCGCCCAGCAGAAGAAGAGCATGAAGCTCTACGCGGCATCCTTCGACTGGTCCCGCGAACTGCACACGAGCGACCCCGAATACTACAAGTGGAACCAGTGGCTGTTCCTGCAGCTCTACAAGAAGGGCCTCGCCTACCGCAAGGACAGCTGGGTCAACTGGGACCCGGTAGACCAGACCGTGCTCGCCAACGAGCAGGTGCTCGCCGACGGCACCTCAGAGCGCAGCGGCGCCGTGGTGGTCAAGAAGAAGCTCACCCAGTGGTACTTCAAGATCACCGACTACGCCGACCGCCTGCTCGACGACCTCAATCAGCTCGAGGGCACCTGGCCGGCCAAGGTCCTGAACATGCAGCGCAACTGGATCGGCCGCTCGATCGGGGCCGACGTCGACTTCGTGATCGAGGGCCGTGCGGAGCGGGTCAGCGTCTTCACGACCCGGCCGGACACCCTCTTCGGCGCGACCTTCATGGTCGTCGCCCCCGACGCCGACCTGGCCGCGGAACTCGTCGCCGACTCCTCTCCCGAGGTGAAGGCGCGGTTCCAGGCGTACCTGGTGAAGGTGCAGAACAGCACCGAGATCGAACGTCAGTCCACCGACCGGGAGAAGACCGGGGTCTTCCTCGAGCGCTACGCGATCAACCCCGTCAACGGCGAACGGATGCCGATCTGGGCCGCGGACTACGTCCTCGCCGACTACGGCCACGGCGCCGTGATGGCCGTGCCTGCCCACGACCAGCGCGACCTCGAGTTCGCCCGCCGCTTCGACCTTCCCGTGATCGTCGTCGTCGACACGACCGCGCCGGTCACGGGCATGATCCCCGTGATCACGCCGGAGATGCTCGCCGGCACCGAGGAGCTCCCCACGCCAGACCCGGTGGCGACGCCAGACCCGGCGGCGACCGGCATCGCCCTGGCCGGCGAGGGCCGCCTGATCAACTCGGGGGCCCTCAACGGGCTGAGCAAGAGCACCGCGATCAAGCGCATCATCGACCAGCTGACGGCCGACGGCACCGGCCGCGCCGCCAAGAACTACCGGCTGCGCGACTGGCTGATCTCCCGCCAGCGCTACTGGGGCACCCCGATCCCGATCATCCACGGCCAGGACGGTGCCGAGATCCCCGTGCCGGAAGACCAGCTGCCCGTGCTGCTGCCGCCCACCGACGGCCTCGACCTCAAGCCCAAGGGAACGTCGCCGCTCGGCGGCGCGACCGACTGGGTCAACGTCCCCAACCCGATCGACGGCACCCCCGCGCGCCGCGACGCGGACACCATGGACACGTTCGTGGACAGCTCCTGGTACTTCCTCCGGTTCCTCAATCCGAACGACGACACCCGGGCGTTCGACCCGAGGGAAGCCGAGAAGTGGGCGCCCGTCGACCAGTATGTCGGCGGCGTCGAACACGCCATCCTGCACCTGCTCTACGCCCGGTTCATGACCAAGGTGCTCTTCGACCTCGGCCATGTCTCCTTCACGGAGCCGTTCACCGCCCTGCTCAACCAGGGGATGGTCATCCTCGACGGCGCCAAGATGTCCAAGAGCCGCGGCAACCTCGTCTATTTCACGGAGGAGGTCGACCGTTTCGGCGTCGACGCCGTGCGCCTGACGATGGCATTCGCCGGCCCGCCGGAGGACGACATCGACTGGGCGGATGTCTCGCCCGTCGGCTCCGCCAAGTTCCTCGCCCGCGCCTGGCGCATGGCCAGGGACGTCACGAGCGCGCCGGACATCCGTTGGAAGACCGGGGACGCGTCCCTGCGCCGGGTCACCCACCGGTTCCTCGCCGACGCACCAGGCCTGATCGAATCGTTCAAGTTCAACGTGGTCGTCGCCCGCCTGATGGAACTCGTCAACGCCACCCGCAAGGTCATCGACACGGGAGCCGGCCCCGCCGACGCCGCCGTCCGGGAAGCGGCCGAGGCCACCGCGATGGCGTTGAATCTGTTCGCGCCGTACACCGCAGAGGACATGTGGCAACGGCTCGGCTACGAGCCGTGCGTTGCGCTCGCCCAGTGGCGCAAGGCCGACCCGACCCTTCTCGTGGAGGAATCCGTGACCGCCGTCGTGCAGGTCGACGGCAAGGTGCGGGAACGCCTCGAGATCTCGCCGAAGATCGCCGGCGACGAACTGGAACGCCTGGCGCGCGCGTCGGCACCGGTGATCAAGGCGATCGGCGAGCGTGAGATCGTGAACGTGATCGTGCGGGCACCCCGCCTGGTCAGCATCGTGACCCGCGCGGTCTGACCTCGCCTCCACAGGGCCGGGATCCCGCAGTGTCGCACCGCCTGTTCCTGACCGCCCGGCCCGCCGAGCCGGGCGGTCTAGCCTGCCCGGATGGAGCCTGACCCGGCCACAGCGGCGCTCTCGCGCCTGGCCCGCCCCCCGCGCGCCCACCGGGGTGCCCGGATGCGGATCGGGGTCGGCGCCGCGGTCGTGCTCCTCATCGCGGCGCTGGCCACGGCAGTGGTCGTCTCGGCGATCGGCGGGCAGGCGACCCACCAGGTGATCACACCGGGCCGGGGGACCTCGTCCGGTGGGGCGGCGGGCGGCGGGGCATCCTCCGGTGCCGCCGCGCCCGGCGCCAACTCGCCCGATCCGACCTCGGCACCGGGGGCGATCATCTTCGTTCACGTGTTGGGGGCGGTGCGCCGGCCCGGGCTGTTCGAGCTCAGCGCCGGCGCGCGGGTGATGGATGCGGTGGCGGCCGCCGGGGGGCTGACCGAGACGGCCGACCCGGCCGGGACAAACCTGGCCAGGCGGCTCAGCGACGGAGAACAGCTCTACCTGCCCCAGGTCGGCGAGGTGCCCGCCGGGCCGCCGCCGGCATCCGGGGGAGCGGGCCCAGCCGGTGGCGCAGCGTCCGGTCAGAAGGTGAACCTGAACACGGCCACGGTGGCCGAACTCGACACGCTCCCGCGGATCGGGCCGCTGATGGCCCAGCGCATCATCGACTACCGCGAGGCGAACGGCCCGTTCGCGGCCGTCGATGACCTCCGCAGCGTCACCGGGATCGGCGACAAGACCTTCGAGGGCCTGAAAGACCTGGTCACGGCTTGACCATCGACCTGCGCCTGGTCGGCGCTGCCGCTGCGGCCTGGCTGACGGGCTGGTTGCTCACGGGCGCACCCGGTTGGGAGGCGGGCAGCCAGCTTGCTCTGTGGGCGGCAGCGGCGGCCGCGTTGTTCCTGGCGTTCGCGGCGCGCGGGGAGCGGGCGCGATCGGCGCCGGCGCGCAGCGTTCCGGCGCGCGCGGTCCTTGCCCAGCTGGCCGTGTGCTGCGCGGGCGCCGCGCTCGTGGCAT
>NZ_SOHH01000006.1 GCF_004403515.1 Cryobacterium fucosi | reverse complement strand
GTCACGTGTTGTGGATAACTTTATCGAAGGTTTATTCACTGGTCTCGACGGGCTCGACCACCGGGGCGGGCGGGGTCTCGACGGGCTCGACCACCGGGGTGGCTCGACCACCGGGGTGGCGGGGTCTCGACGGGCTCGACCACCGGGGTGGCGGGGTTTCGACGGGCTCGACCACCGGGCGGGCGGGGTCTCGACGGGCTCGACCACCGGGGTGGCTCGGTCTCGACGGGCTCGACCACCGGGGTGGCGGGGTCTCGACGGGCTCGACCACCGGGGTGGCTCGACCACCGCGGCGGGTTCGGCTGCCCCGGACGCTAGCCTGCGACCGCCAACCGGTGTTCACTGAGGGCATGAGATCGATTTGGAAGGGCGCGATCACCTTCGGACTCGTCAATGTGCCTGTCAAGGTCTACAGCGCGACTGAAGACCACGACGTCGC
This sequence comes from Cryobacterium fucosi, assembly GCF_004403515.1. GTDB lineage: Bacteria > Actinomycetota > Actinomycetes > Actinomycetales > Microbacteriaceae > Cryobacterium > Cryobacterium fucosi. Next base: position 8,089 of record NZ_SOHH01000006.1, on the reverse strand, counting down.
CCTGCATCAGGTGCACGACAAGGACGGCGGGCGCATCCGCTATCAGCGTCGGTGCGAAGTTTGCGCACAGGTCGTGGACTACGCCCACATCGACAAAGCCTGGGACGACGGCGACCGCACGGTGATCCTCACCGACGCCGACCTGGCCTCCCTGCCGGCCGAGCGGAGCCGGGAGATCGACGTGGTCGAATTCGTGCCGAGCGACCAACTCGACCCGATGACCTTCGAGCGCAGCTACTACCTCGAACCGGACGGTTCATCGCCGAAGGCTTATGTGCTGCTGCGGCACGCGCTGCAGGCAACCGACCGCACCGCGATCGTGCGATTCGCCCTGCGCCAGAAGACCCGGCTTGGGGCTCTCCGGGTGCGCGGCGACGTACTGCTGCTGCAGTCCCTGCTCTGGGCGGACGAGATCCGGGTGGCGGACTTCCCCGCCCTCGACGAGAGGGTGCGCATCTCGGCCCAGGAGCTGGACCTCTCCGCCGCACTGGTCGAGTCGTTCGCCTCAGACTTCTCGCCCGGCGATTTCCGGGACGATTACCAGGACCAGCTGCGGGAGCTGATCGAGGCGAAGCTCGCCGCCGGCGACACGGTCGACACCAGCGTCACGTTCGGCCGCGCGCCGGGGGAGGGCGCGGAAGGCGCGGAGGGCGGCGGGGAAGTGCTCGACCTGATGGAGGCGCTCCGGCGCAGCGTCGAACGGAGCCGGGCCAGGACCGAAGCCGGCAGCCGGGGCCGACCGGGGCAAGGCGATGCGGCCCCCCGCACCGGAGCATCCGCGGGCTGACGGGATGCCGCGCTCCGCATCGGGGAACGCCTCGCTAGACTCGGGAATTGTGAGCGCGGCAGAGGAACGACAGGTCAGTTCGAGGGTGGTGACGGTGCCCAATCTCCTGAGCATGCTGCGGCTGGCCCTGGTGCCCGTCTTCCTCGTCCTATTGATCCGCGGCGAGGATTCCTGGGCACTGCTCGTGCTCGTCGTGGCCTCCACCTCGGACTTCCTCGACGGGTTCCTCGCCAGGCGGTTCAACCAGATCACCCGGCTCGGCCAGCTGCTCGACCCGGCGGCCGACCGCCTCTATATCTTCGCGGCGCTGCTCGGGCTGGCTTCTCGCGGCCTCGTTCCCTGGTGGATCGTGCTCGTCGTCGTCGGGCGGGATGTCTTCCTCCTCGGCCTTGGTGTCGTCCTGGCCAACTTCGGTTTCGGGCCTCTCCCTGTGCACCAGCTCGGCAAGCTCGCCACCTTCTGCCTGTTCTACGCGCTGCCGATGATCATGCTCGGACAGGCCTTCCCGATGCTGGCGTGGTGGTCAGGTCCGGTGGGCTGGGCCTTCGGGATCTGGGGAGCCTTTCTTTACTGGTGGGCGGGGATAATCTACGCAATCGAAGCCGCCAGGGTGATTCGGCTTTCGCGCGCAAAATCGCCCGCCCAATCCGATACGCTGGAGGGGTAGGAGGTGTACGGTGATCGATTCCAAAAAGACGAATGAACCCCAGAGCGAGGGCACGCCAGAAAACTTCGCCAACACCGACACGACGATGACGTTCAGCCAGGAGTTCGCGGCCCAGCTGGCCGCCCTCGACGGCGATGTCACGACGGAGGAGCAGGAGGCCATCGCGGCGCTCCCCTCCGGGTCGGCACTGCTCGTGGTGCGTCGCGGTCCGAACTCCGGGGCACGTTTCCTGTTGGACGCCGACGTCACCACCGTCGGACGCCACCCCAACGCGGACATATTCCTCGACGACGTCACCGTCTCCAGGCGGCACGCCGAATTCCTCCGCCACGGTCGCAAGTTCGAGGTGAAAGACCTCGTTTCACTCAACGGAACCTACTTCGACGGCGTCCGGATCGAATCGGCGCTTCTGCACGACGGCGCAGAGGTCCAGGTCGGCAAGTTCCGGCTCACGTTCTACGCCTCGCGGCTCGACCTTCCGCCACTGGCGAGCGACTAGTGCCTGCGTCCTCCGCCCAGGCCAGGCAGCCGGGCGCGACGTCACTCTTGAGCATCGGACAGGTGCTGGCACGGCTGACCCCGGAATTCCCGGACCTCACTCCCTCGAAGCTGCGATTCCTCGAAGAGCAGAAACTCGTGTCCCCGGCCCGGACCGAGTCCGGATACCGCAAGTTCTGCGCCGGGGACCTCGACCGCCTGCGGTTGATCCTGTCGATGCAGCGCGACCACTACCTTCCGTTGAAGGTCATCCGGGGCTACCTGGAAGACCTGGACAATGGGCTGACCCCGACCCTGCCCGGGGGGGTGACCCCCGGCCCCTCGATGCTCTCGAACGTGCGCCGGCTGAGTCGGGACGAACTCCTGCGCGAGGCAGGAGCAGCCGCCACGCTTCTTCACGACGCCGTTTCCGCGTCGATCATCCTCCCGGCCGACGTCTACGGGGACGACGCGCTCGGCGTGCTGCGCGCTCTCGTCGAGTTGCAGCGCAGCGGCATCGAACCGAGGCACCTCCGTGGTTTCCGGGGTGCCGCCGAGCGTGAACTCGGCCTGATCGAAAGCGCCCTGGTACCGCTCTCGCGTCGGCGGGACGCCTCGAGCCGCGCGAAAGCCGCCGAAATGGCGGTCGAAATCGCCGGCCAGCTCGAGGTGATTCGAGGCAGCCTGATCCGTTCCGCGCTCGGGCGCCTCACCAAATAGGCCGTACACTGGAGTCCGACGCAGGCTCGCTGAGTCCCGCCGGGCGCGACCCGAGTTTTCCTCCCATCCGACACGCCGATTCGTTCTGACGGATGTCATTGATCAGGGCCGTTCGCCTCGGTAGCGTTGACACAGCGATCATCGGTATCGCAGACACCCCCGAGAGGCGATCGTATGAGTGAACTCAACCAACGTGACGACGCCTCCCGTTACGGACTCGGACTTCTGTTCACCGACGGGATGCCGGAGCTCGACGAGCATTCCGGGTACCGCGGCGCCGTGGCGGCCAGGGCCGCCGGTATCAGCTATCGCCAGCTGGACTACTGGGCACGCACCGAACTGGTCCAGCCGACCGTGCGCGGCGCAGCCGGATCCGGCTCCCAACGACTCTACGGCTTCCGCGACATCCTGGTCCTCAAGCTCGTCAAACGCCTGCTCGACACGGGCATCTCGCTCCAGCAGATCCGCACCGCCGTCAACCAGCTGCGCGAATCGGGAGTCAGCGACCTCGCCCAGACCACGCTGATGAGCGACGGCGCGAGCGTCTACCTGTGCACCTCCAACGACGAGGTCATCGATCTCGTCAGCCGCGGCCAGGGTGTCTTCGGCATCGCCGTCGGCAAGGTGCTGCGTGAGGTCGAGACCAGTCTCGTCGAGCTGGACACCCAGACCGTCGACCCGTCCGACGATCTCGCCGCCCGCCGGGCCAGCCGCAAGGTCTCCTGACCGTTCGGTTCCCTCACCGCACGACCTCGGAGGCCCTGCCTCTCGGTGGTCGAGCTTGTCGAGACCCCGCAGCCGGTCGGCCGTGCGAACCGGTCAGCGCTGTTCGGCGTATTCGCCGATGCGCGCGGTGCGCAGCACCCGCTCCAGCAGCTGGTCGAAGTAGCGCGCCATCTCCTGTGCGCTATCGCCCGGCCACGTGTGCAGCGGCTTCGCGGCACCCTGTGCCTGTTGGAGGGACGTGCGCTCGGGTAGCTGGGGGCTGAGCACGAGCGGGCCGAACATGTCGCGGAGTTCCTTGATCCGGAACTGGTGCTCGAGTGAGGCGGTCCTGGCCCGGTTGACGATGATGCCGAGGGGCTGGAGGCGGGGGCTCAGGCCACGACGGATCTCCTCGATCGCCCGCAGCGCACGGTCTGCCGCCGCGACGGAGAACAAGCCAGGTTCGGTGACCACGGCGACGCGGTCGCTGGCGGCCCAGGCGGTGCGGGTGAGGGCGTTGAGCGAGGGCGCACAGTCGATCAGGACGAGGTCGTAGTCCTTCTCGACCGTCGACAACGCCTCTTCCAGTTTCCAGATGTCGCGGATGCTGGGGTGCGGCCCGTCGAAATTGATCGCCGAGGGGCTGCCGATCATCACGTCGATCGTGCCCTGCCTGCCCCGGGTCCACCCGCTGGGCACGATGGAGGCGCGCACGACCTTCTCCTTGGGGGACGCGAGGACGTCGGCGATGTTGAGGTGCCCGTTCACCTCGATGTCCATACCGGTCGAGACATCCGACTGGGGATCAATGTCCACAACCAGGGTTCGTACGCCGCGGGCGAAGGCAGCAGACGCCAGACCAAGGGTCACCGTGGTCTTGCCTACTCCTCCCTTGAGGGAGCTAACGCTTAGTACGTGCACAAGTAGATACGTTACCTTCACTAGTCTGGGAGAACCTAACCGTCAGCTGTGTGCGGCTCCACGCTCGAAAGGTCTGCATGTTCACGAAAATTCTAGTTGCCAACCGCGGGGAAATCGCGATTCGTGCGTTTCGTGCGGCCTATGAACTCGGTGCCAAAACCGTGGCGGTGTTCCCCTTCGAAGACCGCAACTCGCTTCACCGGCTGAAGGCCGACGAGGCCTACCAGATCGGCGAGCCCGGGCATCCGGTGCGTGCGTACCTCACCGTGAGCGAGATCATCCGGGTGGCCAGGGAGAGCGGCGCCGACGCCATCTATCCAGGCTACGGCTTCCTCTCCGAGAATCCCGAACTGGCCCTCGCCGCCCGTGAAGCCGGCATCACCTTCATCGGACCCGGCGCGCACGTGCTCGAGATGGCCGGCAACAAGGTCACCGCGAAGGAACACGCGATCGCGGCCGGCGTGCCGGTGCTGGGGTCCAGCGCGCCGTCCCGCGACGTCGACGAGCTGATCGCATCGGCCGAGGCCATCGGCTTCCCCATCTTCGCCAAGGCCGTCGCCGGCGGCGGCGGGCGCGGCATGCGCCGGGTCGCCAAGATGAGCGAACTCCGCGGCTCCCTCGAGGAGGCGATGCGGGAGGCGAACAGCGCCTTCGGCGACCCGACCATGTTCCTCGAACAGGCCGTTCTTCGACCCCGCCACATCGAGGTGCAGATCCTCGCCGACACGACCGGCGCCACCGTGCACCTGTTCGAACGCGACTGCTCGGTGCAGCGCCGGCACCAGAAGGTCATCGAGATCGCCCCGGCGCCGAACCTCTCCGACGAGATCCGCCAGCGCCTCTACGCGGACGCGATCGCCTTCGCCAAGTCGATCGGCTACGTCAATGCCGGAACGGTCGAGTTCCTCCTCGACACCGTCGGCGAGCGGGCCGGTCAGCACGTGTTCATCGAGATGAACCCGCGGATCCAGGTCGAGCACACCGTCACCGAGGAGGTGACGGATGTCGACCTCGTCGTCGCGCAGATCCGCATCGCCGCGGGGGAGACCCTCGCCGACCTCGGCCTGACCCAGGACAAGATCCAGCTCCGCGGGGCAGCCCTGCAGTGCCGGATCACGACGGAGGACCCCACCATGGGCTTCCGGCCGGACACCGGCAAGATCACCACCTACCGCTCGCCCGGCGGCGCCGGTGTGCGCCTCGACGGTGGAACCATCAACCCCGGCGCGCAGATCAGCCCGCACTTCGACTCGATGCTCGCCAAACTGACCTGCCGCGGCCGTGACTTCACCTCCGCCGTGACCCGCTCCAAGCGCGCCCTGGCCGAGTTCCGCATCCGCGGGGTGTCGACGAACGTCTCCTTCCTGCAGGCTGTGCTCGACGACCCCGACTTCGCCGCCGGCAACCTGAGCACCTCCTTCATCGACGAGCGACCGGAGCTGCTCCGCGGCCGGGCGTCGAAGGACCGTGGCACGAAGATCCTGAACTGGCTGGCCGATGTGACGGTCAACAAGCCCAACGGCGTGCCGATCACCCTGCTGAACCCGGCCGAGAAGCTGCCGAAGCTCGACCTGTCCGTTCCGGCCCCGGCCGGCTCGCGCCAGCGCCTCCAACTTCTCGGTCCGGCGGGGTTCGCCGCCGACCTGCGCGCGCAAAAGGCCCTCGCCGTCACCGACACGACCTTCCGTGACGCGCACCAGTCGCTGCTGGCGACCCGGGTGCGCACCCGCGACCTCGTCGCGGTCGCCCCCTACGTGGCACGGATGACCCCCGAGCTGCTCTCGATCGAGGCCTGGGGCGGAGCCACTTACGATGTGGCCCTGCGCTTCCTCGGCGAAGACCCGTGGGAACGCCTCGCATCGTTGCGCGAGGCGCTGCCGAACATCAACGTGCAGATGCTGCTCCGCGGCCGGAACACCGTCGGCTACACGCCGTACCCGGTCGAGGTGACCCACGCGTTCGTGCGTGAGGCCTCCGACACCGGCGTCGACATCTTCCGCATCTTCGACGCCCTCAACGACGTGTCCCAGATGCGCCCCGCGATCGACGCGGTGCTCGCGACCGGCACCAGCGTGGCCGAAGTGGCCCTCTGCTACACGGGCGACCTGCTCGACCCGGCCGAACCCCTGTACACCCTCGACTATTACCTGCGGCTCGCGGAACAGATCGTGGAGTCCGGCGCGCACATCCTCGCGATCAAGGACATGGCCGGGCTGCTCCGCCCGGCGGCCGCCGAGACGCTCGTGGCGGCCCTCCGTGACCGGTTCGAGCTCCCGGTGCACGTGCACACGCACGACACGCCGGGCGGCCAGCTGGCGACCCTGCTCGCCGCGGCGCGCGCCGGCGCCGACGCGGTCGACGTCGCCAGTGCCCCGATGGCCGGCACCACGAGCCAGCCCTCCGCCTCCTCGCTCGTCGCCGCGCTCGCCCACACCGAACGCGACACGGGCATCTCGCTCAAGGCCGTCTGCGACCTGGAGCCGTACTGGGAGGACGTGCGCCGGGTCTACCACCCCTTCGAATCGGGCCTCCGCGCCCCGACCGGCCGGGTCTACACACACGAGATCCCCGGCGGCCAGCTCTCCAACCTGCGCACCCAGGCCGTCGCGCTCGGCCTGGCCGACGACTTCGAGCTGATCGAGGACATGTACGCAGCGGCGAACATCATCCTCGGCCGCGTGCCGAAGGTCACCCCGTCGTCGAAGGTGGTCGGCGACCTCGCCCTCTACCTCGCCGCGGTGCGCGCCGACCCCGCCGACTTCGCCGAAAACCCCGGCAACTACGACGTGCCGGACTCCGTGATCGGCTTCATGGCCGGGGAACTGGGCGACCTGCCCGGCGGCTGGCCCGAACCGTTTCGCAGCAAGGTGCTGGCCGGGCGCAACATCCGCATCGGCGTCACCGAGCTCACCGCGGACGAGCGCGACGCGCTCGGCAAGGACAGCCTGACCCGCCGGGCCATGCTCAACCAGCTGCTCTTCCCCGCGCCGACCCGCCAGTACGAGCAGATCCGCGAACTGTTCGGGGACCTGTCGGTGCTCGACACCGTCGACTACCTCAACGGGCTTCAGCAGGGCACGGAGCACGCCGTCGAGATCGCCAAGGGCGTGCGGCTGTACGTGGGCCTCGAAGCCATCAGCGAGGCAGACGACAAGGGCATGCGCACGGTCATGACGACGCTCAACGGGCAGCTCCGCCCGGTGTTCGTGCGCGACCGCAGCATCACCGTCAGCACCAAGGCGGCGGAGAAGGCGGATGCGAACCGGCCGGGCCAGGTTGCCGCCCCGTTCTCCGGGGTGGTCACCCTGCAGGTCGAGGAGGGCGACACGATCGAGTCCGGACAGAGCGTCGCGTCGATCGAAGCGATGAAGATGGAAGCGGCGATCACCTCTCCCATCAGTGGCGTCGTCGACCGGGTCGCGATCCCCAAGACCCAGCAGGTGGATGCGGGCGATCTGCTCGTGGTGGTGCGACCGCGCTAGGATTGGGGCCGATCTATCGACGAAGGGACGGGTCTTTTGTCAGATAAGCGCGCAGGCAGCGAGGCCTCCGACCAGGAGCCCTCCTTGTCGCCTGGTACCGGTCCCGGCGACGAGTACAACAGCGAATTGCCGCCGCACACGATTCACAACCTGGCGGCCGCCCTTCCGGGGAACCTCGACGGGCGAGCGGATGCGTCCCTGTCGGCCCGCGCCGCAGCCGGCGACCGTCCGGGCGGCGTCGGCGGGGCCAGGGCGGTGAACGCGGGCGCACACCCGACCACGCACACGGTCGAGATCAGCACGCCGGGGGTGCCCCGCGCCGCCCGGCCG
>NZ_SOHH01000080.1 GCF_004403515.1 Cryobacterium fucosi | reverse complement strand
CCGCTGCGGGGGAGTCGCGACACTCTCGCGCAGCGGCGCCGCGCCCGGCCGGGTCCCGGGCCGTACACTGGCGGGATGGAACCCGTCGCCGTGCCCCAGCCTGCCCCGCGCGCCCTCGTGCGCCGTCCCGCCCGTAACCTGGCCGAGGGGCTCCTGACTCACATCGAGCGCGCCGAGGTCGACCCGGCGCTGGCCGAGACGCAGTGGCGCGGCTACGTCGCCGCGCTCGCAGCCGAGGGCTGGGAGACCATCGAGGTCGAACCCGCGCCGGAGTTGCCGGACTCCGTCTTCATCGAGGATGCCGTGATCATCTTCGGCGACATCGCCGTCGTCGCCAGCCCGGGCGCCGAGACCCGCCGGGGCGAGACGGCCGGGGCCGAGGCCGCCGTGGCCCGGCTCGGCATCCCGGTGCGCCGCCTCGATCTGCCCGGAACCCTCGACGGCGGCGATGTGCTCAAGGTCGGCCGCACCGTCTATGTCGGACGGAGCCTCCGCACCAATGACGAGGGCATCGAAGCGTTGCGGGGCATCCTCGCCCCTCGCGGCTACACGGTCGTCGCCGTGCCGATCAGCCGCGCGCTGCACCTCAAGACCGCGGTCACCGCGCTGCCCGACGGCACCGTGATCGGCTTTCCGCCGCTCGTCGACGACCCGTCGGTGTTCGAGAGCTTCCTGCCCGTTCCGGAGGCCCACGGCACCGCGGTCGTCGTGCTCGACGACCGCACCGTGCTGATGTCCTCGGCCGCTCCGCGCTCCGCGGAACTCTTCGCCCGGCGCGGCTACCGCGTGGTCGCCGTCGACATCTCCGAGTTCGAGAAACTCGAGGGCTGCGTCACCTGCCTCAGCGTGCGGGTGCGCTGACGGAATTGTCCCTTGCGCCCGGCGAGCATCGGTCGTAGTCTAAAAGGCTGCCTGATCAGGGGGGCACAGTACCGAACACGATGCGCTCAGGAGGCCGACATGACAAAGACAGCACAGCGACAGCTCGCAACGGATGCGAACCTCGGCGCTGCCTGTGGCGCCCGCCTCCGCCCCGCCAGCGCCGCCTAACCGCCCTCCGCCCCGCCAGCGCCGCCCAACCCGCCGGGAAACGCACCGGCACGACCGGCTCTCGCACCTGCACGACCGGCCCTCGCACCAGCCCGCTGCCCGCGCACCGGAAGCTCCCAGGCTTCCGCCCGTCGCCGACGGAACACGATCGGCGTCGGCACCCACCGGCGCCTCACCGCGCCCCAGCACGCCGCGCACCAGAACACTGACATTTCAGGACTCACACGTGACCACGCTCACCGACCACGAACATCCGATCGACGCCGCAGGGGACACCCCGCCCAACCGGAGGACCACCCTCCGGACCCTGCTGCGTCTCTACCCCTACGCGAGGCCGGCCCTGCCGCGCCTCACCCTCGGCATGCTCGCGGCGCTCCTCGCCGCGCTCGTCGCGCTCGCCATCCCGCAGGTGCTGCAACGGCTCGTCGACGGTGCTTTGTCCCGGCAGGACTCCGCCCAGATCTGGCCGGCCGTGATCGTCATCCTCGCACTCGGCGTGCTCGAGGCGGTGCTCATCGCGCTCCGGCGCTGGTTCGTGCTCGGCCCGGGCACGCACATCGAGGCCCGGATGCGCAACGCGCTCTACGCCAGGCTGCAGGACCTCCCGGTCTCGTTCCACGACCGGTGGCCGAGCGGCCAGCTGCTCTCCCGCGCCGTCAGCGACCTCAACCAGATCCGGCGCTGGATCTCGTTCGGGCTCGTCCTCCTCGTGGTCAACCTGGTCACGATCGTGATCGGCGCGGTCATCCTGGTCTCGATGAACTGGGTCCTCGGCGTCATCTTCCTGGTCTGTTCGGTGCCGCTCTGGATCGTCGGCTACCTGTTCGAGGAGAAATACTCCGTCGTCGCCCGGCGCAGCCAGGATCAGGCCGGCGACCTGGCGACGGCCGTCGAGGAGTCGGTGCACGGCATCCGCGTGCTCAAGGCGTTCGGGCGCGGCTCGTTCGCGTTGAAGAATTTCTCCGCGCAGGCGGAAAGCCTGCGCGGCACGGAGATCGAGAAGGCGCGGGCCATCGCCGGCATCTGGCTCTGGCTGCTGCTCGTGCCCGACGTCGCCTTCGCGCTCTGCCTCGTCGCGGGCGTCTGGCTGGCGAGCCAGGGTGAGCTCACCGTGGGCGGCCTCGTCGCGTTCTTCGCCACGGCGACCGTGCTGCGCTGGCCGGTCGAGTCGATCGGCTTCCTGCTGTCGATGACCTTCGACACCCGCACCGCCACCGACCGGTTCTTCGACGTGCTCGACGCCCCGAACACGATCACCGACCCGGAGAACCCGGCCACGATCGACCACCCGCGGGGTCGGCTTGCGTTCGAGGACGTGCACTTCCGCTACCCCGACTCGCCCGGCCGGTTCCCCGACCTGCTCGACGGCGTCGACCTGGTGCTCGAACCCGGCGAGACGATGGCCCTGGTCGGACTGACCGGCTCAGGCAAGTCGACGCTCACGGCGCTCACCACCCGCCTCTACGACGTGACGGCGGGCGCGGTGACCCTCGACGGGGTGGACGTGCGCGCCCTCGGCCGCGAGGAACTGCGCCGCCACCTGGCGATGGCGTTCGAGGATGCGACGCTGTTCTCGGCATCCGTGCGCGACAACGTGCTGCTCGGCCGCCCCGAGTGGGCCGAACGCTCCGGCGACGCGGATGCCGCGCTCGAGGAGGCGCTGCAGGTGGCCCAGGCGGGGTTCGTGCACGAGCTCCCGCAGGGCGTGGACACCCTCGTCGGCGAGGAGGGCATGTCCCTCTCCGGCGGTCAGCGGCAACGACTCGCGCTCGCCCGCGCCGTCGCCGCGAAACCCGCGGTGCTCGTACTCGACGACCCGCTCTCGGCGCTCGACGTGGACACCGAGTCGCTCGTCGAGGCCGCGCTGCGGGAGGTGCTCGCCTCCACCACGGCGCTGGTCGTGGCCCACCGGCCGTCCACGGTCATGCTCGCCGACCGGGTGGCGCTGCTCGAAGGCGGCCGGATCACCGCTGTCGGCCGGCACTCCGACCTGCTCCGGCAGAGCGAACACTACAAGTTCGTCATTTCCAGCCTGGAAGACGAAGAACGACGCGAATCCGCACGGAAGGAGGTGACGCTGTGAGCGTCACCGGAGTCGAAGGAGAAGAGCGCAGCAATTTCAGCGCCGCGGAGAGCAGACAGATCCGGGCCAGGTCGTTGCGCCTGCTCGGGTCGCTGCTCGCCCCCGTGCGCTGGCCCGTGATCGCGGCGATGCTCATCGTCGTGCTCTCGACCATTGCGCAGGTGGCCGGTCCGGCGCTGATCGCGTACGGCATCGACCGGGGGCTGCCGGCGCTGCTGAACCAGGACTGGTTCCCGCTCGCCGCCACCGGGGCGGTCTACCTGCTCACCGGCGTGATCGGCGCCGGCCTGATCGCCTGGTACACGCTGATGTCGGCCAGGATCAGCCAGGGCGTGCTGATCGACCTGCGCAAACGGGTCTTCCTCCACACCCAGCGGCTGAGCCTGGAATTCCACGAGTCCTACACCTCCGGCCGGATCATCTCCCGGCAGACGAGCGACCTCGACGCCATCCGCGAGCTGCTCGACTCCGGCATCAACCAGCTCGTGCAGGGCCTGCTCTACATGACATTCACCGCGATCGCCCTGTTCGCGCTCGACGGCATGAGCGGGCTCGTGCTGTTCGGGTCGCTGGTGCCGCTGCTCATCCTCACCCGCTGGTTCCAGGTGCGGTCGCAGACGCTGTTCCGGCAGTCGCGGACCGCGTCGGCGAGCCTGATCGTGCAGTTCGTGGAGACGATGACGGGCATCCGCGCGGTCAAGGCCTTCCGGGCGGAGAGGCGCAACGAGAAGGTGTTCGGCGAACTCGTCGAGGACTATCGCAAGGTGAACGGCCGGGTCATCCAGCTGTTCGGCATCTTCGACCCCGGCCTCGTGCTGATCGGCAACGTCGCGGTCGCCGTGGTGCTCCTGGTCGGCGGCTTCCGGGTCGCCGACGGGCAGCTGGCCATCGGAGCCCTGCTGGCGGCGCTGCTCTACACCCGGCGCTTCTTCGACCCGATGGAGGACATGGCGATGTTCTACAACTCGTACCAGTCCGCCGCCGCGGCGCTGGAGAAGATCTCCGGCGTGCTCGAGGAACACCCCGGCGTGCCGGACCCGGTGGCGCCGGTCGACCTCTGGAAGGCGCGCGGACTGGTGGCGTTCGACCAGGTGAGCTTCGGCTACCAGAGCGACCGGGTCATCCTGCCCCGGTTCGACCTGACGATCCCGGCGGGGCAGACCATCGCCCTGGTCGGGTCGACGGGGGCGGGCAAGTCGACCCTGGCCAAGCTGATGGCCCGGTTCTACGACCCCTCGGACGGCCGGGTCAGCCTCGACGGGGTCGACCTGCGCGACCTGCACCCGAAGGACCTGCGCCGCGCGATCGTCATGGTGACCCAGGAGGCGTACCTGTTCAGCGGGTCCGTCGCCGACAACATCGCGATCGGCAAACCGGATGCGACGCCCGCCGAGATCGTCGCGGCGGCCAGGGCGGTCGGCGCGCACGACTTCATCGAGGGGCTGCCCAGCGGCTACGACACCGACGTCAACAAGCGCGGCGGGCGAGTCTCGGCCGGGCAACGGCAGCTGATCTCGTTCGCGCGGGCGTTCCTCGCCGACCCGGCCGTGCTCATCCTCGACGAGGCCACCTCGAGTCTGGACATCCCCAGCGAACGGCTGGTGCAGCAGGCCCTGCAGACCTTGCTGGCCGACCGCACCGCCGTGATCATCGCGCACCGGCTGTCGACCGTGGCGATCGCCGACAGGGTGCTCGTGATGGAGCACGGCCGGATCGTCGAGGACGGCACCCCGGCGGACCTCATCGCGGGCACCGGGCGCTTCGCCCAGCTGCACGCAGCGTGGCGGGAGTCGCTCGTCTGACCTCGGGCAGCCGCGGTCCGTCCTCGCGGCGCACCGTGCGGAGCGGGGCGCACGGTAGAACGTGCGCCCGCTTCCGCACGGTGCGCCGCGACGTGATGCCGTCGACGCCGGTCAGGTCAGGCGAATCCCCAGGCCTTCTCCTCATCGCTCGAGGCGTCGGACAGCGGGGTGCCGGTCAGCGGGCGGGGCGCCACGGGGCCCAGCGGGTGGTAATTCGGGTCCCGGGGACTCACGGCCGCCTCCTTGAGCTCGACGAAGATCGCGTGAGTCGGGGTCTTGCCGATGTTGAGGCCGGCGTGCTCCTGGGCCGGGAGCCAGCGCGTCTCGCCGGCGGGCAGCTCGACGTCGAGCTCGCGGCCCTCGGCCGACAGTCGCCGGGAGTAGGCACTGAGGGTGATCATCACGCTGTCGGGGTGCTCGTGCGGGTTGGTCTCATCGCCTGGAGCGTCGAGGAATTCGAGCACGCGAACACGCTCATTTTCGAGGAGAACCCGGTAGAGGCCTGGGTCGGTGACGAGGGGATCCAGGGGATCCGTGACTTTCTTTTCGCTGTCCATGTGGCACGGTAACACCGTTGAGCGCCGCCGAACAAGGGTTCGGAGTTGACCGGCGGACGACGTCCGGGTCGATCGCCGCCGGTGCCGGAGACACCTTGACGCGTTCGCGGAGCGGGACGAGGCGGGAGGACCTCACGCCTGGCACGCTCGCGGAACTCGTCATCCTGCTCAGGCTCCCCCCGGCGACCAGCGCGCCATCGCGTAGTCGACCCGGTAGCCGGGCGCCAGAGCGTTGAGCAGGGGTGTGCCCTCGGTCCGGTAGTGCGCCAGGGCGCGCGCCTCGTGTTCGACCGGCGGATGCCCGCCGGCACGGATGACCCGCCACCACGGCACATCCGACCCGTAGTGCGACATCACCTGGCCCACCACCCGGGCGCCGCGCGAGCCGAGCACGGCCGCGACATCCCCGTAGGTCATCACCCGGCCGGGCGGGATCGAATCGACGATGTCGAGCACGTGGGTCACGAACGGGCTGTCCGGGGCAATGCGCATCGGGTCGCCTCGGTCAGAGCTGCAGGGAACCGATCACTTCGCCGTAGGCGGTCTGGCCGATGTCGCGGAAGCCGATCCGGTGGAAGAACGACTCCGGGCCCTCCTCGCCGGGTTCCCAGATCACGGTGATGTGGTCGAAGCCGCGCCCCCGCGCCTCCTCAGCGAGAGCCTCGGCGGCGAACTTGCCGACGCCCTTTCCCTGCGCGTTCGCGTCCACGTTGATCCGCCAGATGCAGGCGCGGAACTCCTCGTGCGCCGATTCGGGGTCGAAGTTGCCGTGGATGAAGCCGGCCACCTCGCCGTCGAGCAGCACGACACGCTGCCAGGCCGTGGCCGGGTTGATCACGGATGCCGCGACCGAGTACGAGACGGGAGCAATGTATTGTTCCTGGCCCGGCTTCAGGCTCAGGGTATTGGCCGCAACAATATTGCGTGCGGACAATTCTTCCAGTCGTAGTTCACCCATAGCAACAGGCTAACGTGCGCCCGGGGACGCCGGTAGTCGGGGTTTCCGCCGACCCGGTAACTGTCTCGATGTCAAGATAGTTGCGTCCCTCTAGTAGAATTGCCGTGGCCATTCAGGCCCCCCGACATTCTGAGGAGAAATTCATTGGCGAAGATCAAGGTTGAAGGCACTGTCGTCGAGCTCGACGGGGACGAGATGACCCGCATCATCTGGCAGGCGATCAAGGACACCCTGATCCACCCGTACCTCGACATCGACCTCGAGTACTACGACCTGTCGATCCAGAAGCGTGACGAGACCAACGACCAGATCACGGTCGACGCCGCCCGGGCCATCCAGACGCACGGCGTCGGCGTCAAGTGCGCGACCATCACGCCGGACGAGGCCCGGGTCGAGGAATTCGGCCTGAAGAAGATGTGGGCCTCGCCCAACGGCACCATCCGCAACATCCTCGGGGGCACCATCTTCCGCGAGCCCATCATCATCTCCAACATCCCGCGCCTCGTGCCCGGCTGGAACAAGCCGATCATCATCGGCCGCCACGCGTTCGGCGACCAGTACAAGGCCACGAACTTCCGTTTCGAGGGCGAAGGCACGCTCAGCATGACCTTCACCCCGAAGGACGGCAGCGCGCCCCAGGAGTTCGAGGTCTTCCAGGCTCCGGGCAGCGGCGTGGCGATGGGGATGTACAACCTCGACAAGTCGATCATCGACTTCGCCCGTGCCTCGCTCAACTACGGCCTTGAGCGCAACTATCCCGTGTACCTCTCCACGAAGAACACCATCCTCAAGGCCTACGACGGCCGGTTCAAGGACATCTTCCAGGAGATCTTCGACGCCGAGTTCAAGGAGCGCTACGAGGCGGCCGGCCTCACCTACGAGCACCGCCTCATCGACGACATGGTCGCATCCGCCATGAAGTGGGAGGGCGGCTACGTCTGGGCCTGCAAGAACTACGACGGCGACGTGCAGTCGGACACCGTGGCGCAGGGCTTCGGCTCACTCGGCCTGATGACGAGCGTGCTCTCCACCCCCGACGGCACGGTCGTCGAGGCAGAGGCGGCGCACGGCACCGTGACCCGCCACTACCGCCAGCACCAGCAGGGCAAGCCCACCTCGACCAACCCGATCGCGTCGATCTACGCCTGGACCCGCGGCCTCGCCCACCGGGCCAAGCTCGATGCGAACCCGGCGCTCGCCGAGTTCTCGCACACCCTCGAGGACGTCGTCATCAAGACGGTCGAGAGCGGCAAGATGACCAAGGACCTCGCGCTCCTGGTCGGCCCGAACCAGGGCTACCTGACCACCGAGGAATTCCTCGCGGCCATCGCGGACAACCTGCAGGCGCGGCTGGCCTAGCCCACTCCGCGTTCGCGCCTGCCCCCGTCAAATTCGACGGAGAAATTGCCCAGAAAGCTCGTGAGAAGCCTGTTTTGGCCCGTTTCAACCAGAATCTCCGTCGAATTGGCGGGGCGGATGCCTCCGGCCGGCTTCACGTGCGCACGGCTCGTGCTCTGAGGAGTGCGCGTCGAAACGGATGCCCGGCCCACGGACCCGGGCCGGGCATCCGCTCCCGATAGACGAGCCTGTCCTTGCTGGCGTGGCGCGCCGCCCGCGTGCACCAGGAGGGACCGGCCGACGTCGGCCGGTGCGCGGGGTGCCGGTGCGGGGCGCGGCGGGTGCCGGTGCGGG
>NZ_SOHH01000045.1 GCF_004403515.1 Cryobacterium fucosi | reverse complement strand
GGGTCGCGAGCCGGTCGGCGACGGCC
The DNA here is from genome assembly GCF_004403515.1 of Cryobacterium fucosi. Taxonomy (GTDB): domain Bacteria; phylum Actinomycetota; class Actinomycetes; order Actinomycetales; family Microbacteriaceae; genus Cryobacterium; species Cryobacterium fucosi. Next base: position 8,067 of record NZ_SOHH01000045.1, on the reverse strand, counting down.
TGGATGGCGATGGCCGCCGGGTCGAGCGGGTCGCCCAGCACGACCGGCAGCCCGGTGTCGCCGCCGCTGCGCAGCGGCACGCTCAGCGGAACCTGGGCGAGCAGCGGCACCGGCGTTTCCTGGCCGTCACCGAGCCGGCGGGCGACCTCCGCGCCGCCGCCGGAGCCGAAGACGTCGAGGACGGTGCCGTCGGCCTGAACGATCCCGGCCATGTTCTCGATCACGCCGTAGATCGTCTGCCCGGTCTGCCTGGCCACGATGCCGCTGCGTTCCGCGATGTCCGCGGCGGCGGGCTGCGGGGTGGTGACGACGATGACGTCGGCCTGGGGGAGCAGCTGCCCGACCGAGATGGCCACGTCGCCGGTGCCCGGCGGCAGGTCGAGCAGCAGGATGTCGAGGTCGCCGAAGTACACCTCGGTGAGGAACTGGTTGATCGTGCGGTGCAGCATCGGGCCGCGCCAGGCGACCGCCACGGACGAGTCGTCGACGAACATGCCGATCGAGATGACCTTCACGTCGAAGGCGATCGGCGGCAGGATCATGTCGCCGACCTGGGTCGGCTTCACCGCGGTGCCCTTGTCGCTGCCGGGAGCCGGCGGCCCGACCAGGCCGAGCAGCCCGGGGATGGAGAACCCGTAGACATCCGCGTCGACGACGCCGACCCGGAGTCCTCGCGCGGCGAGGGCCACGGCGAGGTTCGCGGTGATCGTGGACTTGCCGACCCCGCCCTTGCCGCTGGTGATGGCGTAGACCCGGGTCAGGGAGTCAGGGCCGAATTGGCTGGTGCGCGCGCCCTGACCGCCGCGGAGTTTCTCGGTCATGGCACGGCGCTGCTCGCGGGTCATCACGGTGACGTCCACGCTCACCCGGCCGGGACCGGCCACGGACTCGGCCGCCTCACGCACGTCGCGTTCGATCTGGCGTGCGGCCGGGCAGCCGGCGATGGTCAGGCGGAGGCCGACCGTGGTGTGGCCGTCGGCATCCACCTCGACGCCGGCGACCATGTCGAGTTCGGTGATCGGGCGGCGGATCTCGGGGTCGATCACGCGCACGAGGGCGGCGAGCACCCCGTCGCGGGTCAGCCGGCCGTCACTCACTCCGGGGCCGCTCCTCGAGGCGGCGTTCCGGCGCTGGGTCGCGGTCGCGCTCGCCCTTCCGGGAACGCTTCCGTTCGCGTTTGTCCTGGTCCTCGCGTTCCTCCAGGTTTTCGAGCAGCGCCCGCAATTCGGCGCGGAGGAAGTCCCGGGAAGCCAGGTCCTTCATGCCCAGGCGCAGCGCGACGACCTCGCGGGCGAGGTACTCGGTGTCGGCCAGGTTGCGTTCGGCGCGCTGCCGGTCCTGCTCGAACTGCACCCGGTCGCGGTCGTCCTGACGGTTCTGCGCCAACAGGATCATCGGCGCCGCATAGGAGGCCTGCATCGACAGGACCAGGGTCAGCGCGATGAAGCCGAGGGACACCGAGTCGAAGCGCCAGGCCGCCGGGGCGAGCGTGTTCCAGGCGATCCAGCCGACGGCGAAGAAGGTCAGTCCGAGCAGGAACCACGGGGTGCCCATGGCGCGGGCGATGGCTTCGGTGAACCGGCCGAACCGGTCGCTGCTCGGGCGGTTGCGGTCGCGATTCCGCTTGCGGCCGAGGGTGGCCGTGCGCAACCCCTTCGGCGAGTCGAGACGGAGATCCGATCGGTTAGCTCGGGCCATTGCCGGTCCTCCTTCCGTGGTTCAGCGGGATGCTTCCCGTGGTCAGTTCGGTGCGGGCCGCCGCCCGGCGGCGCACATCGTCGTTCCCGTCGTGACTTCGCCAGTCGTCCGGCAACAGATAATCGAGGACATCGTCAATCGTCACCACCCCGACGAGACGGTGGTTCTCATCGACGACGGGCACGGAGACGAGGTCGTAGCTGGCGAGGATGCGGGTGACCTCCGCCGCGGAGGTGTCGGCGGTGACGGGGTCGAGACCCTGGTCGAGCAGCGTGCCCAGGCGTTCGTGGGGCGGGTAGCGCAGCATCCGCTGGAAATGCACCATGCCCAGGAAGCGGCCGGTCGGCGGTTCGTAGGGCGGCAGGGTCACACAGATCGCCGCGCCGAGCGCGGGGGCAAGATCGTGGCGGCGGATCAGGGCGAGACCCTCGGCGACCGTGGCGTCGGCTGAGACGATGATCGGTTCCGTCGTCATCAGGCCGCCGGCGGTATCGGGAGCGTAGGTGAGCAGGAAGCGCACGTCGTCGGCCTCCTCCGGCTCCATCAGGTCGAGCAGCTGCTCGCCGTGCTCCTCGGGCAGTTGCGCGATCAGGTCGGCGGCGTCATCCGGCTGCATGTGGTCGAGCACGTCGGCGGCCCGGGCATCACCGAGCCGGGTCAGGATGCCCACCTGCTCACGCTCGGGCATCTCCTCGAGCACGTCGGCGAGGCGGCCGTCGGGCAGCTCCCCGGCAACCTCGTACATGCGTTCCTGCGGCAGGTCCAGCAGCGTGTTGGCGAGGTCGGCGGGCTTGAGATCGGAGTAGGTGGCGATGAGCTGCTCGGCGGACTGGGCCTGGCCGGCCGTGGCGTGCTCGCGCACCTCACCCCAGGCGGCGAACGCCGTGGCCCCCTTCGCGAACAGGGACAGGCTCGTCTTGGGCCGGCGCACGAAGAGCTGGCTGATCGCCCAGCCGCTCTGGCCGGACTCCTCGATCGAGACGTCCTCGACGATGGCCTCGCCGGAACCGTCGTTGAAGACCACGGTGCGGCCGAGCATCTCGGCGATCACGCGCACCTCGCCGCCGCGCTGCTCGAACCGGCGCACGTTGATCAGGCCGGTGGTGATGATCTGGCCGGAGCCGATGCTGGTCACCCGGCTGATCGACACGAACACGCGTCGTTTGCCCGGGATCTCCACGATCAGGCCGACCACGAGGGGCGGGTCGTTTTTTCGGTAGACCACCAACACATCGCGTACCTTGCCGACGCGGTCGCCCGCGGGGTCGAAGACGGTACACCCGGCCAAACGGGCAACGAAGACTCTGGTGGCACTCACAGTACAAATCTAGGCCACCTTCAGCGGATAACGGTGCTGTGGAAGAATGGCGGCATGAGCAACCAGAGCCCTTTCGGCGCCCGCGGCCCCGCACTCTTCCCCGTTCTGCCCAAGGGCGAGGTGCTGGCGACGTACGAAACCTACTTCGAGGCGCAGGCCGCGGTGGACACGCTTGCGAAGGCGGACTTCCCGGTGAAGAAGCTTTCCATCGTCGGAAACGACCTGAAAAGCGTCGAACGGGTGACCGGCAAGCTCACCTGGGGTCGGGTCGCGCTCGCCGGGGCGGCCTCCGGCGCCTGGCTCGGCGTCTTCTTCGGGCTGCTCTTCTTCATCTTCTCGCCCGCGGGCGCCGGGCTGCCCTTCGTGCTGGCCGCGGTGCTGATCGGTGCCGGTTTCGGCATGCTGTTCGGGGTCGTCGGCTACGCGCTCAACCGCCGCCGCCGCGACTTCACCTCGACCATGCAGGTCATCGCGAGCAACTACCAGGTGATCGTGGATGCGGCGCTGGTCAACCGGGCGCGCAACCTGCTCGCCGGGCATGCCGAGGCCGAGGCCGTGGCGCCGGCCGCGCCGCATCCGTCGGAGCCCCCGCGCACCGCGGACCCGGTGACCCCGCCGGCTCCGCCCGCCCCCGAGGCCTAGCCTCCCCCTCCCCATCCCGTCGCCCCGCCGCTCACTTCTTCGCGAGAGTGCACTTTTGGCCCCTTCGCCAGGCGCGAGAGGGCCAAAAGTGCACTCTCGCGGGTGGGGGAGAGCAGCTTACGGGAGGCGGGGAGGCGGGGAGAGGGGAGGGCGGTCAGGCGGTGAGGGCGGCGATCCAGGCCTCGACGTCGGCTGAGGTTCGCGGGATGCCGGCGGACAGGTTCTCCGGGCCGTCGGCGGTGATCAGGATGTCGTCTTCGATTCGCACGCCGATGCCTCGGAACTCGGCCGGCACCGTGAGGTCCTCGGGCTGGAAGTACAGTCCGGGTTCGATCGTGAACACCATGCCGGGCTCGATCACGCCGTCCATGTACATGTCGCGGCGGGCCTGAGCGCAGTCGTGCACGTCGAGTCCGAGGTGGTGGCTGGTGCCGTGAACCATGTAGCGGCGGTGGTGGCCGTTGTCGGGCAGGAGCGCCTCCTCGGCGGTGACGGGCAACATGCCCCACTCCGCCGTGCGGCGCGCGATCACGGCCATGGCGGCGGCGTGCACATCGCGGAACACGGCGCCGGGGCGGGCAACGGCGAACGCGGCATCCGCTGCCTCGCGCACGGCGTCGTAGACTCGGCGCTGCACGGGCGTGAACGTGCCGTCGATGGGAAGGGTGCGGGTGATGTCGGCCGTGTAGTAGCTGTCGACCTCGACCCCGGCGTCGAGGAGGATCAGGTCGCCGGGCGTGACCGGACCGTCATTGCGGGTCCAGTGCAGGATGCAGGCATGGGCGCCGGACGCCGCGATTGTGTCGTAGCCGACCGCGTTGCCGTCGGAGCGGGCACGGGTGTTGAACACGCCCTCGACCAGGCGCTCGCCGCGCAGGTGGGAGCTGGACCGGGGCAGGTCGCGGATGACGTCGTCGAAGCCGTGCGCGGTGGCCGCCACGGCGAGGCGCATCTGGGCGATCTCGTAGGAGTCCTTGACGAGGCGCAGCTCGGAGAGGTCGCGGGCGAAGTGGTCGTCCGGTTCGTGCTCGGCGTTGATTTCCACGCTGAACGGGGAGTCTGACGCGTTGGTGGTGAGCACCTTCTCGGCGGCGAAACGCAGCCGGGCCTCGTCGACCTCGTCGGTGAAGACCGGGTCGGACTCGCGCACGACGACGGTTTCGCTGTCCACGGCCTCGAGGACGGCGGCCAGGTCGGCGATGCCGCGGACCTGCAGCGCGAGGTCGGCGGCGACCTGGGCGATCGACGGGCGCGGGCCGATCCAGAACTCGCCGATGTCGGAGTTGGCGTAGAACTCGTCAGAGTCGCGTCCGGCGCGCTCCCGGAAGTAGAGCGTGGCGTCGTGGCCGGTCCCTGTCGGTTCAAGGACCAGCACGGCCCCCGGCTCGGAGTCGCTGCCCCAGCCGGTCAGGTGTGCGAAGGCGGAGTGCGCGCGGAACGCGTAGTCGGTGTCGTTTGAGCGTTGCTTGAGCCGGCCGGCCGGGATGATCAGCCGGGTTCCCGGGTACATCGCGGAGAGCCTGGCCCGGCGGGTGGCCGCGAACGGGGCCTGCTCGCGCGCGGGCGGCAGCTCGGCGGTGCGCTCGGCCCAGGAGCTGGAGATGTATGCCTTGAAACCTGCCGACCCGGGCGTCGTGGACCGGTTCTCGTTCGATCGGGGGGCAGGGGTGATCGCGGATTCATTGGGGTTGGCCATGGGCCCATTCTTCCATTCCCGGCCGGGCGCGCGCTGTGGGCCGGCCGAGGTCAGTGCCGGCCGAGGTCAGCGCCGGCCGAGGTCAGCGCAGTGACAGGGTCGCCACGATCGGGCGGTGGTCGCTGCCCGCGGCATCCTCGGACTCGATCACGCTCATGCTGTCCGTCTGCCAGTTCGGAGTGGAGAGCACGTGGTCGATCGGGCTGCCAAGCAGCGGCGAAACGGACGTCGGCCAGGTGCCCACCGCGGCGGACCCGGTGGCGAGTGCCGAGTCCCGGCAGGTGCCGAGAACGGCCGCGCCGGAAGATTCCCGTCCGGACATATGGTCGATCGTGGAGTTGAAGTCCCCGGCCATGATGAGATTCCCGCCGCCGCACTGGGTGGCCAGCCAGTCGAGGTCCGAGCGCCAGTTCGACATCTCCCAGTTGATCGGGGCGACCGCGTGCACGGCGACAATCGTGGGCCCGGTGCCGTCGACGGGGGTGGCGACGACGGTCGGCAGCACATTCGTGTTGCCGGGAGGGCCGGAACCCGCGGCGCTGCTCACGGTGTAGTCGCCGAGGTCCGGGCTGATCAGGAGGGTGGTGGACCGCGCCTTGGAGATCTGGTCGAAAGCGACGGTGTGCACCCACATCGGTCGTCCCGCCTCGCGCATCGCCTCGGCGACCTTCACGCCGGTGGCCTCCGTCGTCTCCGGCAGGCTGACGATGTCCGCGCCCCGGTCGAGGGCGAGCCGGGCGATCGCCGCCGAACCCGGCTCGTCGCCGAGGGTGTTCCAGCTGAGCACGGTCACGTCGCCGTTCGCGGCGGCGGATGCCGTGGGCCGCTCGGCCGCCGACGCGGGTTGCACGCCGATTCCCCTGGCCGCGAGCACGGCGGCGTTGCCGAGCCCGAACAGAAGCAGCAAAACGGCGAGGGACCCGGCCAGGCGTCGCAACGGCCGAATCGGCGTGAGCAGGACGAGCACGACAGTCCCGGCAGCGGCGACGGCCACGCCCAGTCCACGCAGGGACACGGCGTGGGCGAAGACCCAGCTGTTCTGCAGGCCGAACAACTGCGGCCAGCCGAAGGCGAGCAACACGAGGGCGGAGCCGCCGAGGACGAGGGCGGTGAGGATTCTGGGAAGCATGGAGTGGTCATGCTAGGCGATCCGGCTGGGCGAAGCCTCCGCTTGGCCCAACTAGCATGGGGGAATGGCAGGCGAGCGGCGATTCAGGGGTCCCATTGACCTGCACGCCCACTCGAGCGTGTCCGACGGCACCGAGACCCCGGCCCAGCTCGTGCGGGCCGCCGCCGCCGCGGGGCTCGGCACGATCGCCCTCACCGATCACGACTCCACCGCGGGCTGGTTCGAGGCGGCGGCAACGGCGCGCACGGCCGGGATCACCTTCATTCCCGGAATGGAATTCAGCACCAGGGTGTCGTTCGCCAGCGTGCACCTGCTCGCCTACCTATTTGACCCCTCCGACGCCGCCATTGTCGCCGAAACCTCCAGGGTGCGACAGGCCCGGCTCCTGCGCGCCGAACAGATGGTGGAACGGATCGGGGCAGACTACGCACTGACCTGGGAGGACGTGCTCGCCCAGACCACCCCGGATGCGACGGTCGGCCGTCCGCACATCGCCGACGCCCTGGTGGCGCGCGGCCTGGCGCTCACCCGGAGCGAGGCATTCGCCGGGATACTGCACTGGGATGCGGGCTACTACCAGCCGCACTACGCTCCCGACCCGCTGCGCGCCATCGAGCTGGTGCGGGCGGCGGGGGGAGTGCCGGTCATCGCGCACCCGGCGACCCGCGGCGTCAACGACGTGATCCCGGAGTCCCGGCTGGCCCGGCTGGTCGAGGCCGGGCTCTTCGGGCTCGAGCTGGAGCACCGCGAGAACAAGACGGCCGCGAAGGCCAGACTCTACGAACTCGCCGCCAAGTACGGGCTGTTCGTCACGGGCTCGAGCGATTACCACGGCGAGGGCAAACCCAACCGGCTGGGGGAGAACACGACGGCGCCGGCGGTGCTCGAGGCATTGATCGCCCAGGGAACGGGCTCGGAGCCGGTCTTCGGCTAGCTCACCGGTGGTCGAGCTTGTCGAGACCTTGATTTCGACAGGCTCAATCACCGGCGGACAGGCTCAATCACCGGTGGTCGAGCTTGTCGAGACCGTGATTTCGACAGGCTCAATCACCGGCGGACAGGCTCAATCACCGGTGGTCGAGCTTGTCGAGACCGTGATTTCGACAGGCTCAATCACCGGCGGTCAGGCTCAATCACCGGTGGTCGAGCTTGTCGAGACCGTGATTTCGGCAGGCTCAATCACCGGTGGGCAGGCTCAATCACCGGTCGGTGCGCCGCTAACTGGCGGTGCCGGACTGCGGTGCGCTGCGGCGCGTGCGGCTGCGCCGCCGCGGGGCGCTGTTGCCGTCGTGGTGCTCGGCTCCGCCGCCGTCGTGCGTACCAGCCGCGGACGTGGGGGCCGGGGCATCCGGGTTCGTGGCTTGGCCCACGCGGGTGCGGTTGCGTCCGCGACCCGAGTGGTCGCCGCCCTGGTCACCGGCGCCCGCACCAGCACTGGCACTGGAGCTGACGCCGGCGCCGACGGATGCCGCACGGCCCGAGTCGGAGCGCCCCGAGCCGGAGCGCCCCGAGCCGGAGCGCCCGGAGTCGGAGCGACCCGAGCCGGAGCGCCCTGAGTCGGACCGGCCGGACCCCGAGCCCGAG
>NZ_SOHH01000044.1 GCF_004403515.1 Cryobacterium fucosi | reverse complement strand
TGGTCGGCCGCCGCACGCACCGCGGCCGCCGCCTGGGCGCGGGCCAGTGCCGCGGCCGCGACTGCGGCATCCTGGCCGGCCCGGTAGGACCGCTCGGTCTCTGCGGTGGTGTCCTTGAGCAGCGCCAGCTGCTCGAACAGGTCGTTGGACTTCCTCTGTTCGGCTTCGAGGGCCGCGGCGGCGGCCTGGGCGGCGGCGTTGGCCTCGTCGAACCTGCTCATCGCGGCGGCGCTCAGCCGGGTGCGTTCGGCCGCCGCGGCCGCGGCCTGGTCGCCGAGCGACTCGGCGGTGTTCTTGTCCTGCAGGGCCTGGCGGTAGATGGTCTCCGACGCCTCGCCCAGCTTGCTGGCGGTGCCGAGCTGCGCGAGCAGGTCATCCGCCTTCCGACCGTTCAGGAACAGGTTCAGCGACAGGTCCTGGGCGCCGGCCTTGGCCAGGTGCGCGGCGATCAGGCCGGCGCGCATCTTCGAGGTGGCGGCGCGGATCTTCGCGGCCTCGGCCTGCGTGGTCAGGCTTGCCTCGCGGGCGGTCGCGGCCTCGAGGTCGTCCTGGGACACCCGGTACGCCTCGGCCGCAATCTGCGACGCCTTCGACGAATCGGCCGCGGCGGTCTGCAGTCCGAGCAGCAGTGCGGTGATCTTCACGATCTCGGCCTGCTTCGTGGCCTCGCTCTGCTTGGCCTTCGCCACGTCGTCCCAGCTGGGATAACCCGCCTCGGCGAACGCGGCCGGGGCGACGAGCCCGGCGGATGCCGCCACCGCCCCGATCGCACCGATCGCGAACAGACGAGCGGGCTTCAGTCGCGGCCTGGTGGACTCGTCAGCCAAGGGGGACTCCCCTGTCGGCCATGAACGGCTGGGGATTGATCAGGGAGCCGTTGGTGCGCACCTCGAAGTGCAGGTGGCAGCCGGTGGACGCGCCGGTGCTGCCGACGCTCGCGATGTTCTGGCCGACCGAGACGCGCTGCCCGTTGGAGACGAAGATCCCACCCGAGCGGATGTGCGCGTAGCCAGTCGAGACGCCACCACCGTTGTCGATCTGAATGTAGTTGCCGTAGTTCCCGTTGGAGCCGGCGTAGGTGACCACGCCGTCGCTGGCCGCGTAGATCGGGGCGCTGCAGCCGGCACCGATGTCGGTTCCGCTGTGGTACCCCTTGCTGCAGCTCCCGCCACCGCAGATCACGGCGCGCGGGCCGAAGCCGTCGGTGATTCGCCCGCTTGCCGGCACAGCCCAGCCGTTGTTGATGTAGCCGCCGCCGAGGCCCGCGCCGGCGCTGCCGGTCGACCCCCCGCCGCTGCTCCGGTTGGCTGCGGCCGCAGCCGCTGCTGCGGCTCGGGCGCGCTCCGCTTCGATGGCCGCGAGGCGCGCGCGTTCCGCGACCCCGGCCTCGTAGCCGGCCGTGGTGGTGGCCTGGGCGTCCTGCATGAACTTGAGCTGGGCGTCGAGCTCGACGCTCTTGGCCTGGGACTCGGTCAGCGCGTTCGCGGCGGCCTCGGCCGCGGCCTGCGCCGCGACAAGGGCGGCCTCGGCCTCGACCCGAAGCGCCTCACGCTCGGTCTGGGCGATCTTGGCCTGGTCCCCGAGCGCTTGCGCGGTGTTGCGCGCGGTCTGCGCCTGAACGTAGACGTCGGAGCTGCGCTCGACGAGCTTACTCATGCTACCGAGCTTCGACAGCAGCGCGTCGGCGTCTTTGCCCGCAGCCTGGCCGTCGAGGAACAGGTTGACACTGAGGTCGGTACCGCCGGTGCGGTAGAGCTGGGCGGCCAACTGGCCTGCCTGCCTGGTCGCGGCGTCGGCAGTGGCCTTGCCGGCATCCGCCTGGGCCTGCAGGTCGGTCGCGCGACGGGTGGCCTCGTCGAACTTTTCCTGGGCGATCCGGAGTTCGGCGCCGCGCCTCTCCGATTCGGCCTGCGTCTCCGCCACCTGCACCTTGAGGTTGGCAATCATCTCCTGGATCTGCGCCACCTGGCTTGCGGCCGCGGCCGTGTTGGACTTCGCATTCTGCAGGTCCTGCCAGGTCGGGTAGTCGACGGCGAGGGCCTGACCGGCCGGACCGGCCAGGCTCGCGATGAGCGTGAGTGCTGCGAGGAAGCCGGTGGACGCGATGGACCTGCGCCGGATGCGCGCGCCGGAACCGGGTGCGCCGGCTCGGATCCGAAGACCCGCCAGCCGCTCCAGAACAGTGCGGACTCGTGCGGATGCCATGCGCCTCATTACTCTCCGATCGAGCTCGTTAACCACATGCGTAACAGTGTTAACTCTTTTCACAGTAACAACTTCAGGCGGAAACGCCCAGCACCTCCCGAATCTAACCCGAGAAGGGAGCCACGCTCCCGCCATTCGCGGGCGAGCCGGGCATCCGCGAACCCGCCGCCAACGCCCCCGAAACGCCGCCCCGGAGCCGATTTGGGAATTGCCGCACCCAGACCGTATGCTTATGCGTCGGAAGCCATGAAGTCTATGGCGTCTCGGCCCCATCGTTTAGTGGCCTAGGACGGCGCCCTTTCACGGCGTTAACACGGGTTCGAATCCCGTTGGGGCTACGCAGGTCGTTTCAAATATGTGCAAGACTTATGTGCGTGTTACGACAGGCAAAACACACAATAGAATACGTAATGGTTCTCATCACGAGGCCCTGTAGCGCAGTTGGTTAGCGCGCCGCCCTGTCACGGCGGAGGTCGCCGGTTCAAGTCCGGTCAGGGTCGCACAGGCATTGAGCCCTTTCGAAAGAGAGGGTTTTTTTCCTTGGAAAGCGACTTCTCGAAGTTTCTTTCTGGCCCTGTAGCTCAGTTGGTAGAGCGTTCGACTGAAAATCGAAAGGTCACCGGATCGACGCCGGTCGGGGCCACTGAAATCCTCGTAAGGCTCTACTTACGGGGATTTCTTCATTTGTGCCCAAGTTTTCAGTCGGGCACCCCGCATAAACCCCGCACATTCAGATGAGGCCATCGAGTCGCTGTCCCATCACTTCAGCAGCGCGCTTCGATCCCTTGATTGTGTTCATGTAGACGTCTTGGGTCATGGACGGGTTCTCGTGACCGAGGTAGTCGGCGATCTCAGTGGCCGACAACCCCTCCTGGTCGAGGATCGTGGCCACGGTCTTGCGAAACGAATGCGTAGACAGTGCAGGATAGCCAAGCACGTCGCGCCGGTCGCGAATCTCGCGCTGAGTGTTCGACGGATCGCGTAGGCGCATCAGCGGAGTAGGGAATAGAAGCGTCGTGAACTCCCGCAGTACTTCGTGGCGGCGGTGGAGCAGCTCCATCGTCTGCGCGGGCAGGGGCGTAATGCGTGCTGACTTCTCGGTCTTGGGGAAGTTCTGCCTTACAACGCCCAGGCCCTTCACCCGAACGTTGATTGCCTCAACGGTGGCCGTGCCGGCTGAAAAATCCACCGAGGTCACATCGAGGGCGCAGACCTCCGCCACGCGCCAGCCTGACGAGAGCATGAACTCGATCAACCCGACAGTGTCCCACCTCATCAAGTCTGCATCGGCACGGGCAATGGCGAGGAACGCGGGCAGTTCGTCAAGAGGGATGGCGGCGCTGCCTCTCCTCTTCGCCCTGCTTCGAGAGATTCGCTCCAGCTCACGCACGGGGTTCTTCTCTGTGGCGCCGTTGACCACGGCCAAAGCCATCATCCCGCTCAGTGTCGAGCGGCAGTTCTTCGCGGCGCCGGCCCCGCTCTCCTTCTCGATGCGGTTGAGGAACGGCTGCAGACGCTCCGGCTTCGCCTCGGCGACGGTGAGGTTGCCGATCTTTGGGATTATGTGGGCGGACACCGCATAGCCGTAAGTTTCCAATGTGCCCTCGGATCGCCCTACATCGCGCTTGGCGTCCAGAAACATCTGCGCGAGGACACGCAAGGAAGTGGTCGGCTTCAACTCGCCGCCCCGATCCGCCTCGATGGTCGTGAGCGCTTGTTTCAGCGCAGAGGTCGCCTTCGCCCTACTCGCACCGTACTTTTCAACTTGACGGGCCCTCCCATCGGTGAATCGGTACCGGGTGCGTGCGCGCCATTTCCCGGGCTGGACTTCGCTCGTATTAATGGTGCCGTACGTCCCAATTCCCATCCTCGGTCTAGCCATCAGCGCCCCTCCTTCATGGACCCGCGGATCTCGTCAACGAGCACGCGAGTTACACGGCCGCGGGCCTGGGGTGTGCTGTCAGTGCCGGCGCGCCGGGACGACTCTTCTTCGAGGGAACGTGCCCAGAGGTCGAGAGCCAGCTGCCGGAGTCGGCCGATGCTTATGCCGAGTTTCTTGGCTGCGCGCTCCTCTGCCAGGCTGCCTGCATCGCCCTTGGTGGGGTTCCGGGTCGCCGGCTCAGGAGGCATCTGGGACTGGTCGAGGAGGTGGGCGACCTGGTCGGCCACTTCGGCACGCGTCGCCTCTCGACCGCGCATCTCGCGCATCTCGCGCATCTTGCGCAGAACCTCGTCCTCTAACTCCTCGTCCACCTCGTAGTCTTCCTCTGCATCGGCGCGCGCGACAGGGCTCCTGGTCACCTCAACGCCATTTAGCACGCCATCGACCCACGAGCGCTTCACAGGGTGCTGGCCGCCGGATACCAGAGTGAGGACCTCCGCGTCTCCAAGCAAGGCTGAGAGCGTGAGCGGCTGCCCCACTAGGTCGCCCAGGGCAAGTGCCAGCAGCAGCAGAGCGGGGAGGGTCAACGACGCCTGCCCGCGCTCGATGTTACTGACACTGCTAGCGCTCCAACTTGCTCCGTAAGAACGGGCGGCGCGGGCAATCTGATCCAGCGTGAGGCCGTGCTCCCGACGAACTTGCGAGACGAACGCCCCTACGGCAGCAGATACCGTTTCGATTTCACTCATGCTTACAGGATACAGAACTTGTATAAGAAAGGGGTAGCCGCTAGCATCAGATTACACGATATAGAACCTGTAGAAAGGAACGTTGTAATGACAGTGCAGCATCCCCGAGCGCGTCCAATCGCACTCCTCACCGCGAAGGACCTGTCGGCTCAGACCGGCATGTCGATGTCTACCATTTACCGCAAGCGCTCGACCGGCGAGTCTCTGCCACGAGCAGTGAAGCTCGGAGGGCACGCGGTTCGGTGGCGTCAATCCGACGTCGACTCATGGATCGAGGAGCAACTCGAGCCTGAGGCGCGGTGAACAAAAAGGCGCGACCACCACTCCCCCAGACAGGAAAAGCAAAACGCCCCGGCAATTGCCGAGGCGCTCTACACGATTTTTATCTCCAGCCGACGAGTTACAGCTCGTTGTTCGGCTGAAAGGACTTAGCGATGACTCTACCAAGCGACGCCGAGAGGGACAAGGAAGTTCAGCCCAACCTCGTCCGCGCTGCGAACCCCGAGGGGAAGACCTCCGCTGATGATCACGCGCTCCCGAGGAGTAGTTCGCTCACCGAGAATAGCTACGAGCGTCCCACCAGCGCCGAAGAAGGCTCGATAGCCGACACGGAGCTCCCGCCTGACTCCCATGACGAACTCGCCACACACAACGGCGAGAATCAAGATTCAAAGTTGCTTGACGAACTTCCGCAGCAGTGGAGTCGTGCGGAGCGAATCAACTACGTCACCAAGAGCTACCTTGAGGGGCTCGCCGGTCTCGACCCCGCGGCACTGCCCGCGAAGCTGACCTCGAACTCGGAGCTTGTGGCACGTTCGACACTGGCCTGCATCCGCGAATGGTACGGGGAAGATGGCAAGGAGAGGCCTGTTTACGTGCCGGGTGGGCCGCCGGCCGCGTTGACCGCCTGGCAGCTCGCGATGCTCGCCGCGCGCTGGCATCGGATCCGTCGGATCGCGCACGCTGGCCTCGGTGACACGACTCTCGACGAGCTCGGCTTCTATCAGTCCGCCGGCGCGAACCGCGGCCTCTTCGTCGCAGACGAGTCTGCCTTGAGAGCGTTGATCCTCGGCTTCGACCAGGACGTCTCCGACCCGAAGATGAGGGAGATCATCGGCAAGCTCTACGACATCGCGCCTCGCGTAGAGAAGACCTCCGATCGCGACGCGATCCCGTGCAAGAGCAGGGTCTTCGATTTCAAGACGAAGACCCAGAGGGACTACGACCCCGACGTCGATGTCTTCACGTCAAAGCTCGCCGTCGACTGCCCGCGCACCGAGCCTGAAGAACCGATGCGCTTCCTCAGCGACCGCTCGCCGTGGCAATTCAGTGACTGGCTGCTCGATCTCTTCGAACCGCTGGATGATGCTGAGGATGTTGCGAATACTGTCTGGGAGATCATCAGCGCCAGCGTCCGCCCGGGCGTTCGCTGGAACAAGATGGCCTTCTTCTACAGCACCCTCGGCGAATCGGGCAAGGGCACCCTCGTCGAGATGATCCAGCATCTGTTCGGCGAGGGCTCTGGCGCGTACTGCTCGATTCCTCTCGACGCGTGGGGCGGGCCTGGAAATGACTTCAAGCTTGAGCCGCTCCTAACTGCGTTCGCCGTGCTGGTCGACGAAAACAACGTCGGGGAGCATCTGACCTTTCTGGCAAACTTGAAGGCCGCCGTGACAGGAGATCGGATCCCGATCAACCGCAAGGGGCGAAGGGTAATCACAATCCGCTTTCGCGGCTTCATTGTTCAATGTGTGAATGCGCTTCTCAGCACAAAGGACAAGTCCAGCTCGTTTTCGCGCCGCCAGCTGTTCGTACCCTTCCCCAAGAGTTTCACAGGGGCCGCGTTCCCGGAGATCAAGGAGACCTTCCTGAGCGACACGAAGGTGCTGGAGTATGTGCTGTGGCGTGTCCTCCACATGACGCACTACACGCTTTCAGAGCCGAAATCGTGCCGCGACCTGAAAGAGGAAGCGCAGATCCGAAACGACTTGGTTCGCGAGTTCTGGGTGGAGCTTCGTGAGCACTTTGCATGGGATCTCCTCCCATTCCCATTTCTGCACCACCTCTTTGAGGCTTGGCGCGTGCGCGAGAACCCAGGAAGCAAGCCGATGGGAAAGCAAACGTTCACTGACCGCCTGATGGAGGCCGTGCGTAATGATCAGCTCTGGTTCTCTGACGGCCGCGATAGGGTGATTAATCGTGCCCAGCGGATGCTCGGTGAGGAACCGATGCTCCACGGGTATGGCGTCCCCTCTGACTCCTGGAACAACAAAGCGAAGACCTACAAAGGATTGCAGCGGCGCACCTCACTGCCCGGCAGCCTCCAGGAACTGACGGATCTCCAGGCGCGAGATAACGCCGACTGGGAGCGTCGCGCCGTCGAAGACGACGGTGTTGTCGACCCGGCTCACGTCCGAGATCATGCCAGGATCCGACGCATGGGCTCCGGCTGCACGTGCCCGCCGAGGGGTGGCGCGACGAAGCCGCAGCCGGCCCTGACCGCCGCAGTCAAGCGCTCACGGGCGATTGGCCTCGCGCTCGTGAATGCGCAGGCAGACGCAGACGCACGTGCGAAGGCGGCCGCGCTCGTGGACGCTAGCTGACAGCCTGACAGCGCGGACGGGTGGAGTGCCTAGGCTCTCCGCCCGTTTCACCAGGCTCCCTAGCGTTCATTCGTTTCCCCGTGACGGTCGTAGTTGCCCAGCAGTGGTGGCGACATCCCCCAAGCAGAGCTCGCTCATGGGGCACTCGAGGGCAACGATGGAGCGAACAAATGCAACGGATACGGCCCGGCCTCGGAAATCTGTTTTGCGGACGCAGGCAGCCCACGCAGCGAATGACTGGTTGCTCCGCCGCTGGCCGCTACCCGCGGCGCAGTGCTGGCACCGCCACCATTTGCTGTGGGCGCGGGCGCGCGCCAGGTTCCCCGCCGCCCCAGGGCAAAGGCGGCACGGCCCGATGCCGCGGAGCGAGCATGCCCACAGGGCCGGAGCTCAGAGCGCCGAATGTGAGCGCGGTTACAAACCACGCCTAAGGTTACAAATTGTGATCACGGCTGTAACGGCGAGAACCGCAGGATTCCGCGGCTAGAAGCGTCAAGATTACAAAGTTACTAAGTTACAAAGATCTAGAGACCTACCCAAACCCCTCGGCTAATGGGACTGCCCCGAGTTCAGTTGACTCGAAGGGTTAGTGGTTTCAGGCGGCCTTGCGGGCCACGTTTATTGTCTCAAACTCGATCGGGGTGAGCTTACCG
>NZ_SOHH01000102.1 GCF_004403515.1 Cryobacterium fucosi | reverse complement strand
GCAGGCGGCGAACCGGGCGGCGCGGGTGTGGCCGCTCCTCACGGCACGGGGTGAGGCCGAGGAGGCTCTCGCCGCGGCCGTCGCCGGCGAGGCGGATGCCCGCGACCGATGGCGCACCCTGGCCGAGACGGAACCTGGCGCCGGCCCGGCCGCCGCCGGAGCCGCCGGCACCGAATCGCATGAGGCCCTCGGGACGGTCATCGACGACCTGCTCGGGCGGCTCGGCTCCCTCAGCGACGTGCTCGTCGCCGAGCACATGCTGCCCGGCCTCGAGCGTGAACTGGCCGAGGTGCGGGTCAGGCTCGCCCTGCACAACGATGCCGTCGACGCGGCTCAGGGCAGGGTCGAGCGGCTGCCCGGACAGATCGACGCCGTCGACCGGGACCGCTCCTTCGCGGCCCTCGCCGCCGCCCGCGAACCGGAGGCGCGCGCAGCCCTGACCCGGCTGGAGCGGGCAAGGGCCGCTGCCGAGGAAGTGAGCGCCCGCGGCGTGGAACTCGACGGGGCCTTCCAGGCCGATATCGAGGCGGCGGCTGCGAACACCGCCGCCGCCGTTCACTTCCAGGTGCTGGTCGACCGCCGGCTCGCCGGCCACGCCGGCGAACTGGCCGAACAGCTCGTCGACGGCAAGGCATGCGAGGTGTGCGGCTCGACCGTCCACCCGGCCAGGGCGGTCAGCGACGGCGAGCCGGTCACCGAAACCGACATCGAGGACGCCCGGTCGCGGATGACGAAGGGCCAGGCCAGGCTCGAACAGACCCGCACCCGGATCCAGGAGATCAAACTGCGTCTGGCCGAGGCCCGCACCCGGGCGGGCGACCGTGGCATCGACGAGCTGGAGCCGGACATCGAGGCCGCGGCCGGCGACCTTGCAACCGCGCGCGAGGCGGCAGTCCACGAGACCGATCTCAAGACCGAGAAGGCTCGCCTGCGCGCCGAACTGGATGAGGCCGGCCGGGTGCTGGCCGAGGCGCGGCAGGCCAGGGAAATGGACACCACCCGGCTCACCGAACGAGAGAGCCAGCAGGCCGGGATCCTCGAACGGGTCACTGCGCAGCGTGGCCGAGCCGCATCCGTCACCGAACTCGTCGACCGGTTGCAGCGCGAACTCGACGCGGCGCGCGCCCTCGACGACGCCCTCGACCGCAGCCGCGAGCACCGCGGGGTCCGAGACGCCGCGGCCGCGACCGCGGAGACCCAGCTGACCGCCGAGAGCTTCGCCGAGGAGGCGGAAGCCGTCGCCGCCCGGCTCACCGAGGCCGCCCTGCTTCAGGTGGAGGCGCGGATCCGACGCCACGACGATGAGACGGCCGCCGCTCTGGCCGTGCTCGCTGAGCCGGAACTCGGCGGCCTGCCCCGCGAACCGGTCGATCCGGAGCCGGCACGGCGAGACCTGGCCGCCGCCGCGGCACTCCGCGACACGGCGATCGCCGACCGCGCCTCCCTGGCCGAGCGGATGACCGTGACCACGGGCCTCCTCGGCGAGGCCGGGTCGCTGTTCGACGCGTCGGTTGAACTGCTGGCCACCCAGGCCCAGGTTCGGGCGCTGGCCGCGGTCGTGCACGGGGAGGAGCCGAACACGAAACGGATGCGCCTGGAAACCTATGTGCTCGCCGCGCAGCTCGAGCAGATCATCGCCGCGGCGAACGGCCGGCTGCGCACCATGACCGGGGGCCGTTACGCGCTCGAACACGACGATTCGCTGCAGTACCGCGGCAGCCAGTCCGGGCTGGGCCTGGCGATCAGGGACGAGCACACCGGGCGGGCCCGCCCGACCCATTCGCTCTCCGGCGGCGAGACGTTCCTGGCCTCCCTCGCCCTGGCGCTCGGACTGGCCGAGGTGGTGTCGAACCAGGCCGGCGGGATCGCCCTCGACACCCTCTTCGTCGATGAGGGCTTCGGGTCCCTCGACAGCGCCACCCTGGAGACGGCGATGAGCACCCTCGACGGTTTGCGGGCCGGCGGGCGCACCATCGGGCTGATCAGCCACGTCGACTCGATGAAGGAGCAGATCCCCGCGAAGCTGTCGATCATCGTGACCGACCAGGGCAGCAGCGAGATCGAACCCGCGATGGTGCCGGCGTAGCCGCGAGGCGCGCCGCATCCGTTTCACGGCGACTTCCAAGCCTGAGGGCGGCCCGTTCTGGTTCACTTGGCGTAGGAGGGGAGTAGTCCCCGACGTCGCATCGTCAATTCGGTTCCCCCAGCGGAATCCGGTGCAGCGGGTCCGAGAGGGCCGGACGAGACCTCCAGTTGGAATACCGACTGGAAGGCGTCCCCATGGATGTTCCCCTCTCCGCCTGGCTGATCGTCTTCGGCGTCATTGCTGCGATGCTCGCCGTCGACCTGTTCGCCCACCGCACCGCGCACGTCATCGGGGTGCGGGAGGCGGCCGCCTGGTCGGTGCTCTGGGTGCTCGTCGCCATCGGATTCGGCGTCGGAATCTGGGTCGTCGCCGGCGCCGAATTCGGCCAGCAGTACTTCGCCGGCTACCTGATCGAGAAGTCGCTCTCGGTGGACAACGTCTTCGTCTGGGCGATCATCTTCTCGGCCTTCGCCGTGCCGCGCCAGTACCAGCACCGGGTGCTCTTCCTCGGTGTGGTCGGGGCGCTTGTGCTCCGCGGCGGGTTCATCGCGGCCGGGGCCATCCTGATCGAGACCTTCTCCTGGGTGCTCTACGTCTTCGCGGCGTTCCTGATCTACACGGGATACCGGATGATCCGTCAGCGCAACGAACACGTGCACCCCGAGAAGTCCCCGGTGCTGCGGGTCTTCCGTCGGTTCGTGCCGATGACCGACGCATTCCACGAGCAACGGCTCCTGATCCGCCGGGGCGGCGTGCTGCTGGCCACCCCGCTGCTGGCGGTGCTGGTGCTGGTCGAGGTCACCGACGTCGTCTTCGCGGTCGACTCGATTCCTGCGATCTTCGCGGTGACCAGCGAACCGTTCATCGTCTTCGCCGCGAACGCGTTCGCCATTCTGGGACTCCGAGCGATGTATTTCCTCCTCGCCGACCTGATGCACCGCTTCGTGTACCTGAAGATCGGACTCGCGCTGGTGCTCGTCTGGGTGGGCGTCAAGATGCTGCTGCTCGACCTGTTCTACGTTCCGACCACGGTGTCGCTGCTGGTCGTTGCCACGATCATCGCGGCCTCCGTAATCCTGAGCCTTCTGGCGACCCGCGGCCAGGGCCGTCGCGCGGTCGCGGCCGAGTCGGCCGGTGCGTTCCGGACGGCTACCGAGGAGGAGCTGGACGCGCTCGAGCCGTTGTGGGCAGGCGGCTCGCGCCGATCGCCGCGGCGGCGATCGCGATGATGAACGCCGCGATGCCGAGCACGTAGAACGCCACGCCCAGGGTGCCGCCCGGCCCGGTCGGGTCGAGGAACGGGTAGGTGTAGAACCCCGTCAGAGTGCCGCGCACCAGGGCGAAGACGACCCAGGCCAGGGGGTACACGATGGCGAAGCCCAGCCGCGTCCAGGCGAGGGCCGGCCGGCCCGGAGCGAACAGCCAGTCCACCACGATGAAGATGGGCGCCCAGACGTGCAGCACCTCGTTCGGCCAGGCAATGCCGACGAAACCCTCCGGCGGCAGATTGCGCAGGAGCAGGTTGTAGACCACGCCGGTGACGACCGCGTAGGCGAGCACGCACATCCGCACCCGGGTGAGGAGTTCGGTGTCCTCTCGCACCCGGAGCGCGAGAGACCCGCCCACCAGCAGCACGACCACGTTCATCAGGCTGGACTGGATGGTGAAATAGCCGAAGTACTCCCCGGCGTTGAACGCGTCGTGTGCGAGCTGGTCGGCGATCTGGGTGGCGATGCTCGCGAACACGAGCAGGCCCACCAGCAGGCGAAGGATGCCGAACCCGCGCCGGGCAGGCGTGGCCGGTTCGACGGCTGTGGGGCGTTCGGCAGTCTTGAGGCTCGAGGTCACCAGATCAGATTAGTGCCCAGCGGGCGTCAGAACGGGAACAGGAGACGGTGCAGGAACTGGCGGGTGCGCTCCTGGGTGGGGTTCCGGAGCAGTTGCTTCGGGTCGCCGTGCTCGACGATGGTTCCCGCGTCGACGAAGGCGACCTCGGTGGCGACCTCCCTGGCGAACTCGAGTTCGTGCGTGACGATCACCATGGTCCAGCCCTCCACCGCGAGTTCCTTGATCAGGCGCAGCACGTCGCCGACGAGTTCAGGGTCGAGCGACGACGTCGGCTCGTCGAAGAGCAGCAGTTGAGGTCGGAGCGCGAGCGCGCGCACGATCCCCACCCGCTGCTGCTGGCCGCCGGAGAGCTCGAACGGGTGGGCATCGATCTTGTCGCCGAGACCGACCCGGTCGAGCAGGGCGAGCGCCTCCGCGGTGACCTCGGCCCTGGGTCGTCGTTGCACGACGACGGGACCCTCGAGCACGTTCTCGAGGACGGTCTTGTGCGGAAACAGGTTGTAGTGCTGGAACACCATCGCCGAGCGGTCGCGCAGCGCGGCGAGGTCCCGCCGGGACGGCGCCGGGACCCGGCCGAAGTCGATGGTGACCTCCCCGCCGATCGTGATGGCGCCGCCGTCGGCGACCTCGAGCCCGTTGAGGCAGCGGAGGATGGTGGTCTTCCCCGAGCCGGACGGACCGATCAGGGCGAGCACCTGGCCGCGTCCGACGGTGAGGTCGATCGATTCGAGCACCTGGTTCGTGCCGAAACTCTTGCGGAGGCCCCGCACGGTCAGCAGGGGAGCCGGCGCCGGAGCACCGGCGGTCGCGGCATCCGTCGGCAGATCAGTGGGCGACATAGCGGTCCAATCGCGTCTCGAGCACGCCCTGCACCGAGGAGAGGACGAGGCAGATCGCCCAGTAGACGAGTGCGGCCTCGAGGTACAGCAGCATGAATTCCTGGCTGAAGGCTGCCACCTGCTGCGCCTGGCGGAAGAGCTCGGTGACCAGGATCAGCGAAGCCAGGGAGGTGTCCTTGACGAGGCTGATGAAGGTGTTCGACAGGGGAGGGACGGACACCCGGGCGGCCTGGGGCAGGATGATCCGGGTGAGGGCGCGGCGGT
Source organism: Cryobacterium fucosi (assembly GCF_004403515.1). Taxonomy (GTDB): domain Bacteria; phylum Actinomycetota; class Actinomycetes; order Actinomycetales; family Microbacteriaceae; genus Cryobacterium; species Cryobacterium fucosi. Next base: position 2,348 of record NZ_SOHH01000102.1, on the reverse strand, counting down.
GCGACATGCCGATCATGTACGCGGCCTCCCACTGGCCCTTGGGCACGGACAGGATCGCCGCGCGAATCACCTCGGCGGCGTACCCGCCGACGTTGACCGAGAAAGCGATCACCGCACTCGGCCACGGGTCGATCAGAACGCCCAGCGACGGCAGTCCGTAGAAAATCACGAACAGCTGCACCAGGAGCGGGGTGCCGCGCACGATCGAGATGTAGACCCGGGCGACCCCGGAGAGCCACCGCCGCCGGGACAACCGCATCAGCGCGACCACGAGCGCGAGGGCGAGACCCACGGTGAACGACACCAGGGCCAGCGGGATCGTTCCGGTGACAGCACCCAGGATGATCGGTCCGAGCGAGCTCAGGAACAGGTCCCAGGTGGATTGGTTCATGCGGAGTGGTCCAGGATCCTGCTCGAGGCTGACTATGGGTGGCGGAGACTCAGGCTACTGGGAGACGTCGGCCCCGAAGTACTTGTCGGAGATCGTCGCCAGGGTTCCGTCGCTGGTCAGCTCCGCGAGCGCCTTGTCGACGGCGCCGGCCAGCTTGGTGCTGCCCTTCGCGAACGCGAACGCGCTCTCGGACTGGTCCTCGGTGGTCGCGGCGACCTTGAGCCCGGCCGCGCCGGTCTGCTTCTTGTAGTCGAGGTAGGTCAGCCTGTCGTTCACCGTGGCATCCACCCGGCCCTGTTCGACGAGGGCGACCGACTGAGCCCAGCCCTCGACCGCCTGCACGTTCGCGCCGCTCTCCGTGGCGAGGGTGTTCCAGTTGCTGGTCAGCGACTGGGCGCTGGTCTTGCCGGCCAGGGTGGCGAACGAGGTGATCGAGGTGTTGTCGCTCTTCACGACGATGACCCCGGAAGAGTAGGTGTAGGGCGTCGAGAACTCGTACTTCGCGGTGCGCTCCGGCGTGATCGACACCTGGTTGGCGATGACGTCGAACCGGCCGGCTTCGAGACCGGCGAAGATGCCGTCCCACTGCGTCTCTTCGAACTTGGCCTTGACGCCCAGCTTTGCGGCGACGGCCTGCGCAACCTCGACGTCGAACCCGGTGAGCGGTCCTGAGCCCTCGCCGTGGAAGGAGAACGGGCGGTAGGTGCCCTCCGTGCCCACGGTGAGGGTGCCGGCCTTCTGCACCGACGACAGCGACGTGTCGCCGCCCGCCGCGGCCGTCGTGCCCTGGCCTGACCCGCCGGTGGAGCAGCCGGCCAGCGTGACGGCAACCGCTGTGAGAAGAACCGCCGACATGATCTTGAGCTTCATTATTTCTGGCCTAACCGGGATGCGGGCGGAACGTCCGGGTGGTGACGGTCCGGGATGACGAAATCGCAGGGTGCTGGATTTCCGTGGCGCGCCCGAAGGCGTCGTCCGAAGACTAACAAGCCACCGGTGACCGCGCGTATTCCCGTGACGCTCGGTTACTCGCACGGATCCGCGCCTCCAGTCAATGCCTTGCCGGGCCTTGCCTGGCCTCTCCGAACCGAAGTAGGCTGCGCCCGTCGACTCAACCCGAAGGAGTCACCGCATGCTCACCCCTGCCCAACACGATCGATCGGCCGCAGTGCTCCTCGGGCTTGCCTGCGGGGATGCCCTCGGCGCCGGCTACGAATTCGCCGGACCCCTTCCCGCCCGGACCCCGGTCAGCATGCGCGGAGGGGGCGGCTTCCACTGGGCGTCCGGGGAGTGGACCGACCACACGGCCATGGCCGTGCCGATCGCGATCGCCGCCTCGAAGGACAGGAACCTCGCCGCCGAAGCCGTGCTGGACGAGATCGTGGCCGAATGGGCGGGCTGGTCCCGGTCCGCGCCGTACGCCGGGATCCAGCTCGGCGCGGTGCTCTCCGGCACCGACCCGACGGCCGCGGCAAGCCGGCGGATGGCCAGGGAGCAGCACGACCGCACCGGGCGCAGCGCAGGCAACGGCTCCCTCCTCCGCACCGTCCCGGTGGCGCTGGCCTGCCTCGACGACCCGGCCGCGCTCGCCGACGTCGCCCGCCGGATCAGCGAGCTGACCCACGTCGAGGCGGATGCCGGCGACGCCTGCGTGCTCTTCGGACTCGCCCTCCGCCACGCGGTGCTCGAAGGGGAGATCGACCTCCGAATCGGGCTGGAGCTGCTTCCGGCTGCCCGCAGGGACGTGTGGGCGGCGCGGCTGGCGGAGGCCGCCCACAAGTGGCCGGCCGAATTCCCCCGGAACGGCTGGGTTGTGCAAACCCTGCAGGCCGCCTCGTCGGCGATCGGCCACACCGAGGCGGATGCCGGCCAGCTCCGCCGAGGCGTGGAGGCCGCCGCCCGCGGCGGCGGCGACACCGATGCGGTGGCCGGGGCCGCCGGTGCGCTCCTGGCCGCG
>NZ_SOHH01000084.1 GCF_004403515.1 Cryobacterium fucosi | reverse complement strand
CCGGATCATGGGCGACTGGGGGCAACAACCATGCCGGGCCTGACAGGCCAACACCCTCACATAACTACACGATCAAGGGATACGAAGAAAGTAACGGGGCAGTTCAACCGTACCGGAACGCCGGCCCCGTGACGGCTCGTGCGCCGGTGAGTGGCACCCTCGTCCGGTCCAGCCGCACGCCTTCGTCATCCAGTCCACGTCGGGGACCGGGATCCTGGTCCACCTTGGCATCGACACGGTCCACATGAACGGCGAGGGCTTCGAGGTGTTGGCGACCGAAGGGTCCACCGTGCAGGCCGGCGACCCGGTAGTCCGATTCGACCCACAGGTCATTGCCGCCCACGGCTACGCCGACATCTGCCTGGTCATCATTCTGCAGAGCCCGCCGGGCGCCGTGTTTGCGCCGACGACTACCACAACCGTCGACGCCGCCGAGCTGCTATTTTCCTGGCCGAGCTGACCCATCCGGACTCCGCCATCGATCTAACCGGGGCGCCGACCAGGACGTGCGAAGCAGAGATCCCGGTCTGGGGATCGCCGAAACATGCCGTCAACAACGCAGACAACCGGTGAAAGTAATTACCTCTTGACTCCTCAGTCTGTGAAAGCTATTTTCATATCACGACATAATTTTGCAGCCCGGGTTCTCCATCCCACTAGGAGCCCCGCGCAACCCCGCACTTTGCTCGAAAGGACATCAGTCATGGCCGACTCACGAGTCATCGCAGACCAGTTGCTCATTGGTCTGGGCGGCGCCGAGAACATCATCGACGTCGAGAAATGTATGACCCGACTGCGTGTCGGCGTCCGCGACCAGGATCGAGTCGATGTCGCCGCACTGCGTGCGATCGACGGGGTGCTCGCCGCACTGCCCGGCGATAACTGCCAGATCGTGCTGGGCCCGGGTCTGGTCGACCGGGTGGCCATCGACGTGGAGTCGGCCCTCAGCGCCGCCCGCACGGAAGGGTCGGCTGCCTCCTCGGCCGCTCAGCTGGCCGACAAAGGTGCGGCCATCCGGCAACAGAACAAGCAGCGCAACAACACCCCGGTCAAGAACGCTCTGAGACGCATCTCCAACATCTTCGTCCCACTGATCCCCGCACTGATCGCCTGCGGTCTCATCGCCGGCATCAACGGAATCCTGACCAACCTGGCCACAAGCGGCCAGGTTCCGTGGTTGGCCACCCTGTCTCCGATCTTCAGCGTCATGTCCAGCGGGTTCTTCGCCCTGCTCGCCGTGTTCGTTGCGATGAACGCGGCTAAGGAGTTCGGCGGCACGCCCATCATCGGCGGCGTCATCGGGGGAATCATCGTGGCCCCCGGAGTCGCGAACATTGTCGTCTGGGGGCAGCAACTGGCCCCCGGCCAGGGAGGGGTTCTCGGCGCCATGGGCGCCGCCATCCTGGGCGCGTACGTGGAGCGGTGGGCCCGCAGATGGGCCCCTGACGTGCTCGCCTTGTTCATCGTGCCCACGTTGACCGTGCTGATCGCCGGCCTCGCCGCCCTGTTCCTCCTGATGCCGGCCGCCGGCTGGGTGTCAATCCAGATCGGTATCGGCGCCACTTGGCTGCTGAGCACTGCGGGTGTCTTCGCCGGCTTCGTCCTCGGCGGGCTATTCCTGCCGTTGGTGATGACCGGCTTGCACCAGACACTCACCCCAATCCACACCACCCTGATCGAACAGGTCGGCTACACCACCCTGCTGCCGGTCCTGGCCATGGGCGGCGCCGGCCAGATCGGTGCCGCGATCGCCGTCTTCTTCAGGCTCCGTCGCAACACCAGCATCGGACGGACCATCAAGGGCGCACTGCCCGCAGGATTTCTCGGAGTTGGCGAGCCACTCATCTACGGTGTCACCCTGCCGCTGGGCCGTCCTTTCATCACCGCCTGCATCGGCGGCGCGTTCGGCGGCGCGGTGATCGGCCTATTCGACCAGCTCGGCTACACCGTCGGCGCGATCGCCATCGGCGCCAGTGACGTGTCGCTGTTCCCGCTGCTCCAAGGCAGCCACGGCTGGGGCGCCGCCGCACTCGGCTACGCTTCCGGCCTGATCGTTGCCTACACCGTGGGATTCTTCACCACCTGGTTCTTCGGGTTCTCCCGCGACCAGCTAGTGCACCTGAACACCGACGACACCATCGACGCAGGACTGGTGCCCGCCGACGAAGCCCCGGCGGGGACGGAAGACCCCGCCGATCAGATCCCCACCCTGGCCGGCTCCCACCACCGCTCCTGAAATCTCATCTCTCGCCTTCTTTGATCACCGCCCCCGCCGTGCTCTCGTGGGCAGCAGTTGTGTTGCCGCCCACCGCTTTCTCCCGTGGTGGCAAAAGAACCGATTGAGATTGCGGGTGTCGCAGGCGTGAAGCGAACTACGATGACCGGGCCACCAAGGGAAGAAAAGTCTTCTCAAGGGGCAGGCCGGCGGAGCCGGCTCCGTATGGGTCCGGCCTCCGGGCCGGGTCCACCTAGTGGGGGAGTGTGAGGGGGCGCTGTCCCCCTCGCTGCGGCCGGCCCTGGGTGGGCCGGCCTGAACGGCGGCGTCTATTCGGGTCGCTGGTGCTGCTGGATCTCCGCATATGGTGCGGTGTCGGTCCAGGTATGCCCGGTGGTGACGCTGACGGTCTTGAGGTTGGCGCGTACGACCTCGCGCCACTGGCCGCGGATCTTCACCCGGTCACCCTTCTTGACGTTGGTACGGTCGTAGCCGGTGGCCGTGCCGCTCTCGATCTGGGCGGCGCGCACGGCCTCCCAGTAGGCGATCTGGTCGCGCTGCTCGGCGATGTGCGGGGCCAGGCACTCCGCGCGTGCCTGCTGCTGCGTTTCGGTTGCGTCGACGTAGCCGCGTGCGTCGTCGTAGCACGGTGCGATGATGCGCCGTTCCAGCTTTCGAAGCTCGGCCCCCCAACGTGTCGATTCGGTTGGCAACCGTTACGGGCCGGTATCGGGCGTCGGTGGGGTGGGTGGCGGCGTCGGCTCGCGCTTGGGCGTGGGTGGCGTCGGCGCTGGCTTCGACTGATTTACGCATCGTGTTATCTGCTTTGGCGATCGCGTTGCGGTGGCGGCCTTCGGAGTGGTGGCCAATTTTGATCGGTTCGCCTCCTTCGGGCAGGCGGTCAAGCGCCGCGCGGGCGCGAGTCCACGCGGCGGCGTTGTCGCGGCTCTTGCGCTCGGCCTTTGCGGCCAGCGTCTACCCGGTCGGCCTGACGCTCGATCTTTCCACGCACACCGCTACGTCGATACCGGACTCAAAAGGGAAACGTGGTGCTGCGCATCGCCTCCGGCCCGCGAGAGGAATGAACCCATCAGCGATTCGGCGAAAGCAGTGAACTGCCACAGACGCAGACGCGACGGGCAATCTCCGCATTCCCACGAAGACATACGCGACTAGAAATCACGATAAATTGACTATTTATCATCTTTCTTTTGCAAGGTCATCGAGGCTTTGACGCGAGGACGGTTGTACCCAGGCACACTGGGTGCGCACGGGGGGTCCCGCCCACGCCATTGACCCGAAATGGCAGGAGAATGTTCATGTTCGATCCGCGATTTATCACGAATGCGATCGGCAGAAGCGCCGAATCCCCCCTAGACCGGCGGCGGTTCTTCCAAGCCGCCAGCGTCGCCGGTTTCGGTGTCGGTTCTGCCGTGCTCCTCGCCGGTCAGCCCGCCCTCGCCCACGAGAGCGGAAGTGACGACGCCAACGGCAGCCCTAGCGACTCGGCCATTCTCAACTTCGCCTTGAACCTGGAATACCTCGAGGCCGAGTTCTACCTACACGCGGTCACCGGCGATGGACTACCGGACGACATGACGACGGGCAAAGGAACTCGCGGCGATGTCTCCGGCGGGCGCGCCGTGTCCTTCGACACCCCGCTAATCCGCAAGTATGCCGAAGAGATCGCCGCCGATGAAAAATCACACGTAGCGTTCCTCCGCAGCGCGCTCGGAGGCGCGGCCGTATCCCGTCCGCAGCTGAGCCTAGACGACAGTTTCACCTCGGCAGCACGCGCCGCAGGCCTTATCGGCCCGACGGAAGAGTTCGACGTGTACGCGAACGAGGTCAATTTCCTGTTCGGCGCCTTCATCTTTGAGGACGTCGGCGTGACCGCCTACAAGGGCGCCACCCCACTAATTCGCAACAAAACCTATCTCGACGCGGCGGCCGGCCTCCTTGCCGTGGAGGCATATCACGCCGGGGTCATCCGGGCGACCCTCTACGCCCTCGGGGTCAACACTCCATCGATCTACCCCAGCGTGCAGAAGATCTCCGACGCCCGCGACAGCCCCGACGGGTCCACCGATCTCGACCAGGGCATCGGCACGGCCGACACGGCCAACCTCGTGCCGACAGATGCGAACGGGCTGGCCTTTAGCCGCACCACGGGCCAGGTCCTCAATATTGCCTACCTCAATGCCGACGAAGTTACCTCCGGCGGGTTCTTCCCCGCGGGCGTGAATGGCAAGATCCGCACAAGCGCACACAGCCACTAGGCCGAGCATCCGGTCACGTCCGGTGTGACGCCCCGTCAGGCCGTGAGTTGACGCGCCTCCTCCCTTGCCAGGAGGGGGCGCGTTCTCTCGGCATGACAGGGCGACTCATTCCCGGGACCCAAGCCACCCGCTACATCGGCGGCCGCTTGCAATAAGCTAGCCAACCCCCAACACGCCCCACGGCTTCGCGATGTTTGGAAAGTGTTCTCTCTCGCGGGGTGTTGCGCAAGGGCCTTGGCCCCCGGCCCGCGCGGGGCCAAACTGGGGTGTATGAAACGGATCTCATACGGTGGGACGTCGTTCCTGACTCCCGACGACGTCGCAGACGCTCTCCTAGAGCTGGTCATCGCGCTGGGAACGAGCAACACCAAAGAATCCCTGGACCTCCCCGCCGTAGATGATGACGGAGATACCGTGATCGTGACCATGATCGTGGGCCCGATGACTGCGCTGATCAGCATCCCTGAGGTCTCCCGGTGGACGGGACCCGACTCGACTCTGGTACTCGCCGTGCTCAACGCCCGCATCCACGCACTGACCGCACCGAAGTCCTATCCAATAGAGGAAACGATTACGACGACCGACATCGACTGGCACGACCAGGACTTCACCGAATAACCACACCGCTCCCGCCGCGCGGACACCACCATCGAGCCAAGACCAGCGGCTCCTCCAATGAAACACGATGGCGCCGTCCAATCAATTTCAGAATGGCCACTAATCGGGCGCAGGCCTCGCTGACTCGATCGCACGCCATCGAACACGTGGCCCAGCCTTCGTTCTGGTTGGCGAGTGCTTCACACGCGGTCTTTGACACCGCGCAGGCTGCCTGACACGTGGCAAGGAGCCGGAGGGTTGTTTACCGGCCCCGGGGCAAATGCCAGGACAACACCCTGTTCGCCAGCAAACCTCTCTCCACGCAATCCAGGTTGGCCAGGAAGCAGTTCGCTCTCTCTGCGTCGCCCTCTAGAACCAAACATGCGTCGGCGCAGTCCTCATTTACCGTGGCGAGCGCCTCACACGCCGCGAACCCCTCAATCACGGCCCGCGCTACAATATCGCCATGAACGTATCCCACCGCGCGCCGGCCCGGGGTCTGAGGAGGATCGGCACGGGGCAGAATAGCCAAAACCGAGCATCTGCTGGACTTCATCGATGTTGACGAGAGCTACCGCCGGCAAATTCATACCCAGTTGACACTGCAAGAATCCCGCCACGCCCTGGCCAGACTCGTCTTCCACGGCAGGAGAGGCCAGATACGGCAGTCCTACCGGGAAGGCCAAGAAGATCAGCTCGGAGCCCTTGGCCTGGTCCTGAACGCCGTCATTCTGTGGAACACCCGCTACCTGGACGCCGCACTCACCGAGCTCCGCGGCCGTGGCGCCAGTGTTGCCGATGAAGACGTGCGACGTCTTTCTCCGCTGGTCTCAGAACACATCAACATGCTGGGTCGCTACACCTTCACGGCAGACTCGACTGGAACGCAGCTTCGGCCCTTCCGGAACCTCGAAGAGGACTGGGAGACCTGAACGAAGCGACATTGCTCTGAACGTAACCCGTCCCATTGGCCGAACGTTTATCGGGACGAATTTGCGGCGCCACTCACACTTGTAGGTAGCTGGATCCGACATTCATTTCACTTAGGGGTCTCTGGTGGTGAACGTGGTACTTGTGTATGCCTAGTACTAGGTCATATGCTTGCGGAATGGCACACGATGCGCAGATGCTCAAGGGAGTCCTTTCCCTCCTCCTGCTGCGCCTCGTCGGTGACCAGGACGACTACGGATACGCTCTCGTGGTTCGCCTTCGAGAGGCTGGCTTCACGGAGCTTACGGAAGGCAGCGTATATCCCGCACTGACTCGTCTCGAGTCGGCCGGGCTGCTTGATTCGCGCCTCGTACGGTCGGCCTCGGGACCGGCACGAAAGTATTACGTTCTCACCGCCGCCGGACAGTCAGAAGCGACTCGCGCACTCGACGCGTGGACCACGCTCACCGCCAACGTTGATCATGTCCTTAACAGAAGGAATCCAGCATGAATGTCCTCGACCGCGTCCGCATCGTTGGCGCCACCCTGTCCTACGACCTGTGGCTCGACTTCGCCGGCGTCTCTGGCCGGAGACGACGCGATCTGAGGCGCGAGCTCAGGGCCAACCTGGGCGACGCGACCGCGCTCGTCGGGTCGCGCAACGCCGTCCGAGGTTTGGGCAGCACCCGCGCAATGGCCGCAGCTGCAAGCGCCCCAGATCCCACGCGCCCGCGCTGGACAGTCGGATTCACGGTCGGCATGAGCCTCCTCGGTCTTTCACTGCTAGGGCGTGTCTCCTAAAGCCTGGTGAGGGTTTTCGGCAGAATTGACTCATGTCTCGTACTGCCGTGTTGTCTGAGAGTGAGTGGGCTCGGATTGAGCCGTTGATGCCGTCGTCGTCTGGTCGTCCTGGTCGCCCGTTTCAGGACCACCGCCGGGTTATGGAGGGCATCATTTACCGGTATCGGGCGGGGATT
>NZ_SOHH01000017.1 GCF_004403515.1 Cryobacterium fucosi | reverse complement strand
GCGACGTGTTCGGCGACCTGACCATCGCTTCCGCGATGATCGACCGGATCGTCCACCACGCCGACGTCATCAGCCTCAAGGGCAACAGCTACCGGCTCAAGCAACACCAATCCGCCGCAACTACGACACACTAAGAACGCACTACAGTGGCCCTGTTTTCAGTTGGCAGAAGTGGCCCTGTTTTCGGTCGGCGTTAACATCAATCACCGGGCGGGGTCTCGACAGGCTCGACCACCGGGCCGCGCGCCCGCCGGCTCGAGGAGCTCGCCGTTCAGCACGTCCAGGGTCCAGCCGTCTGGACCGCTCCGCGCCACCGTCAGGGCGGCGTTGGCGATCGTCGGGATCGCGCGGTCCAGGATGCGGATCAGGCTCAGGCGGATCAGGGTGCCGTGGCTGACGACGATGATGCGGGCGCCCGGGTAGTCGCGCGCCAGCATCCGCAGCACGTCGACCCCTCTGTCGGCGACGTCGTCCTCTGGCTCGGCGCCGCGGAAACCGCCGTTGCCGGTCGGTCCGCCCGGCTCACGCAGGGCCTCGAGCTCGGCGCCGGCACCCAATCCCTCGGCCAGGCCGTAGTCCCGCTCCACGAGGGAGGGGATGCGCTGGGTCACCGTCAGCCCCAGGCCGTCGGCGATCAGGTCGGCCGTTTCGGCCGCTCGGGACAGTGGCGAGGAGACCAGGAAGTCCCAGTCGTACGGCGACAGCGCGCCGACCGCGTCGACGGCCTGCCCTCGACCGGTGTCGTTGAGTGGGATATCGGAGCGACCCTGGATGCGCATCGCGGCGTTCCATGCGGTCTGGCCGTGGCGGACAAGGGCGAAGGTAGTTGCAGAACTCACCCGTCCATTGTCCTCCAGCTGTCAGCCGTGGCGAGCGGCGACGGTGCGGGCACCACTCCGGGCGCCGAGTCCGGGCGCTCGGGGGGTGGAGCGGACCAGCCCGGCCAGGGCGAGGACGGACCAGCCGAGCATCACCACGAGGAGCGCATTGCGAACGGTCAGGAGCAGGACGGCAAATGGATCGCCGTCGACCAGGGGCAGGTAGAAGACCGGGAAGATCAGGGTGGTCAGCACGCTGATGCCGAGCATCAGATAGACCGGGGCGCGCCACTGCCGCCAGGCCCGGCTGGCCCCGACGACCACGATCGGCACGAGCCAGAGCATGTACTGCGGCGAACCGACCTTGTTGAAGACGATGAAGGACCCCACCAGCGCGAGCGAGCCCAGCAGGAGCAGCAGTGCCGGGTCGCTGCGTCGCCGGAGCCCCACCAGCATCAGGGTGAGCACGGCGGCGATCATCAGGAACATCAGCGGCGTCATCACCTCGGCGACGGCGGCCGTGCCGGGGCCGGCGACCTCCCTGGTCGCAATGGCGTAGTTCTGATAGATGGCCGTGTCCGGTCTTCCGGAGACGGCGAGCCACACCCACGGCGTGGTCACGGGCGCCTCGAGCTGCAGGGCGCGGTCGGATTGCATGGTGACGAACCCGGTGAGGAAGCGGATCCCGCCCGCGGCCCATACCATCAAGGCGACGCCGGCGCTCATGACGGCGCCGGTCACGGCGACCACTTTCCGGCGGCTGGAGACCGTGACGACGGCGAGCATCACGGCGGCCGGCCAGACCTTGATCCAGGTGGCGGCGGTCAGCAGCGTCGCGGCCACGATCGGGCGGCGGGCGAGGAGGACAAGGCCGGTGATCACCAGCGGCGCGGTGAGTCCCTCGAGCCGGAGGAGGCCGACGGGGCTCAGCACGAAGCTGAGCAGCAGCCACAGCCAGGCGGCCCGATACCCGCGGGCGTCCCGGCCCCGATCGGTCAGGACGGCGACGGCGATCGCGTTCAGGGACATCGTCATCAGGAACCAGAGCAGCTGGTACAGCAGGGGCCCGGCGAGGGCGGCGAACGCGATCGGGACGATAGCCCCGATCGGGTACACCCACTCGACGTCGATGCCCTGCCAGAGGTGGTGGACGAGGCCGTTCTCCGCCCACGTGCGGTAGAGCGGCAGGTCGCCGAGGACGTTCCCGGTGAGGATCGTCGGCAGCAGGACGAGCAGGAACACTACATGGATGGCGACGAATCCCAGCACCAGGGTGCGAGGGGAGTGAAACCAGGCCAGCCTGGCCGGGGTGAGGGCGCGGAAGAGCCGGCGATCGGCCCGGTCGAGAAGCTGGGACACGGTACTCACCTCTGCAAACGTCGACACCCGGAGCGGTGCCTGACGCCAGCGTAGAAACTCCAGATGACAGGCGGGCTGCCTCGAGGCATCCATTGGGTGACAGTTCTGAGAGTGCTCTCAGCGGGAGTGGCCTCTGCCGGTCGACGGCCAGGTCAGGTCAGGTCACGGGCGAGGAAGCGAAGAGCACCCGGCTGCTGGCGACGAGGTCGGCGACATCGAACAGCCGGGCCGGATCCTGGCCGGCCGCGCGTGCCCCGCGTGCCTCCGCCTCGCTCTGCGGCGCCATCCGGCCCAGCATGACGCCGCCGAGCGCGCGGACCGCGCAGGCCGCGATGACGCCCTCCGGGGTCCCGCCGATTCCCATCACGAGGTCGATCGAGCTGCCGGGTGTCGCGGCCGCGATGGCCGTGGACACGTCGCCCTCGGCGGTGAGGCTCACCGTCGCGCCGGCGGCCCGGAGCTCCCGGACCAGGGACGCATGACGGGGTTTGTCGAGCACGGCGACCGTGAGCGAGGTCTCGGCGACGCCGCTTGCGGCCGCGTAGGCGCGGAGGTTCGCCGTGGCGGAGCGCCGGAGGTCGAGCACGCCGAGGCCCGAGGCCCCGGCGATGAGTTTTTCCATGTAGAAGACGCCGGCCGGATCGAACATCGTTCCGCGGGGGGCAAGGGCGATGACGCTCACCGCGCCGGGTCGAGCGAGGGCCGCAAGGCTGGTGCCGTCGAGCGGATCGACGGCAATGTCGCAGTCCGGGCCTTGCCCGGTGCCGAGCCGTTCCCCGTTGGCGAGCATCGGGGCGGCATCCTTCTCGCCCTCACCGATCACGACGACTCCCGAGAACGGGGCTGTCATCAAGACCGCCCGCATCGCGGCCACGGCGGCCGCGTCTGCGGCGATCTTGTCGCCACGCCCGACCCAGGCCCTGGCAGCCAGGGCCGCGGCCGACGTGGACGCGCGCACGGCCTCGACCAGGTCCGCCGGCCACGCCTCGGCGCCGAGGACGGTGGTCTGGACGACGTCGTCGGGAAATTTCTGCTGCGGCATCCGCCACCTCATGCTCTGGAGTTCGGCCCCATGATCGGGCGATCCCAGCCTACCCGGCGACTGGATCGGACCCCCCGGTAGGCCCGGCTCCGCTCGCGGTCAGGAGAGCAGTTCGCGGATGTCGGCGGCCGTCAGCGCCGAGCCGCGCGGCGCGGCATCCGTCATGACGCTCTCGAACAGGCGCGCCTTGGTGGCCTTGAGGGCCATCACCTTCTCCTCGATCGTGTCCTTGGAGACCAGACGGTAGACCATGACGTTCTTCGTCTGGCCGATCCGGTGCACCCGGTCGACGGCCTGCGCCTCCGTGGCAGGGTTCCACCACGGGTCCAGCAGGATGACGTAGTCGGCCTCGGTGAGGTTCAGGCCGAAGCCGCCGGCCTTGAGGCTGATCAGGAAGACCGAGTTGGTGCCGTTCTTGAAATCGTCGATCGTGCGGGCGCGGCCACGGGTCTTGCCGTCGAGATAGGAGTAGCTGATCCCGGCGGCGTCGAGCCGCTCCCTGGCCTTGGCCAGGTACCGGGTGAACTGGCTGAAGATGAGCGTGCGGTGCCCCTCGGCAACGGTGTCCTCCAGCAGTTCGAGGAGGGCGTCCAGCTTGGTGGACGGGACCCCCGCGTACTTCTCGTCGTACAGGCTCGCGTCAAGGCTGAGCTGGCGCAGCATGGTGAGCGAGCGGAAGATCTCGAACCTGTTCGAGTTCAGGTCGTCGATCAACCCGAGCACCTTCTGCCGTTCCCTGGCCAGGTGGGTGTCGTAGACCTTGCGGTGCTTCGGGTTCAGATCGAGTTCGAGCACCTGTTCCTGTTTCTCCGGAAGGTCGCCGGCCACCTGGTCCTTGGTGCGGCGCAGCATGAACGGGCGGATGCGCCGCCGCAGCTGGGTGAGCCGCTCGTTGTCCGCGTCGGTCTCGATCGGCTTGCGGTAGTAGTCGGTGAACCGGCCGGGGCTCGGGAACAGGCCGGGCGCCGTGATCGACAGCAGCGACCAGAGCTCCATCAGGTTGTTCTCCATCGGCGTGCCCGTGATCGCGAGCTTGAACGGCGTTCTCAGGCGGCGGGCGCACTGGTGCGCCCTGGCCTGGTGGTTCTTCACGAACTGGGCCTCGTCGAGCAGGAGTCCCGCCCAGTCCAGCCCGTCGTACTCGTCGAAGTCGAGCCGGAAGAGCGTGTACGAGGTGATCACGACATCGGCGCCGGCGCTGACGGAGGCGAGGCTCGTGGCGCGCTTCGCCGCGGTCTGGGTGATCGTGGCGACGCGGAGGTCCGGGGCGAAGCGGGCGCACTCCGCGGCCCAGTTCGAGACCACGCTCGTGGGGGCCACGACCAGGAACGGCGCGCCCGGCGCCGACGCCGACGCCTGGTCGCGGGCGTGCGCGATCAGGGCGATCGCCTGCAACGTCTTGCCGAGCCCCATGTCGTCGGCGAGGATGCCGCCGAGCCGGTGGTCGTAGAGGAAACTGAGCCAGTCGAACCCGGCCTGCTGGTAACCGCGCAGGGTGGCGTGGACCGCGGCGGGGAGAGGGCGCCGGTCGATCTGGTCGGCGTCCGTGAGCCCGGCGACGGCGGCGCGCCACCCGGCGGCCTGTTCGGCGACCACGCCGAGGGCCTGCAACTCCTCCCAGAGATCGGCCTGGAACCGGCTGAGCCCGAGCGACTCCGCGTCGGCGTCCTGCAGGCCGCGGGCCTCCTCGATCAGCCGGCGGAGCTGGTGGAGTTCGGGGCGGTCGAGGCTGAACCAGGTGCCGCTGTCCAGGATCAGGATCTCCTGGTCGGCGGCCAGCGCCCGGAACAGGTCGTCGAACGGGATCTCCTCCCCGTCGATGCTGACGGTCACGGCGAGGTCGAACCAGTCCCTGGCGGCCGTGCTCTCGGTGGTGGCCAGGCTGATCACGGGCGCATCGTCGGCGGGGCGGTAGCGGGGGGCGTCGGCGCTGACCGTGACCCGGACGTCGACCAGAGCCTCGAGTTCCCCCATGACCCGGGCCAGGAAGTCGATCATCGCGGCGCCCTCGAGCGTCGCGATCACGGCCAGGCGCGGCCGGCCTTCGTGCGTCTGTTCGAGCGAGGGAAAACCGGTGAGCACCGGAAGGACGGCGGCGAGGATGGCATCCTCGCGCGCGGGGTCCCTGAACTGGGTCTCGCCGGGCGCCGGCCGGAGGGAGCTGCGATAGAGCACCCCGCCTGCCTCCGGCTCCGCCCGGGCGAGGTACTCCCAGTCCCACCGCAACTCGAGGCGCGCCCCCGCTTGGTGCGTGACCTGGAGGGCCAGTCGAGGGCGCGGCGACTCCGGCAGGTCGAAGGAGCCGTCGGTGCTGGTCAGGGTGAGCTGCCGGCGCAGGAACGGGTAGAAGTCGGCGAGGAACAGGGCCTCGTCGGAGCCGGGGACGATCAGGGCGTCGGCGGATGCGGCCAGGGCGAGCAGCTCCGCGCCGAGCTGGTGTTCCAGCGGCGCGAGGGTGAGCACGGAGCCGATGTCGCCCGGTTCCGTGCCCGCGCCGGGCTCGGCCCAGGTGAACACGCCGTGGGCGGGGCTGCCGATGAATCCGAAGTCGGTGCGACCGAGCCGCCGCCCGGCCAGGATGACCGCGGGCGAGAGAGTGAGGGCGCCGTCCTCCCTGCGGATGTCGAGTTGGAGCGCGGCGGTGCCCGCTGCCACGTCCACCCGCGACCGGCCGCTCGCGTCGGTGACCAGGGCCAGCCCGGCGGCCCTCGCCTCGGCGAGGATATCCCAGAACGCCCGGTTCGCGAAGCCGTCGAGCAGGATCCACTGCTGCGCGAAGCCGGTGGACCGGTTGCCGGCGGAGTACAGAGCGTACAGCGCCTTGAGCGCCGCCAATTGGACGGGATCGTAGGCGCCGTAGGCGTAGGCGAGGTTGTCCCAGGTGAGATTGCCGCGGATCCATTTGCCCTTCTTGCCCATGATCACCGGGCGGGCGGCCAGGCGCGTGGGCCTGCCGCCGCCGGTGTACCGTCCGTCGCGGACCGGCTCCTGCAGCTCGAACTGGAGGCCGACCGCCGTGATCGCCGGGACGGTGGCGGCCGGCCGGGCGAGCGGCGCGAGGGCGCGCTGCCAGTCCGGCGGAGCGGG
>NZ_SOHH01000001.1 GCF_004403515.1 Cryobacterium fucosi | reverse complement strand
CCGCGGAAGCAGCCGCGGCGCAGGCCGCGGCCGGCCAGGGCTCCGGCTCCGGCGGGGGCGGAGGCGGAGGCTCGGGCACCGCCCCGTCACCTGGCACCGTCGTCGATCCGGCCGCGGCGCGCGCCTACGCCTCCTCCGCGGTGTCCGCACGCGGGTGGAGCCAGGGCGAGTTCAACTGTCTGGTGTCCCTGTGGAACCGGGAGTCGAGCTGGCGGGCCGACGCCTACAACGCCGGAAGTGAAGCCTACGGCATCCCGCAATCCCTTCCCGGCAGCAAGATGGCATCCGCCGGCGCCGACTGGCGCACGAACGCCGCAACCCAGATCAACTGGGGCCTCGGCTACATCGCGGCGAGGTACGGAACCCCCTGTGGGGCGTGGGCGCACTCGGAGAGCGTCAACTGGTACTGACCCGGCCTGTGCCGATCAGGCTGGATCCAGCTAGGTTGTCCGGATGGGAAACGAAGCCGTGCTCCTCACCGTCCCCGGGCCGCAGGGCGACCGCGAGGTGCGCCTTTCCAGCCCCGGCCGGGTTCTCTGGCCGGAGACCGGGACCACCAAGCTGGACCTCGCCCGCTACCTCATCGACGTCGGCACCGCCTTCATCCGGGCCAACGGCGACCGTCCGGTGACCCTGCAGCGCTTCCCGGACGGCGTCGACGGTGAGCAATTCTTCTCGAAAAACCCACCCAGGGGGGCACCCGACTTCGTTCGCTCGGTGACGGTCGTCTTCCCGAGCGGACGCTCGCATCCGCAACTGGTCCTCGACGAGCCCGCCGCTGCCGTCTGGGCGGTGCAGATGAACACGGTCGTGTTCCACCCGTGGGCCTCGCGCGCCGACCTGCCCGACAACCCCGACCAGTTGCGGATCGACCTCGACCCACAGCCGGGCACCGGCTTCGACGACGCCGTCACGGCCGCGGTCGAATTGCGGTCCGTGCTCGGGGAGGTCGGCCTGAGCGCCTTCGTCAAGACATCCGGAAACCGCGGCTTGCACGTCTTCGCGCCGATCATTCCGACGCATGAGTTCCTGGACGTGCGGCACGCCGTGATCGCGGCCGCACGGGAGCTGGAACGCCGGATGCCGCGCCAGGTCACGACGAACTGGTGGAAGGAGGAGCGGGGCGAGCGGGTGTTCATCGACTTCAACCAGGCGAATCGGGACCGCACAATGGCGGGCGCCTATAGTCCGCGGCCACTTGCCCACGCGCCGGTGTCCTGCCCGCTCGAGTGGGATGAACTCGTCGGCGCCGAGGCCAGGGACTACACCATTGCCACGGTGCCGGCCCGGCTGCGAGCCACGGGCGACCCGTGGGCACACATGCACGACCAGCCGGGGACGATCGACCGGCTGCTCGGCTGGTGGGAGCGTGACCGGGATGCGGGCCTCGGCGAGCTGCCGTTCCCGCCGGACTTCCCGAAGATGCCGGGGGAGCCGGCGCGAGTGCAACCGAGCCGGGCGCGCCCCGATCGATGACGCGCCGCGGCACGGCGGCCGCGACCTGAGCCTGCGCCATCCGAAGCACGAACGCGCCAGGAAACTGTCGCCGGTTCACGCCCGCTCGGCTGCATCATCGCGGGCAGTGGAGGTTCCGTGGTGTCCGGAAAAGGAGTCCCTGTCGCATTCGCCCGGAAGGGTTGTAGTTTGTGAGCAATCGGTGGCCGAGATCCGGCCCGGCGTATCGGGCCGGGGTCCCGGCGGCGGGAGTCACAGACGCGTGCGTGGAGAGAAGCGACCATGGATCCGGAACCGGTGCTCGAGCGCTGGGAGCAGGGAAGCCCGTACGAACGGTACATCGGGCGGTGGAGTCGCCTGGTTGCCCCGGAGTTCCTCGACTGGCTCGGGATTCCGCCCGGTCGGCGATGGCTCGACGTGGGCTGCGGAACCGGTGTGCTGTGCCAGGAGATCCTCGGCCGGTCATCTCCCGCCGAAGTGATCGGTGTGGAGCCCTCGGCCGGGTTCCTCGCGGCAGCGCGGGAGAACCTTGCCGGCCGGGCGCGCCTGTACGAGGGCAGCGCCGAGGCCATCCCGCTTGCCGGCCAGGCAGTCGACGTGGCCGTCTCCGGCCTGGTCCTCAACTTCATCCCGGATCAGCGGGCGGCGCTCGCCGAAATGGCCCGAGTGACCGTGGAGGGAGGAACAATCGGCGCCTACGTCTGGGACTACGCCGGGAAGATGGAGCTCATCCGGTATTTCTGGGATGCCGCGGCCCTGCTCGACCCCGACGCGGTGAGCCTGCATGAAGGCTCCCGTTTCCCGTCGTGCCGGCCGGACGCCCTGGGGGAACTCTTCACCGAGGCGGGGCTGGCCGACCCCGAGGTCAGGGCCATCGACATCCCCACCCCGTTCTCCGGCTTCGACGACTACTGGGAGCCGTTCCTGGGTGGCCAGGGCGCGGCTCCCGCCTACCTGATGTCGCTCGGTGAGCAGCGGCGGGCCTACCTGCGTGAGATCCTCCAGGCGCGCCTCCCCACCCAGCCGGACGGCTCCGTTCCCCTGTCGGCGCGTGCCTGGGCGGCGCGCGCCACCGTCCGCGCGTGAACGGCGGCGGCGGCTCCGAGCGCAGGCCATAGAGTGGGGCCATGAAACGAGTGGGGCCATGAAGCACGGTCGAACCGGCGCAGCGACATCACCGTTGCGGGAACTGGCACAGGCACACGGGGTGGACACCTCGTTCCGAGGCTGGGACGGTGCGGACCGGCCGGTGCCGGACGAGACGCTGCGCGGCGTGCTGACGGCCCTGGGCGTCCCGGTCGGCACGCCGCAGGAGATCGCGTCGTCGCTGGCCGAGCGACGGAGCGAGCCGTGGCGCCGGCTGCTGCCGCCCACGCTTGTCGCCCGCGAGGGCAGTGAACTCGAGGTCGCCGTGCACACCGGTGCCGGCCGACCGGTCCTGGTGTCAGTGCTCGCCGAGGACGGCTCACGGCATCCGGTTCCGCAGCGAGGCAACTGGAGCGAGCCGCGCGACATCGACGGTCGAGCGACCAGCCGGGCGACCTTCGTCGTGCCAGGTCACCTCCCGCTCGGCTGGCACACCCTGATCGCCGAACACGACGGCGACACGGCCAGGAGCACCCTCGTCGTCACCCCCGAGCGCCTGCAGACCACCCAGGCCCTGGCCGGGCAGCAGCGCTGGGGTCTGATGGCCCAGCTGTACTCCGTGCGGTCGTCACGGTCCTGGGGAATCGGCGACTTCGCCGACCTGGCCGACCTGGCCGCGATCTCCGGCGCCCAGTACGGCGCCGACTTCGTGCTGGTCAACCCGCTGCACGCCTCCGAGCCGGCCCCGCCCGTCGAGCCGTCGCCGTACCTGCCGTCCAGTCGGCGGTTCTTCCACCCGCTCTACATCCGGGTCGAAAACATCCCCGAGTACTCCTACCTGTCCGCCGAATCGCGCACCGTCGTGGAGACCCTCGCGGCCGGGCTGCGGCCGGCGAACCTCGACACCGAGCGGCTGGACCGGGACTCCTCCTATGAAGCCAAACTCACCGCCCTCGAACTCATCCACCTGGTGCGGCGTAGCCCGGCCAGGGAAAACCAGTTCGAGGTCTTCCGCCGGGAGCAGGGCCAGGGACTCGAGGACTTCGCCCTGTGGTGTGCATTGACCGAACGCTTCCCGGCGGACTCGCCGGAGTGGCTGCTGGAACCGACTGGCCCGCGCGGCCCGTTCGCCGCCCTGTACAGGGACGAGCTCGCCGGTCGGGTGACATTCCACTGCTGGTTGCAGTGGGTCTGCGACCATCAGCTGGAGACCGCCCAGGCCGCGGCGACGGATGCCGGCATGGGCATCGGCGTCGTACACGACCTCGCGGTCGGGGTGCAGCGCCACGGCTCGGATGCCTGGACCCTGCACGACGTGCTCGCACCGGGGATGACCGTCGGCGCGCCGGCGGACATGTTCAACCAGATCGGCCAGAACTGGTCCCAGCCGCCGTGGCACCCGGGCCGGCTGGCCGAGTCGGGCTACGCCGCCTACCGTGACATGCTCCGCAGCGTGCTGCGTCACGCGGGCGGGGTGCGGGTCGACCACATCCTGGGCCTCTTCCGGCTCTGGTGGATCCCGGACGGCGCCGGTCCGGGGGACGGCACCTACGTGCACTATGACCACGAGGCGCTGATCGGCATCCTGGCCCTGGAGGCCCAACGCGCCGGGGCGATCGTGGTCGGCGAGGACCTCGGCGTCTTCGAGGGCTGGGTGCGGGAGTACCTGGCCGAGCGCTGCATCTTCGGAACCTCCATCCTCTGGTTCGAGCGCGACAACGGGGTGCCGTTCGCGCCGGAGAGCTACCGGCAGCAGTGCCTGACCAGCGTGAACACCCACGACCTGCCGCCGACCGCCGGTTACCTCGCGGGGGACCACGTGGCCCTGCGAGAATCCCTGGGTCTGCTCGGCCGCCCGGCCCCGGAGGAACGCGCCGCGGACGCCGAGGAGCAGGAGGCGGTGCTCGCCCTCGTGCGCGAGCGCGGGCTGCTGCCGGAGTCCGGCACCGTCGTGGGGATCCAGGAAACGGTCGAGGCGCTGTACGCGTTCACGGCGCTGACGCCGTCGTCGCTGCTCGGCGTGGCGCTGGTCGATGCGGTCGGCGAGCGGCGCACCCAGAATCAGCCGGGAACCATGAACGAGTACCCGAACTGGCGAATTCCCCTGGCCGGTCCGGACGGGGCATCCGTGCTGATCGACGACCTGCCCGACAACGCGCGTTTCGCGTCGCTTATCAGGGCGGTGAAGCTCGGCGATTGAGTCGGTGCCGATGTCGGCGCGTAGTTGACACAGGCTCTCGTGGATCCGCGCCTGCCGGTCGATAATCGAAGCAGGAATTCGTCGATCGAGGAGAGCAGATCATGACCACACGTCTCAACCCGTACCTGAGTTTTCGCGACACAGCCAAGGAGGCCATAGAGTTCTACCAGTCGGTCTTCGGCGGCACGGTGACCCGCAGTACATTCGCGGAGTTCCAGGTCAGTGAGGACCCGGCGGAGCAGGACAAGACCATGCACTCCATGCTGGAGACAGGGGGCGGCCTTGTTCTGATGGCCGCGGACACCCCGAACACCATGGAGTACACGCCGGGCACGAACTACGCGGTGTCGCTCAGCGGCGACGCCGCGGACGAGGCCGAGTTGCGCGGCTTCTGGGACGGGCTCTCGGCCGGCGGCACCGTGACGATGCCGCTCAACAGGGCGCCGTGGGGTGACAGCTTCGGCATGTGCCTGGACAAGTTCGGCGTGAGCTGGATGGTCAACATCGCCGGGAGTGCCGCCTAGCCTGCGGGTTCAGAATGACCACGGTAAGCCCTCCGATCGGTGCGAGTACCGTGCAGACGGCCGTCTCGCCGCCCCCGGTGGTCGAGCCGCCCCCGGTGGTCGAGCTCGTCGAGACCCGGCCGCCCCGGTGGTCGAGCTCGTCGAGACCCGGCCGCCCGCGGTGGTCGAGCCGCCCCGGTGGTCGAGCCCGTCGAGGCCCCGGTCAGCCGAGGTGTAGGTCGGTGGCCTGCTCGCCTGGGTCGACCTTCAGGTGCGCCTTGCGGGGGAGTGGGATCAGGGTCTGTTCGGGGTCGTTCGAGGCGGGTGGTTTGAGCCAGTAGTTGTCGTCGTGGCGGGTGATGGTCCAGCCCATGTTGTGGAGTAGTAGGTGGTGGGGGTGGCAGAGGCAGATTCCGTCGGCGAGGTCGGTG
>NZ_SOHH01000083.1 GCF_004403515.1 Cryobacterium fucosi | reverse complement strand
TCTGCGGCGGCTTCTGGTGGCCGCCGAGCGCCAGCGCTTCGGCCGGCCCGGCGGCGACGCGCCGGGCGCGGCTTCCGCGGGTCTGGCCGCGGACCTCGACCAGGTCACCCGCGCGATCCACGCCGGCGCCCCGGTGCCGGTGCGCATCCGTGCGATCGTGCTGCCTGCCTCGGTGCGGAAGCCGTCGAGGGTGGCACGGAACGAGAGCCTGCCCGCGGACGCGTAGAATCTCCCACCGTGACCAAGTTTAAGAAGACCCCGTACAAGGTCGATGTGCGCGACCTCATCAACCGGCCAGGCACCATGCACGAGCGCCACCTCGACATCGTCGTGCCCGGTGACCTCGGAGAGGGTCTGGTTGCCGTCAAAGCCGGTTCCGCGCTGACAGTCAACCTGCGCCTGGAGACCCTGCACGAGGGCATCCTCGTGTCCGCCCAGATCTCCGGACAGGCCGCCGGCGAGTGCGGAAGATGCCTGATTGACATCGAGTTGCCTGTCCAAGTCGAGTTTCACGAGCTTTTCGCGTACTCTCTAGACGAAGCTTATGAGTGTGAAGTTCAAGATGACCACGTGGATCTTGAACCTCTGATCAGGGATGCAGTGGTGTTATCACTGCCTTTCCAGCCGGTTTGCCGGCCGGATTGCCCAGGTCTCGACCCAGAGACCGGGCAGCGGCTTGCCGAGGCCCCTGAACTCGAACCAGAAGAAAAGCGCGATCCCCGGTGGGCCGCGCTGATGGAATTCCAGGCTTCCGCAAGCATCGGCACGGATGAAGACATCCAGGCTGAATCAGATAGAGAAGAGAAGTAGTCATGGCAGTCCCGAAGCGCAAGCAATCACGCTCGAACACCCGCTCACGTCGTTCCTGCTGGAAGGCCGAAGCCCCCACCCTGGTGAAGACCATGGAAAACGGCAAGGTCGTCTATAGCCTCCCCCACCGTGCCAAGGTCGTCACCGACGCCGCCGGCACCGCGATGTTCATGGAGTACAAGGGCCGCAAGGTCGCTGACGTCTAGTCAGAAGGTTTTTGGCCAGCAGATGCCGGATCGTCTGATGCCGCGCCGACGAATGACGAGCAGCCCGAATCAGGGACGCTTCGCCTCGAGGCGCGGCATCGGCCTGTGCCGGGCGGTCGGCGCATGAGCACCGACGCATCCGGGATCTCGGCTCTTCCGGCGATCCTCGGCGTATCGATCGACCCGGGCCTGCTCGAACTCGCACTGACCCACCGCTCGTACGCGTACGAGCACGGCGGCGTGCCCACGAACGAACGCCTCGAATTCCTCGGTGACTCGATCCTCGGCCAGGCCGTCACGGTCATGCTCTACCGTGAGTTCCCGCGCCTCGACGAGGGAAGCCTCGCCAAGCGCAGGGCCAGCCTCGTGTCGAGCGTCGCCCTCGCCGAAATCGCACGCGGCATCGGTCTGGGCGAGTTCATCCGCCTCGGCCGCGGTGAGATCCTCACCGGCGGACGAGACAAGGGTTCGATCCTCGCCGACACCGTCGAGGCGCTGATCGGCGCGGTCTACCTCGACTCGGGAGCCTCGGCCGCGTCGGCGCTCGTGCTGCGCCTGATCGCACCGTTGCTGAACGACCCGGGCCACTTCGGAGTCTCGATGGACCCGAAAACGAGCCTGCAGGAGGCCGCCGCCCGGCTCGGTTCCGGAGTGCCCGTCTACGAGATCGCCGAAAGCGGTCCCGACCACTCGAAGGTCTTCATCGCGACCGTCACCGTGGGCATCATCACCGCGACCGGTGAGGGTACGAGCAAGAAGCACGCCGAGATGGCCGCGGCGCTCGGCGCCTGGACCGTGCTCAGCGACCTCTGACCCCCGGCTGAAAGGCGCGTGACATGCCCGAACTTCCCGAGGTGGAGGTCGTCCGGTCGGGGATCGAACCGGCGGCCACCGGCGCCGTGATCGCCGCCGTCGAGGTGTTCGAGGAACGCTCGCTGCGCCGCCACGACCCCGTGCCCGGCTCGTTCGCCGGGCTGCTCGAGGGCCGGCGCATCCTCGGCGCCGTGCGTCGCGGCAAGTTCCTCTGGCTGCCGCTGGAGTCGGGGCGAGCCCTCGTCATCCACCTGGGCATGAGCGGGCAGGTGCTCCTCCGGACCCCTGGCTCCGACGCAGACCGGATGCTCCGGGTGCGCCTGCACCTCGACCACCCCGCGCACGGCGAACTCTGGCTCCATTTCGTCGACCAGCGCATCTTCGGCAGCATGGCGGTCGACACGATGCAACCGACGCGCGACGGCCTGGCGGCGGGTCACTCCGGAGCGGCGTCAGGGGACTGGTCGACGCTGATTCCGTCGCAGGTGGCCCACATCGCCCGGGATCCGATCGACCCTGCGTTCTCCTCGGAGGCGTTCCTGGCCGCCCTTGCCCGCAGGAAGACGGGCGTCAAACGGGCTCTCCTCGACCAGACCCTGATCAGCGGCATCGGCAACATCTATGCCGACGAGGCGCTCTATGCCGCCCGCCTGCACTTCGACCAGCCCGCCGAGTCGTTGTCCAGGGTCAGGGCGAGGCTCCTGCTCGACTCGGTGCGAGTCATCCTGGGACGTGCACTCGCGGAGGGCGGCACCAGTTTCGACGCCCAATACGTGAACGTCAACGGCGAATCCGGCTATTTCTCACACAGCCTCGCCGCGTACGGGCAGCAGGGCAAACCGTGCCCGCGCTGCGGCACCATCCTGATCCGACAGCAGTTCATGAACCGGTCGTCCCACCTCTGCCCGCGCTGCCAGCGGCTGCGCTGACCTGACCGGCGGACGTCCTGCGCCCCGCCCCTCGCGGCCCGCCCGCCGTCGAATTCGACGGAGAATTTGAGCAAACCCGGCCCGTGGCATCCGTTTCAGCCCCAAATCGGCAAAATCTCCGTCGAATTCGACGGGCCCGCGCCTCCCCGGCCCGGCGCGATCTGTCCGGTACCGTTGATCCAGGCGGCAGACCCGCAGGACGCAGGACAGACCCGCAGGAGCAGGACAGACCCGCAAGACACTGGTACAGACGGCCGGAAAGGGCGCAGCGTTGTATTTGAAGAGCCTCACCCTCAAGGGGTTCAAGTCGTTCGCGCAGCCCACGACCTT
Organism: Cryobacterium fucosi; assembly: GCF_004403515.1. GTDB lineage: Bacteria > Actinomycetota > Actinomycetes > Actinomycetales > Microbacteriaceae > Cryobacterium > Cryobacterium fucosi. The sequence continues at coordinate 2,459 of NZ_SOHH01000083.1, read as the reverse complement.
CGCCTTCGAGCCCGGAGTGACGTGCGTGGTCGGCCCGAACGGCTCCGGCAAGTCGAACGTGGTCGACGCGCTCGCCTGGGTGATGGGGGAGCAGGGCGTCAAGACCCTCCGCGGCGGCAAGATGGAGGACGTGATCTTCGCCGGCACGTCGACGAAGGGCCCGCTCGGCCGGGCCCAGGTGACGCTGACGATCGACAACGCCGACGGCGCCCTCCCGATCGACTACTCGGAGGTCACGATCTCCCGCACCCTGTTCCGCAACGGGGCGAGCGAATACGCCATCAACGGGCAGACCTGCCGCCTCCTCGACGTGCAGGAACTGCTCAGCGACTCTGGCCTCGGCCGGGAGATGCACGTCATCGTCGGCCAGGGGCAGCTCGACGCCGTGCTCCGGGCCAGCCCGGAGGAACGGCGCGGCTTCATCGAGGAGGCTGCCGGCATCCTCAAACACCGCCGGCGCAAGGAGAAGACCCTCCGAAAGCTTGACGCGATGCAGGCCAACCTGACCCGGCTCAGCGACCTCGCCGGGGAGATCCGGCGTCAGCTCAAACCCCTCGGCCGCCAGGCCGAGGTGGCGCGCGAGGCCCAGGGGATCGCAGCGGTCGTGCGCGACGCCCGGGCGCGGCTGCTCGCGGACGACGTGGTCGCGTTGCGCACCGCCCTCGACGCGCACGGGCGCACCGAGAGTGAGCGCCACACCGAGCGCATCGTCCTGCAGGAACAGCTCGATCAGAAGCGGCTGCGCCTGCGCAAGCTCGAAGAGGCCCAGATCGGCGACGCCGTCGACCTGGCCCGGCGCACGAGTTTCGGACTCGAGTCCGTGCAGGAACGCCTCCGGGGGCTGTACACCCTGGCCAACCAGCGCCTGGCCCTGCTCGCCGACCAGGCCGAGTCCGTCGAGACCGGGCCGAGCGTGACCCCGGCCATGCTGCGGGATGCCGCCGCGGAAGTCGACGCGCTCCGGGAGCGGATCGGCCTGTCCGAGACCCGGCACGCGAACGCTCGCGAGGCATCCGCCGCCGCGCGCGGCCGGCTCGACACGCTCGACGTGGAGATCGCCGCCCAGGCGGCACTGGTCTCCCGCCACGACCTCGAGGTCTCCGCACTGAAGGGGCAGGCCGAGACCGCGGCGTCCCGGCTGGCCTCGGTCAGGGGAGAGGTGCTCCGCCAGCAGAACGCATTCGACGCAGCCAGCGGGCGGGTCGATGCGGCCCAGGCCGCGCTCGACGCGCTCGACGCCGACGCCGGGACCGCCGACGCCGACGGTGCCGACCTTGCCGAGGCGTGCGAACGCTCCCAGGCCGTCGTGACCGAGGCCGAGGCTGAGGTGGAGCGCCTGCGCGAGGAACTGCACACGCTCGAGCGCGAACGTGACGCGCTCGCGGCACGTACGGGCGCCCTCTCGCTCGCTCTGGACCAGAAGGACGGCTCGTCCGCGCTCGTCGCCCAGGTGCTGACCGGCATCCGTGGCCTCGTCGCCGAACATGTGCACGTGCACCCGGGTTACGAGGCCGCGATCGCCGCCGCCCTCGGTTCGCTGGCCGACGCCGTGCTCGCGGAGACGAGGGATGCCGCCTTCGACGCCATCGACACTGCGCACGCCGACGACCTCGGCCGGGTCGAACTCATCGTCGCCGGGAGCACGGGCCCCGGAATCGTCGACCGGCCCGACCGCTCCGACCGGCCCGACCTCTCCGACAGGCCCGGCCTGGCCTGGGCGCGCTCGGTCGTCGAGGCCCCGGCAGGAGTTCTCGCGTTGCTCGAACAGATGGTTGTCGCCGATGACCTCGAGTGTGCGAGGGCCGCGGAGGAACTGTTGGTCGGCGGCGCCACCGCGCCGCTGACGATCATCACCCTGGCCGGCGACGTGCTCAGCGAGCACGTGCTGCGCGGAGGTTCCGGCGCCCGGCGGAGCAGGCTCGAATTGGTCGCCGACCGGGACGCGGCCGCCGACCGACTCCGCGAGGTCCGGTCCCTGGTCGACCGGGTGAGCGCCGACCTTGCCGAACAGCGCGGCCTGCTGCGAAACGGCAAGGAACAGTTCTCCACTGCGCGTGCCGCGCAGCGGGAATCCGACTCCCGCGTCACCGCCCACGCCGAGAGGACCGGCCGGGCCACCGTGCAGGTCCAGTCGGCAGCCGCCGAGCTCGATCGGCTCTCGACCGGCCTGCGCCTGGCGGGCGAAGCCGTCGCCGGCGCCGAGGTCGAGTCCGCTCGCACCTCCGCGCAGTTGGAGGCGCTGCGGGCGCGACCTCGCCCTGTCCTCGACGTGAGTGCGCGCGACGCCGTCTACGCGGAGGTGGAGGCCGCCCGTGAGACCGAGATCGAGTGCCGCCTGCAGGTGGAAACCGCCAGGGAGCGGGTGCGGGCGGGCCAGGCCAGGAGCGCCGCCCTCGCCAGGCGGCTCGAGGCCGACCGGGCGGCAGCCGAGGAGGCGGCCAGGCGCGCGGTGGTCCGGC
>NZ_SOHH01000034.1 GCF_004403515.1 Cryobacterium fucosi | reverse complement strand
GTGGGCGACGGGGTTGCCGCCGTGGCGCTTGCGCCGGGTCGGCATGGTCGCGGCCGCGCCGCGGCCGACGAGCACGGCGCCGGGCTTCTCGGCGGGTTCATCGGTGATGGTGGAGCCGGCATCCGCTGCCGCGCTGGCCAGCTCGTTCGCGTTCGCGGCTGCCGGGGCGCCGGGCGCGACCGGGGGAGCGGCCACCGAGGCGTCGGCGTCGTCGGAGACGATCGTGATGATCACGGTGCCGACGTCGACGGTCGTTCCGGGCTGGACCAGGATCTCGCCGACCACGCCGATGTAGGGCGAGGGCAGCTCGACGAGCGACTTGGCCGTCTCGATCTCGACCAGCACCTGGTTGATCGCGACGGTGTCGCCCGGCGCGACCTTCCACTCGACGATTTCGGCCTCGGTGAGACCCTCGCCGACATCCGGCAGTGTGAACTTCGACACGCTCATGGAGTGCGCTCCTTGCGATTGGTGAGGTGAGACGTACCGAGCCGGCGGGGCATGGTCAGTAGGCGAGGGCGCGGTCGACGGCCTCAAGCACCCGGTCCGGGCTGGGGAGGAAGTGGGTCTCCACGGCGGCGGGCGGGAACGGGGTGTCGAAACCCGAGACGCGCAGCACGGGGGCCTCGAGCAGGTAGAACGCCTTCTCCATCACGGTGGCGGCGATCTCCGACCCGACGCTGACGAAGCCGTGGGCCTCCTGCGCGACGACGAGGTGGCCGGTCTTCTCCACCGAGGCGAGGATGGGTCCGTAGTCGACGGGGGAGATCGAGCGGAGGTCGATGACCTCGATGCTGATTCCCTCCGCGGCGGCGAGGTCGGCGGCCTGGAGCAGCACGCTGACCATGGCGCCGTGGCCGAGCACCGTGACATCCGTACCGGTGCGCACAACCCGGCTGGCGTGCAGGGGGATGCCGCTGGTTCCGAGGTTCACTTCGCCCTTGGGCCAGTAGCGGCTCTTGGGCTCGAAGAAGATGATCGGGTCGTCGGAGGCGATGGCCTCCTGCATCATCCAGTAGGCGTCGTGCGGGTTGGACGGGCTGACCACGCGCAGGCCCGGCGTGTGCGCGAAGTAGGCCTCCGGGCTTTCCTGGTGGTGTTCGATCGAGCCGATGTGGCCGCCGTAGGGGATCCGGATCACGACGGGCATAGACACCCCGCCCTCGTGACGGTTGCGCATGCGGGAGAGCTGGCTGGTGATCTGGTCGAAACCGGGGAACACGAAACCGTCGAACTGGATCTCGCAGACCGGGCGGAAACCACGCAGCGCCAGGCCGATCGCGGTGCCGACGATGCCGGACTCCGCGAGCGGGGTGTCGAGCACTCGCGTGTCGCCGAACTCGGCGTACAGGCCCTCCGTCACGCGGAAGACGCCGCCGAGCGGTCCGATGTCCTCGCCCATCAGGAGCACCTTCGGGTTGTCCTGCATCGCCTTGCGGAGCCCGGCGTTCAGGGCCTTGGTCATCGGCAGGCTGGCGGTCTCCGGGCCGGCCGGGGCCCCGACGGATCCCGAGGCCGGCGGCGCGGTCGGGTGCGCGGCGGGCGAAACGATCGTGTCGCTCATGCGTCGTCTCCTTCGAAGGATGCTTCGTACCGCTCGAGCCAGGCCTCTTGCTCCTGCACCCGCGGGTGGGGTTCGGCGTAGACGTTGTCGAAGATCACGTTCTTCTCCGGCGAGTGGATCTCCAGGGCGCGGCGGCGCACGTCGGCGGCGTTGTCCTCCGCCTCCTCGTCGACGGCGTCGAGGAATTCCTGTTCGACGCCGAGACCCTGCAGGTGGGCGCGGAACCGCACGATCGGGTCCCTGGCCACCCAGTAGGCGAGCTCGTCGGGGTCGCGGTACTTGGTGGGGTCGTCGGCCGTGGTGTGGGCGCCCACCCGGTAGGTGAGGGCCTCGATCAGGGCCGGGCCCTTGCCTGCACGCGCGTCGTCGAGGTGCTTGGCGGTGACCGCGTAGCTGGCGAGCACGTCGTTGCCGTCGACCTGGGTGCCCGGGATGCCGAAGCCGCCGGCCCGCAGGTACAGCGGGGTGCGCGACTGGCGCGTCACCGGCACGGAGATGGCCCAGTGGTTGTTCTGCAGGAAGAAGACCTGCGGGGTCTGGTAGCTGGCCGCGAAGACGAGGGCCTCGTTGGCGTCGCCCTGCGAGGATGCGCCGTCGCCGTAGTAGACGATGACGGCCTGGTCGGTCTCCGGGTTGCCGGTCGCCGTCGAGCCGTCCAGCTGCATTCCCATCGCGTAGCCCGTGGCGTGCAGGGTCTGGGAGGCGAGCACGAGCGTGTAGAGATGGAAGTTGCCGTGGTCCTCGGGGGTCCAGCCGCCGAGGGTGACCCCGCGCAGCATCCGGAGGATGTCGACCAGGTCGAGGCCGCGGATCATGCCGACGACGTGTTCCCGGTAGGACGGGAAGATGTGGTCCTGCGGGCGGGTGGCGTACGCGGAGCCGACCTGGGCGGCCTCCTGGCCGTGGCTGGGCACCCAGAGGGCGAGTTGCCCCTGGCGTTGCAGGTTGGCGGCCTCCTTGTCGAACCGGCGGATGACGACCATGTCGCGGTAGAACCGGCGATAGTCGGCCTCGGTGAGCCGATCGAGGTAGGGCAGGAACTCGGCGGCGGCATCGCTGGGGGCGAAGACACCGGCGGGGGAGAGTAGTTGCACCGTTGGCGAGGCGTTCGGGGTCGCTGACACCGTCCTAACCTATCCGTCGGGCCGGGTGCCCCGTTGGTAGATCATCGACAATGTCGGCGCACATGCATACGAGCTTTTCCACAGATTCTTCCTCGCCGATGGAGATCCGGATGCCCTCCGGCGGGAACGGTCGCACGACGAGGCCGACCGCGGACAGGACGTCCGCGATGTCCGTGGTTTCCTCGCCGGCGGGCAGCCAGACGAAGTTGCCCTGGGGCGCGGGGATGTTCCAGCCCTGCTCGGTGAGCGCGCGCCAGGCCGCGTCGCGCCGCTCCGTGATGGTGCGCACCCGTCGCAACAGCTGGTCGGATGCCGCGAGCGAGGCGATGGCGGCGGCTCCGGCGACTCCGGTGACCGACAGGGGGATCGCGGTGGCGCGGGCGGCGTCGAGGATCGGCACCGGGCCAAGCGCGTAGCCGACCCGCAGGCCGGCGAGGCCGTATGCCTTCGAGAAGGTGCGCAGCACGACGAGGTTCGGGTAGCGCTTCAGCAGCGGCAGGCCCGTGACCGCCTCGGGGTCGGTGACGAATTCGGCGTAGGCCTCGTCGAGCAGGACCAGGAGGTTGTTCGGCACGACCGCCATGAACGCCTCGAACTCGTCCGAGGTGACGATGGTGCCGGTCGGGTTGTTCGGGCTGCAGACGATGACGACGCGGGTGCGCTCGGTGATCCGGGCGGCCATCTCCGGCAGGTCGTGGCCGTGGTCGTCCCGGTTCGGCACGCGCACACTGGTCGCGCCGGCCACGGTGACGAGGCTGGGGTAGGCCTCGAAGGACCGCCAGGAGTACAGCACCTCGTCGCCGGGCCCGGCCGCGGCGAGGATGAATTGCGCCAGGAGGGCAACCGATCCGGCGCCGACATGGACCTCGTCGACACCGACCTCGTACTTCGCGGCGAGGCGCTGGCGCAGGGCGAGGGCCGAGGCATCCGGGTACCGGTTGTAGGCGGTCTCGGCGCTGACCGCCTCAATGACGCCGGGCAGCGGGTCGAAGGGGTTCTCGTTGCTCGAGAGTTTGAACGCCGTGGCCGCGGCGGCCTGTCCCTGCCTGTAGGCCGGAAGGGCGACAATCTCGGGGCGCAGGCGGACCGATGGCTGGTCTGATGGGCTCACTCGCCGATTCTACGCCGGGGCATATGCAGACAGTGCAATGCGGTGCGGCCCCCGGCATCCGGCATCCGGCATCCGGTGCCATAGTGGTGGCATGGCCAGATTCCTGATCAAGCTGATCCTCAACGCCGTCGCCCTGTGGATCACGACCCTGCTCGTCGTCGGGGTGCACGTGGTGCCGTACGCGCCGGACACGGCCGCCGTGCTGATCAGCTACCTGCTGATCGCCCTCATCTTCGGGATCGTGAACGGGGTGGTCGGCGGATTCGTGCGGGTGGTCGCATTCCCGCTCTACATCCTCACCCTGGGGCTGCTGGCGCTCGTCGTGAACGGGCTGCTGCTGCTGCTCGTCGCCTGGATCTCCGGCCTTCTCGGCTTCGGACTCGTCGTCGACAGCTTCGGCTGGGGTGTGGTCGGCGCGCTCGTGCTCGGCATCGTCAGCTGGCTGCTCGGCCTGCTGGCGCGGCCGGCCACGCCCCGCCGGTAGGCCCCCTCCGGCCCCGGTTCCGGCGGCCGGACGCCCATCCTCAGGTCAGTCGCCGGACGCCCGAACTCCCCGCCACCGCGACATCGATCCCGGCTTCTCGCCGAGCACCGTGGCCAGGGCCGACCGCCACGACTGCAGCCGCGGCTCCGGCGAGCCATCCATCAAGCCCGCCGTCTCCCGGTACGCGGTGAGGGCGTGGGCGGGCAGGGCCTGGTCAACGGGCACCGGCTCGGTGGCGAACACCTCCCGGCGCACGACCAGCCGCTCCTCCGCCCTCCCGCCGGGCCCCCCGAGCGCAGGGACGATGTCGTCGGAGTGCTCGACCGCTACGGCGGCCAGGCCGGCCGGAACCTCGACCTGGCCGTTCGGGGCACCGAAGGTCGCGATCATGACGGTGTTGAACTCGCCGGATGCCGCCACCTGGCTGGCGACCAGCCCACCCTGGGAGTGCCCGACCTGCACCACCGGATCGGAGGGTTGCACCCCGGCCTCGCGCATCGCCTCCAGGACCGCCCGGTAGGAGCCGGCGCCCTCCTCGGCCACGGCGGCGACGTTCGAGCTGAGGTCCCACGGCTCTGCGGTGACGACGGGGCTCCACTCGGCCGTGCCGCCGATGTAGACGACCCAGGCCGCGGAGCCGGCCGGACCGTAGCGCTCGACCCGCACCTGCGCCCCGCCCGTGGCCGCCGACGGAAGGCGGGCGGCAAGGTCGCCGAACCCGGTCGGCGGACGGGCCGGCGCGGGCAGGCCGACCCG
>NZ_SOHH01000122.1 GCF_004403515.1 Cryobacterium fucosi | reverse complement strand
CTCCGAGATCCCGAAGTCCTTCGCGATCTGGTTCAGCGGTGCTTCGTGCTTCCTGGCCACGGCGACAACGTCGCGGCGGAACTCGGGTGGGTAGGGCTTGGGCATGATGAACATCCTTCCAGCGAAGACGAATCTCCACAGGTCCGGAGTCAACCAAACCGGGGGCAGTCCCAATCAGCCATCCCCTCGCGTGGTTGCGAGGGAGGCAATGTTTGTAACGAGGAAATTAAGGGGTAAAACTGCCGTCTGAACTGGGTTTTTCTTCGTTACAACGAGTCATGCCGAAATGTAACCGCGCACCAAGCTCCACCACCTCCCCACGTGCTCCGCACTGAAAGGCAGGCCTGCTCCTCCAGATTGGACGATCGAGTTGATCTGAAAGGCCACGATCCTGTGATCTGCGTCGAGCGGCATCCGAATCAATGGTCAGTCCATCAACGGCTCGTGGACGTCTGTCTTGCTCCGGGCGCGATTAGGACACGAGTCCACTCGCCGGATCTCCCCCGGCGGAGTATGTGGTTTGCCTAGCGGCGTCCGCGACCAGGGGGCGAAGGACGCAGCGGCGGCAGCGGAGGAGAGGCGCCGCCAGCAAGGCACCCGACAACCCCCAGTGGGGATTGGGCGGGCAAGGAGCACAGCGACGCAGTAAGGGCCCAAGGAGCACAGCGACGAGGGTGGGAAGACACGGGGACCGAGCGAAGCGAGAGACCCTGGGGCACCCAAATTCGTGTCGGCTACGCCGACCACCAAACAAGATTTCCATGTAGCGCAGCGGAATGAAAACGAAGCGAGGTGCCACGAACCCTTATGCCCTTTCCCTCTCTCCCTCGCATCCGGAGCTCCAGCGGAGGATCGTGGTCATAATTGCTGATGTATCAGCGGAAATGGATGATTCAGCCCATCTGTTCACAACCCTGTTGACGCAGTCAACAGCACTAGGGGTTGTTAACAGTGGCATCCATTTCCGTTGAAAAGGCGGGGTTGGGCTGTTGACAAGGTTTTCGGTGCCGTGGCACCGTGTCAACAGCCATGGAGCGCAGCGACGCAGAGCGCGTTTCACCCTTTGACTCAATGCTCGTTTCACCTCGTCGCAGCCGCGGGCACGCGGCTGCCCTGACACTTCATTCAGCGCGGAGCCCGGCTATGCCGTGCTCCCCTCTCCTAGCGACTTCAGCCCTGTCCGAGCTCGTCTCGGGTCATCGCGACAGCCGTGCAACGGCGCCCGCTCCCGGCCTTTCGCCTGTCGCCTATCGTCTGTCTGGCACGGACCACTTGGAGACGCCAGTCGACACGACAGTAGTCGCCTGGTTGGTCTCCTTGTCGGCCTCGAGCTGGCTTCAGCATGGCAGCGACGGCTTAGGTACGCGTCCTCGCTCGCTTGAGCCTGATGGGCATCGGACCGGCGACTGGACAGCGGCTGCCCCGTGGCCGCCCTCTGAGCAAGCAGGGCTCTTGGATAGAGACATGGGGCGGCCTGAGGGGCCATCGCGTGGTCCGAGCTTGGTCAGGTACCGCCCCTATTGAACATTCATTTCTCCAGCGGCGTCAGGCCGCGGGCCAGTTGACCAGGAGCAAGATCAGGACATCGCCGTCCTTTGCCTGGGATGGCGAACCCGGTGAGGCTGCCGAGGGCCAAGTATCTGATAGTCCGGTGCGCTCGCTCAACGAGCGGTTCTGGGACGTGGTGGGAAACTGCACCGTGCAACATGGTCGTTGAGTATCGCTGCGATAACGGCGGCGCCCCGCGTTGGTAGATGCCAGGATGCTCTCCCCAGTCGATCTGGTCCTGGCGGCCCCAGTCATGAATCGCGGCCTCGCCATCGGTGAACTCCGCTGCGTGAGCCCACAGCGCCCCGCCTCCCTCGACGAACTCGTCGCCCTCAGAACCGCCCGCGACTGCATCGACGAGCTCATCCGCTCCTGCGTCGACGAACTACGCACTGATCCGCAGAGCAACCACACCTGGCAGGCCGTCGCCGATGCGCTCAGGGCTTCCTCGGCCGCCGCTGCGCGTCAGCAATATGGTTCCTCTCTCGCCCCTGCCGACGAGCACGTGCTCGCGTTCTGGCACGAATTCGAGGACAGCTTCGCCTGGGATTTCCTCCCGGTCGACTTCCTCCACCCGCTCTACACGCAGTGGATGAGCGAGGAGTTCCGCGCGGACACGCCCTTTCCGAAGAAGGCGTTCACCCGGCGCCTGAAAGCAGCCGCGACCCCATCGGGCGACTGGGTCTACGTGCGCTCGCGCGTCGGCTCCATGATGGACGCGGCTGAGCCTCTGGCGTCCCGTGTGCCCGGCTGGTCTGGTGCGGCTGCTGGGAACGCCGGCGCCGGCACTGAAGGTAGCGCCGGGAGCCCCCAGTACGGCCTCCGCCGAAGTGCCACCATGCGGGCGCCGGGCCCCACCCGTGACCTCAGCTAGCGCCGCCGGTCGCCAGCTGTTAGAATCTTTACTACTTAGTAAAAGGTGGTGTCAATCATGAGCGCAACGATTCTCGCGTCCGCCGCGAGGGCAGCCAGTGGCCTCAGCCAGACTGAACTCGCAGTGCGATCGGGAATCGCGGGATCCTCGCTCTCCCTCATCGAGCACGGCAAGCGCGAGCCGACGTTCGCAACCCTGGAGTCCCTCCTGCGCGCCACGCGTCATAGCGTGGTCACGATCCCCACTGTGCGCAGCGATGCAGCACGTATCGCCGCCGACATCCGTCGCGACCTCGTCGGAAGTGACGACGCCAGCAGCACTGACGTCGTCAAGCGAGAAGCCTCGGCCTTCCGGCGCTTCCTCCAGCTCGCCGACAACCTCCAGGCCGAACGCGGCGCTACCCGGGTCGGTCTCACTCTGACCGAGCCGGCATCCACCGGTTCAGCACACTGGGACGCGGCGATCGCTGCGCTCTGTGAATACCGCCTCAGTGCGGACGCTCTGCCGGTGCCTGACTGGGTCTTCGCCAGCGCAGCCAGCGCCTCAGGCAGCAGTAGCGCACTCTGGGCGCCGCGAACCAGCGAGTACGACATTCCCGTCGACGAAACCGCGGTCCCCGCTGAGTTTCTCAGGCGCGGCATCCTGATCGAGGCTGCGACCCTGGAGAGCGTCTAGTGCCCGGCGACCAGCTGGATCATCTTCGCGCGCGGGCTCCCCGCTCTACCCGAAATGCCGTCCGCACCCGTCTTTTGACGAACGCGCGCTCCGTGCATGAGAAGGCTCGTGTCTCGACACACCTGCCCGGAAGGACTCCATGACCAACGTCATCGAACCACCAGCGCCCCAGAGCGAAACCCCAGCCTGCCGCGCGTGCGGAACCTGGATCTGCGACGACTGCGGCGCCCAGCGCGCCTACGCGAGCAGATTCTCGAGCACGCCGCAGCACTGCGCGACGTGCGCCGGCACCAACGACCGCATGATCGCGGTTACTCACCGCGAGAGCCGCGCGGACGATCACGACGCGTCCTATCGTCGAAGCCTGGCCGGCGAGGTGCCGCTGCGCTACCCAGCGGTGCTACCCAGCGGTTGACATCTCGGTGTAACATAAATGGTACGTGCTAGCGTTTTTGCTATCTTGGCCAAGCCGATCGAGAAGGAATCATGACTGGGGCATTCTGGGACGACGTCTCCAACGACGTACAAGATCCTGAATTCGCGCGCGCCTACGCCGGTGAAGCGATTCGCATCCGCACGATCGACTCGCTCGTTAACGCGTTGAATGATGCCGCGGAGGCCGAGGGGCTCACCAGGGCCGAGATTGCGCGTGCGGCAGGAATGCAGGCCGCCGCCGTGCGCCGCCTGCTCACGGCCAGCACTGTCAACCCGACTGTGTCGACTCTTGTCGAGGTTGCGGCCACGCTCGGATTCCGGGTGACGCTTGAGAAGATGACCAAGTCCGAACGCCTCGAGATCACAGAGCCGATGCGGAAAGCCGCAGCCTGACCTCTGGTTAGATTGCCGATCGTGGCTTGTTGCGATTGCGGTACTCGATGCCGAGCGCTCGGATCTTCGCATACTCGCTCTCGGCAAGAGTGGTCCGAAAAGCCTTCCGCCGGCCGTCGATGATCACTAGATAGGGTTTGCCCACCGGGGCGCCGTCTTTGTCGAGGGCGTCGTAGTCAAGCTGACAGAACAAGCGGAAGTGCTCGCGCCCCGGCCCGTCGAGGCGAATCTCGTACCAGCCCGTCATATTGCCGTGCATGGCTTCCCAATACCCGCCACCGGAGAAACGATTCGGCGGTGCTCCGGCGACAGCCGCCGCGACGGCGAACACCTTGGCTCGGACGCTGTCTGGCCAGCTGAGCAACTCAGCGCGGCCAGGCGCCGGCATGGCCGGGTCATCGTCCTTGTGTCGTTGGAAGTAGATGATGTCGTGGACATCGGACGGCGACGGCTTGGTCTTCGGCTGCGGCGCGGTACTTCGCCGCGACGACTTGCTGCCTTTGGATGCCACCCGCACACCCTACTGGAAGCACTGCTCTCAACGCTGGCTCGCTGTCTGCGTGCACTGGGCATGGACAATTAGCCTTCGACTGAAGGTCCCCCGACCCCTTTTTCTGCGCAGCCTCATCTCACTTCAAGGGTCTGGTTTTTTACCCCCGATAATCGCACTTATCCGTACTATTGGACTTAAGGTTCTTGCTCACGCGGCACGTAGAACGGTCGTTCAAGCGGCAATCAATCGTTTGGCGGCATCGTCGCGCAGGTGCGCGTTCGTGTCGACGACTTGCGGTTTCGTGCGAGTCGAATTGCACGTACGCGGCGGTCAGGGACTGCTAGTACTACAGTCGCGTTTATTTTAGGTTCGTCGGCGTGGTTCTTTGCTTTCGGCATGGGTCCGTGTTAATCCTTGCGGGTGGGCGATGATGTTTGT
>NZ_SOHH01000055.1 GCF_004403515.1 Cryobacterium fucosi | reverse complement strand
GGCCGGCCTGGCCGCCGTCTGCGCGCTGGCGGCGCTCCGCACGCCGGGGCGCAGCCTCGCGGCCGTACCCGCGATGGTGGTGATGGCCGCGTCCACGGTCGACATGGTCCTGCCGAACGCGCACCTTCTCAGTCCACTGGCCTGGGCCGCGCTGCTGGTCGGCGCCGCGCTGGTCGCGCTCCTCGACCGACGCCGGCGGGTCGCCGCGGCCCACCACTCGGCGGGGCTGCTGCTGATGGCGGTGATGTGGGCCGGGATGCTGTCGGTCGCGGTGCCGGGCGGCGGCCCCGAGGGAGGCAACGCCTTCGCCGCCGCGTCAGCGTCCGGGCTGTCGGCCGCCGGAGTGTCGCTGTCGGCCGCCGGAGTGTCGGTGTCGGCCGCCGCCGCGTCGGCATCCGCGGCAGGGCACTCCGTGCACGCACTGGCGTGGAGCGGCGGCGGAGCGCTGCTGGGCTGGCTGGTGGTGGCGGCATCCGTCGCCCTGGCGGCCAGTGCCGTGCGCGCCGCGAATCGCCGCACCGGGTGGCGGGGAGCCGGCGTTGCTGACAGGCTGGAGGCGACCCAGCACGTGAGCATGGCGCTGGGAATGGCTGCCATGGCCGCCGGGATGCTCCTGCCGTTGCCCTGGCCGTGAACAGCGGCCCGGCCGATTCCCCGGGCCGCCCACGCTGCCGGCCACACTGCCTTGGATAGAATTCGACCGTCACTCGACGGGCGCACACAAGTATGGGAGATCCTATGACGCATGTCACCGAAGCCGAACTGCTCCAGCACGTTCCAGGCGAGCTGTTCATCAACGGCAAATGGGTCCCGGCCGCCGATTTGGCCACCCTGACCGTGCACGACCCGGCCACCGGCAAGGTCATCAAGACGATCGCCGACGCGGGCGTCGCGGATGGCGCGGCGGCCCTCGACGCGGCCGTCGCGGCGCAGGCCGGCTGGGCGGCCACCCCGCCCCGGGTGCGCGGCGAGATCCTCCGCCGAGCCTTCGACCTGCTGCAGGAACGCAAGCACGAGTTCGCGCTGCTGATGACCATCGAGATGGGCAAGCCGCTCGCCGAGGCCTACGGTGAGGTGGCCTACGGCGGCGAGTTCCTGCGCTGGTTCAGCGAGGAGGCCGTGCGCATCACCGGCCGGTACGGCACCAACCCGGAGGGCTCCGGTCGCATGATCGTGTCCCAGCACCCGGTCGGGCCGTGCTTCCTGATCACCCCGTGGAACTTCCCGCTCGCGATGGCGACTCGCAAGATCGCCCCGGCACTCGCCGCGGGCTGCACCGTCGTGATCAAGCCGGCCGAGCTGACGCCGCTGACCACCCTGTTCTTCGTCCGGCTGCTCGAGGAAGTGGGCCTGCCGGCCGGCGTCGTCAACGTGATCACGACTTCGTCCTCGGCCGCGGTCTCCGGGCCGATCATCGCCGATCCGCGCCTGCGCAAGCTCAGCTTCACCGGGTCGACGCCGGTCGGGCAGAGGCTGATCCAGCAGTCCGCCCAGGGCGTGCTGCGCACCTCGATGGAGCTCGGCGGCAACGCCCCCTTCGTCGTCTTCGAGGACGCCGACCTGGACAAGGCCGTGGCCGGCGCGATCGCCGCGAAGTTCCGCAACGTGGGTCAGGCCTGCACCGCGGCCAACCGGTTCATCGTGCACCGGTCCATCGCCGACGAATTCGCCCGCCGGATCACCAGGAAGGTCGCCGGCTTCACGGTCGGCCGCGGCACCGAGGAGGGCGTCACCATCGGCCCGCTGATCAACCAGGCCGCCATCGAGAAGGCCGACACGCTCGTGCAGGACGCGCTCGGCAGGGGGGCGACGCTGCTGACCGGCGGGTCCGCCATCGCCGGGCCCGGAACGTTCTACCAGCCCACGGTGATCTCCGGCGTTCAGCCGGGCAGCGACATCCTGCGCGACGAGATCTTCGGGCCGGTGCTGGCGATCTCCTCGTTCGACGACGAGGACGACGCCGTCCGGCTCGCCAATGACACCGAATACGGGCTGGTCGGCTACGTGTTCACCCGGGACCTGGCCCGCGGGCACCGGATGATCGAACGCCTGCACACGGGCATGATGGGCCTCAACGTTGGCGTGCTCTCCAACGCGGCGGCGCCGTTCGGCGGGGTCAAACAGTCCGGCCTGGGCCGCGAGGGCGGACTCGAGGGCATCCACGAGTACCTCTCGACCAAGTACACCCTCCTCCCGGACCCCTTCCTCGACTGAAGGGGGCCCCGTCGGCCCGGCCCGTCCCGGTTGTTCCCGCCGCCACGTGCATAACTCCTGCAATCCGGACCGGCTGCGGCTGCGCGCCCCGGAATCATGCGGATGTCGAGCCGGCCCGGCAGGATCTGCAGGAGTTATGCACGGTCGGTCGGCAGGACGGGGGCGGCCGCCCTCGGAGGGGCGCGGCTAGACTTTGCGGATGCCCGTCATCGAGATCAGCGACCTCAGCGATCCGAGGCTGGTCGACTACGCCCACCTGACCGATGTCGCCCTGAAAAAGGCGCGCGGCACCGAGCACGGCCTGTATATAGCCGAATCGGCATTGGTCCTGGAGCGAGCCCTGCGGGCCGGGCATCGGCCGCGGTCGGTGCTGGCACTCGGCAATACCGTCGAGGAGGCGCGGGGACTCGTCGGCGAGGACGTGCCCGTGTTCGTCGGCCCGGGGGAGCTGCTCGCGGAGCTGACCGGGTACGTCCTGCACCGCGGTGTGATCGCGGCGATGCACCGCCCCGAACTGCCCGCCCCCGACGCGCTGCTCGCCGGTGCCCGCCGGATCGTGATCCTCGAGAACGTCTCCGACCCCACCAACGTCGGCGCGATCTTCCGCTCGGCCGGGGCGATCGGCGCGGACGCGATCCTGGTCACGCCGCGCTGCTCCGACCCGTTCTACCGCCGGGCCATCCGGGTGTCGATGGGCACCGTGCTGCAGGTTCCCTGGACCCGCGTCGGCGACTGGCCGAGCACCCGCACGCTGCTGGACCGGCACGGATTCCACGTGGCGGCCCTCGCCCTGGCCGAGGACGCCGTGAGCCTGCGCGAGTTCCGCGGGACCGACCACGAGCGGCTGGCGTTGCTGCTGGGCGCGGAGGGTGAGGGGCTCACCGCCGGCGCGCTCGCGGCATCCGACAGCATCGTGCAGATCCCGATGAAGCACGGCATCGACTCGCTCAACGTCGCCGCCGCCAGCGCCGTGGCGATGTGGGCGCTCTCGGGCTGACCCGAGAGCACCAGTGCGGTGGCACGCGGATGCCGACCGAGACGTCCTGAGTCAGCCACACTCGCCGGGCGCGCGGGACCGGCGCCCGCACGGCGTCGGCACGGAAGCCTAGGCTGAGGGCATGAGCAATGATGCTGTCATCGTCGATGTCGTACGCACCGCGTCGGGGCGGGGCAAGCCGGGGGGCGCCCTGTCGGGCGTGCACCCGGCCGACCTGCTGGCCGGCGTGCTGCGCGAACTGGTCAGCCGCAACGACCTCGACCCGGCGCTCGTCGAGGACGTGATCGGCGGCTGCGTCAGCCAGGTCGGCGAACAGAGCTACAACGTGGTGCGCACCGCGCTGCTGAGCGCCGGGTTCCCCGAGTCGGTGCCGGGCACCACCATCGACCGGCAGTGCGGCTCCAGCCAGCAGGCGGCCGCGTTCGCCGCGCAGGCGGTCATGTCCGGCAGCTGCGACGTCGTCATCGCCTGCGGCGTCGAATCGATGAGCCGGGTGCCGCTGGGCTCCTCCCTCGGCTCGAAGCCGGCAGGCGAGGGCACGCCCGGCGCCGACGGGCACGGCCGGTCCGCCGGCCAGGACCCGCACGGCGCCCTGATGCACGCCCGCTACCCGCGGGGCCTGGTGAACCAGGGGGTCTCGGCCGAGCTGATCAACCGGCAGTGGCGGCTCGGCCGCGGCGAACTGGATGCCTTCGCCGCCCGCTCGCACCGTCTCGCCGCCGCCGCGGCCGAACGCGGCGACTTCGACGGCGAGCTCCGGCCGACCACCCTGCCCGACGGCCGGGTCGTCACCGACGACGAGACCATCCGCCCCGGCACCACCCTCGACTCCCTCGCCGCGCTGCCGCCGGCGTTCCGCACCGACGCGCTCGCCGCCCGGTTCCCGAAACTCGACTGGCACATCACCGCGGGCAACTCCTCGCCGCTCACCGACGGGGCCTCCGCCGCCCTGATCATGAGCGCGAAACGGGCCGCCCGGCTCGGCCTCAACCCACGGGCCCGGTTCCACCGCTTCGCGGTCACCGGAAGCGACCCGCACCTGATGCTGACCGGGGTGATCCCGGCCACCCGGCGCATCCTCGAACGCTCCGGCCTCGGCATCGACGACCTCGACGCCTACGAGGTCAACGAGGCGTTCGCCAGCGTGCCGCTCGTCTGGCTGCGCGAGATGGGCGCCGACCCGGCCCTGCTCAACCCGCGCGGCGGCGCGATCGCGCTCGGCCACGCGCTCGGCTCGTCCGGCACCCGCCTGCTCGGCACCCTGCTCAACCACCTCGAACTCACCGGCGGGCGGTGGGGCCTGCAGACCATGTGCGAGGGCGGCGGCATGGCCAACGCCACCATCATCGAGAGGCTCTGATGCGCATCGACGGATGCTCCGCGCTCGTCACCGGCGCGGCATCCGGCCTCGGCCTGGCCACCGCCCGCGCCCTCGCCGCGGCCGGCGCGGCGGTCGTGCTGCTCGACCTGCCCGGCTCCCCGGGGGAGCAGGCGGCC
>NZ_SOHH01000120.1 GCF_004403515.1 Cryobacterium fucosi | reverse complement strand
GGGCCGCGTCGGCGGCGAGCTGGGCCGCGGCGGCATCCGTGGCGGCGCGCGCCTCGTCGAGTGCGGCCTGGGCCCGGACGGCGTTGTCGCCGATCGACGCGAGCGCGGAGGCCGAATAGGTCTGGGAGAGCCGGGCGAGGCTGGCCGCCCCGGCGGCGACACGGTCGGCAACCCGGTCGAGGCGGCGCTGCAGCTTCTCGAGCAGGAGCGGGGCATCCCGTTCGAGGCCCCGGCGCGAGGAGAAGTCGCGGGTCTGGGCCTGGAGCCGGACGGTGGCTTCGTCGGCGAGCTGGACGATCTGCTCCGTCCAGCGGCGTCGCGCGGTCTCGCTGTCGGGGATGCCGTCGTCGAGCTTCTGCTGCAGCGCGAAGGCCTCCTTGAGCTGCCTGGTGGACACGGCGAGCGCGGTGGCGAAGTCCCGGGTGGCACCCTCGCCGAACTGGGCGACCGCGAAGGCGAGTTCGTCGGCGTTCGCCTCGATCAGGTCGTCGGCGCGGACGAGCGCGATCGCGGCGGCACGGGAACGTTCTGCGGCCGCCTCCGCCAGGGCGAGGTCGCGGGCCCTGGCCCGGCGCCGGGCGAGCCCGACCAGCAGCAGCGCGACGACGCACACCACCCCGAGAACGATGGCCGAGGGCACCCACCACAGTTCGCCAGTCATACCGGCGAGTCTAGCCAACGGCACGGCACTGTCGCCGCAGCGAAACCGCCGATCCTGACCGCATTACGCCGTGGCCGTGGAGGACGCCGGATGCGACGGGGATGACCGCTCAGCCGCGCCGCATCTGGCGGCGGATCAGGTCGTAGTCGTGCCGGGATATCTCGATCAGGCCGCGGCGGAGCTGGTAACCCCAGTCAGGATCGTCCCGGGTGAATTCGAGCACGGTGAGCAGCGGCCGGATCGACGCGGCGACGGCATCCGTGTCGTAGTCGACCTGGTGCCGCCACGGCCGGTAGGAACCTGCCCCGGCCTGGCCGATTTGGCCGGCGCCACCCTCGGCGATCCACCCGATCGCGGTGAATTCGCGCAGGGTCTCGCCGTCGGCGTCGGTCTTCGGCGAGTAGTACACCACGCCGTCGGACTCGCGCATGTCCTCGAGCGCGGCCCGCGACCCGCGGCCCGCCTGCGCGAGCCCCATCGAGACCCCGCGGAGCACCTGCTCACGCGGCGCGACGCCCAGCCAGTATCGAATTGCCACCCTCTCAGTTGTACTGCATCCGGTTGCGCCACAGACTAGGGGCATGCGTGTTCTGCTGAAAGATATCCTCGACTGCCCCCCGGATGCCGCCTGGCGCGCCCTGCGCAGCCCCGCCGTCTTCCGGGAGGTGAGTTCGCCAGTCGTGAGCGTCGAATCGCGGGGGGCCGACGGATTCCCCACCGTCTGGGAGCCCGGCGAGCACCCGGTGGGCCTGAACGCGCTCGGCCTGGTGCCGATGGGCGAACAGGTGATCCGGCTCACCATGGAGACCACCCGGAAGGACGGGGTGCGCATCCTGCGCGACACCGGCCGCGGCGTCTCCGGCGCACTCGCCTCGGTCACCCTCTGGGACCACCGGATGGCCGTCGCCCCCGACCCGGCCGGCACCGGGAAGACGCTCTTCCGCGACCAGCTGATCTTCCGAACCGGCGCGCTCACCCTCGCCGGCTGGCCCGTCTTCTGGGCGCTCTGGCAGTGGCGGATGCGCCAGCTCAAGCGCCTGGCCCCGACCTGGCAGCTCGACCTCGGGGTGGACCTGCCGGCGGATCTGCTGGCGGAGGCGGACGCGTCGGCCACGGCGGATGCCGACGCCGTGTCCCGGGTGACCGAATGACCACCACCCTCGGCGCCCTCCAGGTCGCCGACTGGCGGCGCCGGGTGTTCGGCCTCTACGCCGGCGTGCGCCAGCTCAGCGCGCACGACCCCGCGGCCGGCCACGAGCTGTGGCGCAGCGGGCGCGACGACCTGTTCGCGGGGCATCCGTCGTCGCCGCTGATGCCCGACGACCGGGCCGCGTTCACCGGCCTGCCCGTCGCGGCCTACGACCCCGACTGGCGGTTCGAGGTGGAGGTCCACCGGGCCGACCAGCCCCATCGGATCCAGGTCGACACGGGCACGGACGGCACGGTGCCGTTCGACCTCGTCGGCACGGTGCGCCTGCCCTACCTCGGCGCGATCGACCTGTGGCGCCTGGCCAACTATGGCGGCGGCCTCTTCCTGCCGGTCAAGGACGGCCTCGCCGGCAAGCCCGGCGGGACGTACGGCGGCGGCCGGTACCTGCTCGACACCGTCAAGGGCGCCGACCTCGGTCCGGGCGCCGACGACGACACCCTCGTGCTCGACTTCAACTTCGCCTACAACCCGTCCTGCGCCTACGACCCGATGTGGGCCTGCCCGCTGCCCCAGGCCGGCAACGTCGTGGCCGTCGAGGTGCCCGTCGGCGAGCTGTACACCGGCGTCGGCCCCGACTGAGGGATCGTTCCCGGGCTGCGACTTGACAGCATCCGCTAGAGTGGGAGCTTGCGAATGCGTAGTTGCGTTTGCTGCGTCGTAGAACGCCCTCTTCTTTCTTTCTTCGGCTGCCCACTCGTGGGCCGGCCGGATTTTGCGAATGAAACCTTCTTACGGCGAACGGATGTGCCCATCGGCACCTTCGCCATGTGAATCCTCCTGAATCCGGCCACCGCCATTGCGCACAACCGGTCCACGTGAGGAATCTGATGCCCGAAAGGCACCACTTTGTCTGAATCCTCCTTTGGCACGCTCGGCGTGCCGGCTCCCCTCGTTGCCGTTCTCACGGCGCAGGGAATCGACAGCCCCTTCCCGATCCAGGTCGACACCCTGCCCGACACCCTGAACGGACGCGACGTGCTCGGCCGCGGCAAGACCGGCTCGGGCAAGACCCTCGCCTTCGCACTGCCGATGGTCGCCCGCCTCGGCGGCAAGCTGTCCGGCGGCAAGCGCCGACCCGGCCGCCCGCTCGGCCTGATCCTCGCACCGACCCGCGAGCTCGCCACCCAGATCACCAACGCGCTCACCCCGCTGGCCGAGGCATACGGTCTCAACACGACGACCATCTTCGGTGGAGTGTCCCAGGGCCGCCAGGTCTCCGCCCTCAAGGCCGGCGTCGACATCGTCGTGGCCTGCCCCGGCCGCCTCGAAGACCTCATGAAGCAGGGCTTCGTGAGCCTCGACGCCGTCGAGATCACCGTGCTCGACGAGGCCGACCACATGGCCGACCTGGGCTTCCTGCCCGTCGTCACGCGCATCCTCGACAAGACGCCGAACAGCGGGCAGCGCCTGCTGTTCTCCGCCACGCTCGACAACGGCGTGGACAAGATCGTGCGCCGCTTCCTGCACAACGAGGTTCTGCACTCCGTCGACGAGGCCACCAGCCACGTCTCCGCCATGACGCACCACGTCTTCGAGGTCGACGGTGTCGAATCCAAGAAGGCCCTGATCGAGAAGCTCGCGTCAGGCACCGGACGTCGCATCCTCTTCATGCGCACCAAGCACCACGCCAAGAAGCTTGCCAAGGCGCTGACCGAGGCCGGGATCCCCGCCGTCGACCTGCACGGCAACCTGTCCCAGGTGGCTCGTGACCGCAACCTCGCCGCGTTCAGCGCCGGCGACGTGAGCGTTCTCGTCGCCACGGATGTCGCGGCGCGCGGTGTGCACGTCGACGACATCGAACTCGTCATCCACGTTGATCCGCCGGCCGAGCACAAGGCGTACCTGCACCGCTCCGGCCGTACCGCCCGCGCCGGCAGCGCCGGTGACGTCGTCACGCTGGTCCTTCCGGAACAGCGCCGCGACACCGACGCGCTCCTGCGCAAGGCCGCCATCAAGGTGACCCCGCAGCGCGTGAACGCGGACTCCCCCGCCGTCGCCGCGCTCGTCGGTGACGTCGCCGAGTACGTCAAGCCGCTTCCCCGCACCGAGCAGCCGCAGCGCCAGTCGCAGGGCGGCCGCTCACAGGGCGGCGGACGTTCGCAGGGCGCCAACGCCCAGCGCAAGCGCGACGAACGCGAAAGCGGCGGCCGTGGTGGCCGCGATGGTGGCCGCGATTCCCGCGGCGGCCGCGGCGGCGACTCCGTGCCGGCCGGC
>NZ_SOHH01000114.1 GCF_004403515.1 Cryobacterium fucosi | reverse complement strand
GGCGCAGCCCACCGGCGCCGCAGCCCACCGGCCGCCCGCTCCCGGCGGCCCACCTGAGGCGGGTTCCGCGCTATCGCCGTACGAGCCAGCCGCCCGGGCCGGGGCCGGGCCGCCGGGAGAGGGCGAAGAGGGTCGGGGCGGCGGCGGCATCCGTGGCCAGGTCTGCGAGGATCCGGCCCACCGTTGGCGTGAACTTGAAGCCGTGCCCGCTGAACCCGGCGCCGACGGAGACCGGGCCGACCCGGTCGAGCACGAAGTCCTCGTCGTCCGTGGTCGTGTAGGTGCAGCTGACCGGTTCGCAGGCGTCGGGGTCGGCGCCGGGAAGCCAGTCGCGCACATACCGCTGCAGGGCCGCGAGCTGCACCGGCTCCGGCAGGAAGCTTCGCGCATCCGGGTCGGTGACCTCGCCGACGCCGTGCCATCCCGCCTTCACCCCCTGGCCAGGCGTGTACATGCCGTAGATCGGCGAGTACCAATACCCGTACCGCGGATCGGCCGGGTCGAAGGCGTGGTTGAAGCCAGGCCAGTCGGTGGCGGCGGCGCTCGCGGCATCCGCCGACCGGTCGCGCAGCGCGAAGTGCGCCGGCTGCTCCTGGGTGACCCGGAGCCGGGGCACGGGGAGCACTCCGGCCAGCAGCGAGCCGGTCCACGCGCCGACCGTCACGACGGCGCGGCGTGCCTCGATCGTGCCGGCCTCGGTGATCACGCGCACCCGGTCGTCCCCGAGAACCTCGAGGCGCAGGGCCCGGGTTCCGTGCCTGACCTCGGCCCCGGCGGCGATCGCGGCGGCCTGCAGGGCGGTCACCGCGGCATCCGCGTTGAGCCGGCCGGCGTCGGGGGTGTGCAGAACCCGGCCGTCGAAACGGATGCCCGGCCACCGCTCCGCCGCGGCCTCCGCCGAGAGGAACCCGGCTCCGAGCCCCGCACCGGCGAGCGCCGCGGCCACGGCGTCGAAGTCGCGGTTCGGCCCGTGGTTGACGACCCCGACCTGCTCGAGCAGCCGGGATCCGGTCGCGGCTTCCAACTCCCGCCACAGTGGCAGCGCCTCGGCCAGCATCGCCACGTAGGTCGGGTCGGAGTATGCCGTGTTGAAGTTGCGGGAGGCACCGTGGGAGGCACCGTTCGTGTGCCCGGGTTCGAACCGTTCGAGCAGTATCACCGAGCGGCCCCGCCTGGCCAGCTGCCACGCGGCCGCCGATCCCATCGCCCCGCCGCCGACAACGACCGTCTCCACAGTGTCCACCATGCCTTCATCCTGTCAGCCGCACGCACCGGGTGGGAATGGACGGCCCGGTCGCCGGCGTTGCACCTAGCGAAGCTCCTCGCGGACCCGCGGACCTGGCCGGAAGCCGACGGCGACGCGATGACCCGGATCCTGCAGGGCGCAACCTCGATCGCGATCGTGGGGGCGTCCCCACGGCCGGACCGCCCGAGCCATGGGGTCGGCGACTACCTGCAGCGCACCGGCGCCTACCGGGTCTACTTCGTCAACCCGCGGGCCGAGATCATCCTCGGCGAGAAGGCCTACCCCGACCTCGCCTCGCTGCCCGAGGTCCCGGACATCGTCGATGTCTTCCGGCGCGCTGAGAACGTCCAGCCGGTCGTCGAGGAGGCCACCGCGGTTGGCGCGACGACCGTCTGGATGCAATTGGGCATCCGGAACCAGGCCGCGGCAGGGGTCGCCGAGGCCGCGGGCCTCACCGTCGTGATGGACCGCTGCATCGAGATCGAGCACGCGCGGCTCGTCGGCGCGGCGCCCGCCGCCCGATAGCGCGCGGCGGGCCGGTCCGCGCCGCGGGTCCACGTTCGCGGCTCAGGTTGAGGAAGCGGGCGCACGTTCGTACGTGCGCCCGCTTCCCCAGGGTGCGCCGCGAGGCTCACGCCCAAAAGACGAAAGACGAAAGACGAGACGCGAGACGCGAGACGCGAGAAAACCGCCTCCCGCGCAACCGCCTCCCGCCATCGCCGCCCGCGAAGCCCGACCCGCGCCGTACGATGGTCGGATGACAGCGTACGTGTCGGCTCTCGACCTCTTCTCCATCGGGATCGGTCCATCCAGTTCCCACACGGTCGGCCCCATGCGGGCCGCCCTCACCTTCGCCACCCATCTGGCCGACACCGGCAGGCTGGGCGACGTCGCCCGGATCAGCTGTTCCCTGTACGGCTCCCTCGGCTCCACCGGCCTCGGCCATGGCACGCCGGACGCGATCCTGGCCGGCCTCGCCGGGCTCGATCCGGAAACCTGCGACCCGGAGGCGGTGCGGCACGCCTGGTCCGGCCTCGACGAGGGCGCCATGCTCCTCCTCGCCGGCAGCCACCCGATCCCGGTCCGCCGGGACGACATCAGCTTCGAACCGCGCACCCGGCTGCCCGGCCACCCGAACGCGCTCACCCTCCGGGCGTGGGCCGAGACGGATGCCGCGCCCCTCTTCGAGGAGACCTGGTACTCGATCGGCGGCGGCTTCATCCGTCGCGACGGCGACCCGGCCCGGGCTCGCACGCTCGCCGCCGCCCCCATGCCGTATGCGTCCAGCGCCGAGCTTCTGGCCCTCTGCGACCTGCACGGCGTCTCCATCTGCGAGGTCGCCCGCGCGAACGAGGAGGCCATCCACGGCGCCGACCGGCTCGACGCCGGGCTCGACGCGATCTGGGACGCGATGCGCGTGTGCGTGGAGGCCGGACTGGTCGCCACCGGCATCCTGCCCGGCGGTCTCAAGGTGAAACGGCGTGCCGCGGCCGTCCGCATGCAGCTGGAGGAATATGAGAGCCTGCCGGTGCGCGAGCGGGACACCTCGACGGAGTGGCTGCACGCCTTCGCCCTGGCCGTGAACGAGGAGAACGCCTCCGGCGGCCGGGTCGTGACCGCCCCGACCAACGGCGCCGCGGGCATCATCCCCGCGGTCGGGCACTACTACCTCCGATTCGTGCCGGGGGCGAACGCCGCCGGCATCCGCCGCTACCTGCTCACCGCGGTCGCGATCGGCTCCCTGGTCAAGGCCAACGCCTCCATCTCCGGGGCGGAGGGCGGCTGCCAGGCCGAGGTCGGCTCCGCCTGCGCCATGGCCGCCGGCGCCCTCTGCGCCGTGCTCGGCGGCACCCCCCGCCAGGTCGAGAACGCCGCCGAGATCGCCATGGAGCACCACCTGGGGCTCACCTGCGACCCGGTCGGTGGCCTCGTCCAGGTGCCCTGCATCGAGCGGAACGCGATCGCGTCGTCGACCGCCGTCTCCGCGGCCCGGCTCGCCCTGCACGGCGACGGCACCCACCTCGTCTCCCTCGACACCGCGATCGAGACCATGCGCCAGACCGGGCTGGACATGATGACCAAGTACAAGGAGACCAGCGAGGGCGGCCTCGCCGTCAACGTGATCGAATGCTGAGTGAACGAATGCTGAGCGATCGGATGCTTGGCGATTTTCGCAGCGTGCGGTTGCCCCGAGACCGAATTTCGGCCCGAACGGCCCGAACGGCCTAAACTGGCCGGGCGCCGGTCGAGAGGCCGGCCTGTTTCCGGGGGGATCACCATGGGCACCACGTTGCCGCGGCACGACAAACAAAACCAACACGACAAGCACGACAAGCAGGACAGCCACGACCGTGGCGGCCGGCACGATCCGCGCCGGGCCGGGGCCAGGCCGGGCACCGCCGCGCGAGCGCTCAGCCGGGCCGCGCTGGCC
>NZ_SOHH01000008.1 GCF_004403515.1 Cryobacterium fucosi | reverse complement strand
GGCGACGCTGCCGGCGCGGGCGCGGCGGCAGCGAGCGCGGCCACCTCGGCAGCCGTGCGGCGGGCCCCGTAGTGCGACACGCGCGGCAGGAACCGCCAGACGACGACAGCCCCCACCAGCATCAACCCGGCGAGCGCGACGAACGAGAGCCGCCAGCCCAGCAGGTGGCCGGCGGCCGTGGCCAGCGGAACACCGAACACGAACGCGAGGGTTCCGCCGGCAACCGTGATCGCCACGGCCCGGCCGATCTGCTCCCGGGGCACCAGGTGCGCCGCGTAGGCGCCGACCACGGCCCAGAACAGGCCGTGCGCCATGCCGCCGAGGATGCGCCCGCCCACCATGAAGGCGTAGTTCGGGGCGATCGCGGTGAGCACATTGCTGACGGCGAGGACGACCAGCACGAGCACGATCAGGCCGTGCCGGGGCAGCCGGCGGGTGAGGTGGGCGAGGGAGGTGCTCGTGAGCACCACGGTGAAGGCGAACCAGGAGACGAGCAGCCCGACCTGGGCCTCGCTGACCCCGAGGGCCCGGCTCATGTCCGGCAGCAGGCCGGTCGGCAGCATCTCGGACGTGACCGACAGGAAGACGGCGGCGGCGAGGGCGATCAGGCCCACCCAGGGGAAGGGGCCCGGCGTCTGGCCGGGGCGGCCCCGCCCGTCGGACGGGTCGGAGGATGGCAGGGTGATGGGCGCGGTGAATGACATGGTGACTGTGGCTCACAGACGGGAACAGTGGCGCCCACCGCGGTGTTGCAGCGGGGCCGGTCCGGATGGACTGCGCGCCGACGTGCGCGCCCGGGGCCGGCGTGCTGCGCCGACCACTACTCAGTGTACCCGACGTGCAATCCGGGCGGCCGGGGAGGCCGGTAGCCTAGTCGGATGACTTCCTCGCTCCCGCCCCGCGCACGTCACCACTGGGTGATCACCCTCGTCTGCGTCGACCAGCCGGGCATCGTGCACGCCGTCAGCGGCGCGATCGTGCGCGCCAGCGGCAACATCACGGAGAGCCAGCAGTTCACCAGCGCCGACACCGGCCGGTTCTTCATGCGGCTGCAGGTGGAATGCCCGGCCCCGCGCGCGGAGCTCGAGGCCGAGCTCGCGCCGGTGGTGGAGAAGTACGCGATGGAATCGGTCATCGACGTCGTCGGGCGGCCGGTCCGCACCCTCGTGCTCGCGTCAACGGCGGGCAACTGCGTCAACGATCTGTTGTTCCGCCAGCGCGGCGGCCAGCTCCCGATCGAGGTGCCCCTGGTGCTGTCCAACCACGGCACGCTGCGCGATCTGGTCGGCTTCTACGGCGTGCCGTTCGAGTCGCTGCCGATCACGGATGCCGCCAGCAAGGCCGCGTTCGAGGCCCGCGTGATCGAGGCGATCGAGGAGGAGGACATCGAACTGGTCGTGCTCGCCCGGTACATGCAGATCCTCTCCCCCGAACTGTGCGAGCTGCTCGCGGGCCGGGCCATCAACATCCACCACTCCTTCCTGCCCGGGTTCAAGGGCGCGAACCCCTACAAGCAGGCGCACGCCCGCGGCGTGAAGCTGATCGGCGCGACGGCGCACTTCGTCACCGGAGACCTCGACGAGGGACCGATCATCGAGCAGAACGTCGTGCGGGTGGACCACTCCCGTACGCCGGCCGAGCTCGTCTCGATCGGGCAGGACGAGGAAAGCCGCACGCTCACCCAGGCGGTGACCTGGTTCGCCGAGCACCGGGTGCTCCTCGACGGCGCCCGCACCATCATCTTCCGGTGAGACAGGGCCGACGGATCTCGGATTTCATTGAGCGCCGGGTCTCGACAGGCTCGACCACCGGAACGGGCTCGACCACCGGTGGTCGAGCCCGTCGAGACCCCCCTGTCGAGACCACCGGTGGTCGAGCCCGTCGAGACCACCCTGTCGAGACCCCCCTGTCGAGACCACCGGTGGTCGAGCCCGTCGAGACCCCCCCCCGTCGAGACCACCGGTGGTCGAGCCCGTCGAGACCCGGCGGCTCGGTAGGATTGGCCACGTGACAATTACCCGCGCGCAGGTCGGCGCCAACGACATCCTGCGGTTCCTGCTCGAACTGTTCGCATTCGTCACGCTCGGTTTCTGGGGCTTCGCGGCGTGGCCGCTCCCCTGGCCCGGCGTGCTCGTCGGCATCGCCGCCCCGGCCGTCGCCGTGCTGCTCTGGGCGCTCTTCCGCTCCCCCAAGGCCGTATTCACCCTCGACCCGTTCGGCAAGGCCGTCGTCGAGATCGCCGTGTTCGGCGCCGCGGCGCTCGCCTGGTGGGACCTGGGGCTGCCGCTGGTCGGCGTGGTCTTCGCCGTCGTGGCGACGGTGAGCGGCGTGCTCACCGGCCGTTCGGAACTGCGCTAGCCGGGTCAGGGCCGGCGGGCCTCGCGCGGCATCCGTGTCGCGTAGAGCGAGGTCGCGAGGAAGAACAACGCCCCGACCAGGAACGCCACCGGGTACGACAACCGGTCGGCGAGGAACCCGGCGACCAGCGGGCCGAGGATCGCGCCGAAGTCGGAGAACATCGAGAACACCGCGACGGGGCGACCGCCTCCGGCACCGGCGGCGTCACCCACCGCGGCCGCCGGCGCGGTCCCCATGAACGCCGACGCGACCCCGTAGACGCAGAGCAGCCCGGTGAGGGCGACGATGTTGGGTGCGAACGGCACCGCCATGATGGTGGCGGCCGCCAGCGCGAACGCGCCGATGATGGCCGGGCGGCGGCCCACCGTGTCGACGAACCGCGCCGCGGGGGCGAGCGCGATGGTCTGGGCCACGGCCGCGAACGCGAACGCGATCCCGGTCCACGAGCTCGGCCCCCGGAGCACCTCGACGACGAGCACCGGGATGAGCGCGTTCCGCACCCCGAAGGAGGTCCAGCCCTGCGAGAAGTTGGCCAGGCAGGCCGCCCGGAACCGGGGGTCGCGCAGCACGGTGCGGAACGGGACCCTCGGCACCGGCACACCCGACTCGTCGGCACCGGTGGGCCGGCTCGGGCCGAGCAGCAGCAGCCCGAGGATGCCGGCGACGGTCAGCGTGCCGGCGTAGAAGAAGAACGGTGCGGTCAGCGAGATCGTGGCGAGGAGGCCGCCGAGCGCGGGGCCGGCCATGCCGCCGAGGAGGAACCCGCCCTGGTAGAAGCCGATCGCCCGACCGCGGATGCCCGGCGACGTCGAGCCGAGCAACAGGGTCATCGCGGAGACCGTGAACATGGCCGAGCCGATGCCGCCGGCCCCACGCAGCAGGAGCAGCTGCGGGTAGTTCTGGGCGACGCCGACCAGCCCGCTGGAAAGCGCGACGATCCCGATTCCGGTCGCGAGGATCGCCCGTTCGCCGGCCCAGTCGATCAGCCGTCCGCAGAACGGGCTCGACACGAAGCGCATCAGCGCGAACGCGGAGACGACGGCGCCGATCTCCAGGTTGCCCACCCCGAAGCTGCGCACGTAGACCGGCAGCACGGGCACGACGACGCCGAAGCCGACCATCACGAAGAACGCGATCACGCCGAGCACGAGCACCTCGCGGGACAGGCGCGGTTTCGGGGCCGCCCCGGGCCGTGGGGCTCCTGAGCTGAGGCGGATGCGTCGCATCCCCTCAGGCTACGGCCTCGGCCGCCGCGCCCCGCACCGGCACCCGCCGCGCCCCGCACCGGCACCCCGCGCACCGGCCGACGTCGG
>NZ_SOHH01000101.1 GCF_004403515.1 Cryobacterium fucosi | reverse complement strand
GGCGGAACTCGGGTGGGTAGGGCTTCGGCATGATGAACATCCTTCCAGCGAAGACGAATCTCCACAGGTCCGGAGTCAACCAAACCGGGGGCAGTCCCACTCTCCGTGAATCGACGTCGGCGCCCGCCGAGATCCTTCACCGCTGGACGGCGCGTGCTGACACTCTCCACGATGCGTTCACGTTTGATGACCAGTTCCATAGCGGCCAATGCCGCCATCACCGTGAACACCATCCCGCCATCGGCGTGCTCGTCCCCACGTTTCCCGGCCCATCGTGGTGAAGACCCGCGACGGGCAGATTGCCACGCGACCTTTCTCCCCGGCCAACGGCGTGACGCTGGCCGGGGAGAAGGACGTTCTGGGGCTGTGGGCTGGCACGAGCGGTGAGGGCGTCAGGTTGTGGATGTCCGTCCTGACCACGGGCTCCGAGGCATGAACGAGCAGGTTAGGGGCAGTTTTTTCGGCCCATCACAGATTAGGAAGAACGTGCTGGGCACGCTTGGGTTCCTGATGACTCTCGTGCCAGATAAACCCACGAGAACAGCGGCAAAGTCCTGACCGTGCTTCAGCGGGCCAGAGCGCGTATTAGTTGCTTCTGCTTTCTCCTTGGAGAGCGGCTAGCGCGGCGAGAAGACGTTCGTCGGCTTGATCAGCAACGTTTTGTATCCCCGGGGAATTGCTTAGCTGGACCATGGTTTGTGGGTTGATAGCTTGCACCGTGGTGGTATTCGCTGATGGGCTTCGTCGGATGACGACGTTACACGGAAGCAGCAAGCCCATGTCGGGCTCTGCGGTGAGTGCTTGTTCGGCGAGGGCCGGGTTGCAGGCGCCCAAGATCAGGTAGTCACCCAGTGACTGCGCGCTTTCCACGCCGAGTTTCGTTTCGAAGGTCGCGTGGACGTCGATTTCGGTAAGAACGCCGAATCCCTGGTTGGCGAGTTCTTCCCGCACTCTGGAGACTGCTTCTTCGTAGGGCAGCGAGACGGTGATGGTGTGTGCGTAGTTCATTGTTTTCTCCTAATCCATTTTTTGAATTGATGGTTGCGGCTGGTGTCAGTTTGCGGTGATGACTCCCATCATTCCGCTGTCTTCGTGGTCAAGGATGTGGCAGTGGTACACGGTACGTCCGCTGAAGTCGTCAAACGCGATACGCACGCGCACGGTGCTGCGTGCCGGGATGTTCACGACGTCCTGCCACATGATGGTTTTGACGGGTTGGCCTGACTGTTCAATGATCTGCATCGGCCACACGTGCAGGTGTACGGGGTGATCGAGCGGGCTGGTATTTGTCAACAACCAGTCCTCCACGCTGTCGAATTGCACGGTCGTGTCGACCCGGGTGGCATCGAATACCTGGCCGTTGATCGTGGATGACATCATGCCGCCACCCATTCCTCCGCCCATGCCGCCATCCATGTCGCTGTCTGTGTCCCCGCCCATTCCGCCGCCCATATTTCCGCCCATTCCCATCGCGAAGATTAGCTCGCGTCGGGCGGTTACGGTAGCTGTGCGTAGGTCACGTGGAACGGGCTGACGGGGTATGGCGGCGACTGTGGCGACGGCGTCACCGGCCACGATAAAAGTGGCCAGCGCGATGTCGGCGGCCGCAGGGGAGCTTCCGCCTCCCATCATCATTCCGCCGGATATACCTCGATCGTAGGTGTGGGCACGCAGTACGGAGGTGCCGGCTGTGCCGGTGACGAGAAGGTCGGCCCGGTTCCCCGGGGCCAGCACGACCTCGTTGACTTCGCGCGCAGCCTCAAAACGTCCGGAGTCGATTCCGAGAAGGGACATCTGCTGCCCGTCGAGGCGCAGCCGCAGGTAACGGGACACACAGGCATTAATGATGCGCCATCGTTCCCGTTCGCCCGGGCGGGCAGTCATGCTGGGGGTAAGTTGTCCGTTGACCAGGACGAGGTCTCCCTCGCGTCCGGACATTTTCTCCATCGCTGTGGCCGCTGGAATGGTTCCCGTGGAATCGAGAGTGATGTCGGAAATGACGAGGACGCGTTCCCGGCTGGCAGGGATGGGATCGGGGTCTTCGACGATGATGGCGCCGTACAGCCCACCGAATACCTGATCAGCCACGAAACCGTGGTGGTGCGGGTGATACCAATACACACCCGGCGGGTGATTGGCGGGCAGTTCATACTGGTAATCGAAAGAGTCGCCAGCCGCGACGGTGACGAACATGTTGTCGCTGTTGTTCTCGGGCGAGACGTGGAGTCCGTGCACATGCAGATTGCTCGGGTCTGCCAGACCATTGCGAAGGCTCACGCCCAGGGTGTCTCCCGCTCGAACGCGCAGTGTGGGGCCGGGCACGCCACCGTTGTAACTCAGCGCACGCACGTCACGGCCAGCAATGGTCACCTGTTGGGGGGAAGACTCGAGGTCAACGGTGAGAGTGCCGCTAACGCTTCGTAGCTCCGGGGGCTCTACGAGGTCGCTCCCGGACGGTATTGCCGGTGACGTGGTTGATGAGATCCGTTGATTGACGAAGAAACCCGTTCCACCTACAGCCGTGCCTGCAATCCCCACCCCGCCGAGGATCAGGGCGCTACGGCGACTAAGATCGGGCACTACCGGCCCTCCTCGAGTACCCGCAGCTGATCACGCAACTGCTCCGCAGTGATCTCCCCACGAGCGAAACGCTCCTCAAGAATCTGCCTGGCACTGGCTGAATCAGCTTGCCTCGAAGCAGGTCGCGTGTCATCGCTTCCGGATTTGTTCGACAAAAAACGAACAAGGACATAAATGAGCACGGCAACGCCTGCTATAGCTAGCAGGCCGAACCCCCAGGACCATCCCATACTTCCGTTACCCCATATCATCTGAGTTACTTCCTTCCGTTCACTGATCCGTATCTCCACCATACCCCTAGAGGTATAAATGGTGGCCTCGTGCGAGCCATCACCGCATCAACGCGAAGACCGAACTACGCATGTTCGCGCCGGTCTCGCACTGGACACCATGAATGGCGAGACGACTTTCCGAGACAAAATGAGAGCCCGCGATTCCGCGCCTTTCTGTTCTTTTTCCACAACTCAATCTGGGTGGGTCTCGTGTCTCGTAAACCTTTAGTTTTCTAAGACACCAAGTGGTCTCCGTTACGGACCCGCACAGAACCGGCGACGCCGACAGAATTTACGAACTCGAACCGGCCTTCTGCCGGGCACATCTCAACCCGGCGACGATACGACGGACGACGCCACCACCCCGAATTACGACTCACTCCTCAGAGATGCACAGCAGTGGATCGGGATCGCCACGATGCCGAGCAGCGCATAATTACCGTCCAGTGGGCCGCCCTACTGGAGAAGTAGACTTCACGATGAAGACATGGATGGAAGGGTTTCATGATTCAGCGACTCGACCTTCGGGGTCCTCAGCACAGTCACGCTGAGCTGCTCGCTCTGATTCCTCGAGCGAGGGTTGATGTGTCCGCGGCGTTACACACCGCTGTTAACGCCGACCGAAAACAGGGCCACTTCTGCCAACTGAAAACAGGGCCACTGTAGTGCGTTCTTAGTGTGCCGTAGTTGCGGCGGATTGGTGTTGC
>NZ_SOHH01000046.1 GCF_004403515.1 Cryobacterium fucosi | reverse complement strand
GAGCCCCGCCTCGACCGGGCGCGGGCTACGCGACCGGGCGCCGGCTACGCCTCGGCGCGGTCGGCGCCGGAGTCGCGCCCGGCGCGCTCGAGCAACGGGGTGACCCGGAACGGAATGAGCTCGCCCATGGCGAGCGACGTCTCGGTGCGCTCGACGCCGTCGCAGGCGAGGATGGTGCCGTCGATCCGGAACAGGTCGTCGGCATCCGTGCAGACCACCCGCACCAGCAGGTCGGTCGAACCGCTCATCCCGTGCGCCTGCACGATCTCCGGGATGAGGGTGAGCTCGGCGATGATCTGCGCGAGCCGTTTCTGCTGCACGTGCACCTCGATGAAGGCCGTCAACGGGTAGCCGAGGGCGACCGGGTTGATCCGGCGGTCGAAGGAGAGGAACGCGTTCGATTCCTCGAGCCGGGACATCCGTGCCTGCACGGTGTTCCGGGACAGCCGGAGTTGCTGCGCGAGGGCGACGAAGGTGCTGCGCGGATCGACGCACAGGGCGCGGAGCAGCTGCAGGTCGACTCTGTCCAGACTGTGCATAGTGCACGAGATTAGCACGCGGATTGGCCCCTGAATAGAGCAAAATGCGCAATATCAACCGGCATGGTTGTGCTCTGTGCCGCATGACCGTACGCTCGGGGCAACTTCGGCAACGACGCTGGGAGCGGCTCACCATGTCAGAAACTTTCCCGGGGGACATCCCCGCCAATCTCTTACAACTCGTGTCACCCGACGGTGTGCGGGTGGCTTCGGAAACGGCCGATCCCTGGCTCGACGATGTCTCGGGGACCGACCTCGTCGCCCTCTACCAGGACATGGTCGTGGTGCGGCGGATCGACACCGAGGCCACGGCGCTGCAACGGCAGGGGGAGCTCGGCCTCTGGCCGCCGCTGCTCGGCCAGGAGGCCGCCCAGGTCGGCTCCGCCCGTGCGCTCCGGGCGGACGACTTCGTCTTCACCAGCTACCGCGAGAACGCGGTGGCCTGGTGCCGCGGGGTCGGCCTGACCGACATCGTGCGGGTGTGGCGCGGCAACGCTCAATCCGGCTGGGACCCGTACTCCGTCGGGATGGCAACGCCGGCGATCATCATCGGCGCCCAGACCCTGCACGCCACCGGCTGGGCCCTCGGCGCCCGGAACGACGGCACCGACTCGGTGGCGGTGGCCTACTTCGGGGACGGCGCCACGAGCGAGGGCGACGTGAGCGAGGCGCTCGTCTTCGCCGCCAGCTTCCAGGCCCCGGTGATCTTCTTCTGCCAGAACAACCAGTGGGCGATCTCCGAACCCGTCGGCCTGCAGTCCCGCGCCAACCTGGTCGACCGGGCACTCGGCTTCGGCATCCCCGGCATCCGGGTCGACGGAAACGACGTGCTCGCCGTGCTCGCGGCCACCCGGGTTGCGCTCCACCGCGCCCGCACCGGAGGCGGACCCACCTTCATCGAGGCGGTCACCTACCGGATGGGCCCGCACACCACGGCCGACGACCCCACCCGCTACCGGCCAGCGGCCGAGCTCGAGCAGTGGAAGGCGAAGGACCCGATCCTGCGCCTCGAGCGCCTGCTCGACTCGCTCGGCCTGCTCACCGCGGAGCTCGCCGACCAGACCAGGGGACTCGCGGATGCCGCGGCCGCCGAACTGCGGGCCGGCTGCATCGGCCTGCCGGATCCGGAGCCGCTCACGGTCTTCGACCACGTCTTCGCCACCCCGAACGCCACGCTCGAGCATCAGCGCGCCGAGTACGCCGACTATCTCGCAAGTTTCGATTCCACCGGAGGGAAGGCCTGATGACCATGACGACCATGATGAGGCCGGCGGCATCCGCACTGCTGGGCACGACCGCGGGCCAGGGCGGCTCCACCCCGCGCCAGGGGGAGACCCTGCCGGGCGTCCCGCTCCGCACGCCCGTGCCGCTCACCGCCACGACCACGCTGACCATGGCCAAGGCGATCAACGCGGGGCTCCGCCAGGCCCTGCTCGACGATCCAAAGGTCGTGCTGCTCGGCGAGGACATCGGCCTGCTCGGCGGCGTCTTCCGGGTGACCAGCGACCTGCTCGCCGAGTTCGGCGCCCGCCGGGTGATCGACACCCCGCTGGCCGAATCCGCGATCATCGGCACCGCCGTCGGCCTGGCCTACCGCGGCTACCGCCCGGTCTGCGAGATCCAATTCGACGGCTTCATCTTCCCCGGCTTCGACCAGATCGTCAGCCAGGTGGCCAAACTGCACTACCGCACCCAGGGCCGGGTGAGCATGCCGATCACCATCCGGGTCCCGTTCGGCGGCGGAATCGGCGCCGCGGAGCACCACTCCGAGTCCCCGGAGGCCTACTTCACCCACACCTCCGGCCTGCGTGTGATCGCGGTCTCCGACCCGCAGGACGCCTACGGGCTGATCCGGCAGGCCATCGCCTCGGACGACCCGGTGCTCTACTTCGAACCCAAGCGCCGCTATCACGTCAAGGGAGAGGTGTCGCCCGAGCTCGGCGCCCCGATGGAGCGCGCCCGGGTCGTGGCCGTCGGCACCGACGTCACCCTGCTCTGCTACGGGGCCCTGGTGGCCACCGCGAAGGATGCCGCGCTCGCCGCCGCCGATGAGGGAGCCTCGGTCGAGGTCATCGACCTGCGCTCGCTGTCCCCGGTGGACTACGAGACGATCGAGGCATCCGTGCGGAAGACCGGGCGGCTCGTCATCACCCACGAGGCCTCCCGTTCCGGCGGGCTCGGCGGGGAGATCGCCGCCGTCGTCACCGAGCGCTGCTTCGAGTACCTCGAGGCCGCACCGGTGCGGGTCACGGGCTTCGACATTCCCTATCCGCCTGCGAAGCTGGAGAGCCACCACCTGCCCGACCTCGACCGGATCCTCGACGGCGTCGACCGAGCGCTGGGGCGTCGGCGATGATCAAGGTGTTCCGGCTCCCCGACCTCGGCGAGGGGCTGACCGAGTCGGAGATCGTGGCCTGGCGGGTGTCCCCGGGCGACACGGTCGAACTCAACCAGCTCATCGCCGACGTCGAGACCGCCAAGGCCGTCGTCGAACTCCCGTCGCCGTTCGCCGGCGTCGTCACCCAGCTGCACCAGCAGCCGGGAACGGTCGTGCACGTCGGAGAGCCGATCGTCTCGTTCGAGGTGGCCGGCGCAGACGTGGCCGGCGCAGAGGTGGCCGGGCCCGAGATGGCCGGCGCCGAGATGGCCGGGCCCGAGGGCAGCGGCCCGGCGGATGCCGCGGCTCCCGCCGAACCGGCCGAGGAGCGCGAGGCCGTGCTGGTCGGCTACGGTGCCGCGCCCGAACGATCGGGCAGGCCGCACCGGCGCGCCCGCACCGGGATGGCGGATGCCGTGGCGCCTGCCGGTGTCCCGCCTGCCGACATGGCGCCGG
>NZ_SOHH01000109.1 GCF_004403515.1 Cryobacterium fucosi | reverse complement strand
GCCGCGGGTGCCGGCGCGGGCGCCTGCGTCGCCGTCGCCCGGGCTCAGGGCTCGAGCAGGCCGCGGATGTCGTCGGCCGTGAGCGCGTCGCTGAAGCCGGCGTCGCCCGCCGGCCCTCCGGCGCCCAGCACCGAGCCGGTCAGCGCCGCCTTCTGTTCCTTGAGCGCCATCACCTTTTCCTCGATCGTGTCGGTGGCGACCATCCGGTAGACCATCACGTTCTTCGTCTGGCCGATCCGGTGGGTGCGGTCGACGGCCTGCGTCTCGGTGGCCGGGTTCCACCACGGGTCGAGCAGGAAGACGTAGTCCGCCTCGGTGAGGTTCAGGCCGAACCCGCCGGCCTTGAGGCTGATCAGGAACACCGGGGCATTGCCCCGCTTGAACCGGTCGATCACCGCCGAACGGTGCAGCGTCGACCCGTCGAGGTAGCAGTAGGCGATGCCCGCGGCGTCGAGCCGGGCCGCCGCCTTGCCGAGGAACGAGGTGAACTGGCTGAAGACGAGCGCCCGGTGGCCCTCGGCGACCACGTCTTCCAGTTGTTCGAACAGGGCGTCGAGTTTGCTCGAGCGCACCCCGGCGTACTTCTCGTCGACCAGTGAGGGGTCCAGGCTGAGCATGCGCAGCAGGGTCAGGGACCGGAAGACGATGAACCGGTTCCGGTCCAGGTCTTCGATCAGGCCGAACAGTTTCTGTCGTTCCCGCTGCAGGAAGGTGTCGTAGAGCCGGCGGTGCCGCGGGTTCAGGTCGATCTGCAGGATCTGCTCCTGTTTGGGCGGCAGCTCCGGCGCGACGACGTCCTTGGTGCGGCGCAGCAGAAGCGGCCGGATGCGGCGGCGCAGCCGGGCGATCAACGCCGGGTCGGCGCCGGCGCCGACGGGTCGCAGGTAGTCCTCGGCGAACCGGCGGGCCGAGGGGAACAGGCCAGGGGCGACGATCGCGAACAGGGCCCACAGCTCGAGCAGGTTGTTCTCCATCGGCGTGCCGGTGAGGGCCAGTTTGAACGGGGTGTCCAGGTCCCGGGCGCAGAGGTGCACCTTCGAGGCGCGGTTCTTGACGAACTGGGCCTCGTCGAGGATCAGCCCGGCCCACCCGGCGGCCTGGTAGGCCTCGAAGTCGAGGCGGAAGAGCGCGTACGAGGTGACGACGACGTCGACGCCGGCCGCGGCATCCGTGAGCGGCTCGCCACCGGCCGCCACGGTCGCCGTGATGCCGCGCACGGCGAGGCCGGGCGTGAACCGGGCGGCCTCGGAGAGCCAGTTGGAGACCACGGAGGTCGGCGCCACGACCAGGAACGGCCGTCGGTCGGGGGTGCGCGGCTGGGCGGTGGCGTGGGCGAGCAGCGCCAGGGTCTGCAGGGTCTTGCCGAGCCCCATGTCGTCGGCGAGGATGCCGCCGAGCCGGTGCTCCCAGAGGAAGGCGAGCCAGGCGAAGCCGTGCAGCTGGTAGGGGCGCAGGGTGGCCCGGAGTCCGGCCGGCAGGTCGCCGGTCTGGTCGCCGGGTTGCCGGCTGCCGGTGGCGAGAGCGAGCAGCCCGGCCACGGCGGCTCGCCACGCGACGGCCTGCACGGTCTCGTCGGCGAGGTCTTCGAACTCGGACCAGAGGGAGGCCTGGTGACGGCTGATCCGCAACCCGGTGTCCCACTCCTGCAGCGCCCGGGCCTCGGCGATGAGCTCGTGCAGGCGCTCGAACACCGGCTGGCGCAGGGACAGATAGCTGTTGTCGACGAGGAGCAGCTTGGTCTTGCCCTTGGCCAGGGCCGTGAAGAGAGGCCCGAACGGCACGCTCCGGCCTTCGACCGTGACGAGCACGCCCAGGTCGAACCAGTCGCGGTGGTCGGTCTCGACCGTGGTGACGGTGAGCTCGGGCACGGCCGTCAGCTCGCGATAGTCGGGCTGGTCGCCGAGGACGTCCACGCGCACGCCCGGCACCAGGCGGAGAATCGGCAGGGTCTGCCCGGAGAACTCGGCCGTCTCGATGCCGTGCAGGATGCGGGGCGCAGAGCCGGGCGCCGGGTGTCCGTGCACCCGGAGGGCGAGGGCCGCGGCGGCGAGGATGGTGGTTTCGGGGGTGGGGTCGGTCTCGGCGACCGTCTCGGCGTCGGTCTGCGTGCCGGCATCGGGGGCGTCGGGATCGGGGGTGCCGGGGGTGCCGGGCCTGCCGGGGGTGCCTGCCGTCGGCCGGAGCGGGCTCCGGGTGACGCGGGCACCCTCCCGGTGGTCCCAGTGCCACTCGAGCTCCAGCGCCTGCTTCGGCCGGAACCGGGCGGTGAGCACGAGCACGGGCGGGTCGGCCTCGGGGAAGAGGACCGAGGCATCCGTGCTGGTCACGGGGAGCGCGTGCCGCAGTGCAGGGTAGAACACGGTCAGGAACTCGGCCACGTCGCCCTCCGGCACGTCGACTGTGCCTGGGCGCCCGAGCAGGCGGAGCTGTTCGGGGCTGAGCGGCCCGGTGGTCGCGGCCAGCGTGAACACCGGCCTGGCGCCGAACTCCCAGGCGTAGAGGCCGTGGCTGCCGATGGCGCCGGCGTGTTCGGCGGGGTAGGCCTCGCCGTCGATCTGCAGACGGGTGGCCAGGCGGAGGCCCTCGCCGACCGCGTCGGTGCTCGCGTCGAGACCCAGGCCGGCCGCGCGGCCCACCGTGACCCGGGCATCCTTCTTGCTGCCGACCAGGTTGAGGCCGATCGCGGCGGCCTCGTCGAAGAGGTTCCAGAGCAGGGGGCTGGCGAAGTCGTCGAGGTAGAGCCAGTCGGGCTCCTGACTGGTATACACCCCGCGTACCGCCCGGTGCAGGGCGAGCAGCTGGCTCAGCCAGCGGTGGTGCTCCGGGTTCAGGTTCAGCCGGTTCAGGTGGAACCCGAGCTGGTTCCAGGCCACATTGGTGCGCACCCAGCTGCCTCGCGCGCTCAGGATGACGGGGCGCACCCCGAGCCGGAACTCGCCGTGCCCGGGCCGGATGGTCGTGACGGTTCGTGCCGTCGGCCCGCGCCACCGCTCGTTCGTGCGCGGGGTCTGCTCGCGCAACTCGAACTGGAGGCCCATCGGCACGGGCGCGGAGCCGCCCGCGGTGGGGGAGCCGGGAGCCTCGGCCGCGGGCCCGGCCGGAGGTCCCGCGATCCGTTTCCAGTCGGCGGATGCCGCTGGAGGCCCGGAGCGCGACATGGCTCCATGTTCTCACGCGCGGCCCGGGCCGCGCGGCGCGCTCGACCGGAGAAATTTCGGACGCGCCGGG
This sequence comes from Cryobacterium fucosi, assembly GCF_004403515.1. Classification (GTDB taxonomy): domain Bacteria; phylum Actinomycetota; class Actinomycetes; order Actinomycetales; family Microbacteriaceae; genus Cryobacterium; species Cryobacterium fucosi. The sequence goes on along the minus strand of NZ_SOHH01000109.1, from coordinate 110 downwards.
AAACGTGGCAGCCGCAACGGCGTGTCGCGAGAATCTCCATCTCGGAGCGGCGGCGTGCCGCGGCGGCGGTGGTGTGCGGCGGCGTGCCGCGGCGGCGGGCGCTACCCGGG
>NZ_SOHH01000054.1 GCF_004403515.1 Cryobacterium fucosi | reverse complement strand
CGGCCGGCCACGACCCGCGGGCCGCACCGACCCGGATGGCGGGCGATCCGGCCCACCGCTCACCGTCCGGGACCTCGCCGGAGACGGCGGCCCCCGGTTCGATCACGGCGCCGGCGCCGATCCGGGCGCCGCCGAGCAGGGTGCTGCGCGCGCCGATGGTTGCCTCGGCGCCGATCTCCACCCGCCCGAGCCGGAGCACGTCGCCGTCGATCCAGTAGCCGGCCAGGTCGGTCTCCGGCTCGATCGCCGCACGGGCCCCGATGGTCAGCATCCCCGTCACCGGCGGGAGCGCGTGGAGGTCGACGTCCTCGCCGACCCGCGCACCCAGCGCCCTAGCGTAGTAGCTGATCCAGGGTGCTCCCGCCAGGCTCGCCGCGTCGACGAGCAACGCGACCTGCTCGGCCAGCCACAGGCGCAGGTGAACGGATCCGCCTCGCGGGTAGTCCCCCGGAGTCACCCCGCGCAGCAGCAGCCTCGCGGCGACGACGGAGATGACCATCTTCCCGGGCGGGGTGACGAAGAGCAGGAAGCCGAGGGCGACCCACCACCAGGAGATCGTCGGAGCGAACGTCGCCCCGCCCCAGGTCGCGAGCAGGTTGTTCGCCGCCGCGAGGAAGACGAGCCAGCGCGCGCCGACGAGCACGTGCAGGGGGATGCTGAGCAGCGTCTGGGCGATGCGGCTGCGCGCCGGCACGGGGAGGACCTCCCGCACGAGTGTCGGCGCCGGAGGCACCCGCGCGTCGAGTTCCTCGGCGAGCGCCCCGATCCGGGGATGGTCGTAGACGTCGGAGACCCGCGTGTCGGGGTAGCGCTCCCGGATCGCGGAGACGAACTGGGCGGCGGAGAGCGAGCCGCCGCCGTGGCCGAAGAAGTCGGCGTCGGGTCCGTCGACCGGAACGCCGAGGATCGCGGCCCAGTGCCCGGCCAGCCAGGCCGCCGTGGGGGTCAGCGCAGCCGCCTCCCGGCCGCCGCCGGCCGGCAGCGGCCAGGGCAGCGAGGCCTTGTCGACCTTGCCCGAGGTGCGGGTGGGCAGCTCGTCGACGAGCGCGATCAGGGGAACGAGCGCCGCGGGGAGCGCCGCGCGCAGCCGGTCGGTGGCCGCTGCACGATCGAAGGCCGCCGCCCCGTCGACGAGGGCGAGGTAGCCGACGAGGACCTGGTTCCCGGCGGGGGTCTTCTGCACGACCGCGGCAGCGCCGGCCACGTCGGGCAGCGAGCGCAGCGCCGCCTCGATCTCGCCGAGTTCGATCCGCCGGCCGCCGAGCTTGACCTGGTCGTCGGCGCGGCCGACGAAGACCAGGCCCTCCCGCTCGAACCGCACCAGGTCGCCGCTGCGGTACGCGCGGTCCCAGCCAAGCCCGGCATGCGGCGCGTACTTCTCCCGATCTTTGGCCGGGTCGAGGTAGCGCGCCAGCCCGACGCCCCCGATGATGAGTTCGCCGGTGCCGCCGTGCGCCACCCGGGCGCCGACGGCATCCACCACGGCGAGGTCCCAGCCGTGCAGCGGCAGCCCGATCCGCACCGGGTCGGTGCCGTCCATCAGCGCCGCGCAGGCCACGACGGTCGCCTCGGTCGGACCGTAAGTGTTCCAGACCTCGCGTCCAGGGGCGACGAGACGGGCGGAGAGTTCGGGCGGGCAGGCCTCGCCGCCGAAGATGAGCAGCCGCACCTGTTCGAGGGCCTCGTCCGGCCAGAGCGCGGCGAGGGTGGGCACCGTGGACACGACCGTCACGCCGTGGGCGATCAGCCACGGCCCGAGGTCGGCGCCGGACCGAACGAGTGAGCGGGGGGCGGTAACGAGGCAGGCGCCGTTGCGCCAGGCGAGCCACATCTCCTCGCAGGATGCGTCGAAGGCGACCGACAGGCCGGCCAGCACCCGGTCGGCCGAGCCGATCGGTTCGGAGCGGAGGAAGAGCCCGGCCTCGGCGTCGACGAAGGCCGCCGCCGACCGGTGGGTCACTGCGACACCCTTGGGCACCCCCGTCGACCCGGAGGTGAAGATGACCCAGGCGTCGTCGTCGGGTGTGGGGATGATCCCGGGCCCATGAGCGAGGGTTAGGTCATCCCCCGGTGGCAGAGGCCGTTCGGCGAGCGCCGCCTCGTCGACCGTGTTGACGAGCTCGAACCGGCCTGCCGTCCCGACGACTCCGATGACCTGGGCCTCGCCGAAGACGAGCCGGGCACGCTCCTCCGGGTCGTCGGCGTCGACCGGCACATACGCGGCCCCCAGGACAAGGGTGGCGAGGATGGAAACGTAGAGTTCGCGAGTTCCCGAGGGGATCCGGATGCCGACCTTGTCGCCCCGACGCACCCCGGTCGCGCTGAGCTGCCGGGCCTGCTCGGAGACGAGGCGCATGAGCTCGCGATAGCTGATGGCGCCGTCCTGGTCCTCGAGCGCGAGCGCGCTCGGATAGGCGGCGGCCGTCGCGGCGAGAATGTCGACGAGGGTGCGCACGGACGCGGCTTTCGTTCCGGCCGCGAGCACGCTCTGGTCGGGCTGGATCTGGGTCACGCACGCTCCTCGTCCGCGGCGGAGAGGCAGTCCCGCGACGCGATGCCCCAGTTTAGAGCCCGCGGGTAACCGGCAGGGAAACTGTGTCGGCCGGTATCCGAGCCATCGACGCAGCGGGTCTCGAGCCAGTCGGTGGTCGAGCCGTCCACGGTGGTCGAGCCTGTCGGTGGTCGAGCCTGTCGAGACCAGGTCACGCAAGGGGGTCTCGACAAGCTCGACCACCGAGACAGGCTCGGCCGCCGGGGTTGCGACCGTGAGCGTGGCGGTGGTCGAGCCTGTCGAGACCGGGGACCTGGGTCAGTGCCGGGCGGTCGAGGCGGTGCGGGCGCGGTTCTGGTTGGCGGGGTGCCAGTTCTGGTGGGGATCGTACCAGGGTGGGGCTTTGATGTGGGGTGAGCCGCGGACCATCCGGATCTTCCAGCCGTCGCGGTCGATGTAGTGGTGGTGAAACCAACAGAGCATGACGCCGTTGTCGATGTCGGTCAGGCCGCCGGCCCACCAGGGGATG
>NZ_SOHH01000003.1 GCF_004403515.1 Cryobacterium fucosi | reverse complement strand
GAATCCCGAGCCTCGACGTGGGACGAATCCCGAGCCTCGACGTGGGACGAATCCCGAGCCTCGACGTGGGACGAATCCCGAGCCTCGACGTGGGACGAACCCCGAGCCACGACGTGGGACGAACCCCAAGCCTCGACGTGGGACGAACCCCGAGCCACGACGTGGGACGAACCCCAAGCCTCGACGTGGGACGAACCCCAAGCCTCGACGTGGGACGAACCCCGAGCCTCGACGTGGGACGAATCCCAAGCCTCGACGTGGGACGAACCCCAAGCCACGACGTGCTTCCCAGTGCTGCTTTCGATTCGCAGCCACACACCGGCGGGTGCGTCGATGTAGATGTCGGTGGTCTTGTCGTCGGCAAGCGCCGCGTCCAGTTCGGACTGTGTTGTGACGTTCATGACTCACCACCGTCGAAATCGAAGTCAGCGGCGTCACCAGGTTCGAAATCGCCGGCGTCGTCCTCGTCGAACTCCGGGGCGTCGGGGGCCTCGTCGACCACCTCGGCCTCGACCACGTTCGCCTCCCACTCGCCCACGAGCACATGGGCGATCCGCTGCAACGACTCCGGGAGCAATTCGAGAACATACGAGCCCGGTTCAACGCCCCCGTGTTCGGCAGGTTTCAGCGCGCCCCGCTTGCCGACCTCCGCGCCCGTGTCCGTGACCAGGTACAGGCCGAATCGTGCGCCGGGCAGTGCCCTCACGATGAACGTGTACACGCCGCGCTGCTCCAACTGGAGAGGTCCCGTCCACATGTCCGGTTCCGGTGTCGGCGCCGGGAAGTCGATGTCGAGTGTCGCCGCGCCCGTCCGGGCCGACGACATGTCCGTGAGCAGGCTGACCAGCATCTGCTCCGTGATCGGGTCCAGCACCGGTTCGACCGCCAAAACCCTGACCGACGGGATCTCCATGCCCGTCTCATGGTCCACGGCACCAGTCGGTGCGTCGAAAATGACGATCGCCACCCGGGGGCGGAGCGGCTGCTCCACCAACCGTTTCCGCCACACCTCACCCTTCAACCCGTTCGCGTCACCCTCCGGGAGTTTCGCCCTCAACTTCGTGTCGCTCATTCGCCTCACCTCTCGTTAGCCCGTCTAGAACGGGAGAATCTCAATACGCAGCCACGCGCCCGGCTTCTGCCCGGCCGTCACATACCGCTTCATATGGCTGCCCGCGACCACCAGACGGTCGTCACGGAGCACACCAGCCATCACCAAGCCGTCGAACGTGGCCCGGTCGAGCTTGTCGATGTCGCCCTCGTTACCGATCGGGAACTCCCGTGTCACCGTCTTCGGCCGGTCGAACAGGTACAGCCGCCGGATACGGACCGGGTCATCGATCGGGGCATTCACCAGACCCGTGCACGTTGCCACGATCGCCAACCGCCACGGCTTGACCTTCTTCGACGCCTCGACCATCTGAACCTTCGTCGTGCCGATCTTCGAGAACCCGATCTTCGATCCCTGCGGGCCCGGCTCCCCCGGGACGAACACGGTGAACACGTGATCCCACAACACGACGGTCACGCCTTCAACGGGAGGACTGTTGGGAATGACTTGGCCCGCCGATTGCACTTCCCGCAGATAAGCTTCCCCAACTCACGCGGTGTAAAGGAGTTGAACAACTCGCGGAGGCCATCAAGATGGAATTGACAAGACATGTAGGCGAACCCGCAGCAGTTGTGCATGATGAGGAACACGGCCTCCCGGCTGCACAGGACTGGCAGCTCGCACACCTTCGCCTCGTCGAAATCGAGAGCGACGATCAGGGCCTCGTCGACGCCGACGAGCGTGTCGGTGCTCACGAGACACCGACCATCGGGTTGAACTGCACATCCGACACCATCAACGGGGCGGTGCAATGCGCGCACATCGACGGCACAGACTTGAGACGTATGCGGGTGAAACCCGTGTGCATGGTGCAGTAGATGTACTCCTCTTGGCAGCAGGTGTGCACCAGAAGCCACTCAGCCGGGTCGGTGCACTTCGGTTTGCTGCACTTCTGCGGGGCCGGGAAATCCAGTGGTTCCAGCAGCGCGTCGAGATCCTCCGTCGCGAACTGCACAGCCTCCCGGGCGAACACATCTACCCGGCGGCCCAACTCCACCCACATCGGTTCCGGATAGTCGACGTCGATCGGGTTATTACCCGACCTCCCATGAATAGTCATCGTGATTGCTCCTTTGCAATTTGGTTAGCGGCGAAGGTCGTCGGCGCGCAGCGCGAAACCCATGCCCGCGAAAGCGAAGATCATCGCGAGCAACGAGAGCCCGTCGAACACCCCCGCGCCGCGTACGAACCCGGCGACCACAAACAGGATCGACAGGACGATGCACCAGCCCGCGGCACGCATCAGGCACCCCCGGACACAGAAGAAACCCCCGTCGACTCAACCTGGGGGGAGGTCGAATCGACGGGGGCGGTCAATGCAAGAAGGGCAGCAACATCGGCGGGGTCGAAGAACATCGCGCCGGTATCGCCGTCTGCGGTGAAGATCGGAATGATCTTGCGGGCAGCCGCCCAGCGGGTGAGCGTAGATCGGTCGATGTGCAGAATGCGCGCAGCTTCCGCCGATCCAATCGCGTTTACCTTCTGTGTCTTGTGCATTTCACAACTATGCACCCTTGCACCACATTGTGCAAGATAGATTTACAATCTTTTGCACTAGTCATTGCAAGTTGCACAAGCTTGTGCAATGATCTGTGCATGAGCATCACACAGGAACACCCACAGTCCCGGCTCAGCTTCGATAAGTCCGACCGGCTCGCCAAAGCCCTCAAGATCGCCGGGATCTCGTCGAACGACATGGCGGAACACCTGCACGTGTCCCGCAACACAATCAGCAACTACATCAACGGGCGCACCGAACCCAAATACTCGCAACTGCGAGACTGGGCGCTATTCACGGGCGTGCCGCTGGAATGGATTCTTGACGGCGTCGAGACCGCAGGCAATCCTGACGGCCCCGCGAATCAATCGAAGGTACGGACAATGGATTA
>NZ_SOHH01000036.1 GCF_004403515.1 Cryobacterium fucosi | reverse complement strand
CTGCATTCCGATCGCGGGTCCCAGTTCCGCTCGAACGTGTTCCTGCGGGTGCTGAAGAACAACGGCATCACCGGGTCGATGGGGCGCGTCGGCGCGTGCCTGTTAACCGGCTAATCCTCGGCGGATGACGCGGCGAACCGCGACACGCCGGGCCGGATGTGCTTGATTCATCCGGGCAGTGGAGGTACTCCTGTCTCATGAGAACCGACACGGATCTTTGGCTGGAGCGCGAGGGCGAGTATTGGACACTCGCCGGCCCCGGCGCGACGGACTTCCCGGCCATCAACGAATACCTGAGTTATCTGGCCGACCGGAACTACTCACCGGGGTCAAGGCCAGTCACACAGGAGACTTACAAACTCCGGATATGGTTCGATTGCACCTGCGGATCACTTCCACCAGGACCCTCACGCCCGGTCGATTTTGACGACTTGGCGTGACATGCTCACGCCCGCCCATCTGCTTCCAGAAGTGCGTCGCCGGGATTGCCGTCAATCTGTCAGGGGAGAAGAAATAGAAACTCTTGACACAATCCGCTTGAATGCGTGAAACTTTCTTACAGGCCCGGGATGGACCCGGGGATGTGTCTTGGAAGGCGGACGGTGCCCATGGCCTCTAAGAAGGACCCCCGGCAGGCTCCTGATCGCGGCGTTACGACCGATGCTATGCGTGAGTTCTCCGGCCCGACCACGCCGGCTCCGTCAGATGTGGTCGCCAGGCTCCGGGCGATGCTGCTCGGGCTGACCCCAGCGGAGGCCCGGATCGGGCGGGTCCTGCTGTCTGACACCACGGCGGCATCGGCTCTGACGGTCAACGAGCTCGCCGAATGCGCGTCAACGAGCACCGCGAGCGTGGTCCGCACCGCGCGGCGTCTCGGTTTCGACGGATACCCGCAGCTCCGGCTCGCGCTGGCTGCGCAGGGCGGTGCGAACCATGACGGTGGTGTCCCTGTGGGCGCCGACATCGCCGACGGCGACCGGATCGGCGTGGTGTTGACCAAGCTGGCCGCGTTCGAGTCTGAACAGCTCCGCGCCACCGCCGAACTGGTCGATCCCATCGCCCTGGAGAAAGTGATCGATTTGATCCGGGCCGCTCGCCGGATCGACGTGTATGGCATCGGCGCGTCTGGCCTGGTCGCGGAGGATCTAACTGCGAAGTTGAACCGGGTCGGACTGGTCGCCCGGGCATACACCGAACACGACGCGGCGATGGTCAGCGCTTCGCTGCTCGGCCCCGCCGACCTGGCCATCGGCGTTTCCCACTCGGGAGAGAACCCCGGCACCGTCGCGCCACTGCAATTGGCCCGGTCGACCGGCGCTGGCACGGTGGCCATCACTGGCGCCGCCCGTTCCCGATTGGCGGCCCACGGTGAACACGTCTTGGTCACCGCGGGGCGAGAGTTTGGCTTCCGTTCCGCAGCGATGGCCAGCCGCACTGGGCAGCTCCTGCTCGTCGACGCCATCTTTGTCGGCGTCGCGCAAACGCTGCCCGGGGCCCGAGCCGCGCTCGAACGCACCTACGCCGCCGTCACCTCTCATCCGGGACGAAACAAACAACCATGAATAGCTTCAACAACACCAGGAACAGGGACAACACCATGGCACTCGCCACATTGGGCACCGAGACCGCGAATGAGCGCACCACGGACTTGGACACGATGTCCGTCGCGGACCTGCTCACCGTGATGAACCAGGAGGACCGCACAGTCCCAGTTGCGGTGGCGGCGGCACTACCGGCGATCGAGAACGCGGTAAATGCGATCGTGGGCGCGCGCCGCCGCGGCGGACGGCTGATCTACCTAGGTGCCGGCACCAGCGGCCGACTTGGGGTGCTGGACGCCGTCGAATGCCCACCGACGTTCGGTACCGACCCCGGGGAGGTCCTCGGGCTTATCGCCGGCGGCGAGCGGGCGTTCCTCCAGGCCGTCGAAGGTGCCGAAGATGATCCCGGCCTCGCGGTGATCGACCTGTTGGCAGTCGGACTCACCGTCGCTGACGTGGTCGTCGGCATCGCCGCCAGTGGCCGAACCCCGTATGTCATCGGCGGTCTGGATCATGCCCGGAGCGTTGGGGCGGCCACCGTCTCGGTCGCCTGCAATCTCGGCGCGGAGATCAGCAGACACGCCGATGTCGCCATCGAGGTCGACACCGGACCCGAGGTGCTGACCGGCTCTACCCGGCTGAAGGCCGGGTCGGCGCAGAAGCTGGTGTGCAACATGCTTTCCACCGCCAGCATGATCCGCACCGGAAAGGTCTTCCACAACCTGATGGTCGACGTCCAACCCACGAACGCCAAATTGGTCGACCGGGCCCGCCGCATCGTCAGCGACGCCACCGGGGCGGATCCGGATACCGCCGCCGCTGCAATCGATCAGGCCGGCGGGCATGCCAAGACCGCCGTGGTGATGCTGCTCACCGACACTGATGTCCTCACTGCCACCGCTCGCCTCGAACAGGCTCAGGGCGACGTCCGTACCGCCATCACGTCGCCCTGAGCGAAACGTCACCCGCTGTCGCGGGTTCGTACCGTGTGGCACGGGCGTGCATCGCTGACGAGCGTAACAACTCGCGATTCGTCTGCAGTTCCCCGCACGTCACAATCTAGGAGACACAGCCATGCCCGAAAATATCCTCAGCCCCCTGCGCGGCACCGTGGTTTCGCTCGGCGATGTTCCCGACCCGTGTTCGCCCAGGAGATCGTCGGGGCGGGGGGTGCCCCTATGTTTTTGTCAAGCGGCGAGTTGATGGTCGGTTTGATAGAGGGTGCCGTCGCGGAGCATGGCATAGAGGACGTCGCAGCGTCGT
>NZ_SOHH01000090.1 GCF_004403515.1 Cryobacterium fucosi | reverse complement strand
GACGCCGTGCGACCCGACCGCCCGCCCAGGCGGAAGCGCACGCCGAGTCCGGGTCGGGCCACCGGGCAGACGGCAACCGAGCGCCAGTTCAGGGTGCTCTGCACCGCGACCGGGCCCACCGGCCTCGTCTTCGGGCTGCTCAGCCTCGACACGTTCCGGGCGCAGGCCTGGCCGGCCGCCCCGGCCGCCCTGGCCGCACCGGGCGCCGCGTGGGCCGGGTGGCTGCTGGTCTTCGGCATCCCCGTGCTGATCGGCATTCTCGCCCCCTGGGCGCCGCTGCGCCTGCTCCGCACGCTCGCCCTGGCCGAGGGTGCCATCTTCCTGGCGATCCTCGGATTCTGGCTGGTCATGCGGGCCGAACCGCTCCCGGCCGGCGCCGACATCCCCTGGATCATCTCGCTCACCGGCATCCCGGCCGTGGCCGTCGCCGCAGCCACCCGGGATCGAATCGGCTGGGCGTACGCCGTCCTCGTCAGCGCGCTGAGCGGGATCCTGCGCTCCGCGACCTCGGCCGACCCGCATCCAGTGGTCGTCGGAGTCGAGGATTCGCTCTACACGCTGCTTGTGATCAGCGTCTTCGTCGGCCTCACGATCATGTCCAGGCGGGGCGCGTCCCGGGTCGACGACACCGCGCGCATCACCCGCGCCGCGCTGGCCGACCGGGCTGCCCGGCTCGCCCGCAAGCGGGAGCGGCTGACCATCGATGCTCTCGTGCACGACAGCGTCATCTCGACCCTGCTGATGGCCGGACGCGGCGGCATCCCCACCGAGACGCTGTCCCGTCACGCGGCCTCGACCCTCGACCGTCTCGACGCCCTCCGCCTGCCCAGGTCGACCCAGTCGCTGCCCGGCATGGAGGTTGCCGCCCGCCTGGAGCAGCTCGCGGCCGAGCTGGCCCCGGATGCGATCGTGCAGGCCGATCTGGACGAGGCCCTGGCCGTGCCGGCCGTTGCGGTCACCGCCCTGCTCGGTGCCGTCGGTGAGGCCCTGCGCAACTCGGTTGCCGCGGCCGGCCTCGGCGCCCACCATCGGGTGGTGCGCACGGTCACCGTGCAGCCGCACCGCGGCGGTATCCGCGTGGTCGTGCACGATGACGGGGTTGGCTTCGATCCAGACCTCGTGCCCAGCGAGCGGCTGGGGATCGCCCAGAGCATCATCGGCCGGATGGAGCGCCTGCAGGGCGGCGAGGCCAGGGTGCGCTCCCGCCCCGGCTCCGGCACCGACGTGGAGGTCTCGTGGACCCCCGCCCCCGCCCCTCGGTGGTCGAGCTTGTCGAGACCGACCCTGCCCCGGTGGTCGACCCTGTCGAGACCGACCCTGCCCCGGTGGTCGAGCCCACCCCGGTGGTCGAGCTTGTCGAGACCGACCCTGCCCCGGTGGTCGACCCTGTCGAGACCCCCCACCCCTCGGTGGTCGAGCCCACCCCGGTGGTCGAGCTTGTCGAGACCGACCCTGCCCCGGTGGTCGAGCCTGTCGAGACCACACTCGGCGACCACGCCTGCCGAAACCGCACCCGTCGACACCGAGCCGCCCCGCACCGTGGTGCAACTTCCACGGTCGCTGTCCCTCGGCATCCTCGCCATGTTCATCGGCGTGCACGCCCTGCTCGCGTTCGGCGACTCCGAATCGCTCTTCGGACTGCCCTGGGAGATCGCCGGTTTCGCCGCGGTGTCGGCGGCGGCCGTCCTGATCTCCCGGGGGGCAGACTCGCTGTCGCGCACGGCGACCATCGCCGTGCTCGCCCTCTGCGCGGCGGCGACGGCACTCGTGTCCTACCCGATGACGGCAGTGCAGGGCACGCCGTTCGGGCACTGGTATCTCGGGGCCGTCACCCTGCTCCTGGTCGTGCTCGCCGTGCGGGGGCGCGAAGGGTTCGCCTGGATCGGCTACCTGATCATGTCGGCAATCACAATCGCCTGGGCGCTCACCAACGGCCTGTCCGTCGTCGACGGGGTGCTCCTCGTCGTGCGCCACGCGGGCACCCTGCTCGCCGGCACTCTCTTCGCCGTGGGGCTCAAACGGTCCTCGCTCACCCTGGCCGTCCTCAATCGTGCGCGCGCCCTGAACGCCGCTGCCGCCGCCACCGCGGTCGCGGCAATCGAAGAGCGCGAATCCCAGCTGGCGCAGGTGAATGCGCTCTCCCGGCCCACCCTCGAGCGCCTCGCGCGGTCCGAGGAGATCCTCTCGGAGATGCGCGCGGAGTGCCTGCTCGTGGAGGCGACCCTGCGCGATGCGATGCGCGCCCGCGCCCTGTTCGTGGAGCCGCTCGTCGCCGCCACCCGGGCCGCGCGGCTACGCGGGGTCGAGGTGACACTGCTCGACGACAGCGGCGGCAACCCGCCCGTCGAAGCCGCCCGGGTTGCCGCGGCCGTTGCCGGCCAGTTGGACGCCCTCGACTCCGGTCGTCTGACCGCCCGGGTCCTCCCCGCCGACCGGCCCCACATCGCCTCGGTCGTCATTGAGGCCGGCGACAACCGGATGCTCGTGGTCACCCCGGACGGGATCCTCCGCGACGCCTGACCCCGCTGGTCGAGCCTGTCGAGACCCCCCCCCGGTGGTCGAGCCTGTCGAGACCCCCCCCCGGTGGTCGAGCCTGTCGAGACCCGTTACTTTCTTCGTATCCCTTGATCGTGTAGTTATGTGAGGGTGTTGGCCTGTCAGGCCCGGCATGGTTGTTGCCCCCAGTCGCCCATGATCCGGG
>NZ_SOHH01000081.1 GCF_004403515.1 Cryobacterium fucosi | reverse complement strand
GGCGTTCGCCCTCCTCGGCGGCGGCGATGGCGGCCGCGACGGCGTTCTCGCGGGTGGCCCCGCCCACCCCGGCGCTCACCGCCGCGCCGACCGCGGCCGCGCTGCCGATGCCGAGGGTGGTGTTGTGGGTGACCAGGCTGGCCTCGGCGACCGCGTCGACGAAGGCGCCGAGCGGTGCGAGGGCGATCGCGATGCCGACGGGGGTGATCCGCATCGCGGCGCCGTTGGTGCTGCCGAACCGGCCGCTCGTCAGCGGTGATTCGCCGTCGGTGAGGCGCTGCACCGCGGCCTTCGTCGATGGGCCGAGCAGGTCGAGCGATCCGCGGGCCTTCATCCCGTGTTCCCAGACGAGAAGGCGGGCCGCGAAGGTGCGCGGGTCGACGTGGCCGTGGGACTCGACCAGCAGACGGGCGAGCAGCACCGCCTGTTCGGTGTCGTCCGTGACCGTGCCGGCCGGCATCCCGGCGGCGATCCGCTGGCGCGGGCCCGCGTCCCGGAATCCCGCGAGGGGGCCGTAGTCGGCCAGGATGTCGGACCTGGACATCGACTGGGTCGGCATGCCGAGCGCGTCGCCGAGGGCGAGGCCGTAGAACGCGCCCAGGGCGCGATCCCGTTCCGCCGATTCAACTCCCGTGCTCGTGCTCGTGCCCGTGCCCGTGCCCGTGCCCGTGCCTGTGCTCGTACTCGTGCCTGCCGTCCGACTGTCCACGAGGCCGACTGTACCGGGTGGCGGCGTCCATCGGTACGGCTCGTGGTCGCGGGCGGCGCGCGGCCGCCGCCGCGAAACCGGGGGTTCGACCCTGGCGGTGGGCCGACGACGTGGGGCGGGCCGCGCATCCGCTCGCCGGGTAGGACAGAATGAACTCATGAGCGTGCGCACCCCTGACCCTGATCCGGACTGGACGCCTGGCCCCGACGGCGTACCGCCACCGAATGTGAACCCGGGCTGGCTTACCGATATCGAGCTGGCGGAGGTCCGGCGCAGACTGCCGATTCTCTACATCGAGGCCGTTCCCGTGCGGGTCGACGGCCTCGGCCAGGTCGTCTCGGTCGGAGTGCTGCTCCGGGCCAGGGCGACCGGCGAGATGACTCGCACGCTCGTCTCCGGCCGCGTTCTCTACGGGGAGACCCTGCGCGACTCGCTGTTCCGCCACCTCGAGAAGGACCTCGGGCCGATGGCGTTCCCGCAGCTGCCGACCAGCCCGGTGCCGGTCACGGTGGCCGAGTACTTCCCGATGCCCGGCATCACCGCGTTCACGGACGACCGTCAGCACGCGGTCTCGATGGTCTACGTCGTGCCGGTCACCGGCACCTGCGACCCGCGCCAGGATGCCCTCGAACTCACCTGGATGACGCCGGCCGAGGCTTCCTCGGAGGCCGTCTCCGCGGAGATGGAGGGCGGCCGCGGCGCCCTCCTGCGGATGGCGCTGGCGTCGGTCGGGCAGCTCCGCTAGCTCGGCCCTCCCCGGCGCCTTGTCGCCCGCCCTGCCGCGGGACGCTCTCTGCCCGGGACGCAGTGCTCGCGGTCAGGGTGGAGAAACTCGCGCCACGCCGTTGCCGCGGGCAGCGGATGCGGCGGGCCGCGAAAAACTCCGGCCCGACCGTTCGCGAAACGGTTGCGCGCCGCCACGTCCCCGGGCGGCGGCGGCGATCGAGCGGAGTGCGTTACTCGGCGGTGGCGAGTGACAGGCGCCGGGCGAGTGACCTGGGCCGCACCAGGCGAACCTCGTGCAGCTCCTCGCCGAGGAATTCCTGGTCCTGTTGGTGGCCGTCCGGGGCGTAGCCGTTGCGCTTGTAGAACGAGTGGGCCCGGGCGTTCTCGGCGGCGACCCACAGGCACGACGGTCCCTCGTCGATGACGGCGTCGAAGAGCTGCTGGCCGATGCCGGTGCCGTGGTAGGCATCCAGCAGGTAGATGAAGTACACCTCCGTCGGTGCCGGCTTGTCGGCGTCACGCGCCGGGCCGCTGCCGGCGAAGCCGACGATTTCGCCGTTGACGAGCGCGGCCACCTGGCGGTACTGCGGTCCCTGTGAGCTGAATCGTCGCCACATCGCGGCCAGGCGCGCGGGCTGGAGATGCTCGAGCGCAGCCGCGCTGAGCTGGTTGTCGTACGTCTCATGCCAGCAGGTGGCGTGCACGCGGCCGAGACTCTCGGCATCCGATTCGACGACGGGACGGATGAGCGCTGTGGTGACCATGACCCGAGACTAGCTCAGACCCGGCCGCCCATCTTACGTCCCTGCGCCACTCCGAGTCCGGTCCGGCCGGACGGGTTCCGCCCGGCCATCGCGCATAACTCCTGCAATTCGGGTTCGGCCGAATCGTCCGGCGCGTGTTGACGCGGATGTGAGCACCTCCCGCTGCGAACAGCAGGAGTTATGCACGGTGCAGGGCCGGCAGCGGCAGCGGCACGGGCAGGGCTACTTCCGTGGGAGACCGGAAAACGGGCCGGCCTCGGGGGGAGGCCGGCCCGTTTCAGTGAGCTGGAGCGCGTGGAGCTCGAGCGCGGGGAGCTGGAGCGCATGGAGCCGGACCGCGCGTGGCGGTTGGCGACGCGCGGCGGTCAGCCCTGCGCGCGGCGCGGGGCCGAGCGGCGTGC
>NZ_SOHH01000072.1 GCF_004403515.1 Cryobacterium fucosi | reverse complement strand
GCCGCGCAGCCGGGCGAAGGCCGACCGGCGCGCGGCCCTGCTCGAGGCGGCGTCGGCGCTCTTCGCCCGATCGGGATTCAACGGCGTGTCGATCGAGGACCTGGGCGCGGCCGTCGGCGTGAGCGGCCCGGCCGTCTACCGGCACTTCAGCGGCAAGCAGGCCGTGCTCGCCGCGCTCCTGGTCGGGGCGAGCGCCGACCTCGTCGCGGGCGGCAACACGGTCGTTGCGACTGCGCCGGATGCCGCGGCGGCGCTCCGCTCGCTCGTGCGCTTCCACCTGGCCTTCGCCCTGGCCAACCCCGACGTCATCCGGGTGCAGGACCGGGACCTCGACAGCCTCGCCGACGCCGAGCGGCACGAGGTGCGCGCCCTGCAGCGGAGCTACGTGGAGCTGTGGGTGCGGATGCTCGGGGAGGTGCACCCCGAGGTCGAGCCGAAGCTGTTGCGCATCCGCGCCCAGGCCACTTTCGGGCTGCTCAACTCCACGCCCCACAGCATGCAGGCCTCCTCGGCGCGCACCGTGCGGCCCGTGCTCGAGGAGATGGCGCTCGCCGCCCTGGGCGTGCCTGCCGCCGGGTGAACCGGGGTCAGCGGGGTCAGTGGACCGTCGTGCAGACGCAGAGTTCGTTGCCCTCGACATCCGCCAGCACCCACCAGTCCGGCGCGTGCTCGTCGGTGAGCAACACCCCGCCCGCCTCGACGATGGCCTGCACGCGCTCCTCGGCGTCGCTGGTGGGCACGTACACGTCCAGGTGGATCCGGTTGCGGTCCGTGCGGGCGATCTCCATGTGCTGGAACCAGACCTTCGGGCCCTGCCCGCGCGGGTCGACGAGCTCGATGCCGTCGGCGGTGTCCAGTTCGACGTAGCCGAGACCGACCTGCCAGAACGGGCGGATCGCGTCGGCGTCGGTGCTGTCGATTGCCACGTCATAGCGGGCCGGTGCCGGCCGGGCGCGTTCGGCGCCCTGCGCGTCGGCGAGCTCCTGGCAGCGCAGGGCGAGGGCGAGGTCACGCTCGGTCACCCCGCCGGCGTCGTGTGAGCTGAGCCGGATGCCGACCGAGCCGTAGCCGAGGCTCACCTCCGGGTGGTGGTTCGCCGCATCCGCCGCCTCGGATATCGCGGCGACCAGGCGGGCGGCCGAGGCGAAGTCGGTCGTCCGGAACGCGCCGTGGAGGGTGCCGTCCAGGTGTACGAAAGCGCCCCCGGCCAGCACGGATTCGGTCTGGACGGGGGTGAGGATGGTGCTCGCCGGGCTCATGCCCCCACTCTGCTCCGTCACCCGTGACCGGTCAACCCGTCGCTCACCGGCCGTTCCTGTCGCTCATTCCCGAGCGCACCAGTTTCGCCGCAACGCTCCAGGCACGCTTGGCGCGCAGCGGCGAAACTGGCGCGCTCGACATCCGGCGGTGCGAGGCCCCCGGCAACGCTAGCCAGAAAGCTCCGGCTAGACCATGGTCAGGACCATGGCCGGGTCGGCGAGGATCGTGCCGATGTCGACCAGGAAACGGGCTCCCTGCTCACCGTCGACGAGCCGGTGGTCGAAGGAGAGGCTGAGCGTCATCACCTGGCGCAGCGCGATCCTGCCGTTGTGCTCCCAGGGTTGGCGACGGATGCCGCCCACGGCCAGGATGGCGGCCTCGCCCGGGTTGAGGATCGGCGTTCCGGCGTCGATGCCGAAGACGCCGACGTTGGTGATCGAGATCGTGCCGCCGCGGAGCGAGGCCGCGCTGGTCGTGCCGGCCCTGGCCGCCTCGGTGAGGCCGGCGAGCGCCGTGGCGAGGTCGGCGAGGCAGAGCCCGTCGGCGTCCGGGATGTTCGGCACGAGCAGGCCGCGCGGGGTGGCCGCCGCGATGCCGAGGGTGACGTAGTGGAACTGCACGATCTCGCCGGCCGCCTCGTCCCACCGGGTGTTCACGCCCGGGTTGCGGGCGACGGCGAGGCAGAGCGCCTTCGCCACGACGGCGAGGATGCCGATGCGCACCCCCTGGAAGGACCGGTTCGTCTTCAACGATTCGATCAGTTCCATGGTCGGCGTGACGTCGATGGTGAGGAATTCGGTGACGTGCGGCGCGGTGAACGCGCTCCGCACCATGGCCGCCGCGGTGTGCTTCCGCACACTCCGGATGGGGCTGCGGGTCTCCCGAAGTCCCGGACCGGATGTCTGGGTCGCACCGGAGGGTTCGGGCCCTGCGAGCTCCTCGGCGGAGGGTTCGGGCCCTGCGAGCTCCTCGGCGGGCCGGGCGAGCTGGGCGCGCACGTCCTCCCTGGTGATCAGGCCGGTCGGGCCGGTGCCGGTGAGGTGGGAGAGGTCGACGCCGAGCACCCGGGCGAGGGCACGCACCGGCGGGGTCGACCGAGGCCGGGCCGCGGCGGGCGCCAGGTCCGGACCCGGCAGCTCGGCTGCGGGTGCCACAGCGGCCGGCGCCACAGCGGCCGGCGCCATGTCGGCAGGCGGGACACCGGCAG
>NZ_SOHH01000113.1 GCF_004403515.1 Cryobacterium fucosi | reverse complement strand
GCGGGCAGGTCGGCGATGCCTGGCTCGGCCTGGCCGCGGCCTGGCTCGTGGCGACCCAGGCGGGGGCACCCCTGGCGGCCTGCCTGCGAGACCTCGCGGCATCCTTTCGCGAGGTGGGCCGCCTGCACGCCGACCTGGCGGTGGCGCTCGCCGGGCCGGCCGCGACCGCCCGCATGGTCATGTTCCTGCCTGCGATCGGCCTGCTGTTCGGCAGCCTGATGGGTTTCAACACGTTGCGGATGCTGTTCCTCACCGTGCCGGGCTGGATCTGCCTGGTCGTCGGAGTGGCCCTGATGTTCGCCGCTGACCGGTGGAACCGGCATCTGATGCGCGCGGCCAGGGCGCGGGACCCGACACCGGGACTCGAGTTCGACCTGATGGCGATCGCCATGGCCGGCGGCGGTTCCCTGGGCCGCGCGCGAGCCCTGGTGGACGACGCTGTCGACCGATTCGCGCTGCACCGGGGCGACTCGACGGCCGCCATCGGTCAGGTGCTCGAGTTGTCGGTCCGCGCGGGCGTGCCGGCCGCCGAACTGCTGCGCGCCGAGGCGGAGCAGTTGCGCCGCGATGCCCGTGCCGAGGGCCAGCGCCGGGCGGCGACGCTCGGGGTGACGCTGATGATCCCGCTCGGGGTGTGCGTTCTTCCGGCCTTCATGCTCGTCGGCGTCGTGCCGCTGTTGATGACGGTGCTCTCCTCGACCCTCACGACGTTCTGAGGCGACAGGAGAGTCCTCGGCACGGCCGGCGGTCGGGGAGTGCGGGCGTTAACGAAAAGAGCCGGGCCCGAGGCCCGGCTCCCGAAGTCACGGCAACTGCCGTCCAACTGCTCTAGCCGTTCCGTGCCGTTCTGATATTCAAGGCGGCGCGCTTTACCTTCAGAGACTCCGTTGCGACGGTCTTACCTGTGCTCTTCTTCGGTTGTTGGTCTGCCATCAGCGCCCCGATTCTCCGAGCCAGTTGGCTTCGGTGGACAAAGACTACGCCTCGTCGGGACCCGGCGGAAGAGCCGGGCGGGAATCATTCACCGACTCGTGGAATTGGCAAGCCCCCCGTGCTCACCTGGGACGACGCCCTGCCGGAGCGTGCTGTTCTCCACAGTTCATGACGGGCGATGTTCCGCACCGGTTGTCGCCGACGCCGCACCGTCCGGACCGGGCAGGAGAGTCTGGTGTTCGTCGTGCAGCCCACAACCGCGTCGAAGGACGCGAGAGGAGACGAACAGATGCCCGGAAATGCCCAGCCCGCGTTAGCCAGGCGCGCGCCCGCCTACGACGCCACCGACGCCTACGCCGCCACCGCCGCCACCGACGCAGACAAGCGGGTCGGAGAAGGCGCAGGAGGCGGAGGGGCGGCAACGGATGCGGAGGGCAGGACGAGAACCATCCGCCGCCTCTGCGATGACGCCGGAGCCGCGACCGCGGAGTACGTGATCGCGACCATGGCGGCCGTCGGCTTCGCCGGCCTGCTCATCGTGATCCTGCGCGGGGACGAGGTGCGCGGCATCCTGACCGACCTGGTGCGCAATGCCCTCACCGTGGGGTGACCGCGGCACGGTCACGGCCGAGTTCGCCGCGGTGGTTCCCGCTGTGCTCCTGGTGCTCGCCCTCTGCCTCGGCGCGGTGCAGGTCTCCGGCCAGCAGGTGCGCCTCGTGGGCGCCGCGGCCGCGGCCGCCCGCTCGCTGGCCCGCGGCGACGGTGACGACCGCGCCGCCGGGCTCGTTCGCCGTCTGGTCGGCCCTGCCTCGATGAGCACCGAGCGGCAGGGAGATTTCATCTGTGTGCGTCTCCGCGCCCCGAGCGCGTTCGGCGCCTTCGCGGCGGTGGGGGTCACGGTGACGGCCGGGTCCTGTGCACTCGGCGGTGGCGGATGAGGACTCCGGCGCTCCCGCCGGAACGGACGGGCCGTGCCCGGGTGGAGCGAGGGTCGGGTTCGGTGCTCGCGGTCGGGATCATCGGTGCCGTGCTCGCCGTGACCGCCGTGATGCTGCCGCTGATGGCCGTGCTCGCGGCAGGTCAGTCCGTGCGCACCGCCGCCGATGCGGCCGCGCTCGCCGCGGCCGACACGGCGTCCGGCCTGGTCGCCGGGGTGCCGTGCCAGGCTGCCG
>NZ_SOHH01000105.1 GCF_004403515.1 Cryobacterium fucosi | reverse complement strand
CGACCGGCTCGGCGCCGGGACGACCGGCGGGGCGGTGGCCCACTCGGCGCCCGCGCCGGTCACGGCCCGCCGCACCGCGGCCGGCATCGTGCTCGCCAACGGCCTCGTCGCCGTGACCATCGACGCCGACGGGCTGTTCCCCTCGCTCCGCGACCTCGCCGCGGGCCGCGAACTGATCCCGGCCGGACAACGCGGCAACCTGCTCCGGCTGCACCGGGACACCCCCACCCAGTGGGACGCCTGGGACATCGACCGGCACTACAAGCGCACCGCGACCGGCCTCACCGCGGCGGATGCCGTCGAGGTCGTCCTGGACACCGCCGATGTCGCCGAGGTGCGGGTCAGCCGGGCGTTCGGCGCCTCGCACGTCGTGCAGCTGATCTCCCTGGCCGCCGGTGCGCTGAGCATCGACCTGGCCTTCAGCATCGACTGGCACGAGCGGCAGAAGCTGCTCAAGCTGTCGTTCCCGCTCGACCTGCACGCGGAGCGTGCGGCATCCGAGATTCAGTTCGGCCACGTCTACCGGGCCACGCACGCGAACACGTCCTGGGACGCCGCCCGCTTCGAAACCTGCGCGCACCGCTGGGTGCACGTCGGCGAGCCGGGCTACGGCGTGGCCGTCGCGAACGACTCCACCTACGGCCACGACATCACCCGGGACACGGATGCCGCCGGCCACAGCGCCACGACCGTCCGCCTCTCGCTGCTGCGCGCGGCCGTGTTCCCCGACCCGACGGCCGACCAGGGCGAACACGCCCTGCGGGTCTCCCTCCGGGTCGGCGCCACGATCGGCGACGCGGTCGCCGAGGGATACCGGCTCAACCTGCCGCTCCGCACCGTGGCCGGGGTAGCGGCCCAGCGGATCGACCCCCTGTTCGACGTCGACAACCCCGCGGTCGTGATCGAGGCCGTCAAACTCGCGGAGGACCGCAGCGGGGATGTCGTGGTGCGGCTCTACGAGGCGCACGGCGGCCGGGCGGCGGCGCGGGTCATCCGTCACTTCGACGCGACCGGCGTCACGGAGACCGACCTGCTCGAGCGCCCGCTCGAGGAGCCGCGCGCCACGTTCTCGGCCGACGGCGATGCCCTCACCCTCGAACTGCGCCCCTTCCAGCTGGTGACCCTCCGCTTCGCCCGCTGACCCGTCCACTCTGTTCCCGCAGCCGGTGGTCGGGCGCAGCCGGTGGTCGGGCTTGTACTCGGTGGTCGGGCGCGGCCGGTGGTCGAGCTTGTCGAGACCCGGTGCGGTGATTTCGACAGGCTCAATCACCGGTGGTCGAGCTTGTCGAGACCCTGTACGACCGAGGGGGCTAGACGAGGAGCTGGTGCTTGGCGAGCTCGCGGTAGAGGGGAGTGGAGGCGACCAGTTCGGAGTGGGTGCCGGTTCCGATGACCCGGCCGTGGTCGAGCACCACGATCTGGTCGGAGTCGACCACGGTCGAGAGCCGGTGCGCGATCACGATCAGCGTGCGGTTCACGGCGACGGCGTCGATCGCGGCGCGCATCATCTGCTCGTTGACCCCGTCGAGGCTCGACGTCGACTCGTCCAGCAGCAGGATCGGCGGCGCCGCGAGCAGCGCCCTGGCGATCGCAAGGCGCTGGCGTTCGCCGCCGGACAGCATGACGCCGGACTCGCCGACCGCCGCGCCGAGCCCGGCCGGGTCGCGGTCGAGCACCTCGCCGAGGTTGACGGCGTGCAGGACGGCGATGCATTCCTCGTCGGTCGCGTCCGGCGTGGCAAGGGTGAGGTTGTCGCGCAGCGACCCGGCGAGCACGGGCGCGTCCTGTTCGACGTAGCCGATCTGGGAGCGCAGGGCCGTGCGGTCGAGGGTGCGGATGTCCAGCCCGCCGAGGCGCACAACGCCGGCGTTCGGGTCGTAGAACCGCTCGATCAGGGCGAGGATCGTGCTCTTGCCGGCGCCGGATGGCCCGACCAGGGCGGTGCGCAGCCCGCGCGGGGCGCTGAACGAGACCCCGCGGAGCACCGGCCGCGGCTCGGCGGGCTCGGGCGCGGCCGCGGGGACGGCAGTATTCGCCGGCGCATG
>NZ_SOHH01000002.1 GCF_004403515.1 Cryobacterium fucosi | reverse complement strand
CCACGAGCCAGGCCGCGGCCAGGCCGAGCCAGGCATCGCCGACCTGCCCGCCCGCCGCGCCGGCCTCGGCGGCCACCGCATCCGCGATGCTGTCGCCCTTCTTCCCGGCGGCGGCGGCCATCCGGACGATCCGGGCGGTCGGAGGCGGTTCACCAGTCGCGCCCCGCAGCGATCGTCCGAGGCGCGGCGGTGCTGTGGCCGGTCGCGTCGGCACGGATCCCGGCGGCTCGACCTCGACCAGGTGCTGCCAGGCGGAGGCCGGGGAGACTCCGGCCGAGAGCAGCACCGCAAGCCGCTGGGTGACCCGGGCGACATCGTCGATTCCCGGGGATGCCTCGCGCCTCGGGGGCCGCCGGCGCCTCACGCGCCCGCCCCCGCCGGGCTCGCCCCCGCGCCGTCGCCTGCGGCGACGGTTTCCAACCGGCCCGCGGCATCCAGGGCGAACCGGCCCACCTGCGCCAGCCGGCGCTGACCGCCCCGGCGTTCGAGATGCAGGACCAGGCCGATCGCGCTGACCGCCTGGCGGGCCACGGCGTCGGCGCTCATCCCGGCGAGGGCGCCCAGCGCCTCGAGGCGGGCGGGCACGTCCCGGAGGGAATTCGCGTGCAGGGTGCCGGCGCCCCCGTCGTGGCCGGTGTTCAGCGCGGCCAGCAGCTCCCGGATCTCCGCGCCGCGACATTCGCCGAGCACGAGCCGGTCGGGCCGCATCCGCAGCGCCTCGCGGAGCAGGCTGTCCAGGCCGATCCGGCCGGCACCCTCCAGGTTGGGCTGCCGCGATTCGAGGGCGACGAAGTGCGGGTGGTCGACCTGCAGCTCCGCGACGTCTTCGATCGCCACGATGCGCTCCCCCGGCGGGGCCTCCCCGAGCAGGGCCGCGAGCAGGGTGGTCTTGCCGCTGCCGGCGGCGCCCGTGATGAGTAGGTTCTCCCGGCGGCGCACCGCGGAGCGAAGCCGTTCGACGAGCAGCCGGGACGGCTCGCCCGTGCCGCACAGTCCGGCCGCGGCGAGGGCGGACAGGGTCGGCCGGTCGGCCCGCGGCAACCGGATGGACACGAGGGTGCCCGTGCTCGAGACCGGCGGCAGCACGGCGTGCACGCGGATGCCGTCCGCCAGCCGCACGTCCACGCAGGGGCTGGCCTCGTCGATGTGCCGCCCGCCGAGGGCGACCAGGCGCACGGCGAGTTCGCGCACGGCCGCCTCAGCGCATTCCCAGCCGGGTTCACGAACCAGACCGTGGCCGGAGTCGACCCAGAGACCGGTTTCGCCGTTGACGAACAGGTCGGTGACGCCGTCGCCGGCGGCGAACCCGGCCAGCGGGCCCAGTCCAGACAGGTCGGCCCGTGCCGGGTGCGGTGCCTGACGGGGCTGCGGTGCGGCCGGATCCGCAATCCCGACTCGGCCGGCGGCATCCGCCACGGGAAGGCGTGCGCCGAATCCTCCCCCCTGGGCATGCCTCGCCGGCGCGCTCCCTGGCCCGGCCACCGGCGTCGACTTGTCTGCGGCGGCATAGGACGGGACGGCGACGAAAGGCTCCAGCATGGGCCGACCCTAGTACTACAGTCGCGTTTATTTTAGGTTCGTCGGCGTGGTTCTTTGCTTTCGGCATGGGTCCGTGTTAATCCTTGCGGGTGGGCGATGATGTTTGTG
>NZ_SOHH01000059.1 GCF_004403515.1 Cryobacterium fucosi | reverse complement strand
CGGGGCGGGGATCTCGACAGGCTCGATCACCGAGGGCGGCTCGATCGGCGAGGGCGGCTCGATCACCGAAGGCGGGGGCGGGATCTCGACAGGCTCAATCACCGAGGGCGGCTCGATCGGCGAGGGCGGCTCGATTACCGAGGGCGGGGGCGGGATCTCGACAGGCTCGATCACCGAAGGCGGCTCGATCGGCGAGGGCGGCTCGATCACCGAGGGCGGGGCCGGGATCTCGACAGGCTCGATCACCGGGGCGGGCGGGGGCGGGGCGATCGGCGGGGCGGGCTCGATCGCCGGGACGCTCAGCAGCACCGACGTGCCCGCGTCTGGCCGGGTCAGGACCGTCACCGAACCGCCGAGCCGCTCGATCCGCCGGCGCACCGCCTGGCGGAGGCCGAGCCGGTCGGCACCGGTCTCCGACTCGGTGAAGCCGCGGCCGGCATCCATCACCATAACCGAAACGGTGACGTCGTCGGCGCCGATGTCGACCTCGGCCGATACGATCCCCGCGTGCAGGATCACGTTGATCAGGCACTGCTGCACGGCCAGACCGAGCTCGCGATCGACGCCCGGGTCGAGACGGCCGAGAGCGGACCGGTCACCGGTGACGTCGACCACGAGGCCGCGATCGCGACACCGCTCGATCGCCAGGTAGACCTCACTGGTGAGCCAGGCATCCGCCCCGGGAGAATGGATGACGCTGTGCGCGTCGGCGTCGGCCAGCCAGTCGGTGCCGCGCAGCCTGTGCAGGGCGGCTCGGATGCTGCCGGCCAGGTTCTCGCTGAGCGGGCCGGCGTGGGTCCGGGACAGGGCGATCAGTTCGTTGAGGGTGGTGTCCTGATTGAGGTCAAGGGCGCGCCGGTCGAGGTCCTGGCGGAGGAGCCGAGACTGATCGGCCCGGACTTCCCGGTGGATTGCGGACTGGGCGGCCCGGTGCGGACGACGGGCCGAGCCGGCGAGGAGCAGCACGACGACGAGGAACAGATAGGCGGAGATGGTGAACCCGTCGGGCAGATAGGCCACCTCGGCTTCCGCCGCGGCGAGCACCGTGACCCCCTCCGCCAGCACGAAACCGGCCGTGCTCCAGAGCACGCCGGTGAGCGCGCCGGAGCCTGCTCCGCCGACCATGATCAGCGCCAGCTTGGGCAGCGCGACGAGGAACATGTTCGACGCGGGGAAGACGCCTGGCAGGCCGAGCACGGCCGTCGTGTAGAGGTAGGTGCCGCCGGCGCCGACCAGGAGGTAGGCGATGGTGAGCAGGACGGTGTGGCGCAGGCTGAGGGCGATGAGGAGCGCGGCCATGGCGAGGACGGCGAGCATGGCGAGCCAGAGTGTGGTGGTCTCGTGGACGAGTGCCAGCGCCCCGGCCGAGACCAGCGCGCCGCCGAGGCAGGTGAGCGCGAACCAGTGGGCTGCGCGCGCGAGCGCACGGCTGAGAATCGGTTCGACCAGGTGGTCGGGCAAACCCAACGTCATCGGGGCCTCCTCTGCGTTGGTTGAGTATCTCATTGCGACGGGGAGCGCGGGGGCGCGCGCGGCTCGGCGGGGTGCGCGGGGGCGGGGGGGGGCGGGGCGGGGCGGGG
>NZ_SOHH01000052.1 GCF_004403515.1 Cryobacterium fucosi | reverse complement strand
TGGTATTCTGGGGGCATGGCAGGAAACCCTGATCCCAGTGCCACCACCGCCTTCACCGAGGCGGATGCCGGCGCGGGCAGCGGCGCGGACAGTGGTCTGACGGGTGCTGTGGCGGGTGCTGCTGTGGCGGGTGTGGCGGAGTTGTCGCCGGTGCAGCGGTTGGCTGCCCTGCAGGCTACCGTGGTGGCGGCGTTGGCGGCGGTGCCGTTGGCGGGCTTGAGTGATGTGGACTCGGTGGCGGTGCTCACTGTGGTGGAGGGTTTGGGTCGGAGTGTCGATGCGGCCCGGGTGGCCGTGGCGGCCGAGGTCGGCGGCCGGGCGGCATGGATCGCGCCGGGGCATTCCCAGCCGGCTTTGCCGGCGGCGCTGGGCTGCCGGGATGGCCTGGAGGTAATCGTGCGGGCGACGCGGATCTCGGTGCGGGAGGCCAAACGCCGGTCCCGGCTGGGCGGGTTTGTGAGCGCCCGCATCGGGGTGGGGGTGAGTTTGGCGCCGTTCTACCCGGCGGTGGCTGCCGCGTTGACCGGGGGGGACCTCGGGGTGGAGGCGGCGGAGGTGATCGTGGCGGGGCTGGAGAAGATCAGCGCCCGGGTCGCGCCTGACGATCTGCACACCGCGGAGCGGGCCCTGGTGGCGTGCGCGACCGGGGCGGTGACCGAGGAGACCCGGGGTCTGCCCGGTGAGGGCCTCGCGTTCGGCACTGACATTCTCCGCGGGATCGTGTTGCAGTGGCAGGCCCGGCTCGACCCTGACGGCACCGCACCGACCGAGCCCGTGCTCGAGGGCCGCAGCACGTTCGGCTTCGGCACCCTGAAAGACGGCCTCTACCCGCTCCGGGGCGGGGTCACCCCCGAGTTGCGCGGGATCATGAACGTGCTCTTCGACACCTACCTCTCCGCCCGTGCGGCGCCCGCGTTCCCCACCCCGGCGGAACAGGCCCGGATCGATGGCGGCGCCCTGGTCCCGGGCGCCGAGGCCGCGGACGCCGCGGCCGGGTCGTTCGGCGGGGCCGGGGACGACCGCACCGGGGGTGAGAAACGCGCCGATATCGTCCACGCCGTGTTCGAGCGGGCCGCCCGGGACCCGGGCACCCCGACCCTGGGCGGGGCCGCCCCGACCGTGCTCGTGCACGTGAATGCCGCCGACCTGCAGGCCGGCACCGGCGTCGGCTGGATCGACGGGGTCCAGGCCCCGATCTCGCTGACCAGCGTCACACAACGCCTCTGCGCCGGCGGCTCCCAAACGGTCCTCTTCGGCCCGAACCAGGAAGTACTCCGCCTCGGCCTGAAAGAACGCTTCTTCAGCCGGGCCCAACGCCGCGCGATCGCCGCCCGCGACGGCGGCTGCATCATCCCCGGCTGCACCTCCCCGCCGCACTGGGCCGAACTCCACCACGTCATCCCCTGGTGGGCCGGCGGCCTGACCGACATCGACAACGGCGTCATGCTCTGTTGGTTTCACCACCACTACATCGACCGCGACGGCTGGAAGATCCG
>NZ_SOHH01000041.1 GCF_004403515.1 Cryobacterium fucosi | reverse complement strand
CGGGGGGTGCCCCTATGTTTTTGTCAAGCGGCGAGTTGATGGTCGGTTTGATAGAGGGTGCCGTCGCGGAGCATGGCATAGAGGACGTCGCAGCGTCGTCGGGCGAGGGCGATGAGGGCTTGGTTGTGGCGCTTGCCTTGGGCGATCTTGCGGTCGTAGTAGGCCCGTGAGACCGGGTCGCGGAGCGCGGCGAAAGCGGAGAGGAACAGGGCTCGTTTGAGGATCTTGTTCCCGCGTCTGGACGGGTGCTCGCCGCGGATGGAGCTGCCGGAGCGCCTGGTCACGGGGGCCAGGCCAGCGTAGGCGGCGAGGTGGCCGGCGGAGGCGAAGTCCTTGCCGGAGACTTCGGTGAGGAGTCTGGCTGCGGTCCTGATCCCGACTCCGGGCATGCTGATCAGGACGGGGTGAAGAGGGTGAGCCTCCACGAGCCGCTCGACTTCGACGGCGATCTCGTCCCGTTGCCGGCGGAGCGCGGCGAGCTGTTCGGCGAGCTTGGGAAGCACGATGCTGGTCGCGTTCGTGCCGGTGACCACGACGATCTGCTCGGCCAGCGCCTGGGTGATCTCGTCCGCGAGGCGCCGGCCCATGCGCGGTGCCAACTTCAGCAGCCGGTTGCCGAGTCGGGTTGGGCCGGCGGCCTTCATCACCGCTGGCGTTGGGTAGCGCTGCAGCAGATCCAGCACCGCCGGATGGTCCAGGTGCGGGCCCAGGACCCGCTCCAACGCAGGGTGGATCTGGGTGAGCAGGCCCCGGATACGGTTGCTCGTGGCCGTGATCTGGCCGACGACATCGTCGTCGAAGCCGCAAAGCATCGAGAGCTCAGCGACCTGCTCATCGGCCAGCTGCAGTGACCGCAAAGCATGCGGGAGGCTCCTGGCGGCTTGGGCGATGATCGCAGCATCGCGGGCGTCGGTCTTGGCTTCGCCCGCGTGCAGGTCCGCGATCCGCCGCATGGCCAGGCCCGGCAGGTAGCCCACGAGCACGTCTTCTGCCTGGGCGACGGCGATCGGCAGGGCGCCGATGGTCGCGGGCTGATCGACGACGAACAAAACCTGGCCGTGTCGTTTCAGGTGCCCGATCAGCTCGCGTAATTTCGCTTCGTCGTTGGGCAGTGCCTTGTCGAAGAGTTGTTTGCCGGCCCGGTCGAGGGCGACCGCGTGGTGTTCTCCCTTGCCGACATCCACGCCGATGAAGACGTCAACGCTGTCGTAGTTCTCGATCATGAATCCTCCGTCTCAGGTTCCACAAGTCGGCCTGAACCGCGGCATCAAGTCTCGGCATCCACGTTACGAACGGCCTGGGACACGTCCCGGTCCAGCCCCTATCAGCGATCACCTGATGCCAGTCAGGCCCGGTGACAACACCCCCCGGATCATGGGCGACTGGGGGCAACAACCATGCCGGGCCTGACAGGCCAACACCCTCACATAACTACACGATCAAGGGATACGAAGAAAGTAACGGG
>NZ_SOHH01000082.1 GCF_004403515.1 Cryobacterium fucosi | reverse complement strand
CCTAGTACTACAGTCGCGTTTATGGGGCGTGTCCGCGGGTTCGATAGTGATGTCGTTTCGCGGTTTGTTGATGTCGGCGTCGCCAGCGTGAGCGGCTGAGGACGTGTTCGGGGTCGGGCGGCTCGCTGAAGATCAGACGGACGAGAAGGTACCTGATCTCGGGCAGGCTCAGGGCGATGAGGTCGCTGTCCTCTGGATGTTGGCCCCTTTTTTTGACCGGGTCACGGTCAGGAAGGCGTGGGCGAGCATCGAGAGGGTGATGTGCCGATACCAGCCGGTGTATTGCCGCACCTGGTAGTGGTCCAGGCCTGTTTGGCCTTTGCTGGTCTGGAAGCTCTCCTCGATGGCCCAGCGGGCTCCGGCGGCCCGGGCGAGGTCGGCCAGGGCAACACGTTTGGGTCCGTGGGTCAGGTAGTAGGCGATGTCGGTCGGGTCGGTCAGGCTGCGCCTGGCCAGGAGCCAGTACTCGGCGTCGGGGTCGCGTGCACCGTTGATGCGTGCCCTGGCCCAGCCGTAGCGGCGATCACCTTTCGAGCCGTTACCGGCGGAGCGAGTCCGCCACGCGGTCGCGGGCAGCGAGGCGATCAGTTCGTCGGCCCGCCATTCGCCGCCCGGCACACTCCCCGTTGTCTTGGCGATGACACGCTGATTCATCGGCACCGCTAGGACGTAGAACACACCCCGATCCTCGAGTGCTTTGCGGAGTTTGTAGTACTGCCCGTAGACCGCGTCGCCAGTCACCCACCGGGCCGGAACGCCCGCGTCCAGCGCCCCGGCAAGCATGTCCATGGCCAGCTCTGGTTTCGTCTTGAACTCACGATCGGCGGGGATCCCGGCGGCATCGCAACGTTCCCGGTCATCGGTCCACGCCTTGGGCAGGTAGAGCTCTCGATCCAGGAACGTCCGCCCCGCTGGGCTCGAGTAGGTCAGGAACACGCCGATCTGGGAATTCTCGATCCGTCCGGCAGTCCCGGAGTACTGCCTGGCGACCCCGGCGGAACGCTTTCCTTTCTTCAAGAACCCGGTCTCGTCCACGATCAACACACCCTCGGCCGCGCCGAGGTGCTTGACGACGTAAGACCGCAGATCATCGCGCACCGCGTCAGGATCCCAGTCGGTCGTCGACAAAAGACGCTGCATCCGGTCCGGAACAGCCTGACCGGCCTGCTCAGAGAGCGTCCAGGAATTCTTCCGTTCCTGGCCCGAGAGAAGCCCGCGCAGATAGTCCACCGCGTTCTCCCACGGCTCTGACCGGGCAAAACGCGGCCCGATCAGCTCACGGATCTCCTCCAACCCGTCAGCCCACTCCTGTACCTCTGCCACACAAACATCATCGCCCACCCGCAAGGATTAACACGGACCCATGCCGAAAGCAAAGAACCACGCCGACGAACCTAAAATAAACGCGACTGTAGTACTAG
>NZ_SOHH01000060.1 GCF_004403515.1 Cryobacterium fucosi | reverse complement strand
GGGGGCGGCGGGATTGGCGGGCGGGCGGGCAAACTCCGGGCGGGCAAGCTCCGGGCGGCCGAGCTCCGGGCGGCCGAGGGCGCTCGAGCGCACGCCGCCGGTCGCGGGATCCTCCCTGCCGCGCTCGAGGCCGTGCGCGCGAATCAGCGGTTTGATGCGCGCCGCCAGCCAGATCCGGTACTCCTTCGGAGCGTACGCGCCCTTCGCGTAGAGCTCCTGGTAGCGCGGCATCAGCTCGGGGTGGTCGCGGGCCAGCCACTGCAGGTACCAGTCCTTGACACCGGGGCGAAGGTGCAGCGCGGTGTACATGATGTTGGACGCGCCGGCCGCCCTGGCCTGGCGCAGCGCGGCATCCAGGTGCGCCTTCGTGTCGGTGAGGAACGGCAGGATCGGCATCATGAACACCGAGCAGTCGAGCCCGCGCTCGCGCACCGCGGTCACCGTGGCGAGGCGGGCGGCGGTCGACGGGGTGCCGGGCTCGACCGCCTGCTGCAGCTCGTCGTCGTAGATGGCGATCGACATGGCCAGATCGACGGGAACGACTTCGCTCGCCTCGACGAGCAGGTCGAGGTCGCGGCGCAGCAGGGTGCCCTTGGTGAGGATGGACAGCGGCGTTCCGGACTGCGCGAGGGCGGCGATGATGCCCGGCATCAGCCGGTAGCGTCCCTCCGCCCGCTGGTACGGGTCGGTGTTCGTGCCGAGGGCCACCGGATGCCTGCCCCAGCCCGGCTTCGCCAGCTCCTTCCGCAGCACCTCGGCCACGTTGACCTTCACGATGATCTCGTTGTCGAAGTCTGTGCCGGCGTCGAGGTCGAGGTAGGTGTGGGTGGGGCGGGCAAAACAATAGGAGCACGCGTGGGAGCAGCCCCGGTAGGGGTTGATTGTCCAGCCGAACGGCATCGCGCTCTGGCCGGGCACCCTGTTGAGCGCCGACTTGGCGAGCACCTCGTGGAAGGTGATGCCGGCGAACTCGGGCGTGCGCACGCTGCGCACGAGGTTGTTCAGCCGCGCCAGTCCGGGCAGCGCGCCCGTCTGCTCCGTGCTCAGCTCCTGCGCGCTCCACCTCATGCAGGTATTCGAACACATGTTCGAGGGTTAATCAAGCGGATGCCGCGTGGTGTCCTTGGTTCCTGGGCCCGCGGCATCCGTCGCCCACGCCTTCAGTCGGCGCCCCCCAGTCGCTCGGACGTCGCTCGAGGCCCGCCCGGCCGCACGCACCTCGCTCGCGGCCCGCCCGCACGTTCGGGATGGAGATTCTCGCGACACGCCGTCTCCGCGGGCAGGACACCCCGTGTCTCGCGAAAAGCTCCATCCCGAACGCGCGCTCCCGGCCCGCGAGCGGCGCGACGCCGCGGGCGCCGCCTACGCGGTCAGGTTCAGCGCGGCGGCGGTGGCGGCGAGCGACG
>NZ_SOHH01000007.1 GCF_004403515.1 Cryobacterium fucosi | reverse complement strand
CGCCGGCCCCCGCCGGCCCTCGCCGCGCCGGTTTTCGCAGGGCGCGACCGCGGCCGCCGCCGCGGACTGCCGAAACCAGCGCGGTGATGGGTGTCCCCCGCGCAATCGACGAGGGGCGCCGCCCGCGGCATCCGCCCGGCCCGTCGCGCACAAGCCGGGCAGGTTCCAGCTGTCCCACCCAGTCCGGCGCGGCGCGAGTTTGTCCACTGAACTCGTGCATTCGGGCGGCTTGAGCCTCGCCGGTGCGCACCCTGAGTGCATGTCGACAGTTTCCCCAACACCGCTGCACCTGCTCGCCGGGATCGCGCGCCGGAACGGCGTCATCCTGAGCCGCGACGCGACCGCCGTCGGTCTGGAGCGCGAGCTGCGGACCGAGTTCGAACGCGGTCGGGTGGTTCGCCTGCGGGCAGGCGCCTATGCACTCGCGTCGGCGTGGGCTGAGTTGTCGCCGGATGCCCGATACCTGCGCCGCGTGCAGGCCCATGCCGCGGTGAGCGATGAGCCTGTCGTCTTCTCCCACCATTCCGCCGCGGCCATCTGGGGGCTCCCCGTCGTCGGCC
Organism: Cryobacterium fucosi; assembly: GCF_004403515.1. Lineage (GTDB taxonomy): Bacteria > Actinomycetota > Actinomycetes > Actinomycetales > Microbacteriaceae > Cryobacterium > Cryobacterium fucosi. The sequence goes on along the minus strand of NZ_SOHH01000007.1, from coordinate 821 downwards.
CGTGGCCGAACGAAATCACCGTCCTCGTCGACCCGGCCGCGGGTGGCCGTTCTCGCCACGGCATCACCCGCCGATTTCAGGATGGTCCACTGTCGATCGTGGAACGAGGTGGGCTGCTCGTCACCTCGGCCGCCGACACTGCGGTCGCGATGGCCCGCATCCTGCCCTTCCCGGCGGCGGTCGCCATGCTGGACAAGGCCATCCATTGCCCGAGGGAGGGAGTCGCCCTCGCCTCCAGGGACGATCTCGAGAACGCGCTTGCCGCGATCCCATCGCGCACACGCGTCAACGGCCGAACCGCCGCGTTCCGCGCCGCGGAATTCGCCGCGACAGAATCCGGTTCCGCGGGCGAATCCATCAGTCGCGCGGTCATGTACCTGCTCGGATTCCTCTTGCCGGAGCTGCAGGTTCGGTTCGACGACGATCAAGGATTCATCGCCTTCGTCGACTTCTTCTGGCGCCGGATCAACCGGGTCGGCGAATTCGACGGACTCGGGAAGTACCTCAAAGAGGAGTACACGCACGGGCGGACCACCGCACAGGTCGTCATGGACGAGAAGCGCAGGGAAGACCGGGTGCGGGCCTGCGGCCCCCTCGTCAGCCGGTGGGAGTGGCCGCTCGCCGTCGACCCGATCGCCTTCGGCAAGTTCCTCGTTCGGATCGGTGTGCCGCGGGTGCGATGACCCGAAGATCCGTCCTCAAACGCAGCCGAGCGCCGCGGAGCGCCGCGCGCTCAGGCCGGGGTCGGATGCCCGCCGCACCCGCGGTCAACGCGCCGATGCCGCGCCCGGAACCGCAGCCCGCGCCCGCGACCGCCGTCG
>NZ_SOHH01000023.1 GCF_004403515.1 Cryobacterium fucosi | reverse complement strand
CGCGGTCGGCGCGGCGGTGAGCGCCGGGGTGGGCGGGGCCACCCGCGAGAACGCCGTCGCGGCCGCCATCGCCGCCGCCGAGGAGGGCGAACGCCGTGGGCACTGGGTGGCCGGGGCGTCGATTGCCGCGCGCATCCGCTGGGCCGTCGGTCACCTCGCCGGGCTTCACCCGGACGACCATGCGGATGCCGTGTGCGCCCTGATCGGGACTTCGGTGGCGGCGCAGGAGTCCGTGGTGGCCGCTCTCGCGCTGGCCGCCGTCTCCCCCGACCCCTGGGGAACCCTGTGCCTCGTGGCGGGCCTCGGCGGGGACACGGACACCATCGCCGCGATCTGCGGGGCGGTGCTGGGCTCGGTCCACGGTCTGCAGGCCTGGCCGCCGGCCGAACTGGACACGCTCCGCAGGGTCAACGACCTCGCCCTGGAGCCACTGGTCGACGCTCTCCTCGCGCTGCGCAGGGCGCACCATGGCTGAGCATCCCCGCCTGGTCTTCACCGGCAACGTCATCGTCGACGTGGTGCTGACCATCGACCGGCTGCCCGAGGCCGGCGGCGACACCCTCGCATCCTCGTCCCGGCTCACGGCCGGCGGCGGCTTCACCGCCATGGCCGCCGCCAGACGCGACGGACTGCCGGTGACGTTCCCCGGCCGGCACGGGCAGGGGCCGTTCGGCGACATCGTGCACGCCGCGCTGCGCGCAGAGGGCATCGAGGTCACCCAGCCGGCCCTCTCCGGCCTCGACAGCGGCTACTGCGTGGTCCTGGTCGACGGTTCCGCCGAGCGCACCTTCGTGACCTGGGTCGGCGCCGAGGGGCGGCTGGGCCGGGCGGACCTCGACCTGGCCGCGGTGCGCGCCCAGGACCTCGTGTACGTGTCGGGGTACAGCCTCGCGCATCCGCTGAACGCCGCCGCGATCCCCGGCTGGCTGCACGACCTGCCGCCCGGCACCCGGGTGATCACCGACCCGTCTCCGCTCATCGCGACCCTCGACCGGTCCACCCTCGCCGAGGTGATGGCCCGCACCGACGTCTTCCGCGCCAACGCGCGCGAGGCCGGGGTTGCGAGCGGAGAGGACGGGCCACCTGCCGCGGCCGCCCGCCTGGTCCGCCGCATCCGCCCCGGCGGCTTCGTCGTCGTGCGCGACGGCCCGAACGGATGCTGGCTCGCCGGCGACCAGCTCGGACCGTTCCCCGTGCACGTGCCCGGTTTCGCGGTGCCCGTCGTCGACACGACCGGCGCCGGAGACACCCACTGCGGGGTCCTCGCCGCCGCGCTGGCCCGGGGGCTGACGCCGCAGCAGGCCGCCGTGCGGG
>NZ_SOHH01000079.1 GCF_004403515.1 Cryobacterium fucosi | reverse complement strand
TGAGCCGGTAGCTGTTGCCCTTGAGGCTGATGACGTCGGCGTGGTGGACGATCCGGTCGATCATCGCGGAAGCGATGGTCAGGTCGCCGAACACGTCGCCCCAGCGGGCGAATGGCAGGTTACTCGTCATGACCAGAGACGCGTGTTCGTAGCGGCTGGAGACGAGTTGGAAGAACAGGTTCGCGGCGTCTTGGTCGAACGGGATGTAGCCGACTTCATCGACGATGAGCAGGCTGTAACGGCGGAGCCGGGCCAGCTCCGCGGGGAGTTTGCCGCGGGAGTGAGCGTCTTGGAGACGGCTGACCCACCCGGTGGCCGTGTCGAAGAGGACGCGGTGGCCGGCCTTGGCGGCTTTGATGCCGATGCCGACGGCGAGGTGCGTCTTCCCCGTCCCGGGCGGGCCGAGCAAGACCACGTTCTTCGCTTCGGTGAGGAACACGCTCGTGCCCAGGTGCGCGATCAGGTTCCGGTCCGCTGACGGTTGGTGGTCGAAGTTGAAGTCCTCGAGGCTCTTGTGGCCGGGGAACCGGGCGGCCTTGATCCGCAGGTTGGCGCCGGAGGCTTCGCGTTCGGCGACTTCTTTGGAGAGCACCGCGGCCAAGTACTCCTCATGGGACCAGCCCGCGTCGCGGGCTTGGTCGCCCAGGCGGCGGAACGCTTCGCTGATCCGCGGCGCCCGCAGCGCGCGAGCGTAGTACTCGATCTGCGAGACCGCCTCCGGCCCGATCACGACGCGACCGCCCACTGCGACGAGGCCGAATCGAGGTCAACGTTGAAGAGCTCGTCGTAACGGGCCAACGACGCGGTCTCAACGACCGGGGTGACGGCAGGCCGGCGCGCCCGTTGGGCTTGGAACTGGGCGCGGAGCTCGGCCGCGCGGGCAACGTGGGCGGGGTCGGTCACCGTCAGCTGCCGCGCCCACTTCCGCCGGTGCTCGGCGATGAGGACTCCATCGTGATGAACGGAGACGGTGTCCAGGCTCGCGGTGACGTCCACGACCCGGCCGATCATCGTCGGGTCGACGGAGTAGTCGTTGCTGAACGCGCGAACGTAGTAATCGCGGGGCAACCGGACGCTGTTGCGGAGCACCACCTCCGGCGCCACCGGCGGGAGTCCTCGCATCGCGGCCCGGTCGATGCTGACCAGGTCGTTAGGACGGCCCCGGCGAGAGCGGGAGAGCCGGTTGTTCGCGACCGGCAACCACGCGGCGAGCTGCTCGTTGAAGTCGTCGGGCGAGGTGAATGTGCGGCCAGACATGAAGCGGCTTCGGAAGAACTGGTTCATCCGCTCGA
>NZ_SOHH01000018.1 GCF_004403515.1 Cryobacterium fucosi | reverse complement strand
GGCGAGGCCGCGGCCGCCCGGCGGCACCGGGCGGCCCGCCGAGTCGAGGAGCACCGCGCCGAGCGCCCGGAGCATGCCCGAGCCGCCGTCGGTCGAGCCGCTTCCGCCGATGGCGAGCAGCAGCCGGGTGACTCCGTGGTCCAGGGCGGCGGCAATCGCCTGGCCGAAGCCCAGCGTGTGCGCGTCGAGTGGCCGAAGCCGGTCGAGCAGGGTGATTCCGCTCGTCGCCGCGAGCTCGACGACGCCGGTGCCGTCGGGCAGCAGCAGCCAGTGCGTGTCGACCGGCCGGTCGTCCGGGCCCGGAACGGTCACCGGCATCCGGGTCGCGCCGGGCACGGCCAGTTCGAACGCGTCGAGGGTTCCCTCACCGCCGTCGGCCATCGGCAGCAGCCGCAGCCGGTCCTGCGGGCGAACGGATGCCCAGCCCGCCGCGATCCGGCGCGCGGCGTCGCTCGCCCCGATCGTGCCCTTGAACGAATCGGGCGCGATCACGACCGCCCGGCCGCCGGCACGGGCAGGGGTCCGGGAAGGGGGATTCGACACAGGTGACCTCCGATGGTGCTGCCTGGCCATTCTGCTCCGGATGCCCCGGCCGCGCCGACCGGCGTGCCGGTGCCGCACCGCCCCGCCCGCCTGCCGCCCCGCAATCAACACGGCTAGGGTGAGGCCGTGACCGACTACGCCGCGCTCCCCATCGACGCCGATTCCCACGCCGCCCTGGCGGCCGACGACCTCGAGCTGCGCCTGGTCGACCCCGCGGACGACTCCGCCGTGACGCGCTGGCTGCAGGCGGATGCCCGCGGCTTCCACGATTCCGCGCCCGGCGCGGAGTCGCTCGCCGCCCAGGCCGCGGAGGTGGCCGGCGACCGCATCACGGCCGTGCTCGACCCCGCGGCCGCCGATCCGGCCACGCCCGTCGCCACGGTGCGGTGCTGGCCGATGGACGTCACGGTTCCCGGCGGCAGCCTCCCGGCCTGGGCGATCAGCTCGGTCACGGTGGCACCCACCCACCGGCGCCGGGGCATCGCCCGCGCCCTGCTCACCGCCGAACTGCGCACCGCCGCACGGCTCGGCCTGCCGCTGGCCATGCTGACCGTCTCCGAGGCCACCATCTACGCCCGCTACGGTTTCGGCCCCGCCGTGCACCAGGCCGGCTACACGATCGACACGACCAGGGCCCGCTGGGCCAGGCCGGCGCCGGCCGGCCGCCTGCACCTGGTCGCGCCGGAGACGCTCCTGACCGACGGGCCGCCCGTCTTCGCGCGGGCGCGGGCGCTGGCC
>NZ_SOHH01000022.1 GCF_004403515.1 Cryobacterium fucosi | reverse complement strand
GGTGCGCGGGTGGGCGGGTCTCGACGACGGCGACCGGCTGCTGGGTGCCGGCCGGGCCGACGCCGACGACCGCGGCGCGGGCGATCTCGGCGACGCCCTCGACGCGCTGCTCGGGGCCGACCGGGGTGAGCACCCCGGTCGCGGTCTGGATGACGTGGGGCAGGCGGCCCTCGATCCAGAGCCGGCCGGCCGAGTCGAAGTGGCCGACGTCGCCGCTGCGATGCCAGCGCTCCCCGGCGACCGCTCCGCGCCGGGCGGCCCGGTCGGTGAGCCAGAGCCGGGAGTAGTGGTCCAGGGTGTGCGGGGCGGAGACCACGATCTCTCCGGTGACACCCGCCGCATCCGACAGTTCCCCGGTGGCCGCCCCCGCCAGGTCGAGGGCGCTGATCCGGATGCGGGTGGTCGCCGCCGGGCGCCCGACGCAGACCCCGCCGGGCCCGGCCAGGTCGGCGAGGGAGATCGGGGCCGCGTCGCGGATGCCGTCGAGGGTGATGTCGGTCATCAACAGGCCCTCGGTCATCCCGTAGGGAGTGTGCGCGCTCGCCCGCGGCATCAGCCGGGCGGCGCCGGCCAGCAGCGGTTCCGCCACCGGGGCGCCCGCGGAGAGGAAGCTGCGCACACCGGCGAGAGCCCGGTGGTCGGCGGGGGTGAGTGCGGCCTCGGTGGCGACGACGTTGGCCAGGGCCGCCGGGGAAAGGAAGACGACGGTGGCGTCGATCGCGGCGACGGCCGCGGCCACGGCGGTCGCGGTCAGGGTCTTCGGCGAGGTGACGTCCATGTCCGGGGTCACCGAGCGGGCGCCGAGGGCCGGGCCGAGCAGGGCGAACGGCGCGAACCCGGCGACCAGGCCCGTGCCGAGGCCCACGCCGTACTGGGCGTGCAGCGCGTGGGCGACCGCGGAGAGCTGGGCGTGGGTGTAGACGACGCCCTTGGCCGGACCGGTCGAGCCGGAGGTGAACAGCACGGCCGCCGTGTCGCCGGGGGCGGGCGCGGCGGGCAGGTCCTCGGCGACGCCGAGAGCGAGGAGCTCGGCGAGGGTGAAGGACACGTCCAGCGCGCGGTGCACCGCCCGGGGCAGGCGGGCCACCGAGATCTTCTGGCCGGGCCAGCCGAGGGCGCGGGCGGCGACGAGCCCGGGAGCAGCCCCGATCACGTGGTCGGGGTGCGCGCCGCGCACGGCGCGGGTCAGGCCGCGGAG
>NZ_SOHH01000067.1 GCF_004403515.1 Cryobacterium fucosi | reverse complement strand
GGCGACCCGGCGGGCGGGCGGGGCCGGGCTACCGGGCCGGGCGAGCGGGGCCGGGCTACCGGGCGAGCGGGCTACCGGGCGAGCGGAACCTCGAGGATGCTCGGCCCGGCCGGCGGCATGGTCAGGGCCTGCTCGAGCTCGGTCCGCGTGGTGGCCCGGCTGTACTCCCAGCCGTAGGCGGCCGCGAGCTGGGCGAAGTCCATCCGCTGCGGGGTGAAAAGCACCCGGCCGACCGATTCCGTGCGGGCGGATGCCGCAACCTCGAGGCTGTCGAAGATGGTGCCGCCGCCATCGTTGCCGACGATGACCTGCAGGCGCGGGCGCGGTTCGCCCGGCGTGAGCAGCAGCGAACCGGCGTCGTGCAGCAGCGCCAGGTCGCCGAGCAGCAGCCGGGTCACCCCGGCCGGGCGCGGCTCGGGGCCGAACTGACTGGCGAGGGCGATGCCGACGGCGGTGGCCACGGTGCCGTCGATTCCGGCGAGCCCGCGGTTGGAGTGCACCGGGATCTTCTTGCCGCTCACGAGGCGGTCGGCCTCGCGAATCAGCCGGGAGGCGCCGAGCACGAGCCGGTCGTGGGGCCAGGACGCGCGCCACACGGCGTCGACCAGCATCGGGCGGGTGACCGGCGCGCGGAGGGCGGCGAGTTCTGCCCGGGTCATGCCGCGTTCGCCGACCGGGGGCGTGGCCAGGTCGGGCGAGCCGTCGAGCAGCCGGCGGCTGGTCATCACCCAGCGGCCGAGCCATTCCCGTGCCTCCCGGGTTCCGGCGGCAACGACGGCCGTCTCGTCGGCGATGACCGACCGGGCGAACACGCGCGCCCGGTGTCCGGGGTTGAACCATTCCGCGCCGGTCCCCGCCACGACGATCGTGTCGACGCCGTCCCTCTGGAGCAGCGCCGGGATCTCCCGGCTGAGCGTGGGGTGCCCGAACACGACGGCCCGCTCCACCCGGCCGCCGAACTCGTCGGCCTGGAGCAGCTCGCGGTAGGCGCCGACCAGGTTCGGGCCGAAGCGCGCCCCGCTGCTCACCTCGGCGAGCAACGGCCAGCCGCCCGAGCGGGCGAAGGCCTCGGCCGCTCCGGTGGCGCCGGTGCCGGCGATGACCACGGTGCGCGGCCCGGCCG
>NZ_SOHH01000107.1 GCF_004403515.1 Cryobacterium fucosi | reverse complement strand
GGACACCGTGCCGACCTTGTTCGTGCCACCGGCCGGGTCGGCCACCACCGCGCCGCCGTTGTTGCCGAAGTCAGTCAGCGTGTAGGTCTTCGCGCTGTCGTCGAACGTGATGGCAAGTGAGGCGGGCGGGGGCGGGGGCTGCTCGCCCGTGAAGGTGAAGTCCAGATCGTCGACGTAATAGGTCTTGCCGGCTCCGACCGTGCCGAAGTCGAAGAAGATCGACACCTTGTTGTACGTGACGGCCAGGTCCAGCGCCGCGGTGCCGGCGACCGGGTTGGCAAAGTTGAACGTCAACGTCTCCCAGCCGCCGGCCACCGTCGTGGTGGCCTCGGTCTCGACTGACTGGCCACCGTTGGACGCGTTCTCCACCTTCAGCCTCACCTGGATGCCCGCGTCGGGCGACCACACGCGCGCCGTCACGGACTTCCGGGTGGCGCTGAAACCGATCGGCGCGATCGCCTGGTTGGGAAGGTTCGACACCGTGGCGCCGGCCCAGACCTCGGCGCCGACCCCCTTGACAACCTTCGCCACCTTGTTCGCAGCGTTGGCCGGGTCGGGTGCGATGGTCGAGTCCGCCGCTCCGCCGAAGCCGGTCAGCACCGGCGGGGTACTCTCATCGAACGTGATGATGTCGCCCGCCACCGGCGGCGGCGGAGCCACCTCCGTCTGGAAGATCACGTCGTCGAAGAAGTACGTGCGGTCGGACGGCATCGGTGCATAGCCGCCCACGCCGACGAAGTAGTCGAAGAAGACACTCACCTTGTTGTAGGTGCTGGTCAGGTTCAAATTCTGGGTCGGCTTGGTCAGGTCGTAGGTCGTTGGGCCGTCGGGGATGAAGTGCGTGGACGTGTCGCCGAAGTCGAACGTCAGGGTCTCCCACGCCCCGGCGACCGTGGTGAACGCATCCGTTTCGACGTTCTGTCCCGGGTTAGCGGCATTCTCGGCCTTCATCCGAACCCGAACGCCCGCAGCAGGGCTGTAGACGCTCATCGTCATCCGGGTCTGAGTGGCCGTGAACGGGATCGTGTCGACCGACAGGTTCGCACCGGTGGACACGGTG